>JAJCYM010000064.1 GCA_029262895.1 Roseivirga sp.
CATGGCCAATGGAATCGCCTTTTGCTGGATTAATGTTGGCTCAGTATAGCCAAGGTCATCAATGGCATTCAGAAACTGACGGGTCAGTTTGAGAGATTCGAATGAAAGGTTTTCTGAAGGCATGACGGGGAGATCGGTAAATCTTATAGTTTTGCAATTACGTCAAACAGCATTTAATTAAAAAGCATCGATGCCTTCCATCCTGATTGTAAACGGTACCCTGGTAAACGAAGGGCAAATATTCGAATCGGACATTTTTGTCAAAGATGGTCTGATTGATCAGATCGGAAATGATTTGAGTCACCTGCAAGCTGATCAAGTGATTGATGCTGCAGGCAAACATGTGATCCCGGGGTTGATTGACGATCAAGTGCATTTCAGAGAGCCTGGCTTGACGCATAAAGCTGAGATTTATACAGAATCTCGGGCAGCCGTAGCAGGAGGCATTACCTCCTTTATGGAAATGCCGAATACTGTGCCGAATGCACTGACACAGACCCTGCTGCAAGACAAATACGACATTGGGGCCGAACGTTCTTTGGCCAACTACTCCTTCTTTATGGGGGCTTCCAATGACAATTTGGATGAGGTTTTGAAAACTGATCCGAAACAGGTCTGTGGTATTAAGGTGTTTATGGGTTCTTCCACGGGTAATATGCTGGTGGACAACCAATCTACACTGGAAGGGATTTTTCGGAATGCTCCTACCCTTATTGCCACCCATTGCGAATCGGAAGAAATTATTCTGGCCAATATGGCCAAGGCGCGCGAGCAATATGGAGAGGATGTGCCGATAGGCCAACATCCTTATATCAGAAGTGAAGAAGCCTGTTTTGCCTCGTCTTCTTTTGCAGCTGATTTGGCTAAAAAGACCGGAGCGCGTTTACATATTCTACATATCTCCACCGCTAAAGAAGTGGGGCTTTTTGAAAGTTCAGTCCCACTTAAAGACAAGAAGATTACGGCTGAGGCCTGCGTGCATCACCTTTGGTTCGAAGAAAGTGATTATGCGGAAAAAGGCACTTTGATTAAATGGAATCCGGCAGTAAAGACTGCCAGCGATCGGGACGGTATTCTACAAGGGGTACTCAACAATAACATTGATGTGATTGCCACGGATCATGCCCCGCACACTTTAGAAGAAAAGCAAAACAGCTACTTCAAGGCGCCCTCCGGGGGACCTTTGGTACAACATTCATTGATGGCTTTGCTTGACCTTTGCCATCAGGGCAAAATCTCTTTAGAGAAGATTGTTGAAAAGACCTCACATGCTGTAGCTACCCTTTTTGAAATTGACAAAAGAGGCTATTTGAAGGAAGGGTATCATGCTGATATCGTGATTGTTGATCTTAACCAACCCTGGGAGGTTTCTGCCAACAATGTGCTTTCCAAATGTGGCTGGTCTCCTTTTGAGGGCCATCAATTTCAATCTTCCGTAACTGCTACTATTGTTTCAGGCAATCTGGTTTATCATAATGGTCAATTGATTGAAGGCTCTATTGGCCATCGTTTACAGTTTGATAGATAAGGATTAGTCCAGGCCCCTTTGATCACAGGTCCTCTCGAGAAGGCAGTCTATGCCATGTATGAATTCGATATCAATGAGCCTTATGAATACCGAAGCAATGGCATAGGCTATTTCACATTTACAGAAAAGAAGGAGGTAGAGCGATGAAAACATATCAAGACTTTTTAACGGGTAAGGTTATAACCATCAATTCAGCTGGATTTGAGATTAACTGAAAGGATCTACATCCATCGCACTAGGCGGACCAAATTAATGGATAACTGAAGGAACTCTTTGCACACTTGTAGTTCGTTATTCTTAAGACTCTTTGATGTATAACTGGTTTTTTATTATTTTAATCAGGAAATGAAGGACACCTTCAAACAATATATCATCCGGATTATACTGCTATTATCATTTTACTCTTTGAATTATGGATACTGCCAAAATCCCATGTTATCTCTAATCCCAGATTCTTTAGAGTATTATGACCCTGCCAAAATGCAATTGAAAATCTACCAAAGACACATATCTGTAATAAGAGGCATGGTGAAATATAATAATGACTCAATTTTAAATAGCTATGACGATTATATAGATGGTACCTTCTTTCATCGTCTTCATCCGTCATTCCCAAGAACTGGTAATATGATTGAGCAGGACATTCATTTCCAGGAATATGTTGAAATTGAAATAGATTCATTCGATAGAACAAAAAGTTTTTTTTGGGATAGCATCCAACTATTGCAAGGATTAAGTATCGAAGGAAGATATTTTGGAACCCCTGTATTCCAAAATACTAAGTTCTTTAAGGGTATAAATTTTGACTATACTAAATTTGAAAGAAATCTAGAGTTTAGGAATTGTGAGTTTAATGTTGAATTGAAATCTTTAGTAGGAAATGCATTTTTACAAAAATTTGGGGTAGGACGAATACCAAGCTTTTTTGTTAAAGATTCTCTAATATTTGATGGTTCACATTTTAAGTTTGGTGCGAATTTTTCAAATTTTATTCTACCAAGACATTTGAGTTTCTCTGGGATAACATCAGGAGGTATTATTGACTTGAGTGGAGTTGAATTGTTACCTCATATTGACGGTGGTGAAGATTATTGTTCCATTGATCTTTACGGTGCTCCACTAGACAAAATTAAATTTTCTTATGATAAATTTCGATTGGCAATTTCTCCCATCGATGATATTGCGTCTTATGAAAAGGCAACTAATTTGTATGAGCAGGTACTTAACAAGTTTGAGAATAATGGCCAACTGACTAGTTATGAAAAATTAGACAAGGAATATCAGGAGTTTAGATTGTTAAGCAATCCAAATGCAAATATTGCCAGTTGGAGTTTGAATTTAATTCAAAAATATTGGAATGATTATGGTTATGCAAAAGGACGAATTTGGACATGGACCGGTGGCCTATTCATTTTTTTCTGGATCATTAACTGGTTACGTTTCTCACATATTTATAGCAATGCATACACCACACCCTCTCTTCAAAAAAGCATAGATGCCAGAAATCAATACCAGACTTTTTCTATTAAAGAAAGGAAATTTAAAAAGTTAAATACAAAAGGAATTGACCTCGCCTTTTACTATACCACTATAGTATTTTTTGGATTAAAAATTGAAAGCAAAAATTTCGACTTTCAAAACTTAAGGGGCGTCATTTATATAGGTACCCAATATGTACTTGGCCTAATTTGCTTGGCCTATTTGGCAAATTTTGTTATCACTGCATGAGCAGGAATATGATAATTTTGAAGTTGGTTTAAGCACTTCATCTCACTGGTGCCAAGACTTCTATCATTCAGACAAATAAGCTCTTTTTTGAAAATAGTAGGTGTCAACACAGAAAAACAAATGCAAAATTATTGAAATGCTGTTATTCATCGAACGTAAATATTATGTTCGCTCAATACTTAATTGAAGTATAACATTCATTAATAGTTCTAATTATAACTTAGAATAATCTAGATAATTGGATTTTTTTTTATCTCAACCGGATTGGGTTCAATCCACTGCACTTTGAACATTATATGATAAATGCCCAAGGCGAGAGCTGCTGCAAGAGTTGCAATGGTTCCTTCTGCGATATTGCTGAAATCGATCGGCATTCAAAGTGTAAAACGCGCAATTCAATTAAATTGTTTCTTTCCTCTTTTACATTTATACTCTCTAAAATCACCTTTAATCTTTTTTAAGTAAGAACTTGATAAAAAGAAGACTATTGTCGGATACCCAACAGCATAACAGTGAATTACACCAGTCCAACTTGTTTCTAAAAGTAGACTGTGAGACTAATCGAAAAAACGTATTCACGTATTTCAGTGTATCCAGTCTAAAATTCGGGGGAAGTCGACAATTTTTAACTAAAGGTGGCTGCACTGCGAATCCATTAATTTGTGTAGTTGGCCGAGGATAAAGGCTAGGTTATTGAACGGAGTCTTTAGAAATTCTTTTTTCTGATGTCTTGACACCATCAGATTTAAAAAGGATATCATCAAAGAAATTATCTATGTTCTCCAAAACGTTATTTTTCTGTTTATAGTAAAATATTTTGTGCACGCCCTCCAGACGAATTATTTCCACCTTTTTGGTGCTGTCTTGGACAGTGAATAACCAGTTTTTTGTTTGACCGATTAATCTCGACTCATCTAATAACATATGTTTTCCGGCCAAAGATTCTGCTTGAACATAATTTAGAGAAGTAAAAACCTCCGGAATCATTGCCATTGACATATCTATAAGAAGTAAGAAGATTACAAAAACAGTATAAAAATTCTTCTTGAGCCTTTCTAAGACTTGCTTGGGTTCACGTATTAGTGATAATGTGAATACAAATACGAGAACAAATAATCCCGATTTAATAAACATTGAACTCCCCGTTTTTGTAAAATCGAAAGCTATACGGGAATAGGCAATGGCAAAAATTAAGATGGGGGCAGCTGTAAAGCTCATTGATCGAACAGCAGATCTAATAATTGCCTCACTAGAGGACTTAGAACTTAATCGGTCCTGAGTAAAATGTGGTAATGCCGTGAAAATGGACAAATAAATGAAGATTGGTAATATGGTTGTCAATGGTGTCATTATCAACTCGTCCATAGTAAGAAAACCTATGATTTCGATGTTGTAAAAGCCATAAACTATCGTGTTTCTGATGGCCGAATAGGCAATCAGTCCAGCATAGACAATTGGAAGATACTTGAGGCGGGATTGGAAGGTCGAACTTTTCGAATCTGTATTTGAAGCGACAATAGTCTGCCGTTTTGTTCTCGGATATGCCCTTCTATTTTTTGACATTAATCATTCAATCCTACATAATAATAATCAAAAAGTTATGAATACCCGTTCTCTGTGGGAGTTATTAATTCTAAGAATTAGCGAAATGTAATACTTAAGCTGGTTGTAACAATAAATTTTTGCTGGGATCCACCTCCTTGCCTAGCTTCTTTTGGAGATAGCCTCTTCAAATTCTAGGGGTGGAAGATGGGGTGCTGACGCTTTGGTCAGCATCTTGACAGCCAAAGGCTCGTCAACGCTCGTACCAATACAAATGGCTAAAAACACAAAGGCCTCCACAAGGGAGGCCTTCATTATTATGGGTGGAAGATGGGGCTCGAACCCACGACCCTCGGTACCACAAACCGATACTCTAACCAACTGAGCTACAACCACCATGTTTAACACCTTTTGTGTTAGGGTCTGCAAATGTAGGGCTTCACTATCAATTTGCAAAAGGCTCTGTTTGAAAATTTTTATTAAAGTTTTTTGCGAAAAGGCCGTGATGATTCTCGCTTTTAATGTTTAAAGATATCGGCCTCAAATTCCTTGTTCAGCTCTACTATTTTAATCTCCAGTGTTTTGAAAGCCGCACCGGTTGTAGACTGCTGTACTTCTTTATAGGGTATTTGGATATCACCGACAGCGCGATAATCCTGATAAAGCACATCTATGGTCATGGTCTGGCCGGCAGAATTAAGAATTACGGTTTCCCTCCTCTTCACTAAGAGTTTTGTTTTGGCTGAAATATAATAGGACTCCTTTTCTCCATCGGAATCATAAACGATAACATATACATCCTCGCCATCGAGTTTTTGTGTACCTGCATATTTGAATTTTCCGGCACTCTCTCGTGCATGCAGTGTCAAAAGCCTAGGTAAAATGTCCTTGTCTTTGAGCAGGGTGGACTGATAAGCTGCGGGTAGCTCATTGTATTTGCCACCAGTCATTGAATGCTTTTGGTAGGCCTTACCGTCAACAAAGAGGATAGAAGTATTGGCACTTCTTATCGCTTTCATTTGAACTTGTCCCTCATTCTTCATTTCGTTGCTGGTTCCGGCAACTGTCTGCTTCAAATAGCTGTCAGGTTGACGCCTAAAGATGTATTCTGAAGATTCACGGCCTCTTGAGGTGGCGGTCTGTTCCAGATAAATAGAACTCAAATTGCTATAGGCGTCACCGCCAACAGCATTGGCATAGTCCTCGATAACTTTTGAAACAGTTACCTCTTGAGCCTGGCCAATGACCGGGGCCGAAATTAAAACAAGAATTGAGATCAGTTTTTTCATAAAGAATCAGTTTTGGATTAATTGAATTCTGATATTCATTAGGTGAACCCTTCTTAAGACAGAAAGCAGAATGCTCAAGAGGATTACACCAAGAAGGGCTACACTATACAGCGGTAACCATAGTGATAGTTCGATGCGCATGGCAAAGGCGTCAAGCCAACTTTTCAAACCATAATAGCCCAAAACTGAGGCGAGAGTTACTGCAATTATTGAAGCGTATAGGGTCTCCTTTGAAATAACAAAGGCCAAAGAAGTATTTGAAGACCCAAGGATTTTTCTGATGCTGAGCTCCATCATTCTGGACTGAAAGTAAAAAGACAAGATGCTGAACACACCAACAATACCGATGATAACAGTCACCACAGAAAACCAAACAAAGATCTTCCCAAGCTGCCTTTCTTCCTGATATTTCCTGGCATAGGCCTGATCAAGAAAGTCAAATTCGAAAGGCACTTCGGCATCAAATTCGGAAATCACACCCCCTACCTGATCAATAAGGCTCGAAACGTCAGTAGATTCAAAGGAGATCAAAAAGTAACTGAAGTAGCCCGGATCATATTCAAAAATCATGGGAACGGCCTGTTCATGCAATGAGCCCACGTGATAATCTTTGATCACGCCAATCACCTTTTTCTCAGCCATAAAAGTGCTGACAGAAGCACCCAAAACGTCCTCTTGGTCTAACAAGGCAGCCATGCTCTCATTGATCACCACAGTAGACAACTTATCCGTTTGTAGCTCAGCACTAAATGTTCTTCCCTCCTTCGTCAATAGCTTTAAGAGCTCAAAATATTCAATATCCACGCTCATCTGCTTGACGGTATATTGCACGCCTTCAACCTCGAGGGATCGCTGAAATCCCGCTCCCAAAGGACTGCTTTGTGAGGCCGCCACCATGCTAACTGCCGGGATGTCATTCAACTCTGATTTTATAAGTGCATAGTTTTCTCGGAGCTTACTTGACGTAAGGGGCAAGATTAAAACGTGGTCCTTTTTGTAGCCCAAATCGGCATTGCTGAGGTAATCGATTTGTTGATAAATAACCAGCGTAGAGATAATTAATCCACAGGTAATAATTAGCTGAAGGGAGATCAGTGCACTCCGAAAAAGTGCTTTGCCTGAGGACTGAACTAAACCACTGCGAAGAAAGAGGACGGGTTTTAAGGAAGAAAAAACGATGGTTGGGTATAAGCTGGAGATCACTCCAACGGCAAGTAACAGGAATACCAACAATAAGGTAGTTTGTGGATTCATGATTTCCGCAGCACTCAGGTTTACGCCTGTCACTTGTTCAAACAAGCCTGAGAGGGAGAGTGTAAGTAGGAACGCAAAGCCTAAAGACAAGGTCAAAATCACCAAGGACTCAGTGGTAAACTGGACGAAGAACTGGCTCCTCAAGCTTCCCATGATCCTGCGCAAGGCCACTTCCTTGCTCCTCTTGAAAACAGCCACAGAGATAAAGTTGATAAAGCCGGCAATGGCCAAAGTCAACAGTAGAAAGGAAATGAGTTTTAGGGTTCTTATTGAATTATAATTTCCATTAGTACCAATCTCGGCCAACAGGTCTGATTTCAAGTGTATGTCAGTCACCGGTTGAACACGCAAATTCATTTTTGCAGAGGGAACCAAGGCACTCATGTCCAGCTCATTGATTTTTTCTTCAAAAATAATTGGGTCTGTACCGCCTTTGAGTTGAAGATAAGTCCAGCCCTGGCTGCTGAAACCTTGGCCGGCCGTTTTAGATATCGATGCGATCAGTTCAAAATCCAAATGCGATTTCTCCCTTATATTTTCGAATACACCTTGAATTAAATAGTCGGTGTTTTCAATCGTTAGTGTCTCTCCAACTACATTCAGTTTTCCAAAATATCTTTGTGCCAACCGATCACTGATTAAGAGTGCATTCGGTGTTTTCAAGCCTCTTGCCGATCCATCGAGAAACTGGTAGTCGAACACATCAAAAAATGCATCATCTACTTGGACAAACAAGCGTTCATAAAACCGGTTGTCTCCTGACTCATCACTGACATTGACATGATGACTGCGTTCCATGCGAACCGAATTGATTACCTCTGGAAGGTTTTGTTCAATGTGTGTACCTATGCTTAAGGGAACAATCGAATTCCCTCTTTCAAATGTTCCTTCTGTATAAAGTCTGTATGCAGACTGAGCATTTTTATGGAATTGGTCGTAAGATTCTTCTTTAAGGATGAAGGCAGACAAATAGAGAAATGTGGCAATTGAAAGCGCAATGGCCACGAGGTTTGACAAATGTGAGGATTTGTGAGTTAATACCTGCCGGCCACCAGATTTTATGGCACTTCTGAAAACAGTCCAAACTCCCGTACTAAGCCGTGGATTCTTTAAGACTTGAAAGTTGAAGAAGCCAAGCACTTCGAAAAAACGACCCAGATTGGCAATCGCTTTCCCATATCGTGATCTGCGCCTTAGGTATAATTCAACTAAATCACCTTCAACTTCATCAAGTTCTTCACTTGGGCAAAATTTCTGCAAAAGCCACTTTTGCCATTTAGGAAGTTCAGTATTGAGTGTGCTCCTATCTTTCAATTATCCCTCCTCCCAAATAAATCCAGGAATATCATTCCAAATACGATTTCGCTCCTCGTGAATCTCCGAAAGCACCTGCTTGCCAAGGCTGGTAATTGAGAATAACCTCTTTTTCCGACCTCCCCGTTCGGGCAGGGCTTCACTAAAAGAAGATTCAACCATCCTCTTACTTTCAAGGCGTTTCAGTACTTTATGCACTGAGCTAATCGTCAAAGTTCTTCCTGTTCTTGCTTTGATTTCGTCCTTTACAGAAACACCATAGGCATCTCCTGATATCACTGCCACCACCAGCAAGGCAAGCTCCTCCAATTCTCCAATGTGCTCTCTCATTTTATATCATCGACAAAGTGACAAGATATATACTAGCCTGAAGAAAACAAAATTGAGAGCGCTGTACCTGTGGAATCCAGTTCGGGTAACAGATGTGAAAAAGATGCACAATGATACAGCTGGTACGCATGCCCAGCCTATCAAACTATTCAGGGATATGTCTCCACCAAAAAAGAAAGGGGCTGTCTCAATAGGAAATTGAGGCCGGTCATGACCAAATTATATTCGTTGAATGTTTCAAGTCTGTGACTTGGAACTAAGCAATCGTGCACCCAAGTTACAAACTGGAGTCATTAAGCTTTGAGACACGAAATGAACCGAATATAATTTTGTAGAAAAAATGAAAGACTGCCTTTTGAGACAGTCTCTTTTTTAATGTCGTTTTTCTTGGGTCTGAGAAATCTACTCAGCGGCCTTTTCCGCATCGTCCGCAGCCCCATCGGTTTCTGGTGCTGACTCATCTTCTTCTGTTTCCTCCTCTTCCTGTGCCATTGGGACAGAGCTGATATGCATCACAAATTGCTTATCCAATTCAAAAAGAAAGGTTGAAGTCTGCATCAGGCTATTTGCCTTTTCGGATTGCTTCAATAGTACCAAAAGGTCCTGAGCCAATTCTGATGTTTTGATAGGAGTCAGTGGAGCTCCTTCAAATACTTCCAGTTTAAAAGAGTAGGTTGTGTTCTTTCTGGGGTTTAAATCCTCAAATTCGTGCTTCGAGAACTGGTACTTCTGGGCTTCAATATTTACGCTGTCCACCATCAGTTTAAGTATGGCAGGTCTATATTTTCTCCATAAAGGAAAGAAGGCATTGGTAGCAAGCGAATCGTAACGCATTTGTAAGATTTAGTTAGTAAAAATTTAATGGTCGTAACAAAATGACAAATGAAATCGCTACTGAATGGAACACCTCCATTCAGGCATTTTTGTAATTTCAAAAGTCAAATTGTTCCTCAAAGGTAGCGAAACCATCAAATAACCACGAAAAACTGACAATTAGTTTTTACTTTCTTTCCATTTAAAGATTGAAAAAGCACCATAATTGTCCATTCTAAAGGCAAAAAGGGTCTGCAGAATAAATTCTAACCAGTCAATTATTCTTTAAATCTACCACAACCCGATCTTTTGGTTTATCCATTTTCCCAAGAAGCATAGCAGATAGGTCTGTGGTCTTATTTGCCCGGAGCGTATCGTGGGTAACTACGAGTCGGTTCTTGGCATAGCTTCTAAAATTGCAAAATACGCTAACCTCTTTTCCGTTTCCGTCAGCATATTTAAAATCGAAAAACATCCCATCAAAGCTATTCAGGCCTTCCATTTTCACATCCAGACCGTTAACTCTCAGCTTCACATTTCTCTTTTTGTCTTTATAAAACTCATATAATGTAGGTCCAATCATATCTTGTTCCTCAAGAATGATTTGCCATTTGCCCACCAAAGATTCTTTAAATTCTTTCTGCCCATTCTCAAGAAAGCCATTATGGGTAACAAAACCCCCAGTACAACTTATCAGAAATATTGAGCAGGTAAGACCAACAAAGACAGGTAACTTTTTCACTATTTTCATTTTCCCTCCAACTTAGAACTGTCTGGTTCTCCAATCTTAGGGCCAATCGCAAAATGCAAGCGTTGATGCCTTTAAAACTATTTCTTTGTCGTTGACCACTCCCATTTTGGGATTGATCACAAATTTTGGGAATTGAGCTACTCCGTTTTACCTCAAAAAGTGAGGTTAAAATATAGCGTTGGCGTGAAGGGAATACCTACTGTGTTGATACGAGCACCATTAGGAGAGTTAATGGATTGATTCAAACGTACGTTTCGATTGTTAAACAGATTGAGGATAGAAAGGCCGGCTTCCAAATCAAGTTTCTCCAGGCCAAAGCGATATTGTAAAGCAAGGTCAGTTCTCCAATAGGCCTCGAATTCATCAGGAGCCCGTATCAATGTACTGTTTGGAAAACCCGAGCCATATACGTTGGTTATGGAAAGCTGGACAGGGCTGAAATCGAAAGCTGCAACTGCCTTGAGTTCATGTCGCTGACTCTGGGGGGCCAGCTGAAAGTCTGAAACCCTGTTCCGATTGCTAAAGCGCTCCTCCACTTCTGAAAGTGTATAGGAAACCCAAAACTCGTGCCTCCAAACCTTTTTCCTGGCGAAAACTTCCAAACCCTTGGTACGAGCTTCGCCCGTCACGAAAATTGTGTTACCATTCCGATTCAAGAAAAACCTGCTGAAGCCACTGGAGTTTTTGTAGAAACCCTCCAATCCAAATTCAAAGAAGCTTGAGGTATAGTTAAATCCAAGTACATTATGTTCCGATTTTAAAGCGGCAGCATTTGTTCCATCTGTTATCTGCCATACCTCAGATCGATTGCCTAACTCATCGATGACCGAATTTTTTGAAACAAACTGATTATAAAGTCCCCAGGCGCCATGAATATTCCAGCGAGGAGACAGATTCACCTTTACGTTCACTCTGGGTTGAATAAAAATCTTGCCACTGCCCTTAGGCATATCAGCTTTGAGCCCCAGCTGCATGGAAAAATTATTACTCCACTGAATTTGGTCATGTGCATATAGAGAAAGGCGTCTTGATTCTTCCGAAGTATTTTCAATCACTCGCTGATCCGCATTCGATTTAAGCGATACATTATTATGTATAACAGATCCACTGAGTTGAATTTGATGATGCTGGGATGCCACAAATGTGTGCGTGAGGCTGGTCTTGAACTCTTCAATGGGATTGGTCCAATTATAGCTTCTTAGGGTATCACCCGTTGGCCCCGGGCCAATGTCAAGAAAATAGTTGGCAGTAAATTGAGGGTCATAATTGCTACGGGCAATAAGTAAATTTGAGATTCCACCTTTGTCCCAATTTTTTGAGTATTTCAAGGATGCTCCTGATTGCTTGGAATTCAAACCAATATCTTGAACCAAATCACGCCTTTGAGGACGCACTACATTTCCGCTATAGGTATCCTCACTGTATATGCTACTAATCTCCAGCTGATCAGAATTTGCAAAGGAGGCTGAAAACTTCAGGTTAAAATCTGAGTAGTCATACTTGGGTACAATCAGATCAATATTCTGATCGAAGCCGGTTGCCAGGTCAAAGTCATCAAAAATAGTCTTTCTACCTGCGAGTTGCAGGGTAGCAGAATTATTGAATAGAGGTACGTTCAAGTAAGCATTACCCAATTGGTTAGTCAAACTAATACTGCCACCCGCCTTATTTTTATTGCCTGATCTGGAGTCCATCATCACAACACCTCCAATGCGGTCGCCATACTGTACATTATATCCTCCTTTATATACCTCCACATTTTTGATCATATAAGGATTTACCCTACCCATATCATCATTAACCCCCCAGCTATTGAACATGCTTATTCCATCATAAGTCACATGGGTTTGTCCGGCATAGGAACCCCAGATTACAAAATCGGCTATGGACTCACCCGCTGCCATAACACCGGGATATAATCGAAGGTTGTTAAAGATTAGATTATCGCTAAGGCCTGGTACCAGATTGTTGCTGATGTCATTGAACCTGATGTAACCGGCACTACCACCAATATTGGTCAGAGGCGAAAGGCCCCTTGGCGAAACCACTTCTATTTCACCCAATTCAACCAGTTTGGGATCCAAAGCAATGACCAGGCTATTACTGTGGCTCACCAATGTATCGGCTGGTTCGTAGCCCAGGTACCTAAATATTCCGCGCTCTTCCTGTTGCTGCGACTTAAATGAAAATCGCCCGTTCTCATCTGAAACCACCCCTCCATTTTCCAGCTTAATAAGACTAAAAGGTAGCGGTTCATCTGTGCCATTTTCAACAATCAATCCCTGATAGAGATATTGTGGAGGTCTTTTCTGTGGTTTTTCAGTTTCAGGATTTACTACAGGCTTAGCATTAAACACATAGACATCCGCAATTTTTACAAAGTCCAACTCACATCGATCAGCTAAGGCCCGCAAGGCCTTTTCCATGGACTCAAAAGCCTGATCAATCGTGATCAAACAATTGTTGGCTGTGGAGGAGTTGATTGAGATTTGAACACGAAACCGGTCGTTCAAATCTAGCAATATATCGTTAAGCGGCTCCTGATTATAATCCAGGGTCACAGTTTGGCTGAAAGATTTGGCAGTTACGCACAAAATCAAACATAGGATGAAAGAGAGTCTCGCTTTCAAAGGAGTTTAGTCAGGTCTTTTTGGTTGAATAAGGTAGGAATTATCCCCCTGTTTTTCAGAGGTTAGACCTTTAGTCAAACAGATGGTTTGAAGTACTTCCTCTAAGGTCAAATCCCTTTTAAGTGATGCAGTATAACCCTGGTCATCAGCTTCTGTGCCAATGAGGCGAATAGAAACACCATAATGTCGCTCCATATCTTCAAAAACCTTAGACAATGGTGTTGTATTGTAGATGAACTGTCCTGTTCTCCAGGATAGAATCACATTGTCCTCCACCTCTTCCGTCTGCTTGACAAGTGTTCTGGTTTTAGATGAACTGTTAAGCTCAACAATGGCTAACTCTCCCCTGGTCAAAACTACCTCTTCAGGTGAATTATCCACCAACACATCACTGGTGACCTTTACCCTACCGGTTTCACAAAAGACGTGGAAATCATCACCCCTGGCATAGACATTAAACTCCGTTCCAAGTACCTCAGTGGTCCCCAACTCAGTGTGAACACTGAATTTTTTACCCTTGGCTACTACAAAATAAGCTTCTCCACTCAGCTCAACCGAGCGATCCATCTTCCACCAGTAAGGTGAGTAGCTGATTGCAGTTGCTGCATTTAAGTGTATCTCTGACCCATCCGGCAACGTGTGATTCGTGAATTCACCCGGCCCTACCTCAACGGTAGTTGTATAAAATCTGGCGAAAAGTCCGGCACTCAATATCAATACTACAGAGGCCGCCACACTCAATACGCGCCAATTGATAGAAACCACCTTGCCCTGTTTGGCCACCTCCTCCACTTGAGCCGGCTCACCTGATGTGACCTTGTCAAGTGCGTTCCAAACATCATCCTTCGACCTTGAATAAGAAAATTCAAGGTTGGAAAAGAGGTCTTGCTCCTTATCAGAAGTCAAATCATTTTTATCCTTCTCATTTTCCATGATTCAATGTTTTTCGTAATTCCTGCAATGCAAGGTTCATCCTTTTTTCAACCGCCTTTACCGAAACATCCAACCTCTCTGATATTTGCTGGTAAGTCATCTCTTCCATTCTACTCATTAAAAAGACTGCTCTTCTTTTCTCCGGCAGCTTAGCCAAAGCCACCTCGTATCTAAGCTTCAGCTCGTCATAATAGAGCTGCTCCTCCGTATCATTATGTGCTTGCTTGAACGAAAATGAAAACTTGTACTTTTTCTCCGATTGTGCTTTTCTGTATTGAGAAATCCATAGTTCGTTAGCCATTTTGTATAACAACCCTTTCGTTTGCTCTCCCTGATAATCGATCTTCTTTTCCCACATCTTTACAAACGTTTCCTGAACAATATCTGTGGCCAGATCAGCATCGCAACATCTATAGGTGATGTAACTCCGCAATTCATCGAACCAAAGGTCAAAGCATTCTTTAAACTTTTCTTTTGTCACAGGACGAGGTTTAGAGCGGCCTGCTTCTACACATGCCGCTCTAATTTTAACCATTTCCACTCAATGTGTCAAATGCATCTGGTATAAGCCATCTGCTTTTACCCACAATCTGCCTTGGCGCTTAGGAGTTCTTCTTTACTATTGATCGTCTGTATACTGCCATCTTCAAACTCAATCTCTACCGGGTAAGCCAGGTCTGGACGTTCATCGGCATCCGGGTTGGCTCTATACCAAGCCTTGATTTCTCCAAAGTCTCCACGAGCCTCCACTGTGATTTCAGAAGCATCAGGCATCACAAAGGTGACTGGGAATACGAGTCCAAAACAAGCGCTACGTCTTCTGTCAGTTTCACACTCTGCTCTGGCGCCCAACAATTGTTCCTGAGTGTTGATCGTTACCGTGCTATCATTTCTATAGGCGATATCTACAGGAAATACAAGATCTGGTCGTTCGTCAACATCCGGATTGGCCTCATACCAGGCATCAATCAAGGTCCAATCTTCTTTACCCTGCAGTGTAATTTCACTCTGGTCAGGCATGGTGAATGTTATTGGGAAAACCAGCTCAAAACATCTGCCTCTTCTTCGATCTACTTCACAAGCTGATTTGGCTTCCTGAAAATCTTCCTGGTTGTTGATGTCCACAATCTCATCTCCAAAAACTATTTGCAATGGAAAAACGAAAGCCGGACGTTCATTGGCATCAGGATTCGCCTGGTACCACTCCCTGATAAGTGTCCAATCCTCACCACTGTTCAAAGTGACTACACTGGCATCGGGCATGGTTAGGGAAACGGGAAAAACAAAATCAAAGCAGTTTCTGATACCCCTCGCTTTTCTTCCTCTTCTACGACCTTGTCTATCAACACTATCCCGGAGTATGCCTTGTTGATCACTTAGCTCTACACCATTCAGATTAAAAAAGACCACAGAGGCTTCCCCGACATCTGCGCCTTGTCCTAGTCTCATGCTCACTTCATATCCCAATTCAGGTGCCAACTGTGCCCTGGAGACAAAGCTTTCTGAAAAATCTCTTTCCAAAACAACGGAAGCACTAAAAGGCAATGCATTTGAACTTATATCCTGCTTATTGGTAGCCGACTCAATAGCCGCAACTAATTCTGAACCATCAATCGTAGGTTCTGTTCCTTCTTCATTATCACAGGAGAATAAGACTCCCATCATCACAATTGCCATCAACAGGGATGACATCATTTTCAACTTTCTCATTGTATTTAGGTTTATTTATGAATTGTTTACCCCTACACCGCATAAATTGAATGGCACCCTACTTTTATTTTTAATTTTTTTATTCTCTCTTCTCATATGGCCTCTGGATGGACTCAGGGCTCATAAAAGGCAATTTATTGGGGCCATGTTTATTTCTTAACAAACATCTTTCTTTGGAATAGGCCCTTAGAAAATTATCCCCAGTTCGTTTGTGAGGATACAAACGAAAGCGACAAAAATTCCTATGCAATGGGAATGACTTCAAGCCAATAAGTTTCTGTCATTGTAAGGGAGGCACGACCGTGGCAATCCGTCTGTTCTTGACTACCGCAGTTTAGAACGGACGGACCTGTCCGTCCGGCAGGCGGGTTGCCACATCACCTTCCGCTACGCTACAGGTTCTTCGCAATGACAGTAAGGACTGATATTTGTGTCCTGAGGTTGACCTAAAAAAACTTCATGAAGAAAACAACCAACCTCATCAAGCAGGCTTGGGCAACCTGATCCAGGTAGGCATATGATCACTGATGTCAAACTCAGCCTTCTTGTATATCGCCTTTTGTTGCGTTTTGGTTACCTGATCTATGTTCTTACCATGCAATGCCTGAGCGATAAGGTTTGCCAAATTGAAAACACCATAGTTATACCCATCTGCGCTATCACCGGCATTTGCATTATTATCGGGAACCGGTAATCTACTGTCGTTGGCAAATAGTCCGATCTGATCATAGGTCTGTTTTTGCCGCAAGGCTGTTCGTAGTACCCCATTAATGGGATGAGGGGTCAGCATGGGAAAATTCGCTGTAGCTGCCTTTTTACTCTTCAAGAATCTCTTGTTCAGATCCTTAATGAAAGCATCAACGTCATCTCGCATCGTGGTAACCTCTTCATCAAAATCCAGGTTACAGTCTCCGAGCAGCAGCAGATTAGGGTGGTAAAGTTTATCCACTTTTTTGGCCCTAACGGTAAGCCACTCAATAAGGGCTCTGAATTCCCATTCTCTTTCCTTTTTGCTTTTTCCATAAAGCAAGTGCGCATTGACGACCAACAATTCGTACGGCTTGACACCAGCGCTTCCGGGTATCCGAAACGACACCAGATGGGGCTGTCGAATAAAACTCACAAAGCGTGGCAATTCAATACCTGGTTTAGCTGGTGCTCTTTTGCCTAGAGCCTTCTTCTGAGCTGCCTTCTCTTCCCATCTCCCCAGTCTTTTCGTGTGATCATCCCAAGCTCCATCGAAATCCGGGCGGTTCTCGTATAGGTTGCGGGCAATCTCGGACCGATCATAGGTAATGTCGCTGGCAAGGGCTGTTCGCTGAACCCGCTTCCAATTGAAAAGAAAGCCAAGTCGCTCAGCATTACCTGATGAACCTGGTTTCACCCCAGTTACATCAGAAACTACCATGCCGTAGTCTCCACCAAGCAACGAGACCAAATGCTCGAGGCCCGAAAGATCATCCATGACCTCCTGTATGGCTAGCAGGTCAAATTGACTGATCGTATTTTTCAGTAACTCCCAACTTTGCTTCGATCGCTTGTTAACCGCACCCAGTTTGCGAATGTTGAAAGTGCCTATTACAATCGAATTGGACCTCTTTTTGGGGAGCCCAAAACTCGCGGCTGATTGATCAAATAATGATGTGATTTTCGCCCATTCTGTACTTGTGAACTTTGACGCCATGACTTTTAAGTGTTTTAGTTATGGTTTAGACTTTGATAAAAATATATAAAATTATCAGATTATATTACCATTATTAGCGGTATTTAAAGTCCTTATTCTACTGAGCTAGCATCGCTCAAGACAATGAGACTCTAACCTTTACGAGTCTCAAACCTTAAATTCACTGGCTTCAGATGCCATTCAACCCAATTCAGATAGCTTAGTAAGCAAGTTAGCCGCTTCGAGACTGATTTTGCCAGCTTTAAATAATTTTAGCATGACCTTAAACGACTTGGTTGTATCTTCATCTAAGCAATTAATCTCCATTATGAAAAAGTCAATCGTTACTCTGGCAGTTCTAGCTACTCTCTTTCTGGCCCTACCTGCTCATATTCAGGGGCAAGACAGCGGTACAATCACCTATGAAAAAGTAGTTGATTTTGGACTGAAACCAAACGGTAATGCCCGTTGGGATAACTTCATTGCAGACCTACCAAAAAAGGGGACTTTTGTTTATGTACTCTCCTTTGCCAGGGATCAGGCACTATTTCAGGAAGATCCTACCCAGCGCGAAGAACAGCCCCCCACGCTTAGACGGGCACTGAATGGGGTTAAATTAAGAAACGAACCCAAACCAGAGATTAAGCAAATCTTCATGGATTTTGATAAAGGAGAAAAGACGGAGCAGCTGGAATTTATGACACGAAGCTTTCTGGTCAAGGAGAAGTTGAACGAAAATGCCTGGAAAATCACAACGAATAAGAAAAAGGTACTCGACTATGTATGCTTCGGTGCCGAAATGCAAGTGGAAGGCGGTACCATCACTGCTTGGTTCACTTCTGAAATACCGGTATCTGCTGGTCCTGACGGTTATCACGGACTTCCGGGAATGATCCTGGGCGTTGAGAAAGAAGGCACCATGCTGGTCTTAGCCTCGAAGGTGGAGTTAAATCCTCCCAGCACGCTGAATCAACCATCAGGTGGGCAAAAAATGAGTCGTGAGGCTTTTGAAAAGACAGTTAAGGAGAAAGTAAAAGAATGGAAGGACAATCCGAGAACATCGGATAGAAGGGGTTAAAATCGAATCCGTCCAAATGCTTGTTTGATGAAAAATTTGCTCAAAACCACGCTTGTCACCACCATCCTGATTACTGCGCTCAACTCAAGTTTGATGTCGCAGGAAGTGACGGCTGGCAAAGTTGTTTTCGAGCGTATGGCCGCATATGACTTTGATGTGTACAAGGACAATCCTTCATGGGAGAAGTACATAAAAGACCTACCTAAGGAATATAGAATCTCCTACACCCTGACCTTTAATGGAGAAAGCGTACTTTTTCAGGAAGACTCGCATCAGAAGGAACAGCCATCAAAAAAGTTGCAAAATGCCTTGCTAAAGGCAAACTACGCCAAGACTCCGAAACCTGAGGTTAAGCAAATTTTTTACGATTTAAGCAGGCAAGAAAGAACGGAACAGGTTGAATTTATGACCCGAAACTTTCTTCTCAGTTCGGAGCTGACACCTGTACCCTGGAAGCTTACCCCCAAACGAAAAAAAGTGCTCGGCTATGTTTGCCTCGGTGCAGAAATCAAAGAAGGCGATGATACCATTACTGCCTGGTTCAGTTCTGAAATCCCATTATCAGCAGGTCCTGAAAGCTATTACGGACTACCAGGCTTGATTCTGGCAGTCGATCGAAATGACAACACCTTTATTCTGGCCACAGAGATAGACCTGTCTGCTTCGGTTAATCCTGTGAGCAAGCCAAACAAAGGCCGGCAAATGACTCAAGTCAAGTTTGAACAACTGGTGATGGAAAAAACGGAAGAGTTCAAAAATGCCGCCAAAGCAAAAAAGGGGGACGGCAGCAAAGGAGGCATTAAAAAAGGTCAAGAATAAGCCAATGAAGAGAATTGCCATTATTTTCTTAGTTACGATTGGCTTTTCGTCCATGGTAATGGCGCAACATAGCATCAAGGGCCGGGTGGTGGATGAAGAAATGAAACCCATAGCATTTACCACAGTAGTGCTTTTGAATCCCGTGGATTCAACCATGAAATATTTTGGAGTAACAAAAACGGATGGGCTATATCAGATTAAAAACATTAAGCCTGCCAAATACCTTATGCAGTTCTCATTTTCGGGAATGCAATCTGTTTATGAGCTTGTGACAATTCCCTCTCAAAAAGGAGAAGATTTTGGCGACAAGGTGCTTTTGCCAATCACATTGGATGAAGTGATTGTAGAGGCGGAGCTAATTCCAATCAAATTTAAGACAGATACGCTCGAGTATGATGCCAAAGCCTTCAAAACAAGGGCCGGTGCATCTGTGGAAGAACTATTGGAAAAATTACCTGGTGTGGAAGTGGATGAAGCCGGCAATGTAAAAGCGCAGGGTGAGGATGTGACCAAAGTGCTGGTAGATGGCAAAGAGTTCTTTGGAAACGACCCTAAAGTAGCTACCAAGAACCTACCAGCTGATGCGCTTGACAAAGTGCAGGTATTAGATAGAAAGTCTGATCAGGCCGCCTTTACAGGTATTGAAGATGGCGTGCGTGATCGTACCATCAACCTGATTCTTAATGAAGATCATAAAAAAGGCTATTTCGGAGAGATCAATGCCGGAGCCGGAACCCAGGGGAGCTACAAAACCCAGGCGAAGATTTATCGATTCTCAAGCACCATCCAAACTGCCGTTTTGGGCATGTTAAACAATATCAACGAGTTTGGCTTTACCAACAAAGGCAATAACGCCTTTGGCCAGGGTATCAAAGGCATCAATGAGTCTTTTGCTGGTGGACTGAATTTATCCTATAACACAGAGGCCGGTGACCGCTATTACCTGAGCTATTTAGGCAATAGCCGGAAAAAAGACCTTAAAGAGGAAACGTCCACTCAGAACTTCCTTGAAAACGGAAATTATAACCAATTGGCCGAGCTGATTGAGAGCGAACGTGACAGGCCGCACGATATCGATTTTGGCATTAATCATAGCTTTGGCAAAACTCAAAAACTAATACTGAAAGGTGATGTTACGGCAGGTTCAAATCGCACACTTAGCCAGAGCCTTATCAACTCCGACCTTGATGCCAATCCGATCAACAGGTTGAGCAACAACACTATTAACAATTCGGATGAGCTGGCTATCAATGTCAATGGATCATACTCCATCAAGTTAAATGGTGATGACACACAACTGAGCACAAGATATGCGCTCAGTTATAGTGAGAACGAATCGGTGTTGGATTGGACAAATATCACCACACTTTTCGATCCGGCTGGCATTAATACAATCCATCAACTCAGGAACAACAATACAGACGTGCTTGCTTTTTCTGCCACGCCAACCTTTACGCAAAAGCTGAACAAATATTGGGCAATCGATATTGGCACCAGGGTGGCCATCAACAATAGCAACCTTAATCGAACAGAAGGAGAATTCAACGATGGAGGCGATCTGATAAATGGTAGTATCCCAGCCTTTAGTGCTGATCAAACCATCATCCAACCCGAACTCACCTTCAGAAGGGGCACATTAAAAAAGCAATTCAGCATAGGCTTTAAGGGATATACCAACCAATTTGATAAGGTTCTGACTGGTGTTTCCTCTTCAAAACCTCAATACTTCTTTTTGACTCCTTCCTTGTTCTTCCGTAACAACTATCGCAGTGGCAGAAGGGTAGAAATACGCTATGGCACTTCAATTGGTATGCCATCAGCGAACCAGTTATTCCCAATTGCCAATACTTTAAATCAATTGGCCGTTTACCAAGGCAACCTGGCCCTCAAGCCCGAATACAGGCATAACCTTAACTTCACCTGGTCGATTTTTGATGAGTTTTCATTTACCTCTTTGTTCGTTCGACTGAATGGAAGCTATACCAAAGACAAAATCAGCTTTTCACAAAATGTGAATGACCAGCTGATCCAAACCACCATGCCCGTAAATGTTGACAATGCCCAGGTTTTTAATTCATATATAGGTTTCTCTGCCCCGATTCGTTCTTTAGGAATCAACATGAGTATTACCTGGCGTGAGACATGGACTCGAAATAGAAGCCTGATTAATGACCAGGAAAACGTGAATACCAACCTTACTCACATGGTTGACCTGAATTTTCAGAACCGAAGCAAGGACAAGGTTAACATTAGAGTGGGCGGTTCGATCAGCTTTACAGAATCACAATTCTCCATAGCCGAGATTCCGGATAATAACTTTTTTAATACCAGTTATTACATGAACCTGCGCTATACTCCGGGGAAGAGATGGAACCTGCAAACGAATGCTACGGTGACCAATTTCAATTCACAGAGCTTTAGCGAGTCCGTGAGTATTCCATTAATCACCGCGAGTATGAGCTATGCTTTTATGCAGGCCGAAAAGGCTTCACTCACGCTCAAAGGATTTGATCTGCTGAATAAGTTTGTGGGCATCCAGCGGATTAGTAATGGCAACTACCTGCAGCAAAAAGAATGGAACACCATTGGCCAGTATTTTATGCTGACTTTTGCTTATAGGTTTCGGTAGTTCCTTATGTCAATGCATCAGTCAGACCGCTATCTGCATTGTGAAAGAGCGGTCGGACCGCTATGGTTTCTGTCATTGCGAGAAGCAAATCATGCGATAGCAATGATTTGTGACGCGGCAATCTGTCTGTTCTAGACCACGGCAGTCTTGAACAGGCGGATTGCCACGATCGTGCCTCCCTCGCAATGACAGAAACTTGTTGGTTTGCCACGGCAGTTTAAAACGGACGGATTGCCACATCACCCTCCGCTACGCTACAGGTTCTTCGCAAAGACAGTGAGGGCTGATGTTTATAACTGAATAATCAGGTATTGAAGAAGAATCCTCAAAATTGTTCAAAGTCAATATTTTAGAACCCTAATTGAATAGGTAAAACCACCTTGTGCTCCAATCAAGTATAGGAGATAAACCCCGCTAACAGTGGGATTTATGTCGATCTTGATCGGAAAATGATTTGCCACAAGATCTCTGTATTTAGCATAGTAAACTTTGTTACCGTTAAGGTCAAATATCGAAATACTGAAGTCACTTTCCTGATATTTTACTGGTAAGTTGAGATGAAGAGATTTGGAACCAAAATACGGATTGGGATAAACTTTAAATCCTTCAAATTCTTTATTCTCTGTTGAAGTGACCACTGGTGGTTCTATTAATTCAACGAAACTACTTATTGACATTCGGCCATTAGAAATATACCCTGACAATGGAGAGTTGGTTTTAGAATATTTAATTACTCCTGCCTTTTGTTGAGCTACTAAAGAATTGGTAAGAATAAAACTTAACAGCATGATTATATATCGAGCTTTCATATTTCAATAAGTTATTTTCCAGTTTGCCACAATAGCCATACTTAGGTTAAAACCATTATGAACCGTTAGTTCGATATGCTTTTTAGTTATTTCAGATATCCTAGCTTGCCAAAATATTTTTAATCGCCCCCCCACTCTTCTAATTGCCCCGGTCACTATAACTGGCCCTTCAGCTACATCTTCAAAGGTATTAACAATGGAAATCGATCCGGCAAAATCAGGCGCGTCAGGACTATAAACAGTGGCAAGGAGCTTATTGGCATCGACTATACTTTCTCCATTGACAATAAACCCATAATTGTATGATCCTTTAGAGAACCATTTAAATTCAATCAATGCAGGTAATTTATTTCCAGAGTGTTTAATTCTTATAATACTTGTTCGTGTTGGTGACCATTCAAATGTTCCAAAATCAAATCGAGGACTGGAAGAATTAAAAATCTCATTGATAGGAATTCCACCTCCACCATGAGATAACCGAATTGTATCGTTAAGAAGTTGTATGGTTTGAAACTCATTAGTGCTGTCCCGGTCATGATCATTAATATCAGTTGGCAGCGTAATCGTGTTGCCCTCAGATATCGTTAACTCATCTCCAAGGATTGACAGGTTTTGAAACTCATTGGTACTATCCCGATCATGATCATTAATATCAGTTGGCAACGTAATCGTGTTGCCCTCAGATATCGTTAACTGATCTCCGAGGATCGAAAGGTCTTGAAACTCATTGGTACTATCCCGATCATGATCATCAGGGTCGCCAGGCAGCGTAATCGTATTGCCATCTGAAATCGTTAACTGATCTCCGAGGATCGAAAGATTTTGAAACTCGTTGGTGCTGTCCCGATCATGGTCATTAATGTCAGTTGGCAGCCTAATCGTGTTGCCCTCAGATATCGTTAGCTCATCTCCAAGGATTGACAGGTTTTGAAATTCATTGGTACTGTCCCGATCATGATCATTAATATCACCAGGCAGCGTAATCGTATTGCCATCTGAAATCGTTAGCTGATCTCCTAGGATCGAAAGGTCTTGAAACTCATTGGTACTATCCCGATCATGATCATTTTGGTTTCCAGATTCACCTGTAAAAATTGCATAAGGCACTGGAAGGAATTCGTCAATAGCAATTACTTGGAAGTTTGTACCGCCATTCGGATCTAATTCAACTCGTAAATACACCGGAAAATTCGCCCAGTCAATGTCATCAAAACTCCCGAATATGGCCTGGGCTCTACCTATAATTGTCGAAAAAGCACCATTTTGATCTGTTCTGACTAAATGACGTTCTATGAAAACGGGATTGGCCAAGCTATCACCTTCCAATATCGCCAGTTGAAGTTGTATTTGCTTATTGCGCAGGGCCTGCCCATTAGAACCTACTGCAACCCCACTATAATGTATTGCTTGCGTTTGACCCAAAAGTTGCGAAAAATTTGCTTGGGTCAGAAGTATAAAAAGAGTTATAAATAAGGTTCTCATGGTTCATTTAGTTTAAGTTGTTGATGTAGGCTACTGATAGTTAATTTTTTTAGTCACTCATTCTTACTCTTTTTAATTGGTCAGATTGTTACCGCCATGTTGAAAATATTGGGCCGCACTAGCTGTAGCATAGAATCGCCAACTCGAATTGCTTTCAAGTAAATGAGGTTCAGACCACCAGCCTGACCTTCCCAGTTCTTTGAATTTAAGAGGTCAAGTCCTTGAATCAGCTCAAATTTCATCCAACTCTTAATTCTATTCTGGGAGGGAACCGAAAAAGATTGATTAGAGGTTTCAAAGCTTCTTTTTGGAGATTGCTTTGAAAAGATTTGTGATGGACTGGGAGGGTCAGTCCTTTTTGAGAGGTAATCCTCAAGAGGTTCTGAGTTCTGGTCTATTCTGTCAGATCTCGTGATCGTGGCATAATTTAAGTTTTCTGACTGAAACGAATCATACCTCTGAAAGTCAAATTGCGGGTGTATATTCTCTCTTATTCTAATAGGACCTTTCGAGAGCAGAAATAGGTCGACTATGATAAAGATAAATTTGATTAAATCATGCCTGTGCCTAGATAGTTTAACTGATTCATGGTCCGATGTCTCTATATTCATTATGGTGTAGTTTAGGGTTGATAATCGTTTTTGAAAGCATCTCATAATTGACAATGGGGGTAGTGTGAAAGGCCAATCTCTGTTTTCGTATAAGCTTGGCAATCGAGATGCCCGGTTTTGGATGGTTAGAAATGTGAATCATTTTAATAGTTGTTAGTCCTGTTTTCATTTAAATATTAACCTAACAAACGTTCGTATGGAAATTTGCTTGGAAATAAGGTATACGATGCAAACACGCACTTGTTATGCATGCATACTATATATTAATATAAAATTGAATTTGAGAAAGTAGCGTGAACCTTACTTAATCTCCGTCCATGTATTTTTCATGGGGAACTTTTGGAATCTATATTTCGACTTTAGGATTTCTCTATACAGCAATTGTTCGGCCCTTACCTAGGTAGATTTTCCACAGTTAAGGGCTAAATTCGATGTTTTTATTCCGTGAGCGTTAATCTTATAAATTTGGAATCTCGATCCAAACTAAAAGCCCCGTTGGTGTAAAACATTAAAAAAAAATTGATGGATAACCGAAAACATAAGTCAATCACATCAAATTTCGACCGTTGCCGATGGGCACCATTTACCTCAAGTCTACATAAAAATGGAGATCTCTGGCCTCATTTTTACACAAGTCCACCGGTCAGACGGCTACCTGCATTGTGAAAGAGCGGTCTGACCGGTATTGCGAGGAATTCCTAGGAGAGCCAAACCAACAAGTTTCTGTCTTTGCGAGGAACGAAGCAACCCGCCTGCCGGACGGGCAGGTCTGTCAGTTCTAGGCCACGGCAGTTTAGAACGGACGGATTCTTTGGTCGTACCTCCCTCAGAATGACGGTAATTCTTACTACTTCTCAGGCTTTACATCCCAATTGATAATGGCATTCCAAAGCATAGGCGCATCATGGTGATTCAGGAACCTGTGCAAGGGGTTAAACGTGAAAGCTACTACTCTTCCGCTGCCTACAGGGATATCAAAAATGGCACCCTGCCCTATGATTCTACTCTCATTGCGAACCATACCTGACAACACATATTTTTCATTGGGTCGGTCTTTTTCAGCAGCGAGAGCAGTTGTGTCCGCTTCGTAATCAGCCATTCCCATGATCTCCTCTGTGTAGATCTTTTCATCGCGAAGCTGACCAGTACCGTACTGCAGCACCATATTTTTTCTTGCGTATTTGCCTACCTGGTATAACTGCAGGTTGCCTCGGAATACATGCGTAATCTCAGGATAACCATTCATAATATGGTGCCCATTGTTACGCGCCATTGCAGTGACAATAGAACCGGGATGGTATAGATTGCCCGTATTGAGTGCTCTTAGCTCTCGTGTAATACCAGTCTCGGCAGCCATTCTTGTAGCATTGGCCAGGGTAATCAAGGCACCTCCACCTTCTACAAAGTTTTTCAACTCGGCCATGCCCTCAAAACCAGGACCACCCGTCATATCAGGTGTAGCATCCGGGTAACCATGGTGAGGGAACTCATCCGTTTTAGTATAAGGCATCGGTCCCCATTTTTTATCAATGCCGTGAATCATGGTTTCCACATCTCCGGAGATGTGCGGAACGAGAATCACATCAAATCGATCATTCAGACCTCCGGCCCTAAGGTCATCTTTGCTAATAGAGGTGTATGGGACTCCTCGTTGTTCAAAGGTATATCTCACCCAACCTTCAGCCTGAGTATTGAACCAGGTATGGTAGATGCCAATACGCGGTAGTTCCACCTTGCGTGAAGCAACACTTGGTTGAGAAGAAGATTTCACAACATCCAGCCCCATATTTTTGATCATATCGGCAGTTCTATTGTTTGCTCCTGAGATAAGAATAGAGCCACTATTAAGATCATCTGTCTCGTCTGTGGTGATTTTAATATTGGCTCTGGGACTTGCCTCCGCCACTTTGTATAGCATCGGTAGTACAGCGTTTTGCGCTTTGTAATTGACTTGCAAATTCGAGCCTCTTCCGGATTCGGTTCCAGTATTTGTCAAATCATTGTTTAGCAATTCAAGACCATTTCGGGAAAAGCCCTCATCGGTTTTCAGCAATTTCACATCTACCCCATACATCAAGCCGTAGGTCCAGGCGATATCATCATAAGGATTGTGCTTGGCGTTTTGAGGATACTCCTGTTTGGACAAAAGTGCATCGGCCAGACTGCTGTAGGGTTGGTCTAGCACCACCACATATTCGCCTGCGTTTTCACCACTGGTTCTGTGATGCACCTTGATGCCTTGCCTTCTTAATTGATTGACCAGATAGGCGGAAGCATTGTCATCGTTCTGGTCTTTGCTAATCACGTAGGCAAAGTTTCCACCTTCTTTCCATTTGTTGATGTTATTGACTCCTTTTTGATAGAAGTTCTCTAATAGGGTAGCCCCATTATCAGCCGCGTAGCTGAGCGAAGCCACCACTCCGGTTTGCATATAGTTGACATTGTTTCTGGCCGACCATAGCACTTTTTTAGTAGGTGGAACTGGTCGATACCACTGTCTTGAATGTACGGGATCACCTGCATAGCTGCTATTGGAAAGGTCTCTTAAAAAGGTATTGGCTCCACCATTTCCGAAGGTCTCATAAAACCGACCTATGCCGTTGTGGTTGTTAGCCACCCAGACGGCATAGCCCGGCCACCAGCCATTATAAAAGGCCCAGGTAAAGACACCGGGAAGTCCTTGCGAAGTGGCTTGCGTCAAGTCGTGATTGGCCATGACCTGCCATTCCCCGATGGTAATGGGGTCAACATAAGTGTTATAAGGTCCGGTGCCGGTAGAGATATAAAGCAAGGGCACCGACTCATGCAAATCAAGCATGGAAATGGGGTGATACTCATAGTACACATCAAAGATGGCATTGGTCAATGCCTGAGATACCTGAAGTCCATCCCGGTTGTTGTCATGGAAAACATATTTGCCCCAATAAGGTGGCGAGCCTCTCAAACCATCATCATAAACCTTTTTCTGCTTGGTGTACCGATAGTACCAATCCACCTGCTTGTCTCGGCCGTCTGGCTCAGACACTGGATTGATCAATGTGATGATGTTGTCTCTGATGTTTTTCATTTCAGAGCTCTCTTCCGCCAGCAGACGAAATACCAGCTCCATCAGCATTTCCGGAGAACCCATTTCAGTGGAGTGAAGCCCACCATTGAGGTAGTACATCGGTTTCGTATCTGCGATCACTTCATCCAACGTGCTTGCCTCAAATGAGGAAGGGTCAGCTAGTTTGGATAGATTTTGCTTATAGGTATCGAGCTTGGCCAGGTTTTCCGGGCTTGAAATGATCAGCAAATGAATAGGCCTGCCCTCCTCGCTATCAATAATCTTGACCATTTGCATCCGGTCTGATTTGGCCGCAAGGGTCTCATAGTACTTATAAATATCAGCGGTATGATGCATTACGCCAGGGGCTCCTATTATAGTACCGAAGTGTTCCAAAGGAGAAGGCAGTGTGGAGGAAGCCGGGAAGGTGTTGAGCATACGGGGTAAAAACCGGGTGTCGGTGGTATACTCCTTGATTAGATCGGCATAGGCCTTATCCAGATTCTGGCTTTGCGCCTGGCTAAAAATAAAACAGGACAGTAATAAAAGAATGGCTTTTTGAAAGCGATGTAGTGGGTTCATGTGGTTTAAGGTTTAACCCGAATCGGGTAAACCAATATCAGCATTAACTCATTGAAAGCAAAACGATAGGGTGGCAAAGCTCCGAACCTGTGATTGCGAACGCTTGCGCCTTAGCTTCAGCGTTGGAGCAGGGAGGCACGACCGTGGCAATCCGTAGGTTCAAGACTGCCGCGGCCTAGAACAGACGGATTGCCACATCACCTTCCACTGCGCTCCAGGTTCTTCGCAATGACAGTAACTCGTTGGTTTGCCACAGCTCGTTTCGCTGTGCTAGACGTTCTCGCAATGACGGTATAGAGACAACTAAATTTTTAGTAATTCGTACTCATTTCCAACGAAATTTTTAACTTCGTATCAATGCAGTTCGGCAAGAAAATTCAGGGCCTATTCTTTTTAGGTGTGTTTAGCATACTTCTGCTGCATCAGTCAATTCCTCATTACGATCATTACCTGGAAATTGAGTTTCACCACCATGGTGAGCACAGCAAACAGCAGCATGATGAACCTAAAGGTGATTTCGAAAGGGGTCCGGCTCGAGATCACTCTGAATCTTCTAAGACCGACTATGTAACGGCCACTTCGGTTCGAGGTAAAAAGAAAACCACAGAAAGTAGTGAATACATACACTTTTATCCGGTTGAATACTCAGCAGTATCCCGGGTAAATGTTAACAAGGTCAACAAACGATTAGTCCTCTTTGACTATTCAAGTTTGTGCCCCTGTACCTACTCACTGAGAGGTCCACCTCAATTCGTTTGAATCCAAATTTATATGTCATAGCGGCCTATTATAGGCGGTTATGGTCAATATTATTCCGATTTATCCAGCGGTAAATTTCTTGTGCAAACAATCCTGTAGATACATGGATATTCTTGTATCCGAGTTTCTATGGAGAAAAATTGAAGTCTGGATAAATCAACCAAAAAGATTTAACGAAATATCAAATTGAAATAATAATGAAAATAAAACATATCATATTTTCTCTCTTTATAATTGGTGCGGTTTCCTGTGCCTCTCATAAAGAAGGAGGAGAAGAACATGGATCTAAAGAAGGCAAGGGTGAGCACGAAAGTGGAGGCCGCGAGGGTGGTGAGAGTAATGAAGAAGACCCAAATGAATTTGGGCTGGACTACAATTACGACCAAACCAAGTACGGTGCCAGGCTTATTTTAAGCTACAACAAATCAAGTAACTCTTTCAAAGGGTCGGTTGAAAACACATCCAATGAAACTCTTGATAGAGTTCGGGTAGAAGTTCATTTATCGAATGGAACTGAGCTAGGGCCAACCACACCCACAAGTCTTGTGGCAGGCCAGAAGATGGAAATAGATTTGAAAGCTACTGAAAAGGCTTTTGAAGGATGGACAGCACATGCCGAAGTTGGCAACATGGAACACGGAAGTGAAGGTGAAAGTGGCGATAGCCAAGAAGGTGGTGAAGGTCGAGAAGGTGGTGAAGAACATGGTCGCGAAGGCGGTGAAAGTGGTGAAGGCCGAGAAGGTGGCGAAGAACACAGTCGTAAAGGCGGTGAAAGAGGCGAAGGTCGAGAAGGTGGAGAAGGTGGAGACGGTGAAGGTCATGGTACAGAAGGTCGTGAGGCCAACGAAGCAGCCATGTCCAGCCCGATAACTGCCCTGAACAAAAGCTGGAAGGGTACCCTTGGCGGATTGGACATTTCTATGCAATACGATGCGGAGACAAAAACTCTCTTTGGCACGGTGAAAAACACCACGTCAGAGACGCTTTGTTTCGTACAATCTGAACCTCATTTGAAAATGGGTGAAAGAACGGTTGGAGAAATGGGCCCGGAAAAATTAGGAGATCTAAAACCAGGACAAGTTGTGAACTCCAGGTTATCGATCAAGGATGAGCCTGATTTGGCCAATGTCAAGTTCGATGGCTACGTAATCCACATGGAGATATACAATTGTGACGGTTCAGGTCCTAAACCTCATAATGAAGGCGGAGAATAGGCCGGTTTAGGCTCGTTCTTTCATATACATAAAACAGTAAAAGTCGAGGTCATTGGCCTCGACTTTTTTGTTGGGGTTTGCTGGTTCTATATTGCTCTCACTTCGAACGGACGGGTTGCCACATCACCTTTCGCTATGCTACAGGTTCTTCGCAATGACAGTACTCCTGAGCAGGCAGGTTGCCGCATCACCAACCTTTGCTGTCATTCTGAGTCTCGTTTTTCACGGGATGAAAGAATCTGTCTGTTCTAAACAGCTTCAGTCCGGAACGGACGGATTGGGCCGATGTTTATGTCTTCACAAACATCTTTCTTCGAAATAGAGCGCTTGGGGAATTATATCCAGTTCGTTTGTGAGAACACAAACGAAGGCGGCAACCTGTCATTGCGAGAAGCAAATCATGCGATAGCAATGATTTGTGACGTGGCAATCTGTCTGTTCTAAACTACCGTAGCCTAGAACAGACAGATTGCTTCGTTTCTCGCAATGACAGGTTCTGAGCTTCCGCTGCGCTTCAGCTTCTTCGCAATGACAGTATAGGCAGGCCGGTGCTGGCAGTGCCTGCCGGTAATTTTAATAAAAAAGCCAAATCTCATAGCCGAAATTTATACTTATGCTACAGATGGTTGAATATGAAATGCATAACAGTTTTTTGTTATGTTTTTCATGTCAGTAGCTGGCTCAATTATTCTTATGTAATGAATCTCGCTTTAATTAATTCACTATATTAGCTGAAATTGTATTATTCATTGAATAATGAAGCATTGGTGTTTGTGCCCTTGTTTTTATCTGTACATACTTATTATTTTCAGATAAAATCTTAAATCCAAAACACTAAAGTATGGCAAATTTTCCAAGTAATGTGGGCGGTGAAATTCCGCTTGAAGACGCCAATGAGAGAATCGCGGCATTCCAAAGCAAGTACCGCGATGACCCGGGCACCTTTAATATCTCACCAAAACTTATCGGGGTGGCCCTTAGTGACCCTGAGCTTACCGGGCTACGATTCTGCCTGGGTTATGGCGAAGAAGAGAATTTCGCACCGGTTGTTGGTGGGTCAACTCTTGAAGGTAAAATATTATCTGCGTACAATCGCTTAGGGGCCATAAGCCTGGAAGAATATAATGACTGTAGTGGGCGTTGGGAGGCCAATAAACCCTATAATCTGAACTGGGTATTCATCGGGCGTGATTGCCTGGAAGAAACGATTAAGAATTTTCCAGAGGCTAGTATTGAGGTTTGCAGCGACCTAAATGGAGATATACTAAGCATGTGCCTTTTGGTACAGGATACTGAAGGAATGAAAGGTGACGATGGTACACAATGTGCTCTTAACAATGGTACTGCTTGCCCTCCTGTCTGTGGTGATGATGATTAAGACCAAATTATGACTGATAGCCAAATAATAGATTTTATAATCACGGCATATAGAGCCGTTATAATTCCGCTAATTTTTGGCATTATCGTTTACAAAAAAATGCGCGTTCGTGAACGCGCATTTTTTTATCTGATATTGTCCTACGCCCTTATGACAATACTTCAAAATTTGACGCACCAATCAAACAATATCTATACAATTTACTTAGGGCGGAGTATTGAGGTTATCTTGGCCTCCTGGGCATTATATCTTCCCTTTCTAAGCAAAAAAACTAGGCCATTTCTCGTTGGTGGAGTGTCGCTCTTAGTCTTGATAACCATTTCTGAAGGTCTATTAGTGTCAAATGGCTTTGAAAAATATAACAGCGTCTCTCAAACCTTGATGTCAATTTTTCTTATAGGACTAGCACTTTATAGCCTAATCAAGCTTAGAAAAAATGAAATGGTGTTAAGTCTATCGCAAGAGCCATTTTTTTGGTTCGCCCTCTATATCGCCATTTTCCATGCGGGAAATATTGTGACTTTTGCGACTGAAAAAGCAATTATGGATGCATCAAATGATTTGCTTTTAGATATGGCGTTTATTAAAAGCATTATCTATGTCCTAGGACTGATTCTTATGTGCATTGGCCTTTGGCAAATCAAAAAACGCCCTACATCTAGCTCAATTAATTAGTAATTTTTTTACACCAAAGCCTCCAAAATTGAACTTTTTAGCATAATCACTGTGTTCATAGTAGAATTACATTATTTCAATATTTTCTTTGACTGAAAATGATCTTTAACTATTTTTTTACAAACTTAATGAGTATTTTTACGTCTATTATTGTGCAGAAAGAAATATGGAGCAGCAGATCAACGCTATAGTAATTTATTTAAGCTCGGCAGTGTTTGTCGGACTTGTGTCAGTACTCGCCTTTTACCTTTACAGTCACAAAAAGAAAGAGGGGATAAGCTATCGTGCGGCAATTTTTACCATCAGCAATTTTGTGAGGCAACGCTATTCCAGTAAGGATGCGGTTGAGCAATTTTGCGAAGAATATGACATTCCAGAAAAGCAATCTTTTCTGCAAGCCATCCAGGCTGAGGGCAGTGAGGTTTTAATTCCACAGACCATTGCTCAGGCCCTAAACAAAATAGGATATAAAGTACACCTTGTAAACAAGGTGTACTATATCCAAGACTAGTCTTAACCTAACTACTAACTAAAAAATTTTACCAAAGAAAAAGGCTGGAGATGTTTCGCTTCCAAAAGCGCGCCTTTTGCAAAGTCTTTAATTCCGCTGTTACATTTCTGAGCGTTCCCACGCGGCTGTTCTCAATGCTGAGATCATTGAATTTTTTAACTTCTGATTCCTGCAACACCGTTTCGTCCAAAACAGAATCTTCTATCGTCAACTGACTTTTATGTTCCCCCATGGGTTTAATGTTTTTTAAGCTCACCTGTGATTTGCTATAATCGCAGTTCTTGATTTTGAATTCATCGGTAACCACACCATCTATACTCAGACGAGAGTGCTCACCAAACGATCCGATCTCAACACGAGAGGCGTTCAGCTTTTTGATGTCAATTTCACCAAACTGCTCAGGGCAGATGTATACTGAGGATTCAGTCATTCCGGAATTAAGGAATCCGTTATGACTGAAGGTGGCCCTCAGCACATTGTTATAGCAGCCCAAATGAAATTTCTCGAAACTTCTGTTTTGGACAATGGACAAATCGTTGATGGAGGTTCTGTCAAAATTCAGTTCTCCAATTTTTTTGTTGTCTTTAACACTAACCCGATTGATAGTGCTATTGTACATTCCTAATTTGCCTACCTCAGAATTCTCGAAGGAGAAGTTATCTCCGATAAGGTGTTTGAACTTAAGCGAACCAATGAACTCGCAATTCCTGATGACAATGGAATTGAATTTAATGCGAGGAAATTCCAGCGAATAAATAGAACGGACTCCGTCAATGACCACCGGCTCTTTTACCTGAATATCATAAGGGTTCAATCGGAACTCGATGTCCTCCCCCTTAATCACTCTCAGTACATCCTTGGCTTTTAGAAGTCTCATTTGGTTGTTTTGACTTTATGAATTTGAAAATCCACAGGTCATTTTCCTAATATTTTACCCCCTAACAGGGCAAGAATCATAGGGCTTTAAGGCCAAATTATAATTTGGTCTTAAATCATGCCTTACGAGCTTGTAAAGACATTTTCGCAATATATTTGAGGGGGTATTTTTTTTACATATCTTTAGAAAAATTGTCCTCAACTGCCAATTTTTCAACTCGATTTCTACCAAAAATCGAAAGACCTGAATAACGACCTAAGACACGAATGAACGAGCAACTCGTTTACCTGGTATCCTATGCTGCCGCGATCATCATCACCATACTGGTGGTATTGTTCGGGCTCTATCTGTATTACGATAAGAAGCGAGCAGGCATCAACTATCGAAGGGCCATCACCACGATCAATGAATTTATCGTGGAGCGCTATGGCGATAGGCGTGGGTCCAAGAAGAAGTTCTGTGAGGAATACGGTATCCCCAATCACAAGTCATTTATTCAGGCCATCAACCCTGACAGTAAAATAGAAACCCCCAAGATAGTGGCCGAGGCGCTGAACAAGATTGGCCATGAGGTAGAGCTCGTAAACGAGTCCATTTACAAGAACAAGGCCGGTTGACATTCGCTTACCACCTGTCACATTTTTCGAAAAGCTTTATTCACCATTAAAATTTATGTGCCGTCTCTTTTTAATCATGTAAACGGTTGATATTTAGGTTTATAAGTGCTTAATTCATTCCCTCCTTTCTCCACCAATACTTGTATCTAATCAAAAGACTAGCTAAGTTATATATGGCAAAACACTGAAAGACAATTACTTAAACCCGTTCAACCAATGAAATTTGGAACTCAGCTAGCAACTTATGTAGGTGACATACAAAGTGAACCCAAAGTTGAAACTCATATTAAAAACTGGATCGACAGTAATACGCTTTTTGTAGACCAGCGCTATGTCTGGAGAGTTGGCCTCACCACGGCCGAAGAAATTCTCCGTATAGAATCTCAAATCAGACAGGACTTACAGTGTAAACATTGGAAATATTGGAGGGTTGAAAATTTCAATGATGCCATGCGCCTGATACGCGAGTTCAACAAGCATCCTCATATCTTCAAGTCTGTATTAAACGACTATAAAGGCAAAGGTGCTTTTTTGTTTGTCTATAAAACGCTGATTCCCAATGGGAGCTTCTTTTTTCACACGCTGCGGTCGTAATTAAATTTCCGTTTTAGCGTTATAGCGCATATATTTTTTATTTTTATATATGCGCCTGGAACCGTATGATTTCTTAAACTATCCCATCAAAGAGCAAATTCAAATGCTCTATAAGGAGGGGTCGTTTATAGTTTCCATTCGCTACTACGGTTACAAAATCAATCTCTTCCTTTTAGAAGACTTTTACATTGAAGTGTTCTATAACCACAAGCTTGATAAGATTGAAAAAATAGAGCAACTAGACTTTGCGCATAGCCGAATGAAATTCTATAACGATCAGATTTCCCTACCCTCGCTGGCCAGCTAGTTCCGAAAGTTCTTTGTGCAGTCTTAAAATGTGAGGCAACAGCAGTTCCTCCTCATTGTTACTGATCACGTAGTCGGCATGTTTTTTAAAGGCGGAATCGCTGAGCTGCTTATCCATAATAGCAGCCACTTCCTCTTTGCTTCTGTGGTGGTCTCTAAGCAACACGCGCTTGGTTCGGGTCTCCTTTGTTGCAGTAACCACGATCAGCTTGTCAAGGCTCTTATATGAGCCCGATTCAATAAGTAAGGCAGCTTCCTTGATCAGGTATGGACTGGCCAGATGCTCCGACACCCAATTGGCGAAGTCCTCTCCTACTTTGGGATGAACCAGGCCATTGAGTTTTTGAAGTTCCTCGGTATTGTTAAAAACCCTGTCGGCCAGATATGACTTGTCTAAGCCACCATCTGCCGTATAGCTTTCATTGCCAAAGGCGGATTTGATTTGGTTGATGAGGCCCGCATTTTCAACCATCAGCATTCTGGCGCGAGTGTCTGCCTCATAGATTGGGATGCTTAAGTGTTGAAAGACCTTGCAAACCATGGACTTACCGGCACCTATTCCTCCCGTAATTCCTACCAGAAGTGGTTGTTTACTCATAGTTCACTTTCACCCGCACAGTTTCTATCGACAAACCTTTGATGTAGGACATCTGAATGCCGGCCTTTATCTCAATAGTAGAGTCCAGCAAATTCAGTGTATTGAAGTCAGCCATCAATGATAGCTCAACGGTATCGGCAACTTGGTCTATAAAACGCTCATCCTTGCGATAAAAAACTCTAACTCTGGAGGGAAAAATTGTTAAGGTAGAGTCTTCGGCATTAACCAATTCCACGGAGCGCATTTCATCGAAATCTATGAACTCGGTCACTTCAAAAATGGCCCTTACCTCTGAAACATCGGCATTGATTAGGGAAGAACCCAGTGATGGAATTTCAAATTGATCATCTACATTATCATCAAAGGAGTTACTTCCGGGGTAGACAATAAAAGGGTTGGAGAATGCATTAACGAGATTTTCCGGCCCCTCTAATTCAATATATTTTGGTTCCAGGTTTATAGAAGAGGTAATCTCATGACCTTCATCTAAAACAATGGAGATGCTATCAAAAGCGACAGGGATTCTGCGTTTGACTCTTTTCTGAATATTATAGAAAAGGGTGTCGTTTAAAATAAAGTTGAGGTTAATATCGGTCATACTTGCCGAGAGGTCTCCTCTCAAGGTACTGGAGAGGTGGTATCTCAAGACAGAAGGATCTTCCAGGTCAATTGAAATTGGCTCCATACCAAAACCAAACGACCTTGTCATCAGATCCCAGCCTCCACCGGTTACATCTATCGGAAGTTTGTCTGGCAACTCTGACACTGCCACATAGAGATTGGGGTCGTATTTAAATTCAATTGGGTATTGAATCTGTGTGGTGTAATCGGCTTTGTTGAGTGCACTAAAAAACCAAAAGGTGGTGGATATCAAAATACAGAATACCACCACCTTAAGCTTTTCATCCTTTCTACTAGGTGTGTAGAAGGAGCTTCTTAGTTTTTCAATTATTTCTTCAGCACTCTTCAATCACGTTTAAGATTTAGCAGCTTGTTTCTTGGTAGACTCAAGAGAAATAGCAGAACGTTCAAACTTGATCTTGGCACCCTTCTCAAGGTCCAGGGTCACAGTTTCGTCATCAATGGCAGAAACTCTGCCGTGAATTCCTCCAATGGTCACGATGTCGTCACCCTTTTTGATCTCACTGATGAACTTCTTCTGGTCTTTCTGCTTTTTTTGTTGCGGACGAATCATAAAAAAATAAAAGATGATCGCAATGCCGCCAAACAGGATTAGTGTACTTGTGCCACCGCCCCCTGGTGCTTGTAATAGAATGCTATACATAAATTAATCTTCAGAAGCGACTTGTACCAGTCCTCTAAGGCTTAGTCTTGTTTGTCTTGGGCTTGTATTCGCAACCACGGTGATCACAGGACTTTGCTGACCTGATTTTCCTTTGCTGTCATAACGAATCACAACTTCACCTGATCCACCTGGAGGGATTGGCTCTCTGGTGTGGTTCGGCACTGTACATCCACAAGAAGCTGAAGTGCTCTCAATCTGCAAGTCACCTGTTCCGTTGTTGGTAAACTTGAAGGTGTAGTCCACTACTTCGCCTTGCTTGATAGTTCCAAAGTTGTACAGGGTCTGCTCCCATTTGAATGAAGCACCGCTGCTCACAGTTGGCTCAGCCTGGGTAGTAGCTGTAGGCTGCTGTGCAGGTCTAACAACACCAGTAGTTTCCAATTGGTTGATTCTTCTCTCCAAATTGGCAATTCTCTTTTCCATGTCTGCATTTCCGCAGCCCGCTGTAACAAAAAGTACAGCCACGATACTTAGTAAGCTTATTTTAGTTTTCATGTTTATAAGGGTTTATTCTTTTTCTCCTGATTTAATCTGACCTATGAGATCATCCACATCGTTAAGCAATTGCTCAGCTTTCTGCCTGGCTTCAGACACTACCTTCTGCCCTTCAGTTTTTGCTGAGGACGAAATTTCATGCTTCCCGTTGATCAAATCTTCCAGAAGATCTTCTAATTGTTTTTTATACTTATCCAGTTGATACGACAATTTGCCTCTGGTGTTTGAACCTTTGTCAGGGGCATATAAAATGCCAATGATCGCTCCGGTTGCAGCGCCAATTACAAATGCCAATAAATTACTAGAACCTTTACTCATTATTACTTCTATTTATTATCTATCAATCCTCTTCCGCTTTTCTTTACGCGCCCATTGGATTGAAGTTCGTTGGATATTACATCCAACACACCATTAACGAATTGCTTGCTTTTTGGTGTGCTATAATTTTTTGAGAGCTCAATATACTCATTAATGGTCACTTTTAAAGGTATGCTGGCGAAATTCAGCATTTCTGTAATGGCCATTTTAAGTATGATCTGATCGGTTATAGCCAGCCTGTCAATTTCCCAGTTCTCGGTCTTAACAGAGATCATCTCTTCGTATTCCTTGTCGTTTTCAATAGTCAATTTGAAAATCTGCTCAAAAAACAATTTATCCTCTTCCCAGTTATTGGAAAAATCGGGAATGCCGAAATCTTTCGGGATGGAACTCTCTTCCAAATCGCGGATAGATCGAGTAACCAGACTACGGGCAATGGCTTTGTCTTCAATCCAGAAAATATCCCTGCCTTCGAAAAAATCAAGAATGAGGTTGTTCTTAAAAATTATCTGTTTCACAAAGTGATCCACAATTTCTTTGTCTTGTTGGTACGTTGGATTAGTAACTCTTCTGTATTCAAGGTAAGCATCATCCTTCTTTATAATTTCCTTGTACCAATTCTTGACGTTGTCTTCGTCTTGTTCCCAATTCACATCCTTTTTAACCAAAGCCACTTGTACTTTGGAAGAATCTCTGAAGAACTGAATGACCTTATTTTTGTAAAAATTAAAGTCCCCTACCAACAGCCGTTCGGGGTCAATCTTACTCTTTTTATCCGCTTCGATGCGGCTATAATCAGACCAGGAAATCAAAAGGCTAATTACTTCGAGAAAACGATTAACCAAGGCCTGTGCATCATTAACCATCTGTTTTGACAGGTGGTCAAAATCCTGCTTGGATCTTTTATTAAATTCTTTGAATGCTGCATTGGCTGAATCCTGAGCTTCCTTTGAGAAAGTCTCATTGTCTGTCAATGGTATTTGGGAAACCTTACTTGAAAATAGTTTTTTGGCTTGCTCTTTATTGGCCTTAAGCTTTTCGTGGTCAGGAGCCTCCATCGAATTCAAATCGGGAGCAAAAACTTCATCAATCTCGGCCAGGCCAAGGTTACCATTGGCTTCAGCACATTGATTATATGCAAACAATGTTTGCATTGCTTTCACTCTAAGTGATCTCCTGTTGAGCATTTCAGTAGGTTAAAGAACGACTAATATAAAAATCTGGAAGCTGAAATTACAACTACCAGGTATTAATTAAAATGAAAGTTTAACCTTCCCTATGTCTGAAATACGTTTTTCTGCCAGTAACATTGCAGATTCCTGGGAAGGAATTCTCTCTTTTTCCGATTTATTTAAAATACTCATGCAGGTGTCATAGATTTTTTCGGTCCATGAATAGGCCTGCTGTTTATTATATTCTCCTCTCAATTCTGAGCTTATATTAATAATGCCTCCTGCGTTGATGACAAAATCAGGGGCATAAACAATTCCTTTGTCCATAAGCATATTGCCATGGCGTACTTCATCTTGAAGTTGATTGTTGGCGGCTCCGGCAACTACCTGGCACTTCAATCTGGAAATGCTATCGTCATTAAGGGTTGCGCCCAAAGCACATGGTGCATACACGTCTACATCCAGATCATATATATCATCCATACCAACTACCTCAGCTCCTGTTTTCGAAGAAATATTTCGAAGTTTTTCTTCATTGATATCTGTGATGTAAACCTTAGCGCCATCTTTTACCAAGTGGTCGACCAAATACATGCCTACCTGACCCACGCCTTGAACGGATATCTTTTTGCCGCTCAAATCATCACTTCCAAATTTCTTATTGACGGCCGCTTTCATTCCCATGTAAACGCCATAAGCAGTTACGGGAGAAGGGTCTCCACTGCCACCCATATCCTTTGGCAGTCCAGTTACATGTTTGGTTTCCATACCAATGTATTCCATGTCACTGGTTTTCATATTCACATCTTCCGCTGTGATATACTTGCCATTCAGGCTGTTGACAAACTTTCCGAAACGCCTCATAAAGGCCTCGTTTTTCAACTTTGAGGCGTCACCAATAATCACAGCTTTGCCACCACCAAGATTAAGCCCTGAGATAGCGGCCTTATAAGTCATGCCTCTTGATAACCTGAGTACATCAATCACGGCTTCTTCTTCTGAGGCGTAATTCCACATTCGGGTACCCCCTAATGCTGGCCCCAATACGGTATTATGAATTCCAATAATAGCTTTGAGCCCGGTGGGTTCATCATGACAAAAAACAACCTGCTCATGTCCCATTTCTGCGACCTCCGAAAATATCGATGCGCTTTTCACTTTTTCCTCCACGTTTGTCTCTACCATTGTTTTAGAACTGTAGTTTAATATATATTTGCCTAACTCATTCTGTTGGGCCTTTATTCAGTGGCAAAAGTAATCCAAAAAATGAGATATTCTAAATATTGAATGCAAGCGGGGCAACCTTTATTTAAGCATTCCTGTTAACACAAAACGTGAAAGAACTCAGCCATCTTAACAAGTACCTTATTAAGTATAAGTACCATCTGATTTTCGGGCTGATATTTATCATTATCTCTAATTACTTCGCGATTTGGCCTGCCAAGGTGGTTCGCTATGCCATAGATTTTGTGACAGAAAGCTTCGCGCTGTATGGTGTATTTGATGACAGTTCGTTGAGCACCTACATTTTTCAGAACCTTGAAATCTCCGTACTTATTCTTGGCGGGTTAATGATTCTTATGGCCTTTCTCAGGGGCTTCTTTCTATTTCTGGTGCGCCAGACCATAATAGTGATGTCCAGACGCATTGAGTATGACCTGAAAAACGAGGTCTACGACCAATATCAAAACCTTCCACTAAGCTTTTACAGAAGAAACAACACCGGTGATTTGATGAACCGAATTTCAGAGGATGTCACCAGAGTGAGAATGTATTTAGGGCCAGGCATTATGTACGGGCTCAATCTATTGGTACTCTTTCCAATGGTGATCTATCAGATGCTGCGTGTGAATGTTGAGCTTACGCTGTATGCCTTACTGCCATTGCCCGTACTTTCAGTGAGTATCTATTTTGTGAATAATATTATTAACAAGCGTTCAGAAGAAATACAAAAGAGCCTTTCTGACCTTTCCACATTTGTGCAGGAAGCCTTTTCGGGTATTCGGGTGATCAAAGCCTTTGTCAGGGAAAAAGACTCTACGCAAAACTTTGTGAAGGAGAGCCAGATTTATAAGGAAAAATCCCTGAAGCTAATTTTTGTCAACTCACTATTCTTTCCATTGATTATGGCCTTGATTGGCATGAGTGTGATTCTGACCATATACATCGGTGGCACCCAGGTAATCAATGGCTATATCAGCTATGGCAACATCGCTGAATTTGTGATTTACGTAAACGTCCTGATTTGGCCCGTGACCTCCCTGGGTTGGATCACCAGTATCATTCAACGGGCTGCCGCTTCACAGAAAAGGATCAATGAATTTCTAAAAGAGAAAAACCACATTGTCTCTGATAAGAATTTGGAGGCCGAATTAACAGGCGATCTGACTTTTGACAACGTGAGTTTTACTTACCCGGATTCAGGGATCAAGGCCTTGCGCAATGTCAGCTTTAAAGTGAAGGCGGGAGAGTCCATTGCCATTATCGGCACAACAGGCTCAGGCAAGAGTACCATTGCCAACTTAATCAGCCGAATGTACGATTCAACGGATGGACATATTTCTATAGATGGAAATGGTATTAAGGATTACAACATATCAAGCCTAAGGTCTCAGATTGGTTATGTGCCGCAAGATGTTTTCCTGTTTTCGGATAGCATTGAAAACAATATTGGTTTTGGAGGAAATGGCATTTCGCAGGAAGATATTTTTCAGGCCGCCAAGGATGCTGATTTATATGATAATGTGATGGACTTTCCGGAGGGCTTCGAAACTATGCTGGGTGAACGTGGAGTCACGCTTTCGGGAGGGCAAAAGCAACGCACATCCATTGCGCGGGCGATTGTCAGAAATCCGAAGATTCTTATTATGGACGATGCCCTTTCGGCCGTGGACACAAGCACCGAAAACACGATTCTTAATAGCTTGGCCAGAATTATGAAGGGTAGAACTTCTGTGATTATTTCTCACCGCGTTTCCTCTGCAAAACTAGCTGATAAAATTATCGTGCTCGATGATGGGAAGATCATTGAGCAAGGCACCAACGAATCATTGCTTGCTCAAAATGGGGTTTACAAAGAGCTTTATGATAAGCAGCTTCAGCAGGAAGAGGCCGAATAAAAGATCAGGACGCCCTTAAACTATCCACCGGATTTTTCCTGACCGACTTATACATGATAGAAGAAGTTGCCAGGATTGCAATGCTCAACATGGACAATAACGCGATCGCAAAGAGCCAGGGACTCACTTCAATTCGATAAGCATAACCTGTAAGCCATTCATTCGAAAAGTAATAGGCAATAGGCACGGCCAACATAAAGCCAAGCATGATCAACATGAAAATAGGCTTAATGAGCAATGACAATATATTCTTTATAGAAGCTCCCAAAATCTTCCTGATCCCCACCTCTTTTGTTCGTTGATGGATCGTAAACGATGTAAGGCCATAAACTCCAAGGATGGCGATAAGAACAGCCAGAACGGATAGTGAGATTATCAGCCTATTCAATTTCAATTCAGAAGTATACTGAGATTCAAAATAGTCGTCCATGAAATAATAATCGAATGGAAGGGTCTGAATCAAATTGTCCCACTCTTGATTTATGGATGTCAACACGGATGACGTCTCATCTGTCCTGAACTTGACTAATAAATGTGAGAGGGAGTGGTTATCTGTCTGCAAGTTAAATACGGCAGGCTGAATCGGATATTGAAAAGATTCCGTATGAAAATCCCTCGCGATACCTATTACATATTGAACCGTTGAATCGTATTTGGTAATCGTCTGACCCAGGGCTTCTGCTCCCCACCCAAAATGCTTTGCAGCCGTTTCATTGATAATCACAGCATTGGTGAGATCTGATTTTATCTGTGAATCGTACCAGCGTCCTTCCACCAGCTCCAAACCAACAGTCTCCTTAAACTGATAATCAGCATCATATACTCTATAAGAAAAATACGTTTTTGGATCTCCAGTATAATTTGAAAGCTGTTTGCCCTGAACTCCACCTTGATAGTTATCAACTCCAGGAGCAGGAGATACTCCAGATGTGTTAAGTATCCCGGAATTTTTGGCTAGTTGATTTCTGAGTAATTCCAGGTCAGGAGAATCAACCATATCATGCAGCGGTACTACCATTACACTCTCTGGTGCCAGGCCGGAATTTTCCGGCTTCATCATAAAGGCCAGCTGACTGTATATGATCAGGGAGGCAACAATAAGTCCTTGAGAAATTAAGAACTGAAAAGTGACTAAGCCTACCCTCAGCGGCTTTGACCTTTCAGATGAAAAACTCTCTTTAAGGCTCTCCACCACCTTAAATTTGGAGAGATAAATAGCCGGATAAATTCCTGATGTAACACCAACACCGAGAATGAGAAACAACAATCCTCCAATAAATACAGGGCTTCCATAAGGCACTGTGATGTGCGAGTCAACAATCTGGTTAAATCCTTTCAAAACAGCCTCAATGGTAACCAATGAAAGCACCACCGCCATAAAACAGTAAATCAGGGATTCAATAACATGTCTTTTAATAAGCCAGATTCTTGAAGCGCCCAGCACCTTCTGGATTCCGATGCGTTTTGAATCTTCCATTGACTTTACAATTGCCAGGTTAACATAATTGATGATAGCCAAGAACAGCACTAACAGTGCTACGCCTGAGAACAGCAGGATATGCTGAATACTCTGCTTTTTGGCATAGTCATTTTTAACTTCAACATCACTGGTATGTAGGGAACTCAATGCTGTGAAAGAAAAATCAGCAGACCCCATTGGGCTGTTTTTGGCAACATTATGATTTTTAATGAACTCGGGCATACCTTCTTCTATCTGCTCAATGGAGTTTTTATCCCCCAGTTTCAAATAAGCCGAAGTGGTCCAAAACCAATCGTTCGGCATCATAATAGTGGTCTTATGATAGGAAGATTCAAAAGACAAGAGCAGGTCGTATTGGATATGTGAATTTTTGGGAATGGGTCCTGAGACTCCTTTGACCGTGTATTCGACTGGATCAAAATAATCCCTTTCCACTTTAATTACCTTACCAACCGGGTTGCTGTTGCCAAAATACCGCTTGGCGAGATCAGAAGAAATCACGGCCGAAAAGGGTTCATCCAGCACCTTTGACTTATCCCCAATAGAAAGATCGAAATCAAAAAATTCGAAGAAATTTTTGTCTACGAAAAAAGCACCTTCTTCATAGAAGGATTGCTCTTCACTGGTGACCCTTGTTGAGGCGACATGTTTCGCTCGAACGTAGCTCTCAATTTGAGGCCAGGCCAACTGCATTTCCGGAACCAATGGGTCAGCTGTAAACGGCACCTTTTCCGCTCCAGTAGGCTTTTTCATCACGGTGTAAATCCGGTAGATAGACTCATGATCAGTATGGAAGCGATCATAGCTCAGTTCAAATCCCACAAAAAGCGATATCAGAATAAAGCTGGTGAGCCCGATGGACAATCCAAGAACATTGACAATAGAGTAGGATTTCTTTTTCCTAAAACCTCTTAGAATGAGTTTGGTAGTATTATAGAGCATGATAGTAATACGTTAAAGGTAGACTCATTAAGTCTATTATCGTGCCAATCAAAACCCTGATTTAAAGGGGATAAGCGCCCTTATTAAATCAGCAGATGTTCGCCTACGGACGTTGGTGTCTATTAATGAACGAGTTAGTTAGCCTCTTTAACCCGGTTTATACACAGGCATATCTATAAGCAACTCATTGGTTGAGATATACTGTTCGATGGTAAAGTCTGACAAACGCATATTGAGCTCCTCCCCTTTTGCTCTCATTCTTCCTTCTATGGTTTCAGGGCTTGGCATTACCACATTGTGTGCCTCAATGGTAGCGCGCACTGTTTGTGATGCACTGATGGTTAACCTCTCATAGCCCTCCGGAATATCCGATGTGGTGCTATTGACTTTAACACCTATAAATAACTTAATCTGGTTCTTCGCGAGTGTAGTATCATTATAATGCACCAAGGCCACTACACCGTCCAGTCGGTTATTTTGAACGTATTCTCTTGCCAGAAAAAAAGCGTTTTCAATGGAATCACTTTTTGGTCTGCCTTGAAAATGAATCCCCACAAGGTTATAGTCCGACACAGATTCAACGGTGATATCAACCTTATTCAATCCACCTAAATACACATAACCAATAACCAAAACGCCCAGCGCAACAGCAATGGCCAAAAGGGTAACTTTCTTATTCATATCAATCGACTACTTCTTTGTATTGCATTTGGTACAGGTTGGCATAAAATCCATTTTTATCCAGCAATTCCTGATGCCTGCCTGTCTCCTTAATTTCTCCCTTGTCTAACACAATGATCTTATCAGCCCCCTGGATGGTTGATAGCCTGTGCGCTATCACAATGGCTGTTCTGCCTTGCATTAAAGCACCAATCGCATTTTGAATGAGCATTTCAGTTTCGGAGTCGACTGAAGAAGTGGCCTCATCCAAAACAATAATTTTTGGGTCATAAACCATAGCCCTGACAAATGAAATCAGCTGTCGCTGACCCACCGAGAGCGTAGCTCCCCTTTCCATCACATTGTAATCCAGTCCACCAGGCAGACGCTCAATAAATTTCTTTGCACCCACCATTTCTGCAGCATGCATAATCTTTTCATCGCTGATTTCCGTATTGCCCAGTGTGATATTGGCCTTTATGGTGTCTGAGAAAAGGAATACATCTTGCAATACCACTCCAATACCTTCTCTTAATGCCCCCAGGTCATATTCCTTTATATCAGTTCCATCAATCTCAATGGCGCCCTGATTGATTTCATAAAACCTGCTCAACAAATTGATCACTGAAGATTTACCTGCACCAGTGGCTCCAACAAAGGCCACCGTCTCTCCTTTTTTTACTTCGAAGGAGATGTCTTTAAGCACATATTCCTCCTCATTGTAAGCGAACCATACTTTGTCAAACTTGACATTACCATTAAATTCTTCGGGCTTATAGCTCCCCTCATTAACGATGTGTTCCTCGCTATCCAGTAAATCAAAGATTCTATTGGAACTTACTATACCCATCTGTAGCGTGTTGAATCTGTCCGCTATCATTCGAATTGGTCTGAAGAACATTTGGATGAACATGATAAAGGAGATGATCAGCCCGGGACCCTGTCCTGCATCGTTCAAAATGCCTCTGGCACCGTACCACACCAACATGCCAATGGCTATGGCTTGAATCAGTTCCGCTACAGGAAAGTAGATGGAATAGTACAATACCGATTTGATATGGGCTTTGCGATGCTCTTTGTTGATGTCCTGAAATTTCTCTGATTCTCTTTTTTCTGCATTGAATATCTGCACAATATTCATTCCGGTTACATGTTCCTGTACAAAGGAGTTGAGATTAGAAACGGCATTGCGCACATCATTAAACGTGACCTTGATTTTCTCCTTGAAAACGTAGGTACTGAAAATCAGGAGTGGCAAGGTAGAAAGGCTGATCAAGGCCAACTTCCAATCCATATAGAACATCCATCCCATGATCACCAACAACTGAAGCAGGTCTCCTATTAATGCAGCAATGCCCTCACTAAAAACATTCGACAAGGTTTCGATGTCAGAAACGTTCCTGGTAACGAGCCTTCCAATTGGGGTTTTATCAAAAAACCTGAGACGAAGCTTGAGCAGATGCTCATAGAGTTTGACCCTGATGTCTTTGATTACGGTTTGCCCTACCCAACCAGCCAAATAAGTATGCACGTACTGGACAATGGCAAGGACGATTAAGTGAACAATCATTAGGATCACCAGAAAGGTGAGTCCATTGATGTCGCCTTCAGCCACAGAACCATCAATGGCTCTTCTAACAAGTTCGGGTCTTACTGGTACCAATACAGCCAAAAAAACCGTAAGAAACACCAGTAGATAAAACTGCTTCTTGTACGGTTTCGCATACTGAAAAAGCCTCTTCAGTACTCTAAAGTCAACAATATTTCCGCTTTTGGTTGCTTCCTTTTCCAAGTATTCTAAATATAAATCTGACTGGGATAGACCACCGTGGTTAAATATAACCCTTCAGGTGGCACCGATCTTCCGGCCATCTTTCTATCTCTTTTTTCTATGACTGCCTTAAATTCCTCCGGGGACATTTTTTTCAAGCCCACTTCTAGTAACGTACCCACTAATGCCCTAACCATTCCTCTCAAAAACCTGTTTGCAGTAACGCAGAACACAAGAGAATCGTTATGCGAAATCCACTCGGCCTTTTCGATTGTGCAAATGAAGTTATTTACCTCGGTTTTTACCTTACTAAAGCTCTGAAAATCTTGCTCTCCAATTAAATGGCTGGCGGCATGATTCATTAAATCCACGTTCAGTGGCTTCGCATAAAAGTAGCTTAATCCCTCCTTAAACGGATTCCTTTTTTGATGAAGATGGTATTCATAGGCACGCTGGGTGGCGTCAAACCTGGCGTGAGCTTCGGGATTAACTTCCCTTACACCATTCACTGTTATATCATATGGCAGAAGTGAGTTGAGTTTAAAAGGGATTTCTTCAAGGACTCCGTCAAATTCAAAATGGACAATTTGCTGTTGGGCATGAACACCGGTGTCGGTGCGGCCACTGCCCATAACCGGGGTTTTGATTCTAAGAATGGTGCTTAAAGCCTTCTCCAATTCGGTCTGCACTGTATTGGCATTGTCCTGGATTTGCCAGCCATGGTAGTTGGTACCTTTATAGGAGATATCGAGGAAGTATCGAGGCAATTTGATGTTAGATGTTAGATGTTAGATGTTAGATGTTAGATGTTAGATGTTAGATGTTAGATGTTAGATTTGAGATTTTAGATGTTATATGTTAGATGTTAGATGTTAGATGTTAGATGTTAGATGTTAGATGTTAGATGTTAGATGTTAGAGAGAAAACGTGAGGTTGAAATTTGGGTTTTGGGTTTTGGAATTTTGTCTCTGCTTGACAACCATCACTTCTTAAGTGATACATCTTGTTTCATACCTCAGCTAAAGTTTTTCAAAAATAATAGCTGCTCCCTGCCCTACTCCAATGCACATTGTGGCTAAACCGTATTTTACGTTATCTCTTTTCTGCATTTCGTGCAAAAGGGTGGCTGAGATGCGAGTACCACTCCCTCCCAATGGATGACCTATGGCAATGGAACCTCCGTTCACATTTACTATATCCGGATTAAGTTCCAACTCCTGTACACAAGGAATGGCCTGAGCGGCAAAGGCTTCGTTGACTTCTGCCAGATCAATATCTTTTGAAGTCAACCCTGCTCTTTTTAATGCCTTTTGCGTGGCAGGGATCGGCCCTACACCCATGCAATCCGGGGTAACGCCAGCTATGGCCATCGACACCACTCGAGCCATAGGTTTTAAATCAAACTTCTTGAGCGTTTCTTCATTGACAACCAAAGATGCTGCTGCTCCATCATTGATGCCCGAAGAGTTACCTGCAGTAACAGAACCACCATCTCTAAAGACAGCCTTCAAAGAGCCCAGCTTCTCTACTGAAGAAAGCCTCGGGTGTTCGTCTTTGTCAAAATGAATAGGGTCTGCCTTTCTTTGAGGTATGGAAATGGGTACAATTTCATTATTGAATTTGCCAGCTTCATGTGCCGCCAGGTACTTCAATTGTGTATTATGTGCAAATTCATCCTGTGCTTCGCGCGAGACTTTCCATTGCTCAGCAACATTTTCGGCCGTTTCTCCCATGGCATAGGGGTAATACATTTCTGCCAGCTTAGGATTGGTAAACCTCCAACCAATAGTCGTGTCATGCACATTGGTGGCTCTGCCAAAAGCTGTTTCAGATTTGCCCTGCACAAAGGGTGCCCGTGTCATGCTTTCCACACCACCGGCTATGTAAGCCTGACCTTCATTAATCATCAAAGCTCTGGAAGCATCCATGATGGACTGTAGCCCTGAAGCACACAGCCGATTGACAGTCACTCCCCCTGTTTCAATGGGTAGACCTGCCATGAGTAAAGCCATCCGTGCTACATTTCGGTTGTCTTCTCCGGCCTGATTAGCAGCACCGAAAACCACATCTTCTATAATGGATGGATCAACGCCACTATTTCTTGCCATGAGTGCTTTGATCACATGTGCGGCTAAATCATCCGGACGAACCGAAGCCAAGGTGCCTCCAAATTTTCCAATTGGTGTTCTTACGATATCGACTATATACGCGGTTTGCATTTGCTGATTTTAGATTGACGATTTGCGAGATACGAATTAAGGATTCTGAGATACGAAGTAAGAGGTATGAAGTAAGAAGTAAAAAAACTTTGACGATTATTTCCAAGTTTCGTGCAAGCGATAAATTTTCGCTGCCAGTTCCTCATATCTCTGATAGAGCGACTCGAACAGAGAAACGAGCATTGTGAGTCACTCTTTTTTTGCTAAGCAGAAACATCTTTTGTTTAAGTCTCATCCATGTGAATAACATATTCCAGGCATAAAATTCCAAAACTTGAAATTTAAAACCTTTTCAACCACAGATAGATTCTTCGTGCCTCAGAATAGGAAAACCAGCTTTGTACGTTAACCTTTCTTTTGCTGAGGAACGAAGCACCTCAGCAAAACCATATCTCTTATTTCATACTTCTTATGTCAATACACTAAGAGCAGTCGTTTAACATAAATCGTAAATCAAAAATCTATCATCGTAAATCCATTCAATTATATTTGCAGCATTAAAAGAGTGAAGCGATTATGATACAAAGAATACAGTCTCTATTTCTACTGGGCATAGCGGTTTGTCTGGCTATGATATTATTTTTTCCAATTTGGTCCGAAGTCAATCAGGACAACACCCAGCAAATTGTTTTCACCGCTTTTAAGATGGACACCGTGGCTCTACCATATGATGAAAGTGTCCCTCCGTTGAGTTCGCAATCCACTATTTATATTGGCATTTTGGCCATCGTAGGTGTACTTATAGCCTTGTACTCTGTTTTTCAATTCAAAAACCGATTGACCCAAATGAAGTTGGGCGCTTTAAATTCATTAGTAATGGCGGCTACACTTGGCTTGTCCTACTATAATATCTATCAATTTGAGACTGTAATAAGTCCACAAACTCAAGGTGCATTTTTGATTGGCTTTTTTATGCCGGTTGGCGCTATGATCCTCAATATGGCCTCCAACCGTTTTATCCGAAAGGATGAAAAGCTAGTGAAGTCTGTAGATCGGATTAGATAGCGATAAAACGCATCAATTCTCAATCTCCACAAGCTCGATAGTAAACAAAAGACTGGCATTTGGTGGTATATTTGCAGTGCCTCTGTTTTCGTATGCCAATACAGAGGGAATTAAGAATGTGCCACTCCCACCTTCAGTCAACAGACGGGTGCCAAGGTCAAAACCTTGAATAACCGTACCACCCCCTATTACAAATTCAAATGGTACATAGGCCCTTTGGCTATTGAAAGCGTTGTTGTCTCTTGCAGTTTGCTCAATGCTGGTATCAATAAAAGTCCCGTCAAAAAGAAAGACTTCATAGTTCACAAATACCCGTTCGCCAATCTTTGGCGCAACACCGTTTCCTACATTATCAATAATATATCGAACACCGGAATCATCAACCTCAGCAGTGAGGTTATTGGCATTCAGGTATTCGTTGATTGCCGTAATATCAATTTCAAATTGAGCAAAAGGGTCGAAAGGATCCTCTTGTTTTGAACACGCAAAACTTGCGATGATGAATAATGCAATAAAACCTCTCTTGATCATAATCTCTTTTTTACAATACAATTGTAAGTCCTATTTCCCTCAGTAGAAAGATGTTCCCAGTTAAAAATGGTTAAGGGGTTTAATGCAAGGCAGAACGAATAGGAAGGTTGCTGACAATCTCAGCCTCTTTGTGCATAAGCTCGTCCAACTTGGCATAGACCATATCTTCCGGAAAATAGTGTAAAGCCAGCTTTGCATAGATGTTGCCATGTTTGGCCTCAGAAATCCAGAGTTCTTTATAAAATCTCTTGAGGTCTGCATCCTCAATGTTGTCAGCCACTAATTTGAAGCGTTCACAACCTCTACATTCTATCACTGAGCCCAGCAGCAATCGAATCAGAAATCTTGAATCAGTCGAGCCCCCCTTTGCTTCCTCCATAAGCTGAAGGATATACAAATCAGGTTCCATTTTGGCGGGCAATGGCACTCCTTTTTTCTTCATTATATCATATACCTGTTGAAAGTGCTCTAGTTCCTCTAGTGCCGTCTCAATCATATCTGGAATTATCAATTCCCGATCAGGGTATTTGGCAATCAAGCTCATGGCCATTGCCGATGCCTTTCTTTCACAGTCGGCATGGTCCTGAAGAAAAGTACCAAAGTCTGACATCACCGCATCTATCCAGGCTTGCGGAGAGGCAGTAAGTACTTCGATGGAATGTTTCATGGTAGCACAATTAGGATATTAGGCAATCTGGGTATTAGGTTTGTTGCTGTGTCAATCTCCCAAAGATATATAGAAAACTACTTTAAGCGTTTTGCTTCTCCCCAATCCCTCCTGAAAGAAGCGTTTGATCCAGAATGCAAGATGATCATTGTGATTCCCTGCTACGATGAGCCGGATTTGATTGGGACACTAGAGTCATTGCTGAATTGCGATCCACTGTCATATTCAGTTGAAGTAATTGTAGTGGTGAACGAGGAGGCTGGAAGCCAGAAATCGGAAGCTGGAAGTCAGAACCGCAAGACGCTTCAGGACTTTAAGCTGTGGAAAAACCAACTTGAAACTCTAAACTTTAAACATAGCACAGTTTCATGTTTAAAGTTTAAAGTTTTAGAGGCTTTCGATATGCCTGCAAAAACAGCCGGTGTAGGCCTGGCTCGAAAGATTGGGATGGATGAAGCTTTGAAACGATTCGTTTCTATCGATTTTGATGGAGCTATTGTTTGCCTGGATGCCGATTGCAGGGTTTCCAAAAGCTATTTAACCGCAATCGATGAACAGTTCGTGAATTCAGATGCCGGAATTGGTGAAATGCACTTTGAACATCCGTTTGAAGATGAAACCAATACTGCGCTAAAGGAGGGGATCATCAACTACGAACTCTTTCTCCGTTACTATGTCGAGGGGCTGAGGCAGGCGCAATTCCCAAATGCGATTCACACCATAGGTTCGTGTATGCTGGCAAAAGCTTCTACCTACGCCAAGCATGGCGGCATGAACAAGCGAAAGGCGGGAGAGGACTTTTATTTCTTGCACAAGATTATTCCCCATGAGAAATTCGTGACCGTTAACAATGGAACTGTTTACCCCTCCTGCAGAACTTCTTATAGAGTACCATTCGGAACGGGTAAGGCTCAAAACGATTGGCTCAACAAACTGGACAAGACTTTCTCTACCTACGATCCTCAGGTTTTTGAAGATTTGAAAAAAATCAATTTATCAATCGAGGACTTGTTCCATTTGGATTTTGAACAATGGGTAGCCACCATGCCAATTTCGGTCAGCCGCTTTTTTGAAGCTTTTAGCTATCCAAAAAAAGTAGCCCTAATTAAATCCAACACCAAGACCCTAGAGCAATTCACCAAGCAGTTCTATATCTGGTTTGACGGGTTTATATGCTTGAAATTTGTGCATTTTGCCAGGGACAATTTTTATGAGAATGTTCCTTTGAAAGAGGCGGCCAAGCAATTAATTGAATCTAAAGGAATGGGAGTCACTGAATTACTACATAAATACAGAACCATAGACTTGGCAACCTGACCATTGGTCTGACAACAAGCAGATATTCCTTGTCAAATTGCTATTCAAAATGACATCCTGTCACTTTTATTTAAGTGGTATACCTTTTGTCAGAAGCTGCACAGATTAAAAAAACTGACAGAATAGCTATGCAAGAAAAGGGAACCATTTCCATCCACACCGAGAACATCTTTCCTATAATTAAGAAGTTCTTGTACTCAGATCACGAGATATTCCTTAGGGAACTGATAGCCAACGCGGTAGATGCCACTCAGAAAATAAGAAGACTTTCTTCTCTTGGAGAGTATAGTGGTGAACTTGGTGAAACTCGTGTTGAAGTAAGCTTTGACGAGAAGAAAAAGACCATTACTATCAGTGATAGCGGTCTTGGTATGACTGCCGAAGAGATCAAAAAGTACATCAATCAAATTGCTTTCTCAGGTGCAACAGAGTTCGTTGAGAAATTCAAAGATGCTGAGGATGCCAAAGACATCATAGGTAAGTTTGGGTTGGGCTTCTATTCAGCCTTTATGGTGGCTGATAATGTTGAAATCGACACCTTGTCTTATCAGGAAGGTGCTGAGGCTGCTAATTGGATATGTGATGGTAGCACTGAATTTGAAATCAAAGAAGGTACGAGAAAGGAACGAGGAACTACCATCACTCTGCACATCAACAAGGATTCAAAAGAATTTCTTAATCAGCAGAGAATTCAAGGCATTCTGGATAAATACGCCAAATTCCTCCCTGTTGAAATCAAATTCGGGGAGAAGGACGAATCTGTCGAAGATGGTGAGGATAAAGATGGCAAGCCGAAGCAGAAGACCATTAAGGTTGATAACATCATCAACAACACAAGTCCGCTATGGACAAAGTCTCCTACAGACCTTAAGGATGAAGACTATCTGGCTTTTTACAAAGAGCTTTATCCGTTTTCAGAAGATCCTCTATTCTGGATTCATCTGAATGTGGATTACCCTTTTGAACTGACCGGAATACTCTATTTCCCGAAAATCAAAAACGATTTTGAGGTCCAGAAAAACAAAATTCAGCTCTACTCTCGTCAGGTGTTTATTACGGATGAGGTTAAAGATGTGGTGCCGGAATTTTTGATGATGCTACATGGTGTAATTGATTCTCCTGACATTCCGTTAAACGTTTCAAGAAGTTACTTGCAATCTGACGGTAATGTGAAAAAAATCAACTCTTATATTACCAAAAAGGTAGCTGAAAAACTTGGTCAATTATTTAAGAAAGAGAGAGAATCATACGAAAGCAAATGGGATGATATCGGCCTTTTTGTAAAGTATGGGATGATCTCTGAAGAGAAATTTTATGACAAGGCTAAAGATTTTGCCTTAGTGAAAAATACTGAGGGCAAGTACTTCACACTGGATGAGTATACCAGCCATATAGCGACTAATCAAACGGATAAAGACGAAAACAAGGTTTGGCTATACAGCACAGATGTTGCACAGCAGGATGCCTTTATTTCAGCAGCCAATGATAAGGCATATGATGTAATCGTATTTGATTCACCTATCGACAGCCACTTTATCAACAACATCGAGCAAAAACTTGAGAAAACTCAAATCAAGCGAGTAGATTCTGAAAACGTGGACAAGCTCATCGATAAAGATGAGACCAAAGAACTGGTGCTGTCTGATGAAGAAAAGGAAAAGGTCAAAGGGATTTTTGACAATGCCATTGGCGATCAAAATTTCACTGTAGCGGTAGAACCATTGGCGCCTGAAGATGCTCCTGTAACCGTGACCATGCCTGAGTTTATGAGAAGAATGAAGGACATGCAAGCTACCGGAGGAGGTGGAGGTTTTAATATGTTCGGGTCAATGCCCGACAACTACAATGTTACCGTCAATGGTAACCATAAGCTTGCCGCCAAAATTCTTAAATCAAGAGGAGATGACAGAAAAGAGGGTTTTGCAAAGCAAGCCTTTCATTTGGCAATGCTCTCTCAAGGTTTACTCACAGGTAAAGACCTGACCGAGTTTATCAAGCGCAGCACAGAGATACTGGGCGAGTAACAAGGACAATTCGACCTCAAAATGCCACGTTTCAAAAGAGACGTGGCATTTTTTTGTTAGATTAATCCCGGATACTTCAAAATTCGATTGGAGAAGCTATGAAATATGCACTCACCATTCTTTTGGCCATTATAGCCTTAGGGCTTCAGGCACAAACTATGTCCAAGGTGGTTGTTCGCCAAGAAGGATATAAGGAAAACCATGGACTCCGGGTTGTTATTGGCAATAAGACCATCGATTCGAATAGCACCGGTGAATTACTTCTGGAAAAAGAAATTGACCTGACTGAACCGGTATTTGGAATGGTTGTTCAAAAGAACAGCAAGTATTCGGGTTTCTGGATAGAAGCAGGTGCTTCAGAAGTGATAGTGAAGAAAAAGGGCTTTCCTCAAAGTTTGAAGGTAGATGGCTCAATAAGTCATGGAATCTACCACAGCATTAATCATTCTCCGGACAATGATACTTTTATTAGGAACTTTCTAATCAACAAAGAGCATCCCATTGCCCTGGATTTACTCAACTCCATGGTCAAGTTCAATTACTTTGGAAAAGAAGAGTTGGAAGAATTGTATATGGCAGTTTCTGTTGAAAATAGAAGTGTTTTAAAGGAAGTTAAAGCCTATATAAACACTTTTGGAATTGCCAAGATAATAGCCGGGCGTGAGGTTTTGGACTTTGTTGCTGCTGACGAGAATGGCACTTCGTTCGACACCAAAGACTATCGAGGCAAGTATTTGTTGTTAGATTTTGCAGCCACGGGTTGTGGTCCATGCTGGGTAGGCTATCCAGGAATGATCAAGGAGGTGGCGAAATATGATAATTTACAAGTGGTCACCTACAATCAAGATGATGAAATAGCTACCTGGAATGAGATTGCAAACAAGCAGAACATTGAGCTTGACTGGCCTGTGCTATGGCATGGTGAAAACAAAGAGGAGGTCTTTCAGCTATATGATGTAAATGGTTGGCCATTGCATTTCCTAATCTCTCCTGAAGGGAAGGTTCTGGTGTCATGGTATGGTTCTGGAAACCGGCTCGCCAATTTTCTAGAGAAGTTTATTAAATAAGACGTTCGCTAGCGAACACTACTGTTCTTCACGGAACAGAAATAACAAATTTCAATTCGCAAATCACCCAATAGCGTCAGTATTCAAGGGTTTTCTTTTGGCATTGCTTTTGGAATGAATTTCGTTCAAATACTTAAATTGAATCCGTTATGCTGCGCAACATGTTCAAAATCGCCTGGAGAAATGCCATCAGACAAAAGCAATTTACTTTGCTCAATGTTCTGGGCCTGTCCATTGGGATCACTGCCTGCTTATTGATCGGACTTTATGTGCAAGATGAAATGTCTTATGATAAATTTCATGAGAAGGGCGATCGTATCTACCGCATCAATCAATCCATGATTTGGGGTGATTGGAATGATCAATTCGCATCCACCGGCCCAAATCTTGCCGTAGCGCTCAAAACGGATATCCCAGAATTCGAAGAGGTTACACGCCTTCATGAAAGTGGTGACCAAATTGTCACTTACAGACCGAATCAAGGAGCTCCTCGCACCTTTAATGAACAACAATTTTACATCGCAGAAGAGAATTTCTTTGACATATTTTCTTTCAACCTCTTGGCGGGAGATCCAAAAAACGCATTAGAACAGCCTTCAAGTATTGTGATCACGCAGGAAATGGCCATGAAATACTTTGATGATCAGGATGCCATGGGCAAAACGTTAGAGGTCCGCCAGGGACAAAACACATTGCCTTTTACGGTAACTGGAATTGTGGAGGAAGTTCCGGTGAATTCACATATTCAATTTGATATGTTAGCCTCAATGAGTACATATCAGCACATCAAACAAAGAGAGTGGACTTGGATTTGGACCACCTTTGTCACTTATGGCTTGGTGAGCCCTGAAGCAGACATTGAGGTATTGGAACAAAAACTGCAAGCCATTCCTCCAAAATGGACTGCAGCTACCATGGAGAGGGTTTTTGGACAGACCTATGAGCAGTACATGTCTGACGGAAGAACCTGGGATTTATACATGCAGCCTATACAAGAAGCCTACCTGAATTCTCCGCCTTCAGGCAACAGACTTGGACCAACAGGAAACCTTGCTTATGTCAGAATTTTTGCTGCCGTAGGGCTGCTTATCCTTGTGCTTTCAAGTATAAATTTCATGAATCTCTCAACAGCACGATCTTCTAACAGGGCTAAAGAAGTTGGGATCAGAAAGGTCTTGGGCTCCCAGAAAAAATCACTTATCCGTCAATTTATTTTTGAGTCGGTTTTGTACACTTCTTTAAGCACGATATTGGCCATTGTCATCACAGAATTTAGTCTCAACTCTTTCAATCAAATCGCGGATAAAGAATTGAGTCTATATGCTCAATTGAATAGCCCCCTTTTCATTGCGATCATTGTAGGTTTTATGCTTGTACTCGGAGTTCTTTCTGGCAGTTATCCGGCATTTTACCTTTCCTCCTTCAAACCAGTAGAGGTTTTGAAAGGTAAAATGGGTGCAGGTTTCAAAGGAAAAGGCATCAGAAACACATTAGTGATTTTCCAATTCACTATTTCAGTGGCTTTAATTATCAGTACATTTTTTGTACAAAAACAACTAAAGTACACAACCAATTATGACATTGGTTTTGATCGGGAAAATGTTCTTCAGGTTCATAATTTATATGTTCTGGACTCAACCACATTGGAAACCTTTCAAAACATTCTTGTAAACAAAACAGCCATTTCAAAAGTTGGTTTCTCCGATGTAGTTCCGCCAAATGTATGGAACGAGGATAAGTATAAAGCTTATGGGCCCGATAATGAGGCTTTGACACTTAATCGACTACGGGCCAACGAAGGTTATGTGGATTTAATCTCTCCTAAATTTCTTGCCGGTCGAAACTTTGATAAGACCAGAGGTACTGATAAATATGGTGTCATTCTTAATGCCGCAAGCGTCAAAGCTTTAGGTTGGGGTACTCCTGACACCTACAGTCAAGATTCCCCTATCGGAAAACATATAACCTACCCGACTAGCACAAGAGCGCTATTCGAGGTCATTGGTGTTGTAGAGGATTTTAATTTTAATAGCTTAAAACTAGACGTTTCACCATTAATCATCATTAATGAGGAAAATGACATAGAATGGATCAATACTAGGGAGTCCTATGTTTCGATGCGAATTAATGCTGAGAATGTGCAAGATTCAAAGGCCTTAAAAGCAATGATCGAGGATGTAAAAAATGAGCTTCAGAGCCTATCTCCTGCAATTCCCTTCCAATACAGTTTTATGGATCAAATATTTGAAGATAGCTTTAGGTCAGAGCAGCGAATGGGTCAAGTACTTAATATATTCACATTAATGGCACTTACGATTGCCTGTCTTGGTCTATTTGGTCTGGCGGCATTCTCTGCCGAGCAAAGAATTAAAGAACTTGGCGTGCGAAAAGTCCTGGGAGCGAGAACCTCCGATTTGGTGATTTCCTTCTCTTCGGAATTCACCAAAATGGTAGTGGTCTCGCTAATCATCGCCACGCCACTTGCCTATTTTGCAGTAGATTCATGGTTAAAGGATTTTGCATACAAAACTCCAATAGAACCAATGGTCTTTATTATAGCTGGTGTTTCAGCGCTTATCATTTCATGGCTGACCATTGGCTTTCAATCATTTAAAGCTGCAAATAGAAATCCCATAGAAGCGTTGAGAGATGAGTAATTATAGAGAGGCCATATGTGCCTCTTCTTCTTCTCTGGTATACTTCCATCGCTTGTGAGACCATAGATAGTCTGAGGGGTGCGCTTGAATTGTGGCTTCTAATTCTCTTATGTAGGCTTCAATTATTCCCGTTTGACCTTTTTCATAAGGCGGCTTGGCTATTTCTATAAACTTGAGTTCATATTTTCCTCTGGATACCCTTACAAAGTCAACAAAGAAAGTCGCATAGCCCGCCATCGTTGCTATCCGCTCTGCACCTACATAAAAGGCGGTCTCTCTATTCAGAAAGTTGTACCATACTTTTTGAGTGCCCATACTTGGTGACTGATCTCCGATTATTCCAATGGTCCTGATCTGCTTCCGTCTTTTTATGATGTGTCTCATCGCCTGATCTTTAGGTACGGCCAGGCCTCCATGCCGCTCCCTCAAGTTTAGCATTATGCGATTGAAACTTTTATTCTTTATGGGCTTATACAAAAATTCCATTGGGTAGCCCATGATCTGCCCGACCGAATAAGCGGTCCATTCCCAATTTGCTGTGTGTCCGCCCATCATAATGACAGGAACACCATTTTCCAAATAGCTAGTGGGTAACTCTGGATTTAAAATAGAAACATGCTTGTTCCAGTCCTCTTTTTTAAATGAATATGACTTTATAATCTCCAAAAACACCTTGGGAAAGTTTCGGTAAAAGCCTTTTTCTATTTTGATTATTTCCTCCTGAGATTTCTCTGGAAATGCCTGGTTCAGATTCTTTCTTACAACCCTTAGTCTGTATCTAAACACGTGATACAGGAGAAAGGAAATCAACTCCGAAAGGAAATAGATAAACCAAAATGGAAGAAGTGAGATCAGTTTGATCAGGAACATGACACAAAGATAGTGTCATAAATAAAAAAAGGAGTCATTACGACTCCTTGCCAATCAAATAAAATTCCTCGGTCTCAACCGAAAAAGGCCTCGGTATTTTATCCGTTGGTTAATATGTAAAAAACTCAGAAGCCAAATACCCTTAGAGCAACCTACAGGAAATTTGTTTTTTTTATGTTTGAAGAGGCGCTTTCGTAAAATCCCATGGTGAAACCGAAGTTAAGACAGATGTGATTCTAGCCTGACTGTTCAATCCACTTATCTTGAGACGTGAGACATTTTGTCCTTTTGAGCACGAAAAAGAGACTGCCTTTTAGGACAGCCTCTTCAGTATTAATAGGCATATCGCCTGTACTCCTAACAAGAACACTTAGGCATGATAAAACCGCTCTGAAACAATTTTATCATTTTCCCATCTGCTCACAACGGCCTGCTCTACTTTTACCCTGGTTCCGCTCTTCTCCACATATTCCATAATTCCTTCATAAAAACTCACGTTTCCATTGACTGCACTGTCTGTTACTTCATAACGAATAAATTCACCCACTCCTGATAACAGTTCCTTTTCTTGGGCAATGACAAAATCCTTGCCCTCTTTAGCCTCTGCATTTCCTTCTTGTAAGGCTACCTCATTGGCCAAATATTTTTCTTGTGCTTCTATAAATTGGCCTTGGGCCAAAAGTCCCAATAAGTCTTTCAAATTGGCTTCGATGTTTGTGTTTTGCGACATAATAGTATTCAGTTAATTTTTAAAAGTTACAGTTTATAAACCTATTCGTAACTTTATTAGTTCCAATTAATAAAATAAAAAATCGGGAACCGACTGAACTCTATCCGTCTGACCGCTCTTTCAAAAAGCAAATAGCGGTCAGACCGATAACCAGACATTCGGAAGGACCTCTACTCGTCCCTAAGGGAGTTTACCGGATTGGCCATGGCCGCCTTGATAGTTTGAAAACCAATGGTGATCAAGGAGATGAGGACGGTTAAAACAAATGCGATCACAAACTGACTTACCCCGAGATCAATTCTATATGTGAAGCCATCAAGCCAGTTTTCCATAAGGTAATAGGCAACGGGGCTGGCCAGAAGGAGCCCTAGTAAGATTAGTTTGACAAAGCTCTTCGATAGTAAAGTGCTCACATTGAACACAGAAGCCCCCAGTGCTTTTCGAATACCTATCTCCTTCGCCCGTTGACCTACGGTCAGCATGCTTAAGCCAAGCAGTCCAAGACATGCGATAAACATGGCTATAAATGTGACATAATTGAAAATTGTGGCAAACCTGTGATCTGCCTCATGCAGACCTTCATAGCTATCATCCATTAACAGACTGAAATAGGCTTTCTCCTGGTTATGGGCCTTCCAAATGTCCTCCACATCCCTGAGGAAAGTTGGAAAGTCGTCTGTTTGAAATTTTATGGAGACATACTCTTTCCCCCATGTGGTCCATCTTTTTTCGTTGATATTTCTGAACATGATCATGGGCGGGATTTTTTCATGTAAAGATTCCAAATGATAATCTTTAAACACACCGATGACGCTACCAACTACACTGTCTTCCCGATCAAAAAAGACCGTTTTTCCCAGGGCTTGTTCCGGTGTTTCCCAGCCATAATCAACCACCGCAGTCTCATTGATTAAGAATTCCCATTGATCTGTGGCCTCTTCAAAATGATTTCGCCCGGCAATCAACTCAATGTCATAGGTCTGTAAAAAATCACGACTGATAATACAGCTTTGTGCATAAGCCGCTGTCTCTAATCCCTCGACCTTAAAAGTCCGCCCGTCATAATTCAGCAAATTAACTGGCAATCGCTGCGAAATTCCAAGGCTTACCACTTCTGGCTTCGCCTTTAATTTGTCAACAAAAACCTGCTCATCCTTGGAGTATGGTACTACCAAGACATTCTCGGTATTCACCCCTAAGGGTTTATTATAGATATAAGTTAATTGCCTTTTGGTCACTAGTATCCCAATGATTAAAGTAGCGGATATTAAAAACTGGAAAACGACAAAGGCCTTCCGTATGCCCAGACTGGCACCTGCCTTATCTATGCTACGCTTCAACGCATCCACGGATTTCATTCTTGAAATAAACAGGGCCGGATAGAGTCCAGCCAACAGACTCACACCTAACAGCAGCGTCAGGGCAATTCCGATAAATTCAATATTGAACAATTGCCCTGCTTCAATTTGCTTTCCAGATACATCGTTGTACACTGGTAAAAACAACAAGGCCAAGCCAACCGCCATCATTAAAGACAATACCACGGTGAGCCCAGACTCAGTTATAAATTGGTTTATCAATTGTCCTCGCCTGGCCCCAATAGTCTTTCGAATACCCACTTCCTTAGATCTGGATAAAGATTTGGCCATAGACAGATTAACAAAATTGATACAAGCGATCAATAAAATGCTCAGCCCTACAATACCGTAAACGTAAATGGTTTGAAGGTCACCAAGGGGCTTCATATTTCGAGTGGCTAATGACTTCATATAAATATCACTCATCGGCTCTATGGTGAAGGTGAAGCCTTCTTCCTCTCGTACCCTTCCAGGGACATACTTCTCGGCAAATTTCGGTAGGCCAGCAACAATATCTTCAGGCAAAACATTATCGTTTAATGTGATATAAGTCCAAATGGGTTTGAATGACCCCCAGTTGTTCTGCCTTTTCACACTAAGAAAAGACACCAAAAAATCAAATTTGAAATGTGTGTTATGAGGTAAATTCGCCATCACCCCAGTGACCTTGAGGTCCATCTGTCCGCGGCCACCATTGTAACCAATAGCCTTACCCATGGGATCTTCATCGCCAAAATATTTCTTCGCCATGCTTTGCGTCAAAACAATTGTATTCGGCTCAGAAAGGGCCGTCTTGGGATTACCGGTTTCCAGAGAAAATGAGATCATGTCAAAGAAAGTGGCATCTGTGAAAATCAGATTCTCTTCTTTAAAAACCTTTTGATCTAATGACAGCGTTGGGTCATAATCCCTCCAAAGTCTGACGGCATCTTTAATACCGGGAAATTCTTCGATAAGTGCAGGCCCCAAGGGTACCGGCCCTCCGGCCCAATGAGGCGGATCGTAAGAAGGGTAAACATTAAGCACTCTGTAAACCTTATCACCATTTTTTAGAAATTTATCATAAGAAAGCTCATCCTTGATATGAAAGAAAACGATCATACAAGCCGCTAATCCAAGGGATAGACCCAGCACATTAATAGAAGAAATAACCTTGCTTTTCCAGAAGTTTCTGACTGCAATTTTTAGATAGTTTGACCACATAGCTGTTTGATTTTGAGTTGAAAATTTAAACGACCTCTTTTTTATAAAAATCAGGCGTAAATGCCTGAGTACATCTCCCCAATAGCGCTTTCTGGCAGCTCGATGCCCATATGTCTCGAGGTTCTCAAGAAATAATTCTTCTAAGTCCCACTCGATTTCTTCCAGAAATTCGGATCGACAGAACCAACGCAGAAGCCTTAAAGCATTTTTCGGTGGAGTAACCTTCACAATCATCCGGGTTTAACTACAAAAGAATTTTCTGGAATCAATTGCCAGAGTCGAGCCCTTGTATCCATGGCCGATTTCAACGTTTGTTGACCAAATAGGGTGACCGTGTAGCATTTCTTGCGCTTACCTCCCCGCTCTCGAACCAACTGGCTAAAATGAGATTCCAAAAACCCTTTTAGCTCAAGCCGGTTGGTAGCTGCGTGTACCGCTCCAATACTGACACTCCGACCGGTTTGCTTTTCGAGTTCCTTTTTTATTCCCACACCATAGGCGTCATCCTGAAGCACGCCCACCACCAACAATACCAGTTCTTCAAATTCACCAATATTTGTACCTTTCATAAGTCTCTATAGTCTACCCTTTTATAAAGTTATCCACATAACTTTCATAAATGTATACATTAATTTAAAAAAAATAAAGCCACGCTCTTTGGATAGACTCTCAAAATTCGCTGTGGTTGCAGACAATAGAAATTTTCTTCATCTAATTTCTTATGCTTGGATTCAGTTACTCTAATGTTCTCGGAGGGTCAGTTCTTTGTCCACCTCTATTAAAGCATCTCTGTAAACAGAAAGTAAATAGCGCTCTTGACTTGATAATTCCTGAATTAAACTGCTCATGATTTTAATCATTGACCCGGTTTCTGACATTGGGTTCTGCGGAGTCTCATGTTGTTTTGCAAAGAGAAATGCCTTGGTCTTGTCAATTTCTGACTGTGACTCATAACAATGCGTAAGATTGTAGGTGGTCATGTATTTAAAGTTATTGACCACCCTAGTGGAATGCGCTGTTTGCCAGGCGGTTTCTTGTAGCAAAAACGAAATTGTTGGTTCTGGATACAGTTGTTCCATGGCCTCCTTGCCCAGGAACTCCGGCTTATAAGTTTCCGTTCCCTCTATTTCCTTCAGCCTTACTGCTAAAGAATCATGGTAGCTCAGCCACTCCAAAACTATACTTCGATTACTAACGAGTTCATTCCGCAGGTTCTCCAGAACCATATGGGTGTCCTCTTGCATTTTCCTTTCAGCCTTCCAACTGTCTATCGCAAATGCAAGTAATACACCAAAAGTGATAAGAAGGGATTCAACTACCAATGAAGGCAGTGAGGACCGCAGTTTCGACAAGGATTTCCATAGTCCATTTACATTTTTGAAATGCCTGTCCATAGCAGATTATTGCTCTTTTAGCACATCAACTGGATTAGCGCTAGCCGCACGAAAAGACTGGAAACTGGTGGTTAAAAACGCGATCAAGGTTGTCCCAACCAAAGATAGAATTATAGGGGTCACACCAATTCCAATTTTGTACTGAAACTCAGCCAACCAGTTGCTCATAAATAAATAGGCCAAAGGGGTTGCTATGAGAAAAGCCACTAAAATCAATTTCGAAAAGTCCTTGTTCAGCATTAACACAAGCGTATTAGTAGAGGCCCCGAGTACCTTACGCACGCCAATTTCTCTCGCTCTTTGGATTGTGGTAAAGGATATTAGTCCCAAAAGTCCGAAACAGGAGATGAAAATGGTCAAGCCGGCAAACAGGCCAAACAACTTGCTGAGTTTTTGTTCAGAGCTGTACAAATTGGCATACTGCAGATCCATAAACTCATATTCGAAAGGCACATTGGGTGCCAATCTTCTCCAACGTTCCTGCACCTTGGACAATGTGTTTTCGAGATTTTGTCCGCTGATTCGAATCAATACTTTATTAAAATCCCTTTCCGGAAGAAAAGCCATTGGGCGAATCTTTTCTCGCATTGAGGCAAAATGAAAATTCTTGACCACTCCTCTTATAAAACCGTTTCTTCCGTTCATATAGGCTCGTTTACCTATGGCCTCCTCAGGAGATATTCCAAAGGGAGCCAATGCCTCTTCGTTCAGGACAAAGGCAAAGACCCTATCTTCAGAGGGAATTTCACGGGCAATATTCTTAACATCAGCCTCAGTAATAAAAGTGCCAGCAACCAATTCCATCTGAAGGGCGCCTAAAAAGTCCAAATCAGCCCTTAATCCGGCAACCATTACTTTTTTCTCTTCGTCAATGTCTTTTAAGATGATACTGTAACCAGCATTGATCTGTGTAGGACTTTCTGAGGCAAGTGTCATGTCCAACACGCTACTTTCCCTCATCATTTCAGATTTAAAGGCCGGATAATTCCGTAGAATCGAAGAGGAAAGGGGCAAAATCAACATATTATCATTGTTGTAACCCAGCTCTTTTTGCTTCATAAATTTGAGCTGTTCGAATACCACTGAAGTACCAATGATCAATGCAATCGATATGACAAACTGCACCGTAACCAACAGCTTCCTCATCACAACGCCACTTTTAGAATTCTTAAAACTCCCTCTGAGCACAGTGATTGGGCGAAATCCAGAGAGCACTAATGCCGGGTAAATACCGGCCAACATTGCCACAAAGAATGCGACAAGGACAATTCCTCCGATGACATTAGACTGCCATAAATCTGCTATTACAAATTGACGGTCGGCCAGCTGATTGAAGGAAGGAAGGGCCACTACCGCCAACAGAAGGGCCAACAAAAATGCCATAAAAACAACCAATATTGATTCACCCATAAACTGATGAAAAAGGTTGAAACGATACGCTCCGAGTACTTTCCTCATGCCTATCTCCTTGGCTCTGAATACTGCCCTGGCTGTGGCCAAATTGGTATAGTTAATTGATGCAATGATCAAAATTAGCACACCAATAAATCCGAAAATATAGAGGTATTGCATCTCATTTTGGGCCTCAAGTCCAAAGGCCGCACCCACACCAGACAAGTGAATATCGAAAAGGTTATTCAGTGAATATCTTGGTATCTCCTCCGCTTCGCTTGTGCGTTTCACTATTCCCGGGATTTTGGCTTCTACACTTGAGGCACTGGCATTCTCATTCAACACGAGGTAAGAGGTATAGGAGGCATTGTCCCATCGCTCCTGTAAGAAGAAGCGGTTAGTGAAACTTGTATAAGACACCAGAAAGTCGAAGTGAATATGGGAATTCGATGGAGGGTTCTCGATAACGCCCGTAACCAAATAATCATGTCTGTTGTCAATTCGAAGCGTTTTACCCATGGGCTCTTCACTCCCAAAATACTTGGCGGCCATCTCCTCTGTGAGCACTATTGATTTCGGGTTCACCAATGCACGCTTTGGGTCTCCTTCCAATAATTTGAAAGAAAACACATCAAAGAAAGTACTGTCTACGTGAAAAAGACGGTTTTCCTTAAACACATTCTCTTTGTATTTGACAGTGAACGGGCTGTAACTTCCCCTATTGAAAATACGCACACCGGTTTCCAATTCCGGTAACTCTCTAATCAATGTAGGCACAAGAGCATTGGGGGCGCTGGTAATTATTTCTTCTTCGTTGGGGAACTGCATATGCACAACATAAGTGCGGTCTCCTTTTTCATGAAACTTATCAAAACCCAATTCATGCAGGGAGTATTTTAGGATCAAAAGAGCACAAGCCATGCCCACGCCTAACCCAAGCATATTTAATGCTGAATAGCCAGGGTTTTTAAAAATGTTTCGGAATGCAATCCTTAAGTAGTTTGTCCACATGTCTATTAAGTTTTGAGAAGAAGATTTTGTCCTTCTTCGACTAATGAAATACCAATTGAAGTGTTTGAATACATCTTTCCAGTAATACCAGGCAGCCTTTTTAGGCCCATGCATTTGGATGTTATGTGCGAATAGTTCGTCCAGGTCTCCCTCCACCTCTTCATGAAAGCGAGCATCACAACAAGTTTTGAGAAGAAAACGAGCAAATTTTGGCGGAGACGATTTCATCCAAATGTAGTTTTCACTACGAATGAAGAAGCATCAATCTGAGCCCACATCTGCGTTCGAAGGTCCATCGCTTTTCTTAGTGCTTTCTGACCATAAACAGTGACCTTATAATACTTCTTGCGTTTACCTCCCCGCTCCTTGGTCACATCTCCAAACTCTGACTCCAAATAACCCTTCTCTTCTAATCGATTGGTAGCTGCATGAACCGCTCCTATACTAATAGTGCGTTGGCTCTGTGCTTCAAGTTCATTCTTAATGGCCACGCCATAGGCCTGATCATTCAGAATACCAATCACCAGCAGCACAATTTCTTCAAATTCTCCCAAGTAGGTTCCCTTCATTGATTTATATTTTTCATAAATGTATATAATATTTGGAAAAAAATAAATTGCCCTTTTATTGAGAGACTGGCCGAAAATGAAATGGATGCATTTAATGGTTGAAATTTAAAAGCGACCTTCCCATTTACTAGCCTCCTGCTTCCTTTTCAGCTCTCCTGAATCCATCATTTCCTGCAACCGTTCATTTCTGGAAGTCGATTTGCTAGTAAGGTGCCAATGGCCACATATCTGACATTCATATACATCTTGTGGGCCCTGATGAGGTAAGAATCCTTTATAAATATGCTGATCGATCATCGCGTCCTCGGCAAAATCTCTGGAGATGTATTCATATTTGTGAGTGGAACAGGGCATATCACTATAAAGATAACCAGAATCAGAAGTAGTTATTTGTCAGAAGGTTGAATTATCAGATGAGTTTTCCCCTTTGTTCAGTAGAGGGCCAGAATAAAAAAGCGGATGCCTATGGGGAATCCAAGCGTCCCTTAAACTGACTTCATTCTCATTTTCTTCTTTAGCTCATTGATTTGACTGCCAAAGCTATTGTCTACATCCATCATATCGCTTACGGACTGAACCGCGTGGATCACGGTAGAATGGTCTCTGCCTCCAAAATGATAGCCGATGGATTTTAACGAATGGTTGGTGTATTCTTTGCAGAGGTACATGGCTACCTGGCGGGCAATCACAATTTCCTTCTTTCGTGTTTTGTCCTTTAAGTCAGCCACACTGATTTGGAAATACTCTCCCACGCTTTTTTGGATATAATCAACCCCTACTTCAGACTCAATATCATGAACGATATTCTTGAGAGTCTGCTTGGCCAATTCCAAATTGATTTCACTTTTGTTCAGCGTAGCATGTGCTATAATCGAAATCAAAACTCCTTCCAGTTCTCTTACATTGGTGTCCACACTGTAGGCCAAATATTCAACTACATCATCGGGAATGAAAATTCCATCTGATTGCATTTTTCGTAAAATAATGGCCATTCGGGTTTCAAAGTCTGGCATTTGTAAATCTGCAGTCAAACCCCATTTGAAACGCGAGAGCAACCTATCCTGCAGGCCCTTGAGATCTCTCGGAGGCCTGTCACTGGACATTACAATTTGTTTTCCATTTTGATGCAGATGATTGAAAATATGAAAGAACATTTCCTGAGTCTTCTCCTTTCCGGCAAAAAACTGCACATCATCAATCAACAGGGTATCTACTTGCAGATAGAAGTTTGTGAAACTCTGGATACTATTATTCTTAATGGCATCAGTGAATTGCGTGGTGAATTTCTCAGAAGAGACATACAGCACAAAATTCTTTTTATCCGCACCACCCACTTTGTTACCGATAGCCTGAACCAAATGTGTCTTACCCAGGCCTACACCTCCATAAATCATTAAGGGATTAAAGGAAGTTACCCCCGGCTTTTCTGCCACAGCCAAACCAGCTGACCTTGCCAAGCGATTGCAATCTCCTTCAATGTAGTTCTCAAAATCGTAGTTGGGATTGAGGTTCGAATATCTGAACTCCTCCTCCAAAGACGGCATTTCAAAAGGGTTGCTTATTGTAGGACTGGTCGGAGCTGTCCTATCCCATTTCTTATTATGATTTTGATTCGGCAGGGTAACCACATAGGGTTGATTCTTTGTGCTACCACTATCTACAATCACCGAGTATTCCAGGCGTCCTGCCGGACCTAACTCATTGTAAATCACCTGTCTGAGCACATGAACATAGTGTTCTTCAAGGTACTCGTAAAAGAACTGGCTTGGCACTTGAATGGTAAGCACCTGATCGTCCAGATTTATGGGTTTGATGGGTTCGAACCAAGTTTTGAAGCTTTGGTCTCCGACTTGGCCCCTAATAAATTTTAGGCAGTCTTCCCATACCGAAACACCATCTTTTACCATTAATTTGATCAAGTAAATTGGAAAAAAATACCCTCTACAATTTGGGGAGGGAAGACAAAAATGAGAAAAATAAAACGAAGTTGAAAGGTGTTCTTCTCCCTTTCCAAAAAATAATTTTGGCTTTTGCGATGAATCATCTTTGATAGTTGCTGCAGCCGGATTTTCCTTGTAATTAAAATTAACACATTGAGTGTGAACCTCATAAATGAACCTATGCAGATCAGCACAAAACTCTTACTTTTGTTAACCATTGAAATCTATATATGCAAGAAGAGTTGCTTAGTGAATTTGCGGGGGTTACTAAGACCGAATGGCTGGACAAAATCGTTACTGATCTTCGAGGCAAGGCCTATGCCGAATTGCGATGGCAAAAGGAAGGAATTCAAGGAGAGCCTGTATACACCAAAGAGGATCTGGATAAAATTACGGGTTATCAGGCACTTCAAAACAACACTGATTCACCAGATGCTGAAGTGTTGGGTGCCAGGTATTGGGTAAACTACCAACTGATTGCTGTGGACGATGAGAAGATTGCCAACCAAGAGGCACTCGATGCATTGAACCTTGGCGCAGATGGCCTGTTATTTCAAATTTCCAAGACTCCGGATTTTGCAAAACTCTTGCAGGATATTCAGCCCGAGTTTTGTGCGGTTTCATTTGAAACCACTCAGGAAATTCCAGGTTTTCTAAGTGCTTATATCAACCATCTCGAATCCAAGGACCGGGCGTTAGACAAAATAAGCGGATACATTTCTTCACCCGGGGCGATAAGCAAAGAAGAAATTCGAAAAACTTTCAGGCTAAAAGGTTTTAAAACCAATAACATTAAACTTCCGAATCAACTGGAATCTGTGAATGCCGTAACCGAGCTTTCGCTGTTGCTACGTTTAGCTTCTGAAAGGATCAGTGAACTTGTTGAGTTTGAAATGTCAAGTGAGGAGATTTGCCCAACTCTTCAATTTCAATTGCGCCTTGGGAAAGACTACTTTATAGAAATAGCCAAAGTGCGGGCGATCAAACTACTAGTGCAGACATTGATGGAAGGTTTTGGCCAGAGTATAAAGGCTAGTGACGTGAATGTCCTGTCTGCTTCCAGCAACTGGCAAGAATCAGCTGAAGACAAATACAACCATTTATTAAGTGCCACAACGGGAGCCATGTCTGCCATTGTTGGCGGGTGCAATGCCCTACTCATCAGACCCTTCGATACCACATTTGATAGCCAAACTTCGCTGGCCAGTAGAAATGCCAGAAATATGTCCTCCATTCTAAAGGATGAGGCCTACCTCAACAAAGTAATTGACCCCTCTGCGGGTTCCTATTTTATAGAAAACGTGACTGACCAACTTATCAATTCTGCCTGGTCGCTGTTCTTAGAATTGGAAAAACTGGAAGATCCCGAACAACTGAGTGTTGATACCATCGATAGTTTACAGACCAAATCTTTAGCGGAGTGAGACCTGACTTTTCGAAAATATCACCCAAAAAACAGGTTTTGTCAAAAGAAAACGATCAGTCTTCTAGCTGGCAAACAGCAGAGGGCATTTCGGTAAAATCCAAATTTGTGGAATCTGATTTAGCCAATCTCGAGCACCTTGGGTTCGCGGCCGGTGTGCCTCCTTTTTTGCGTGGCCCTTATAGCAGCATGTATGCGCAACGGCCTTGGACTATCAGACAATATGCCGGCTTTTCCACAGCCGAAGATTCCAATGCTTTTTACAGAAGAAATCTCGCAGACGGGCAAAAAGGCTTGTCAGTTGCCTTTGATTTAGCCACTCATCGAGGTTATGATTCTGATCATCCCAGGGTATTTGGTGATGTGGGTAAAGCAGGCGTAGCCATTGATTCCATTTTGGACATGGAAATACTGTTCGATCAGATTCCGTTGGACCAAATGTCAGTATCCATGACCATGAATGGGGCAGTGATACCAATCATGGCCTTTTATATTGTAGCAGCAGAGGAGCAGGGTGTTTCCAAAGATAAACTGACTGGAACCATCCAGAATGACATTCTCAAGGAGTTTATGGTGAGGAATACTTACATCTACCCTCCCACACCTTCTATGAAAATCATAGGAGATATTTTCGAATACACGGCCAGGCATATGCCCAAGTTCAATTCGATAAGTATCTCCGGCTATCATATGCAAGAGGCAGGTGCCACTGCCGATCAGGAATTGGCCTACACCCTTGCGGATGGTCTGGAATATTTAAGAACAGGGGTCAAATCAGGGTTGGACATTGATGCTTTTGCCCCACGGCTTTCCTTCTTTTGGGCAACAGGTATGAACCACTTTATGGAAATAGCTAAGATGCGGGCTGGCCGATTGTTGTGGTCCAAATTAGTTAAGCAGTTCGACCCCAAGAATCCAAAATCTTTGGCCTTAAGAACGCATTGCCAGACTTCAGGCTGGAGCCTGACTGAACAGGACCCATTTAACAATGTTACCAGAACCTGTATTGAGGCCATGGCTTCTGCCCTTGGGGGAACACAATCATTACACACCAATGCACTGGACGAGGCCATTGCCTTGCCAACCGATTTCTCAGCTAAAATCGCTCGTAATACACAAAAGTACCTTCAACAGGATACCGGGATTACAGATGTTGTCGACCCATGGGGTGGCTCCTATTATGTGGAGTACCTGACAGATCAGCTAATGAGGAAGGCCTGGGCACTTATCGAAGAGGTGGAAGAGCTAGGAGGAATGGCCAAGGCCATAGAAGCGGGTTTACCAAAGATGCGTATTGAGGAAGCGGCAGCGAAAAAGCAAGCCAGAATCGACTCGGGAAAAGATATCATAGTTGGTGTCAATCGCTATCAGGTAGAAGAAGAACTGACCATTGATTTGCGTGAGGTAGACAATTCTGCGGTAAGAAATTCCCAGTTAGAGCGGTTACAGAAATTAAAGACCGAAAGGGATAAGACCAAAGTTGAAGCGTCATTACAAGCCTTAGCACTTGCTGCCAAATCCGGAGAGGGCAATTTGCTTGAATTGGCGGTTAATGCCGCCAGAGACCGGGCCTCTCTCGGTGAAATCTCAATGGCCATGGAAAAGGCCTTTGGCAGACACAAAGCTGTGATTCGATCAATTTCAGGTGTATATTCAAGCGAAGTGAAAGAAACCGAAGATTTCAAAAAAGCCAGTGGCCTGGCCAATCAATTTGCCAAAATAGATGGCCGCAGACCTCGAATTATGGTGGCCAAAATGGGGCAGGATGGCCATGATCGAGGTGCCAAGGTAATCGCTACAAGCTTTGCTGACCTTGGCTTCGATGTAGATATTGGCCCTCTGTTTCAAACACCGGAAGAAGTGGCCTTACAGGCTGCGGAAAATGATGTCCACGTCATTGGAGCCTCTAGTCTCGCGGCAGGACATAAAGCGTTGATCCCTCAACTCATTGCAGAGCTTAAAAGAATCGGCCGTGATGACATCATGGTCATTGCCGGAGGTGTGATTCCTCCCAACGATTATGATTTTCTATACAAAGCCGGAGTCTCTGGTATATTTGGGCCGGGAACTGTAATTGCTAAGGCCGCTCAGGACATACTTAAAAAGCTGATTGACCAGTAGTGGATTGCACCAGTTCACTTAAATTTGTCTTATTCTTTACTTTTTTCTCGAAAAACAACCCATTGCTGAAAATGTTTCTTCACCTCTTTGTAGGCCTCAATGGTGTCTAATTCTTTATAATTTTTTTTGTACAATCGGTTTGCCACCTTATCTCTTATTTTATTATAGGGAGCATTGATATTTTCACGATAAGATTTGTACGTATCATAAGGCAATTCTCTATCAATTTCAACGATGACCTTACCATATTTTGGATACTCACTGATAAAATTTAAAATGCGTCTTTGAAGTCTACGCTTTGTTACAGCCGAACCATTGACATAAACCCTTTCTTCATCAATATCAACTTCAATAAATAGTGAGTCTTGGGCAGAGTTATCAATCCGAGGGTTATTAAAAACGGGACTCAAAACCCGCCATTCTTCCAAACTCCTATACGCACCCATATACAACATCTGAAGCAAACGCCACTTTAAAAGGTCTGATGAAATATCATCTGGCTCAAAATATTTCAGGATCAATTTGGCCATTTTGACCTCTTGGAGTTCGTCTTTCTCAAAGCTGGTTCTTAGTTCTTCAAGAAATTCTGGATATTCATTTAGCCCTGATGAGCTATGCAAACACCTCACATGGGCAAGTGAGATGGTATCTAATAATGCACTATTGTATTGTTTAATGTATTCAACCCCCCCAGCCAAAACGATGCCTTCCAACAGCTCAACATACCCATTTCCATTCGTGCTTTTTAAGATTTCATCCTCTAAAAGCTCTTTCTCATATTCAGAAAAGTGAGTTTTTGCCTGCTCAATTATATTCTTGTTAAAAATCCTATCGCATGGGCCTTCTGATTTTTGCGCATTCATTTCAAACTGAAAAAGGATTAATAGTAAACTCAGCATTCTCATAAGCCCCATTTATTCACCTCTTATATGAAACGATAAAATCTCCATCCAAAAACACTCTTAAAGTCCATTTCGCTTCAAAGCCTACTAATGACACTTCATCTTTTTCCAACTTTCTCAACTGCTCACAAGCTTCATCCGGGAAAATTTCCAACAAAGTTGAAGAAGCCAATAAGACAACCCACTCATTAGTATGAGTCCATAAGGATCTAAGCTCAGAAATTCTTCCGTTTTCAAATAGCCTTTTCGCAATTGTATCCAATTCGCCTATTTCCGTTGTTGTCTTCACACCTGTATCAGTCTTTCTGCCATATTCTTCAGCCAATTGAATATAATCCAGTAAAATTTTATCCAGTCCCATTATCCAGGTAAAGGTAGCCCATTCAATACTCTACGCATAATATCCAAACCAAATTCATATTGAAATCGAAATGATTTTGAGTTTAACCATTGCCTAACCACCTGCCCATCAGCGAAATTCCTTCCCGATGAATAAAAGTTGCTTATTTTCTGATGCAGTTCTGCTGGAATTTCAAATAGATTCTTGGTATTGTGAATTTGATCAGCTCCAAACTTAGCGGTGTTTCTTTGTTCAACAACATGATGCCATTGATTTCCCTTTTTTGCTGGGTGTGCTCGTTTGAATGCATCAAAACTCTTGAAGCTTTTCCCTAAGGCTCCGTTTGCATATCTCGCCAAACCTTTAAAGTAGTTGCTACGAGTTACTACTCTCAGATTAGGGCTATAGAGACCAAGTGATAAGATACTAGCAACATTTTCTACGCTAAAGATCGCCAGAACATATTCGGCCTTATTCCTTAAATAAACCTTTGTGATTAGCTTATGAAATTCTGATTTTTCTAGGTCAGTAAGAACATTACCAGGCCAAAACATCGATTCCATAAATTCTGCGAATTCACGTTCCCCGCGTGTTTTTAAATATTCCAACTGCATTTTCCTTTTTATATTCGCATCCTCTTCCTGTTCAATTAGAAATTCTAAGCGTTCCTCTAAAGAAATATCATCATCATCAAAGGAAATACCGTCATTAAGAAACCCAATAGGATCTTCACTGAAATCTCCCACTGAGCCTGCGACACTTCCACCACCACCACCGCCACTAGTTTCATCAAAACCAACATACCCCCCTGAAGGGTCTCCACCTAAAAATCCTTCGCCTGATAAAGATCCGCTCCCACCGCCATCGGTGCTTTCAGTATCTCCACATCCGTTAGCTCCTACGTCTCCAATAAAAAAGTCAAAATCGCCACAGTCGGCCTTCAGAAGAACATTGCCAGTAACCTTGCTCTCATACACCGATAATTCACACTCAATACAATCATCTGATATGCCGGAGGGCCCTCCTTTTTTAACCTTGCCCTTTTTTAAATAAGATTGAATTACCGGTTCTCCGTCCAGAGTAAAAAGTGTAGCATAACCGGTAAAGTCATCCATTCTAAATTCTTCTTGAGCTATATTAGAAACAGCCCATTCCAAATCAGGCTCATACTGAATCACATGAGCCGAAACGTCCTCTTCCTTCTCCGTTATTATGAAATTCTGAAATGCAAATGGATTCTTAAACAGATCATTCTCAACCAATAGTGAATATTGGGTCACACCGGACTCAGGATTATAAGCCCTTACTGCTTTGGACATATCCAATCGTGAACCGGAATCATCTTCACTAGATAAATTGCCAGTTGACTGAATTTCCAAGCCCGGCAATCCAAGCCCTTTTCTTAAGATGCCTGAAAGCTTAGCATCATTAACCACAGATATAGTTTCAACCTGGATTTCTGTGTCAGGTATTTGATCAGCTTCGTTTTGACAACTTGCAACGAATAGGATAAATAGGATAGATAGCAGTTTTTTATTTAATAATCTCATAGTTAAACGGCTTTACTATAACAATATAATTTCAATTCGATTTCATCTATATTATTACAAAATGATATAGATCTAAAATCAATTTTTTTTACTAAAAATCCTAATTAATATGGTTATAATTTGATTGGATAAATATTCAAAATTGATGCTTAAACGGCCTATTGAGGAAAAAAAGGCTTGATAATTTCTCAGATTGGAAATAATCAAAGTTCTTTGCAGAAATATTGAACTGTACAGTCCCACATGCAAATTCAAGAAGTCAATAATCGCAAATCAGCCAAGGAGTTTTTAGATGTAGCACGAGTGCTATATAAAAACGATGATGTCTGGGTATGTCCACTTGATCAAGACATTAACAATACATTCAACCCTAAAGTCAATGGCTTTTACTCTCACGGAGAGGCAATTCGGTGGGTGTTGAAAGATGATCAGGGTGTGCTTATTGGAAGGATTGCAGCTTTTATTAATGAAAAAAAGGCTGACTTTGGTGGAAAACGTGGTGGAGGCCTCGGCTATTTTGAGTGCATTGAAGATAAGGAAGCTGCATTCCTCCTATTTGACACAGCCAAAGCATGGCTAGTTGAGCGCGATGTTGCCTGTATTCAAGGGCCCATCAACTTTGGCGAAAATGACACCTATTGGGGGCTGCTGGTAGAGGGCTTCACCCACCCTTCTTATGGAATGACTTACAATTTCCCATATTATAAGAAGTTCTTTGAAGACTACGGTTTTACTCCAAAAATGGAGCAAATGACAAATCATTTGGGCGTAAAGGATGGTTTGAATCCCAGGTTTACCAAAGTGGCCAATTATGTATTGAAGAGAAGGCCGAATATTACACTGAAGCATTTTGATGTCAACAATTTTGACCAATTGGCAGAGGATTTTATGACCATTTATAATAGTGGGTGGAAAGACCATGAGAACTTTACGCCTGTTAAAAAGGAGTACATCAAGGAGACTTTCAGAAAAATCAAACCAATCCATGAACCAAAGTTTATTTGGTTTGCCTATGTGAATGATCAACCGGCAAGTTTCGTTTTATGCCTTCCTGACGTCAACCAAATATTCAAACACTTCAATGGAAAACTGAATCTTTGGAACAAACTGCGATTCCTTTGGCTAAAAAAGAAAAAAGTCATCAATCGAATTCGGGTAATCGTAATGGGCACGGCAGCCGAATATCAAAATATGGGGCTTGAATCGGTAATCACTTTAAGGTGCTTTGAAAGAGCACTTGAAGCAGGTCATTATACAGAAGGGGAACTCTCCTGGGTCGGGGATTTCAATGAAAAAATGATTTCAATTCACAAAGGGCTTGGAGCCGTTCCCGGCAAACTGCACATCACCTACGAACTTGATATTTGAAACTCAGAATAAATTTCTGATAAGGAAAGCCTCATAAAATACTCTTATTACTTCATCTTCCTTGACCAGTGGGAAGAGCAGTGTATGCACATCGCTAATCCAACCTCTCTGCTCAAAAAATACGGCTTTGGTCAAAATGGAAATTGGATCATTTCCTTCAGGCAATTGACGAATCAAAAGATTGGCATCGTCTAAATCGGGTGGTGTCAGTTTACGCAAGGCATACAGGCCGGTTTGAAGGTTGTGCTCCAAATCCAACACTCGAATAATCGCTTGTCTTCTCCAGACCATTTGCCTGGAAAGCATGTCTAGTTTCAGATGATTCTGGGCAGTCTTAAACTTGCCAAAGGGTTTTTCAAACTCATCCAATAATTGCACTTCGTAACTCGAAGTCTGTGTGTCTGTCCACCGTAGCAAAATTTTATCCCCATAAAACTCTGATGAACTGGGTACAAAAAGTTGAAACTGCGATGACCCCATTTGGTTATTGCTTACCGCAACGTCCGGCCCAACTACGTTTTCATAAAACCCTGTCCATAAATCAAAGAAAAGCTGAGATGAATCCCTTCTAACCGAAAGATCAACTGCAGCTAAGTTATAGCTACCTTCCTGAGAGAGATTGAAAACCCTTCCCTTTCTATCCATCAGCATGAGCCAGGCGTTGTCCACCAGTTCAATCCTTGAACTGTCTGCGAGCAGTTCTCCAGATTCAATTTGATAGAAGCCCTCAGTATTTGCCAGATAGGACCGTCCATGAGCAACGATTGCCCGATAGTCCTGGGCATTTATTTGACCAATAGCGGCAACAATAATACATGAAAGCACCAAAATCTTGCGCATCACATGCAATTTAACAGCATTGGTCACTTAAAAAAGAGCTTCTGAACAGAATGTCCAAAAGCTTCATAAATGGCAATAATTCCAACAACAGAATACTCCAAAATAACAATCCACAGATGTTCCTTATATACCTCTCCCCCATAGTTGGTGTAGGTCAGGAATATCATAATGGTGAACACATAGGGAAACCTTTTTAATGAAAATATGCTGAGTGCCAGCAGCGGAATAGAATACCATGGGTGAACTGTAGTCGCAAATAACAAATACAAGGCCCATACCCATACCATGTTTTCAGGCAACCTTTTGGATTTGCCAAGAAAGGAATAAAGCATGATCGCTCCAAAAGTCGCGTACATCATCCATTTTCCAGATTTGGCGATAATATTAAACCCTTCTGTTTCGAAGCCATACCAACGCGCCAGATAGTAAATGCTACCATTGAATTCGAATTTCTGAAAGTAGAGTTCAAGGCTCTCACCAGTACCCTGGAAGATGGCGGAGTCAATTAAGGGCACAAAGTTCAGGGCTAATACGCCAAGAATGATCAAGCCATAAAAAATGCCATTCTTCAAGCCGATTTTTCGAAGAATCAAAGGCAAGAATATTAATGGTAGAAATTTGGTGGCCACCGACAGTCCAAAGAACACGGCTGACCTATAAAGTCTGTTTTGCTCATAATACCAGAGTGATAAAAGGAGAAAGAAAATCAGTATGCCCTCGAAGTGTAAATTGCCTGTCAATTCCATGATCACCATGGGGTTCAGGGCATAGAAAAGACCATACTTTTGGGGAAGTTTATAATGCTTAAGCAGTTTTCGGATCAAACGAATATTGCCCACCTCAAATGCGAAGAGGACCAATCGCATTATTACAATTGACCAGATTTCGGATTCAGGTGTGAAGACTACTGAAAGAAAAAAGATCGCTTGATTTAAAGGGGGGTAAACCGTATGGTAAGGCTGGGAATTCAACTGATCAAATAAGCCTTGAGTCAGACCCTGTCCCTGTTCCAGATAAGCCCCAGGTAATTCCGCAAAGGGATCCAGTCCGTTCAGAATAAGCCTGCCATCCCAAATAAATCGATACACATCATCCGAGAGACCAGGTATGCTCAATAGCAACAAAGCCCGGAGCAGGATTGACCAATAATACGGTAGGTCAACACGTCCTTCTTCAGTGTACTTTGTGATAAGCAGGCTCAAAATGAGCATGGCCCCAAAACAAGTCATCACCAAACTCGTCTGAGTCCTGTCCAAAAAGTAGGCAAAAACAATGGTTAATGCTCCTAAACCTACATATGCAAAAGATAACCTTGATTGACGATTAAGCATGACGAGTATGCCGGATGGTATAATAGAATACCAGCATAAAGCCTAAGCTAAGCAAAATATGAAAAGGAAGCAGGGCAAAATCATTGAAGTAGAATGCAAAGCCGAGTCCAGCAATAAAGTAGAGCGACATGAAGCCCTCCAATAATGTGAGTCGATTGATTTTCTTTTTAAAGTATTTATTGTTTTTCCAGGAATCTGCCTTTGAAACTAAATTGAATTTTGGGGTGCGAATAAATGGGGTTTTCTTTCCAATTAGCCCTTCAAAAACTGCTATGGCATTGTGGAAGCTGAGCCCAAGAAATACGGCCAGCAACATGAACATCTGAGGAACAAAATCCTTCAGGGTTTTCCAGAAACCTCCCCGCTCCTCCTTGAATCCATTCCAGTAGAAAATGATTAAGAAGACATATCCGAATAAGAAAATGGTGGACACATTAATAAGCAAATGCCAACCAGTTGACAGGTTACGAATGAACAAGACAGGAACACTCAGCAAAGCTGTGATGACAATACAAATGAATATGGCTGAATTCAATAAATGGAAGAGCGCATGAAATTTAGTTGCCAAGGGCAATGGAGCCTTCAATACCTTCGGCAACAGTTTTTTACTTACCTCCGCAGCACCCTTGGTCCAGCGGTACTGCTGAGATTTAATGGCACTCATGGCCACTGGTAATTCAGCAGGAGCTACAGTTTCTGAGATATAGCAGATTTCCCACTTTTTAAGTTGAGCCCGATAGCTTAAATCAAGATCCTCGGTCAGGGTGTCGGCCTTCCAACCACCCGCTTCTTCAATGCATTCCTTTCTCCAAACTCCCGCAGTTCCGTTAAAATTCAGGAAATGTCCACCTCCTGATCTACCGTTTTGCTCTACAAAAAAGTGGGTATTCAAGCCGAATGCCTGAAGCTTTGTGAGTAAGGAATAACTTTCATTCAAATGCCCCCACCTTGCCTGAACCACGCCTATTCGAGGGTCAGAATCAAAATGAGGTACGGTGTTTTTTAGAAAATCAGGAGTCGGCAAAAAGTCGGCATCAAAAATAGCGAAGAAATCTCCCTTAGCCATTTCAGTACCATATTGTAAGGCGCCCGCCTTAAATCCCTTTCTATCAGGCCTACACACCTGCTGAATATCGAACCCTTTGGCCTGCCAATGTTTGACTCGCGCTGCAATCAGTTCAACAGTTTCATCATTGGAATCATCCAACACCTGGATTTCCATTTTATCCTTTGGCCAATCTAATTTGGCCACAGCATCGATCAAACGTTCTACAACATAGAGTTCATTGTAGACAGGGAGTTGAACAGTGACATGTGGAAAGACATAGTCCTCAGTTAAATGCTTCTTTTTAGGAAGTTTGTTATTACGCTTGGCCTTTCTGTAGAGGTGCACCAAATGCAACTGGGAAAGGCTATATATAAAAATAAAGGATAGCGCTCCCGTATAGAGTATCAAAACAATAAGCTCCAACCAGTAAATCATAAGTACTTAAAAATCGTCCAGATAATCTTGTAACCTGCCATAATGGTACCCTTAATAGTACCGGACACCTTGCTAACCCCAATCCTCCGCTTATAGTTTACCGGTACCTCAACGCTTTTGAGCTTTTGTCTCGCAGCTTTCACTTGCATCTCTACAGTCCAACCATAGGTGCGATCCTGCATGTTCAGCGCAAGTAGCTTATCGAAACGTATGGCCCTAAATGGACCCAAGTCTGTAAAGCTAACACCATAAAACAACTTTAATAAGGTAGTTGCCAGCCAATTACCAAAAACTTGAGGAGCGGTCATGGAACCTTCTTCTCTATCACCCAAGGCTCGTGAACCGATGACCATATCAGCACCCTCATTAAGAATTGGGCCAACCACATCAGGAAGTTCACCTGGATAGTCAGAATAGTCACCATCAAGAAAAACCAGGATATCGGGCCGCTTGTTCTCTTGCTTTAAGTACTCAATTCCTTTTAAGCAAGCATTACCATACCCAGGGGTGTTTTCTGTAAGCACCGTGGCTCCGGCTCTTTCGGCCACTTCTTTGGTACCATCTGTAGAGGCATTGTTCACGACAATCACCTCTTTCACCCAATCTTTGGAGATATCTTCGATCACATGCCCAATGGATTGTTCTTCATTAAAGGCGGGAATCACTACTTTAATGATAGTGTTGGTTGCGTGTTGGTTTTGCACGTTCAAAAATAGATAATCTTAAAATTGAATCTGTAATAAACGAAGCCAATGTTTTTGGAGGTAAAAAGGTTCAATGGAACGATTTAATTCAGCGTTTGTTAATTACATGTACATACATGTAATATTTCCAAAACCAGAGTACTATGAAGACGACAGTATATAAATCCGAATCGAGAGGGAAGGCCGAACATGGATGGTTGAAGAGCAGACATTCATTTAGTTTTGCTGGTTATTATGATCCAGAAAGAATGCACTTTGGGGCCCTAAGGGTATTGAATGATGATGAAGTGGCTGGTGGACAGGGCTTCGGCACTCATCCCCATGATAACATGGAAATTGTCTCCATTCCATTGTATGGTGATCTGGAACACAAGGATAGTACCGGAAGAAATGAGGTCATCAGACAAGGTGATGTTCAAATTATGTCGGCTGGAACAGGCATAAGGCATTCCGAATACAATCACAATACAGACAGAGAAGTGCAGTTCCTTCAAATCTGGATCTTACCAAAAGAAAGAGATATCGAACCACGCTATGAGCAAAACAGTTACTCCGCGGAAGACCGGATGAATAAATTCCAAACGGTGGTTTCACCAGAGGGTAAAGACGCGGTTTGGATTAATCAGGATGCCTACTTCAGTTTGGCTAACCTGGACTCCGGGACATCACTTGACTACCAAGTCAAAGGACACGGCAATGGTGTTTACCTTTTTGTGTTGAATGGTGAAGTCGATGCTACCGGTGAAATTCTAGACACTCGCGATGCTATGGCTGCAACAGGCTTGGCTGTTTTGAATATCAAGGCAAAATCCTATGCCGAGGTGCTGGTGATTGAGGTACCAATGGACATATAGCCTTCTTGGAGAATTGGGAATTCCCTATTTACCCCAATCTCAGGCCGATCTTCTATAGGCACCCGGAGTTTGTCCAAATTTCCTTTTAAAGGTTCTGATAAACGCAGCCTCTGAACCGTAGCCCACGGCCTCTGCCACCTCGAACAATGACATATTCCGGGCCCTCAGCATTTCACTAGCCTTAATCATCCGTAAATCCGAGAGGTATTGCATGGGCGTAACTCCGACCATATCTCGAAAACGATTGGCCAATAAAGTCCTGCTTATTCCCACATTGTGTGCGAGTGAGTCCAAGGTCCACGGTTCCTGAATACCACCATGAACTTGTTTCAAAGCGTTGCTTATTCTTTCATCATATATGGCAGACATGAAGCCTGTTTGATTAGCACTAGACATGGCATAAACTCTAAGGACATGAATAAACAGTACTTCGGCCAGTTTGGAAACAATGAGCTCAGCGCCAGGGTCATTGCTTCCGGTCTCCTTTATTATTGAGTTGGTAATTCCTTCCAACCAACTGGATTCTCGCCTTTCGCTATCCTTAATATGAATCAGTGCCGGTAGGGATTTCACAAATGGATGCTCCAGTCCCTTGTCAATTTCAAAATGTCCACAAATTATCCTCGTAAAGGCACCGGTACCGTAAAAAGGATCTTCTCCTGATCTCACGGTCTGAACTACTTCGCTCCCATCCAACAATTTATTTCCCATTCTTCCAGCCAGTGCATGTGCCGAACCAAAAGGAAAGACTACCAGGTCGCCAGCATTAAGTGCAACCTGCTCCTCGCCTATCTCCAAAGCACAATTGCCTCTGGCGATCATATGAAACTGCGCAAAAGGACCCTCGTTCACGCGCATGCCCCAAGTAGCTGGAAAGTCAGACTGAAAATAGACAGCACTCTTTAATTTGATCAAACTCAGTATATCGCTCAAAATATCCATTTGTACTTTTAATCAATTTAATTGAACTAATCATCATCAATCATACAAAGATAGTTCAATAATTTTATGATCAGCAAATAATCAATTTTATGAAATACAAAAACATTTTACTCATTGCGGTCATACTCATAGGGTTTATGGGCACCGCTCAATCTCAAAACAAAAAAAACATGTACTACACAAATGATCAAAACGTGGCTATCGGTGGCTATGACCTGGTAGCCTATTTCAACCAAAACTCAGCTGTTAGAGGAAGCCAGGAATTTTCAGCAAAGCATAATGAAGTAGAGTTCTACTTTTCCAGCGCGGCCAACCAAAAGGCTTTTAATGAAGCTCCTGAAAAATACCTCCCTCAGTACGGTGGCTGGTGTGCCTTTGCCATGGGTGCTCAAAATGCAAAAGTACCGAGTAACCCACGAACGTTTAAGCTTTACAATGGCAAGCTTTTCCTGTTTTTCAATGATTACTATCAGGGGGCACCGTTTAACACCATTGTTCCATGGAACGCAGATGAGGCCGGCTTGAAAAGCAAGGCAGACGAAAATTGGAAGGGACTGAAATAGTCAATCCTTTTATTATTCACCCGGTCACTCGAAGTGACCGGGTGAATAATATTTTTTTGCCAATTGGACAATTCCTTCGAATACTACAGCCAGCCAAATCTGTCATTACGAGGGAGGCACGACCGTAGTAATCTGTCTGTTCTGAACCACGGCAGTATAGAACAGACGGATTCTGTCGTCTCGTGAAAAACGAGACTCAGAATGACAGCAAAGGTGGAGGTCGCCACATCAGCTTCCTTTACGCTCCAGCGTTTTCGTAATGACAGCAAAAATGAAGATGTAGATATTCAATCTTTTCCTAGCTTTGGGCATGTCAGAAGAAACCCAACTATCCCTTGATCAAATCGTATTGAACGCCTTTGCCAAGTTGATTCTAATCGAGGAAAACATTGCGGAGCAAAAACCATCACCAGACAAGTGGTCCGCAAAAGAAATCGTTGGACATCTGGTTGATTCGGCCTGTAACAACCATGGGCGTTTTATGAGGGCTCAGTTCCAGGATGAAATGGTCTTTGATGGCTACAACCAGGAAGGTTGGGTCACAAGTCAAAACTATCAGGAAAGTAACTGGCAAGACCTACTGATTCTTTGGAGACAGCTCAACCTGCATATTGCACACTTAACAAAACACATTCCAGTTGGAGAATTGGTCAAGGTCAGAACACGACATAACTTCCATCAGATAGCCTGGAAAACTGTTCCTCAACATGAGGAAACGACCCTGGCCTATTTCATAGATGACTATGTGGGTCATCTGCAACATCACCTGAAGCAGGTTTTTGACCTCGCCCAAATTTCTGCTTAAAAGCCTGCTCTTTCGTGATATTTAGACCAAAATATCACAGAATTATCACGCCCCACTCACACTGAGCTAACACTTTAACAAAGTGCGTCAGCCCGCTTGCAATTCGCTAAATCAGTGTGAACACATTTCTTCATTTTTCACTTTGATGCTTACAAATGCGCAGGTCAAATGAACCTGCCATTGATTCATTATTAATAACCAGAATCATGAAGCCAAACCAAATTTTAAAAACATGCGGGATCATACTTTTCATCCTGAGCACGCTGCCAGCCTGCAGCCTGGTCGATTTAGAAGAACCGGGACCAACTACTCCTGTGGAGCCTCCAGCAGGCATACCATTGACTGAGGAAGAATTCATATTCGAGCTAGCCGCAACTGACGACAGTCGCATGTGGTCTGCCCTAACATTCCAACTAGAAGGCCTCAATGGTTTTCAGTTTTGCAGACTCGATGACACTTTCATTTTCTTTTCAAATGGCACTTATCGCTATGATGGCGGAGAGGTGTTATGCGGGGGTGAAGATAATACACGCATTAAAACAGGTATATGGGAGCTCAGCTTCCAAGACTCTCAAATCATTTTCGATCGCCAAACCAGCAAGGAATACAGAACAACCGTAGCGGGCCTTGAAAATGGCCGCATGGAACTTACGGGTCAGGTCGAAATTTTTGGACAATCCCTGGACATCTCAGGGATTTATGAAACAGAACAATAACAAACCAAAACTTATAATCATGAAAAAAATCGCATTGATTGGCGGGTTTTTGCTGTCGAGTTTGATAGCACAAGGTCAATCGCTTGACGCTTTTCTGGATGAGGCAGATGCCTTTTTCAAAGCGCAGGTACTTAGTGGTAAGGTCGACTATGCTGGCCTTAAGAAAAAGGGAGCTCCTTTAAATTCCCTTGTCAAACAAATCGCCTCATTCGACACAAAGTCCTTGAGCGATACAGAGCGTAAGGCATTCCTTATCAATGCCTATAACATCTCTGTAATCAACGGAATCATTCAGAATTACCCTACCGAATCTCCCTTGAAAGTGGCAGGGTTCTTTGACGGTAACAAGCACAATGTTGCCGGTCAAAAAATGACACTTAATACACTGGAAAAGGAGCATCTATTGAAGGTGACAGGTGATGAGAAGTTGCATTTTGTGTTGGTTTGTGCGGCAATCAGTTGCCCTCCCATTGCCACTTTTGCCTACAGGCCAGATAAGCTTGAAAAACAAATTGAAGGGAGAACCAGGTTGGCATTGAACAACAATGAATTCATTCAAGTTGACGATCGCAACAAAACGGTAAATATCTCAGAAATTTTCAAATGGTACTCTGGAGATTTTGCTGACAAAGCGCCAAGTATCATCGAATATTTGAATGAATATCGCTTTGAGGAAATCCCTACCGATTACAAAACCGGCTATTATACATACGACTGGAATCTAAACGGGCAGTCGCCAAAAAAGGACGCTGAGCCTACTTCAAACCTTCAGAATTTCACGCCTTCGGTACTTCTGAGTAAAGGACAAGTAGAGCTCAATTCTTTTTACAATATCTATTCACAGAAAAAAATAAGAAATGCAGAAGGCGATAGGGTGTCATTGGAACAACGACAAAGTTTTTTTAACGCGATGTACCAAGTGACATTTGGGGTGTCAAAATCTGCAAAAGTAAATGTTGGTTTTGACGTTTTAGTGAGTTCCTTTTCAGATGGGAACTCACGTTTTTCCCCGGTATTCCAATCAGGAGATTTTAATGCTGTTAGACTGGCTGCTTTTGGCCCGACCGTTCGATTCACTCCTTTTAAGAATTTCAACAAGCTCTCCGTAAAATCAGCTTTTTGGTTTCCAGGGGGAAAGAATCTCGAAAATGTAGATGGTCGTTTTGTAGCTCATGACAGATACACGTGGTTTACTCAGGTGTTTTTCGATCAAAAACTGAGCGACCAATGGCGGTTGTTTTTAGAAGCCGATTTAATCTATCGTTTTAAACGCAGGGATGATCAGATCAACTTCTTTAGAACTCCGGTTACCGGCATACTCAGCTTCTTCCCGAATGAAAGGACTTCGTTGTTTGCGTTGTACCAGTACTCTCCAAGATTTCAGCAAGTGTCCAATGGATTTGATGAAGCTTTTGGACTTTCTCAATGGTTTCAGCAAGCCGGCTTTGGGGTTAAATACCAGTTGACAGATAAACTCGGCATAGAAACCTCTTATTCCAACTTCTTTGCTTCCAGAAATGATGGGGGTGGCACCACTTTGAATTTGGGCTTCCGATGGATTAAATAATCGAATTTTAATCAAGTTTCATATATACCCAAGACCACACTGGCGCAAGCTGGTGTGGTTTTTTTCTAATCAGATTAAATGTTTTAATTTGATTGTCATGATTGCAATAGCCAGTATAGGAGTAATGAACGCATTGGTGGCCATGGTGATTTTCATCAGGTCCAGGTCATCCAATCGCCTGATGAATCAGGCCTTAGCCTTGCTCTCTCTTCTTATTGCTATTCGCATAGGAAAAGTGATTGCGCAAACCTCCGATTTGTATTTGATCAAAGCCCTTTACTTTAACCTTATGCACGGTGCATATCTCCTACTCGGACCTGCATTGATTCTGTTTTTGAAGGCACAGGTAGTGCAAAAATTCAAACCTGGCAGGCGGGACTTGATTCACATAATTCCCGCTTCTCTTTTGTTGCTCTTAGCTACTGTTTTACGCTCATCCTTAGAAGAAGGACAGTGGTTGAATATTTATCAACTCATACTGCTCCTTCCCGTCCCCTACGTAGTTTTTGCAGGGAGATTGATTCTCAAAAGTCCCTACAAAACAAAAGTCTGCCCATGGGCAATCTTAGGTCTTGTTGCTCTAGTAATCTTGTTTAATACCGCTTACTTCTTATTTGAATTTCCATTCTACCTAGTTACCACATGCCTGGTGTTGGCATTCGCTCTGGTGCTTCTCCTTCGTTTTGTGGAATTCCGAACTTCTTTGGTTTTCAAATCCGTTGTTAATCCTTCCGAATCGGAAATCATGCAGTTCGAAGTATTCGAAATCTATATTCATGAGCATTACCATAGTTTTGACCTCAGTATGAATACAGTAAGCGATAGCCTCGGAATTCCTAAGCATTCATTATCTAGAATTATCAACCACCAGAGCGGAAAAAGTTTTTCGGAATACGTCAATGCTCTGCGCATCTCAAAAGCTTCAGAGCTTTTATCAAAAGAACCTCAATTGAAAATCACGGCAATCGCCTATGAGGTAGGCTTTCGTTCTATATCCTCGTTCAACACTACCTTTAGGTCACATACTGACATGACACCATCCAGCTATCGGGAAAAATTCACCTAAACCCATATCAACTTTGCAAAATCGATAGTTTAAATAGATTTCCTCTGCTTCTTTCGTGGCAAAAAGTCATGAAAAAACTCATTTGTCTCGTCTCTTTATTAGCCATTGGCAATCCTTCATTTTCTCAAGATAAATCCAAATATTTTGATTTTTGGGAAGGTACGTGGCATCAGGTGATTGAAGGAAAGGTAGATACGACTGCCACAAAATTCATTGTTCATCGGGGCATGCACGAATTCTTTTTTACGGAAGACTGGTGGATGGTGGATTCTGAAGGAGGTAGTCTGAAAGCATACGGCATTCGTTCCTGGGATCAAGTCAATTCGACCTGGAGTTATGTCTGGCTTAGTGCGGAAGGCCATTACCAAATCTGGGATACCAAAAAGGTAGATGGTCATTGGTACATCTATAAGACCTTTAATTTCAATGGTGATAAATACCTATCCCGACAGGCCTGGATACCTACTAGCGCCAATGAGTTGACCCGAGTCAGCGAAAAGTCATACGACAATGGTCAAACCTGGGAACTTAGGTTTAGAGAGTTCTATCGAAAAGAAAATTGATTACTCCGCAACTTTAATACTATCATTCCCTATCAGGATCGGCTCGTTGTACCTGCCTTCCTCATCTTTTACCTCAAGGTTTAGTACACCTCTTGGACAAACGGAAGAACAAACGCCACAGCCAACACAGGAGGAACGAATAATGCTTTGTCCTCTTTGCGCATAATGTCTTACGTCAATACCCATTTCACAATGGGTGGAACAGTTTCCACAGGAAATACATTGGCCACCATTGGTAGTGATTCTAAAACGCGACTTGAATTTCTGCACCATGCCCAAATAAGCGGCAAGTGGGCAACCAAAACGACACCAGGCTCGGTTCCCCATCAAAGGATAAAAGCCAGTGCCTATCACACCCGCAAAAACGGAACCTATCGCAAAGCCATAGGTGGTTCTTAATGAGCCTGTATTAATGCCAATAACTGATCCTGCACCAGTAAAATAGGTGTACAATACACCTGCTGTCATTACTACAGCAAAAACCAGCACTCCGTGAATCAAATATCTCTCAATCTTCCATGCTCCAAGTGACTTGTTAGAAAGCTGTCTATATGGGTCTCCCAAAGTCTCAGCGAGGCCTCCACAGCCACAAACCCAGGAGCAATACCATCTCTTACCAAAGAAATAAGTGAAAACAGGAACACCCACAGCAAAAAGAGTAATCCCCCAGGCCAACATAAAAATTCCTAAGCCTCCTGCACTTTGCAATTGATCCAGACTCCAGGCATCAAAGAAGTCATAATTCAATGGCCACATGTCTTTAAAGTCAAAATATGGTTTGTTGAGTCTGATTAGTATTTCAGGAATAATAAAAGCGAATGCGGTTTGAAAAAACATCACCGAAAAGGTGCGAATGATTTGATAAGGGCTATGGCGATATTTTGAGATCATCCTTACGCCCATAACTATTACGGCAAGTGTATACAGCAAGCCATAAAGGAACCACTGACTTGCTTCTCCCCCACTCAATGCCCGGCTTACAGGGTCTACAATTAGCGTCCAGGGTACGACATACTGAGGAGCGAAATACAGTACGATATAAAAACTGATCAAAAATGCTCCTGTGATAATACCGAGCAATCCCCGGCTTTTCATAGAACTATGGTAGATGCCATTGTTCTTGATACCGGCAGGGCCATCATTGAATTTGGGTGTGATGTACATAATAGCGCCCAGAATGGCTACAATGAAAGTCAAGGCAAATGCACCGGCAGAATTATCCTTAATCCACCCTACGTAGGCACCTTTGCCAGCCCGCATAGTAACTTCCTTTGGGTTATCCCAAATCACCTTATCCCATTGCTCATCGGCTTTCAGTTGCTCATTTTTCTGATGAAAGGCTGATAGAAATTCTTTGGCGAACTGATGCGAGTTGCCAAATTCTTTACCCATGACATCAGCCATGGTCTCAGAAAGGGTGGCAACCTTATTTTCGTCCCCATAAACAGAGGAGCGCAGGGCATCCTCATTGAGCTGGTATTTGCCGAAGAACAAAGCGCTCACAAAAAAGCCCAGTCCAAAGACAAATAATACAAGTCCTGATTTTCTAATTAGATTGGTCATAACTATCCGAACAAAGCCAAAAGCTTCTTTTTCTTTTTAAGGGTGACTGATTTATCAGGGAACGTAAGATTAAAGGCATTGACGATCTCTTCTTCATGCCTTTTGAAAAATTCAGGATCGAAGTTGGCCTCTCTTAAATGTTCCATGGCATATTGAATTGATTTCTCCTTCTTGATCCAGATATCGCATATTTCGTGTCGGAATCTGATCCCAAATACATTCACGCCAAGCACCTGGTCAGACGCTTTATCAAAAACGATTCGAACACTCTTTTTGCCCCTCTCATGTTCCCAATAGAAGGTTGATTCATTCTCCTTAGGCTTTGCCCAAACCCAACCATAGGTTTGATACTCGATATCAAAGAATTTGGCGGAGTTGAACCACACCCCAGGATTATACTTGGTGTCTTGATTACAGATGGTTTCAGCCAGCGCCTCCCCCATCATTCTGCCGGTATACCAGACCTGCTCAATGGGTCTTCTTTCTCCTATAGCCTGTCTGAATTCTGCGCAATCTCCAATGGCATAGATATCATCAACACTAGTTTTTAAACAAGCATCAACCATAATGCCTCTGTTGATTTCAATTCCTGACGATCTAAGGAAATCAACATTTGGAGAAACTCCAGCTGTTAGCCCTACAAATTGGCAGGCAATCTCTTCTCCATTTCCTGTAACCACGGCTCTTGCTCTTCCATTTTCATCTGGCAGAATCTCCTTAAGGTCTGTAGACAACAGCAAATCCACATGATGTTCCCTGATATGTCGGTTGATCATCTCGGACTCTTCTGCAGGAAGAACGTGGTCCCAGAAGCTAGCCTCGCGCACCAAAAAGGTGACAGGTATATTTCTAGAAAGCAGCATTTCTGCCATTTCAATTCCAATAAGTCCACCACCAACAATTACGGCCCTCGAAATATTCTTGGTGTCTTCTTCCATGGATTCCAGGTCCTGATAACTATAGAGGCCTTGCACCGCCTTTAGGTCCTGGCCGGGCCATCCAAACTTATTTGACTTAGAGCCGGTGGCCAGAACGAGTTTGTCATATTTCATTTGCTCACCCCCAGACAGGTTGAGGGTCTTTGCACTTGTGTCAACGTTTTCAACATAGGCCCTTTTCAGGTCAATCCTGTTCTTTTTCCAGAACCAATCTTCATAAGGCTTGGTGTGCCGATATTGCATATGCCCCATATAAATGTACATCAGGGCAGTTCTGGAGAAAAAATGATCCGTTTCAGCAGAGATCACCGTAATCCGATGGTCACTCTTCTTGCGGATATGTCTGGCAGCAGTAATTCCTGAGATTCCGTTGCCAATAATTACAATGTGTTGCATAGCAGGATTATTAAAGCCGAAACTGCCCCTTTTAGTTGCCTGGGCATGTCACCATTCCGACTATAGTCCAATAAATGTGATTTGAAAATCAATCATTTGAAAAGCGGATGACACAATCATAAATTAGCCATTTCTTCGTGATATTGCGATGACATTTTTTATTAAAGTGCAACCTTTATACTTTTCCCAAATCTTTAACACAGAAAACAAAAACGAATACCAAGATGAAAAGTCTTAAGCGTAACAACAGAGGGGTTTATATGGCAATGTTTATCATGTTCCTTGCGGTTCAGATGAGCTTTGCTCAAACCAGACAGAAAAGAGATGTAAGTGATTTTCACGAGCTAAGTGTTAGCAGTGCTTTTAAGGTTGAAATAGAAGTGGGCAACACTGAATCACTGGAAATAGAAGTTGACGAGCGCTATATCGATGACGTGATAACAGAAGTAAGAGGAGGAAAGCTTGTTATCAGAATGAGAGACTCTCGGGGAAGACGTAGAATGAACAGGTCTCCTATCGCCTATTTGACTGTTAAAAGTCTTGACAATATAAGCGCGAGTGGAGCTGTTAGCATCAGTTCAAAAGATATACTCAAGGGTGATAAATTGGATATAGGTCTCTCAGGTGCATCGGTAATCAATCTGGAAGTAGACGTAGACGATCTTTATATAGAAGCTTCAGGTGCCTGTGTTGTCAACATGGAAGGAAGGGCGAAAGATCAAACCCTTAAGACAAGTGGTGCAACAGTTTATCGTGCCTTCGACCTGGAAAGTGAAACTGCGGATATTCGTGTAACCGGTGCCGGATCAGCAAGAGTTAATGTATCAGACCGACTGGATGCGAGAGCGTCAGGTGCATCAAGCATCAGATACAAAGGTAGCCCTGAAGTAAATTCAGATACTTCCGGAGCTTCAAGTGTAAGAAGAAGTAACTAGTATCAAGTTTCAAGTTCAAGGTTCCAAGTTGGTGCTTGGCTCGTAAACTTAGAAACAGAAAAACATAATCATGACCGATTATACCCTCGGGGGAAGCGAGTAATACTCGTAGAGTCCGAGGGATTTTTATTTTTGATTGAGGCTATCAATCAACTGAACAGCAGCATTCAGGGCTGGTAATTCACCCGATTCGACTTGCTCTATAATTTTAGGTAAAATTTCTTTTACCTGCTCAGCCTCGTAAAAATTATTGATTAGAAGTGCATTGACATGCTCGCGCATCCAGTTAAGCTGTTGCTTTTGCCTATTCTTTTCAAAAAAATCATTCCCTTGTACCCTATTGGCATATTGTTGAATCATATCCCAAATTTCCTCAAGTCCGGTGCCTTCCTGAGCCGAACAAGTTTTTACCTGGGGAATCCAACCTGAATTTGCTTCCGGGAAAAGGTGCAAAGCACTTTGATATTCTGCTTTGGCACGCTTAGCAGCTTTGAGGTTTTCACCATCTGCTTTGTTGATCACAACAGCATCGGCCATTTCCATAATGCCCTTTTTAATACCTTGTAACTCGTCCCCCGCACCTGCCAGCATCAATAGCAGAAAGAAATCGACCATTCCTTTTACCAGGGTCTCACTTTGTCCTACGCCAACAGTCTCCACGAAAATTACATCAAACCCTGCTGCTTCACAGAGCAAAATAACTTCACGGGTTTTGTTGCTTACTCCTCCTAGTGCGTCTCCTGAGGCGGAAGGTCGAATAAAGGCATTGGGGTTTCTTGATAGTTCCTCCATGCGAGTTTTATCACCCAAAATACTCCCATGAGTCAGTTGGCTGGTGGGATCTATGGTCAGCACAGCCAATTGCCTGCCTTCACCAGTGATATAAGTGCCAAAGGTCTCTATAAAGGTGCTTTTCCCAACACCAGGCACTCCGGTAATCCCAATTCTTAGGGAATTTCCCGAATGTGAGATTACGCCGGCCAACACCTCTCTGGCCTGCACTATGTCGAGCGTATTGGTGCTTTCGATCAGTGTAATTGCCCTGCTGAGTACCAGCCTGTCTCCATCTAAAATACCGTCAATGTATTCTTGTGAGGAAAGTCTTCGTTTCTTGTTCATACTGCGTTTCCGAAGGTAATAATTATTTGCTTTGTCATTTATAGAACACCATGGGAACTAATCGCTGACATAAGTCGGTTGACTAACAATTCAAACTTTAGTCAGTCTATAAGTTTAGGGCACATGAAATTTTTTAGAATACTCTTTTTCTCAATACTCGGACTTACTGTCTTTGGCTTAGGGGTTTCTGGTGACCAAACTTTTTTTAGCCATTGGTACCCATCTACAGTCAAAAGTATTGACCCTGACATTGCGCAAGAACTCATTTCAACTCAGGATGTTCTTATCCTTGATGTCAGAGAAGGGCGCGAGTTCAACATGAGTCATTTGCAAAATGCATTACCTTTTGAGAGTAAATCACTTGAAAACATATCCAAACAGCAACCTATACTGCTCTATTGTACGGTGGGTTATAGAAGTGCTCTTGCAGCTGAGGATTTGCAAAAACAAGGATTTCAGAATGTTTATAACATGAATGGAGGGTTGATTTATTGGAAAAACTCGAATCAAAAAGTTTACGATCTTTCTGATCAGGAAACAGATAGTATTCATGTTTTTAATAATTTTTACAGTCTTTGGCTGAGAAATGGAATATCCAGCTTATGAACAAACAACTGTTAATCATATTTGTTAGAAACCCAGAGTTGGGTAAGGTGAAAACCAGATTGGCCAAAACGGTGGGCAATGAAGTAGCCCTTGCCATCTACTTTCAGTTGCTCGAAAAAACTAAAGAAGCCACTAAAGACCTGGACCTTGATAAAGTAGTCTATTACAGTGACGAAATCGATCCCAATGGTATTTGGGACTCCACAACATATTATAAGGCGCTTCAACATGGAAATGACCTTGGTTCAAAAATGAAGAATGCTTTCAAGAGAGCATTTCAGGAAGGGTACAAGGAGGTTTGCCTTATCGGTAGTGATTGTCTCGACATTACTCCGGAAACCATTCAAGAAGCCTTTATCGCCCTGAAAGATAAGCGAGCCGTGATCGGTGCAGCCGAGGATGGAGGATATTACCTGATCGGAATGGACGAATACAGACCCGAGCTATTTGATAACAAGGCCTGGAGCACAGATGAAGTATTTATTTCCACTTTGGAAGATTTTGAAAGGCTGGACCTTTCCTATCACGAATTGCCTGTATTGAAAGATGTAGACACCGAAAAAGATCTAAAAAGTTGGGCAGCCACATTTAAGACCAATTACTTAGCAGACTAGTACATGAATAGTTACCTGGATACCACAAAAGATGTTTATAAGCAGGCCGCATTAACTCCCGATGTGGGTCTTTGCTGCACCACTACGCCAGTTTGGCAACTGCCCAATCTTGATGTCCCGGGCAAGATGTTGGATATGAATTACGGCTGCGGTAGTACCGTAAATCCAAGGGATTTGGTAAACAACCCGACTGTACTTTATGTAGGCGTTGGGGGTGGCATGGAGCTTTTACAGTTCTCCTATTTCAGTCGACAAAAAGGCAATGTCATCGGTATAGATGTGGTTGATGAAATGCTGGCGGCATCCGCAGAGAATTTTAAGGCAGCTGAAGAACTGAATGACTGGTTCAGCCCGGACTTTGTTGACCTGAGAAAGGGAGATGCGCTCAATTTGCCTGTGGAAGATTCAAGTATTGATGTAGCGGCTCAAAACTGCCTTTTCAATATTTTCAAGATAGATGATCTGAAAAAGGCACTCGAAGAAATGTACAGGGTGCTTAAACCGAATGGAAGACTGGTACTTTCCGATCCGATCTGTGAATACCCAATGCCTGAAAATTTAAAGAATGATGAGCGATTGCGTGCCCTTTGTCTGAGTGGTGCGCTTCCCCTAAAGGAGTATATCGATCTTATCACTAGTGTCGGTTTTGGCACTGTTGAGGTTCGCGCTAAGCGCCCCTATCGAATTCTTGATCCTAAGAATTATAATATTGACAATATCATTTTCATAGAAAGTGTCGAAGTTTGTGCTATCAAAGATCCAATGCCGGAAGATGGTCCTTGTGTATTCACGGGTAAAACAGCCATCTACTATGGTCAAGAAGAGCTCTTTGATGATCATAATGGACATGTGCTCCTGCAAAATCAACCCCTGGCGGTCTGTGATAAAACTGCAGCAGCGCTAACAGATACTGGAAAAGATGAGATTTACGTTTCAGAATCGACTTACTTTTATGATGGCGGAGGTTGTTGCTAGACCACGTTCCATCCTAATCATAATTGCCACAGTGGCTGTATTTACGGCCTGTACAAATCCAACATCAACTCCTCCCCAAAGTCCTCATTTTAACCCTGAATGGGCCATGGACAAAGTTTGGGAAGATGGACAGGCCGAGGTTGCCCACTATGATGCCAAAATGGTGGTTTACGGTAAGGTCCGGCAGTTTGACTATGTCTATATCACCGTTAAGGAAGAATTCAATACAGAGTTCAATGTGAAAACTGATGATTATGAACGAAACGACCTTTTCAGCGTACTTAAGGTAAATAAATTTGCCCGTTTCGAAACGGAGAACTATCCCTACCACTACCTCACAAGTCTATTTTTCAAAAGAAACGAGCTACAGCAACTGCATAAAATGACCCACACCGCACAGGAATGGTGTGGCAATACCTTCAAGCAATTCACCTTATCAGGTAGTGGTTATTCCTACGACTACAACAGCTATTTTGATGGCTCGGGAGATGGCGAAATGCATATTCCGGAAACAGATTTAATTTGGGAAGATCAACTATCCACTTTACTCCGAAGTCTCAAGTTCGAAGAGGGACTCACATTCTCCCACAGAGTTTTGGAAAGTCAGGTTAACACCAGAACCCGCAAACCAACCATCTACGATGCAGAATTCTCCGTGATATCAAATGACGATTCCTGGGAAGTGCAGGTCAAACTAAATGGAGAAAGAACGAACATCTACAATTTTCAAAAAGTGTACCCCAATATTCTCCTCAATCAGACCAGTTGGAATGGGTTCACACTTGCTCTTACAAACACCAGCCGATACCAATATTGGCGGTAGGAAAAAGTCATATTTTTTCGATATTTGGGCATGCAAAAACTTGAGGTTTCTGGCCTATTTATTTATCCGATAAAATCACTCGCAGGTATAAGCCTTAACGATGCTATGGTAGAATCCAGAGGTTTGCAGTACGATCGAAGATGGGTCCTAGTGGATGAAAACAATCTATTCATTCATCAGAGAACATACCATCAGATGGCCTTGCTTCAACCTCATCTTGAGGATGACTTTCTCAAAGTTTCACATAAAAATGACCCCAGTAAATCTATTGTTATCCCCTACACACCTGAATCAGCTGTTCGTGAACCCGTAACTGTTTGGAAGGACACTTGCCCTGCCGTTGAAGTCAGTAAGAAAGTCAGCGATTGGTTCACTGAAATTCTAGGTGTTGCTTGTAGGCTTATGTTAATGCCCAATGATTCGGTCCGACCCACACATCCTGATTTCTCAGTGCATGAAGATGACAAAGTCAGTTTTGCAGATGGGTTTCCCATTCACATTATCAGTGAGGCTTCGGTGGAAGCTCTGAATGCCAAAATCGTTGAAGGAGAAATTACTGCTGGCCGTTTCAGACCAAATATTCTGTTAAGTGGTGGCCATCCCCATATTGAAGACGAGCTTGGAGTATTCGTTATCAATGGAGTGAAATTTTACGGAGTGAAGCCCTGTGGCCGTTGTATAATGACCACAGTGAATCCAAACACCGCTGTTGCCGGAAAAGAACCTTTAAAAACGTTGGCTACCTATCGAAGAAAAGACAAAGCCATCTTGTTTGGTCAAAATACGATACCTGAAATGACAGGCATCATTAAAGTTGGTGACGAGGTTTTGATCAAGGAAAAGTTAAAGCCTATCGCTTTCTAAGAATCGTAATGTACCTTTGCCCGCGATGGCCGATCCATATATTAAGGCACTTCATATTATCTTCATTGTCACCTGGTTTGCAGGGCTATTCTACATTGTCAGGCTATTTATTTATCAGGTAGAGGCGGCAGAAAAGCCTGAGCCTGAAAAATTAATTCTCGGAAAACAATTGGCCGTTATGGCCAAGCGACTTTGGACAATTATTACCTGGCCCTCAGCAGTGCTTACCCTGTTTTTTGGTTCATGGATGGTCATCAATCTACCGGCTATGCTGGAACTCACATTTATGCAGATCAAGCTGGGTTTTGTACTGATCTTGTACATTTACCATTTCGTATGCCATAAGATTTATAAGCAGCTACAAAGTGGTGTGGTCAAATATACCTCCACCCAGCTCAGGATATTCAATGAGTTGGCTACAATAATTCTGATTTCCGTTGTGTTTATAATTGTATTGAAAGACGACCTGAATTGGATCAAAGGAACTCTAGGTTTCCTCCTGGTGAGCATTCTTTTAATGATGGGAATTAGAATATACAAGAGACTAAGATTGAGTAATGAGTCAAAAGAAAATAGCTAAGCGAATGAAGAAATACAGTGCTTTACTGATTCTGATTATTGCCGCCATTGGAGCGGCCTGTGAATCTAAACAACCTCAAAGACTCAATATTTTTGGCAGAACGGAGTATAAGGAGGTTGATGGAAAGCTGGATACTATTTACCATACCATCCCGGACTACGCTTTTACGGATCAAGACAGTGCAGGTGTCACACCTGCTACTTTTGAAGGGAAAATTTACGTGGCGGACTTTTTCTTTGGTACCTGCCCAACCATATGCCCTGTGATGAAACGGCAAATGATCAGGCTTTACGATGAGTTTAAAGACAATCCTGAGTTTGCACTGCTCTCACACACGATTGACCCCGCTCATGACACCATTCCTTATCTGAAAGAATATGCGGCCAACATTGGGGTAATGGACAATTCGGTCTGGCATTTTGTCACCGGGGATATTGATGAAATCTACGATATCGCTGAAACAGGTTATTATTCAGTGGCTGGCAAGGATGAATCCGTGGCTGGAGGATTTATCCATAGTGGTGCCTTTATTCTGGTAGACAAGGAGCGCAGAATTAGGGGTATCTATGATGGCACTAAAAAGAATGAAGTGGACATCTTAATCAACGATATTCCAAAGCTTTTGTCCGAATACCAGTAGCATGATGAAGAAAGCCTTTTTTTTATTAGTCATGATCATCTTCTGCTGGGGATGTCAGCCAGGCAATTCAGAGAAAAGTGCAACTGACAACCTAAGCCAAAAAGGACGTCACTACTATTCTAATGGCAAAGTGCTTTACGAAACACTTTGCAGCAACTGCCATGGTGAGGATGGTACAGGTTTCAAAGCACTTATTCCTCCGTTAAAAAAGTCGGATTATCTTTTGGAGGACCTGAACAGGGCAGCTATCATTATCAAATTCGGTCAAAGAGGGCCTATTACGGTCAATGGTCAGGAGTTTAACCAACCTATGCCAGCCAATCCTAAATTAACCAATATTGAAATTGCAGAGCTGATCACATATATCGGCAATTCATGGGGAAATGCTTCCGAAGAAATGACGATTGCTAAAGTGGAAGCAGCACTGGCTGCAGCCCGCAAGAACTAGTCAATAGTCTCCTCCTCTTTGAATCTCACATTCAGCAGTTTGAGATAGGCATAATCCATCACCTTAATTAGGCCATCGGTATTCCGAACATCACAGTGATATTTGAAAAAGTCTGCGTAGGACACCTTTCCTGCTTCATTGTCTATCAGAAACAAATAGAAGTAGTTCTCGTTCTCCATCACTCCGTCAAAACCAATGCTGCCGTTGATTAAAAGAAGTAACGAATATTCTTGGCTGCTATTCACAATCAGCTCAGCGGGAGCATTCCAGTTTCCATAGTCAATTGTATCATTCTCCAGCACATGGGCCATCATTCTGCTTACTGAAAGAGGTAAAGTTGTGGTATCTGCCGAAAGCTGTTTGATATCCGCTGGAATTACCCGTTCAACCCAGTTTTGTACAAGAAATTGGTTTTCAATTCTGTCACCAAGGTCATCCGTGACTTTGGTCAGGTAAGCAGATTCTAAATCTGTTACAAAATTGGTGGGGGTTAGATTGATATAAGGGGTCAATAGAGAAATTGCCTTTTCAGAACTGATGAATTTCCCTATTTCCACCTTCGGTTCGGGGTCGAGAACCTGGATTTTACGTTTGCACTTTGCTATTGGGTATTTAGCCTCAAAGGAATTTGATCTTAGAGAACCTACATGGACACATCCAAAAGAAAAAATGGAAAAGACCAAAAGAAGTGATATAAGGTTGAAGTACTTCATTATAGTGACGTCAGAAAGGTTGATTCAATAATAAGAATTTCACTTGCCAGTGAAACCTAAGAGGTAGACAACTTTACCCCCTTCTGAACCTGACCTCCAGAAGTTGAAGATAAGCATATTCAAGTACTTTTTGCAAAGAGGTGTTATCCCTTACATCACAATGGAAAACATAATGGTCGGCAAAAGTAACCTTACGGGTTACGTTATCTATCACAAAAAACATTAGGTGATTTCCCGTCACTTCCGATTCCTCGAACTTCCCGAGCTCTTCAGGTTTCCAGAAAAATCGGTTTCGAACAATGGCCCCATCAAATCCAACAATTGCATCAACTACCATAAGCAAAGAGTAGTCCCTACTCCCCTGGGTTATAAAGGGTTCAGAAACTTTCCAATCGCGATAATCGATAGTATCCTGTTTATAGGTGAGCATCATGGATTTAATACTATCCGCATCTACACCCTGTAAATCATATTGTTTAGGAATCACCCTATCAACCCAATCATCGCGTAGAAATCGAGATTCAATACTGTCTCTGATGACAGAAGATGAGGTGGCAACATACGAGCTATCCAGACCACCTCGTTGGCGTGCTTTAAACACCACAATAGGAGTCAGTAAAGAGATGTTACGTCTTCGATCTATTCTTTGACCAATGGTAGTTTTTCTCTTTTTTCGATCTACGGGTACTTTACCACTACAATCTCGAATGGGGTTTTTACGAATAAAAGGGTTGCCACTGGCAAACCTCTGCTGACATCCCGTTGTTGCAGTCAAGGATATCAAAAGCAGTATTATCAAAGGTTTGAGGAGCCTCATAAAGTCCTTAAACTTTATTTGTTCATTGAATGTTTGATTTTTTTGCCACAAAAGTCGGTTCAACTACCCAAAACCTCTTTTGCTGACTTAATTGCGCTGTTGATGTTGTCGCGTACCTTTGAGACTCGTTCCTTTTCATCTGAAAGGAATTTGGCCGCATCCTCTGGATCGACTCCTGTTTTGAGCCCATTATCTTTATTCAAAAAGTTCTTCTCGCTTTTAGACCAATCGTTCATCCAGGTCATCATACCACTGTAAGCCTCATCCAGACTGCCAGCCAAATTTTCAAGGTCGCCTACCGTCTGGGCATCAGCACTTGACTTCAACTCTTCCGATTTAGCGAGCACCTGTTTCTTCAAAGATCTCAATTCTCCCATCTTCGGCATTACCTCATCATGGATATCCATTACCTCATTTCTCAAGGCCACAGTATCAAGCTTTGGCCCTCCACAGGCCGTGATAATCAAAATCAGGGATAAAAAAATAGTTACTCTCTTCATGGGTTTAAAATTAGCTCAGTATGCCATTTCTACCAAGAGAAACGAATGTGTTAACGTTTCATTAAGAATTAATAGGCTCCGGTGGCCAATCCAACAAATACACCTTCTTCCAGTATATACATCAGCTTGTCTGGATCTTCACTATTGAGTTTTAACTTTCCGCGAATTTTTACTCGTTTTGCGGTATACTTAATTTTCTCCTTCATGGTAATCTCCATGACCGATTCCGGGCCGCCTGATCCACAAAAGAAGCATTCGCTAATAGGCAGCGAAGATAAAATCAGTTGAGTAGGTTTGAACATACCCTCAAAAGGAATAATAAACCCATCCACTTCCACTTCAGTGCCTTCCAGCTTTATTGCCTCGGCATTAAAAACCGGTATATAGGCATCACCATATTCGTCCTTGGTTACCTTGTAATCTACCTCGGCCAGAGTTTTCCAGATGTTTATCTTTTTATCTTGAGCCTGGATGGAACTTCCTATCCAAAATGAAACAACCAATACGACTAAAATCTTTCTCATCTCCTTATTCTTGTGCCAAAACCTGTGAAATATCCGTTTTGTATGCATTCAATGCAGGCAATAACGATGCTAAAATACCCACACCTAAGCTTATTAACAATATCCATACCTCTTGGGTTACAAATGTAAAGCCTGTAATACCAACCTCTTCTGATTTCTCATAGTATTTAGCCAACAGTTCTATCAGTGCATGTCCAAAAAAGAAGCCAAGAATTCCACCGAGGGAAGTTATTATTGCTCCTTCCAATATGACATGCACAAAAAGCTTGATTTTTGAAGCTCCTAAGGATCTCATAATCGCCAAGTCATATTTTCGATCTTTCAGCGCATTGAAGAGCGAAATAAAAATGCTAAGTCCCGCAATGACAATGATGATGTAGGCAAAACTTCTGATCATATTAATCCCTATTCCAAGAAGGGAAAACAAACGCGCTGTTTCAAATGCCGGAGAAGCTGCCTGCATGTTAGTATTAGCGTTCACCATTCTGGGCATTTGAATTGCCCCCATTGGCGAACGATACTGAATCAAAAGAGAAGTGATTTCACTGTTCTCATCACCTTCTGGAAAGCCTGTCTCATAGGCAGACCCGAGTACCTTTTGCTCATGCTCATCAGCATGTTCGTGCACTTGCCAAACGCTTTCGATATTGGTCAAAATCAGATTGTCCAACACGGTATTGCCACGCTCAAGCACACCGACAACTTTATAGACTGCCTCATCATGCTCCAGGTCTGCCACGCTCATACCATGTGCTCCAAAGAACTCATCCCCAGGCTTCAGGCTTAATCTCTTGGCAACATTTGAGCCGATAACTGCCTCAAGGTTGTACTGCCAAAGCTCACCCTCCTGAATTTGTCCTTGGTACAAATTGAAATAGTCATGGTTGGTACCCACAATGCGAAAACCTCCATAATTATCTCCGAGTGCCAAAGGAATGGCTGATTTCACCAACCTATTACGCGTCAGGGTCCGTGCCTCCGATAGTTTAATATTCCCGGTAGGGAAATCTATATGATATACATTAGCCAATATCAACTGAAGAGGGCTCCCTTTGGCTCCAACCACTAAGTCAATTCCTTTTTTATTGTTGGAAAGTTTATCATCCAATTGTGTGCTGAAGATGAGCAACACAAGAATGATGGCAATGCCTAAAGACATTAGCAGCACATTAAGCAATGTGTTGAGTGGCTTAGCCTTGATATAATTCCAGCTTAATGAAAACAGTGTCATGATTCATTAAGGTCTAAGTGTAAATCAAATTCCTTTTTGACGCGCTGGTCATGAGTGGCAATAATTAGCGAGGCTCCGTTCTTTTCAGCCTGCCCCTTCAGGAGATTAATTACTCTACTCGAGTTGTCATCATCCAGACTTGCGGTAGGTTCATCGGCTAAAATTACCCTCGGTTTATTCAATAATGCCCTGGCAATGGTCACGCGCTGCTGCTCACCCTGGCTAAGCCGCTTAACCCTGGCATTGATCTTATCCACCAAATCCAATTCGCTCAGCACAGCCCGAATTCTGTCTTTATCCTGAGCCATCCCTGAAAGATATTGTGCAAGGAGGAGATTACCCTGAACGGTTAATGCGCTAATCAAATGGGGTTTTTGAAATACCAGACCTATACTACGCCCACGGTATTTATCCCTGGCAGTGGCCGATTGCTTATAAAGGTCAATCCCATCTATTGTAACCTTGCCTTCTTTGGGTTTTAGCAATCCACCCAGGATATGCAGTAATGTCGTTTTGCCACTTCCTGAGTTACCTAGAATCATCATATGCTGTCCTTCCCGGATTTCAATTCGTGGAATTGACAAGATCTCCTGGCCGGTATAGCCGAAATTCAGATTTTCAATGTGAACCATAATGCTCCTCTGGATTGACCAAAGAAACCATTTCCAATTCACAATTAAAACGTTTAACCCATTATTGAGTCAAAACTATTCGTGGTTTAGGCACGTTAAATGTTGATCATTCCATTTTCTCATCCACTCGGAATGTGAAGAATAAATAATACATTTGCGGATTACAAAACCCGGAAACCGAGCTATGTTGGATTTCTTTAAAAAGAAAAAGCAAGAGGAAAAAGAGCCAAAGCCCAAAAAGGGGTTCTTCAGAGAATTAATCAACGACATTCTCTTTGCACTAATTGCGGTCACAATTATCCGAGGGCTTTTCATTGAGGCCTATGCTATCCCTACAGGATCAATGGAGAATTCCATGCTAATTGGAGACCACCTTTTTGTAAGTAAGGTGCACTATGGTGCCAGAACTCCTAAAACCTTATTTCAATTTCCACTCGCCCATCAGAAATTTTGGGGTACTGAAATCCCTTCCTATTCAGACATTGTTCAATTGCCCGTATATCGCCTCCCAGGTTTTCGCAAGGTAAGAAGAGGGGAACCTGTAGTATTCAACTATCCACCAGACCTGGATTTTCCATTGGACATTAAGACTTTCTATGTAAAGCGCTGCGTGGCTATACCTGGAGATGAATTTGAAATAAGGAATAAGCAGATATACATTAATGGAGAGGCCTCGGAAAACCCTCCTGGTATGCAAACAAGCTACTTTGTAGAGTCTGACAGAGGGGTGCATTCGCGTTTTATGCGTGAGGTGAATATCACTGACTATGATGATGATAGCCCTAATAACGATTATGCGACCACGGCAATGCCCAATTACCGGCCTGAAGGCAAGGGTAAGTTAGGGTTCATTATCAAATCCGATCAGGCCAGAGCTGACCAGTTGGCAAAGTTCAATTTTATAAAAGGTATTGAGGAAATATTTTATGACTCACTGGACGTTGCATTTCCTGAAGCACAGCTTTTTCAGGGATCCGAACACACTGGATATGACCCCATCACAGAATTCAATTGGACCCGCGATAATTTCGGCCCTCTTAAAATGCCGGCCAAGGGAGAAACCATTCAGCTCACTCAACGCAATATTGACCTATACAGAACTGTAATTGAGCATTTTGAAGGCAACGACAATGTAGTGGTCAGTCCAGGAGAGATTTCAATTGATGGAGAAAAAATTACGGAGTATACCTTCAAACAGGGTTATTATTTTATGGTTGGCGACAACAGGCATAACTCTGCTGACTCGAGGACCTGGGGTTTTGTTCCTGCAGACCATATTGTTGGAAAACCGTTGTTTGTTTTCTGGTCTGTAGACCGCACTGATCCCGATGGCGGATTCTTTTCAAATATTCGCTTCAACAGAATGTTCGATCTGATTAAATAAAATGCGTAAGGGTGTTTTCATATTAGGCTATCTATTTTTAGGGTTTGGCCTATTTGCCCAATCAGGATCCAATATCTGGAAGACACTCGCCAAGGTAGAAATCAAGACTAAGTTTGATGAAAATCTTCAATTCGACATTGAATATCCTACTTTCAGTGAAGAAGTTAAGGCCTTGGATGGCAAGGAAATCACCATTTCAGGATTTATGATGCCTCTTGATGAACTCCGTGGTGAAAATTATTTTGTCATTTCCCTTTTACCCTTCAACAACTGTTTCTTTTGTGGTGGAGCGGGACCAGAAACGGTAATGGAAGTTTTCAGTAAAAAAGAAATTGACTTTACTGAAAAAAAAATCAAAGTTAAGGGCAAATTGACCATCAACCCGAGCGATCCCATGAGGCTTATGTACATACTCAAAGGAGCTGTGTTGGTCAAATAATTATATACAAGCATGATGAAAAAACTCTTTACCCTTATTTTCCTGGGCATGTCGGCCTTTTCATTTGCCCAGAGTGCAGATGAAGTAATGATCCGAAAAATATTCGATGAGGCTCTTGAAAAAGGGCACAGCTATGAAATGCTCAGGCAGCTCACAAAAGATGTCGGTGCTCGATTGAGTGGATCTCCGGGAGCCGCAGCTGCCGTGGAATGGAGCCGTCAGAAGATGATTGAATATGGTTTCGATCGGGTTTTCCTACAGGAGGTTATGGTGCCACACTGGGTAAGGGGTAAAAAGGAAATTGGCAGAATCGTCAATTCCAGAAAACTCGGTTCTCAGGATGTCAACGTTGTGGCGCTTGGTAATTCGGTAGGGACAGGCCCCCGAGGAACTGTGGCCAAAGTAGTGAAGGTTAACGATTTTCAAGAGCTCGCAGCCTTAGGAAAGGAAAAAATTCAGGGAAATATTGTCTTCTTTAATCGCCCCATGGACCCGAAACTGACGGACACCTTCAGGGCTTATAGCGGAGCTTCCAATCAACGAGGCAACGGCCCCACCGAGGCTGCCAAATATGGCGCAATTGGGGTTGTTGTACGCTCGCTGAGTTCATTTAAAGATGATGTCCCACATACGGGAAGTACACGATATGGACTCAATGTTCCGAAAATCCCGGCAGTAGCAATCAGCACCAACGATGCCGACTTGTTGAGCGGATTGATGGAAGATGATGATGAATTGGAATTCTATTTCGAGACACACAGCCAGATGTTGCCAGATGTACTCTCCCATAATGTGGTTGGCGAAATCAAAGGTTCTGAATATCCGGATGAAATTATTGTAGTTGGTGGTCACCTCGATTCATGGGATTTGGCCGAGGGCGCTCATGATGACGGGGCAGGATGTGTTCAGTCCATCGAGGTATTGAGAATTATGAAGGCCATGGGTTATAAGCCGAAACGAACCATCAGGGCTGTCATGTTTATGAACGAAGAAAACGGACTACGGGGAGGTACAAAATATGCGGAACTGGCTGAGCAGAATGCTGAAAAGCACATTGCTGCAATGGAGTCCGACCGAGGAGGATTTCTTCCTGTAGGCTTCGGTATTTCAGGAACGGAAGCACAACAAAACAAATTGATCGCATGGAAATCTCTTTTTGAAGCTTATGGTATCTACCAATTTAAAGTTGGTGGTGGTGGTGCCGACATTAGTCCTCTAAGAACTCAGGATGTCCCTTTGATCGGATATATTCCAGATAGTCAACGGTACTTCAAATACCACCATACGGGTATCGACAATTTTGAAGCTGTCAATCAAAGAGAATTGGAAATGGGTGCTGCGGCTATGGCAGCGGTAATCTTTCTGATTGATAAGTACGGACTGTAAAATCAATTATCGAAAAGGCTCCTCTCAAATTGCTTATATTGAGAGGAGCCTTTTTTATTAAATCAACCTTTATGTCCAGACTCTTTATTGCCTTGTTGTCCCTGGCGATTTTTATCTCCTGTTCCGAACCTCGCAAGCCACACGCACTCTCTTCTTTTGAATATCCCACCAAAGTGGATACCAATGACCATGAAATAACATTGCAGGAAAAAAGGGTGTTTGAGATCACCCAGGACAAAGTCAAAGTGGATAATCTCTTTGACGGTGCCAGAATGAATGGCATTTCTTACCTCGGCAAAAATAGATACGAGGTAGTGATCAATCCGGAAAACGCACCGATAAACCCTAGTCCGTGGTATGCCTTCAGAATATATGCCGAAGATTCCAGAACGATTGACATTGAATTGGAATATGGAAAGGCCCGACACCGCTATTGGCCCAAAATCAGCAAGGATGGGAAGAGCTGGACTCGGCTTGATAGCGCGAATGTCGAAATTTTGAATGGTGGAACGAGGGCGAGAGTTCAACTAGACATTAGTACTGACACAACCTGGCTATCCGGACAGGAAATCATCAATTCAACAGACATCACCACTTGGGCAAAACAATTTACCTCGGTGGATAATACTTCTTTTAAGGCCATTGGAAAGAGTAAACTAGGACGAGATTTGATCCATTTGGACATTCACAACGGAGACACCGATGGCAAGGAGGTAGTGGCCGTGGTGAGCAGGCAACATCCACCTGAAGTCACTGGCAATATGGCCATGATTGCCTTCATTGAAGAGATCTTAAATGACTCTGAATTGAGCAAGCAGTTCAGACAACAGTACAGGGTATTGGTCTACCCTATGCTTAACCCCGATGGCGTTGATCTTGGGCACTGGCGGCACAACGCTGGAGGTATTGACCTCAACCGCGACTGGGCTTATTACAATCAACCTGAGATCAGGCAAATTTGCGAGCACATCATCAGCGAGACCAATAGCTCAGAGAGTGAGGTCATTCTCGGTCTCGACTTTCATTCCACCTTTTCAGATGTCTACTATACCATTGCCGACTCTATTGAAACTGTAATGCCCACCTTTGCTAATGACTGGATTGGGCAAATCGAGGAACATTTGGAAGGCTTTAATGCCCGTGTTAGTCCCTCGGGTATCACCAGCCCGGTCTCCAAAAACTGGTTTTATAATGAGTTTAATGCCGTGGGGATTGTCTATGAAATTGGTGACACCACGCCACGAGATATCATCAAAAAGAAAGGCGAAATCTCTGCCCGAGAAATGATGAAGATTCTTTTGGCTCGGAAATAAAGGCTCACTCCTAACTACCGGCTGATCGCTCTTATGCAACGTTGGTAGCGGTGTGACCGATGGTATAGTAGCCCTCGTTTGTGTCTTCACAAACGAACTAATGAACCTTTCAAAACTGGTCTCCCCTTATAAAGCTGGTTGTGAGGACACAAACAGCGGCTTCTGATATATTCTGAAAACCAACGATCTTAACACAAAACAGGGCGTGTTCATCACTATTTTTAGCTACCTTGTATAAAAAGGTACTAGTTAACACAACATAATCAACGTACCTTACGTTCTCTTAATTCACAACCTGACTATGCAACCTTGGGAGGATTAGTTTTGTCAACTGACTCAGTCAATCAGTCTTAAGTTTCAGTCAAAAATCATTTTAGGATGTCATCACTTAAAGAATTCTTCTGGTTCTGTGCGGGAGCCAATCGCTCCATTCTCAAACGCTGCCCCACAGAGGCTTCCAAATTTACAGGCATTGGTGCCACTGTTTTTTTCACCGGTCTCCTGGCTGCATTATCAGGGGGTTACGCTTTCCACACCATTTTTGAAAATTACTATTGGTCTGTTGCTTTCGGATTACTCTGGGGTGCCATCATTTTCAACCTGGATCGATTTATCGTTTCCACTATGAAAAAAAGAAAGCAGTGGTACAAAGAATGGATTCTGGCGAGCCCGAGAATACTCTTGGCGGTAATGCTGGCTATCGTTATTTCTAAGCCTTTAGAGCTAAGGATTTTCTCCAAAGAGATTGACCGAAAATTGGTAAGCCTTGAAGAAACGATTTATCAAAAGGAAATCTCGGAAGTAGAAAAAAGATATACAGCCCAGTTAGGCACTATTCAGACTCAAATTAATACCCTCAAACAGGAAATAGCAGATAAGGCTGCTTCAAGAGATGAGCTAAAGAGAATAGCGCAACAAGAAGCTGATGGCACAGGGGGGTCACTGAAAAGAGATGCTGGTCCCATTTACCAGATCAAAAAACAAGATGCTGATCAGGCCCAATTGGAATTGACCCGAGCAGAAGCTAGAAATAATCCATTAATCGCAACAAAGCTTAATGAATGGGACCGACTATTTGATCAGAAACAACAAGAAGTTGCAGGTTTGAACCGCTACCCGTGGGATGGGATGGCAGCACGGCTGGAAGCATTAAGAGTGCTTGGACAAGAAAATAAGGCGATTTATACAGCCAATCTCTTCATCATTTTCTTATTCATTATGCTGGAATGCACACCAGTATTGGTCAAGTTAATGGCTCCCAGAGGGCCTTATGATGAGTTGCTGGACATCAGAGAGCATTTCTTTAAGAATCACAATCTCGAAAAAATCGCAGCGCTGGATCACGCCACCTATGAGCAACTGAAATATTACTCAAACTAATGGAAGCTAAGCGAATGCTTACTAAGGCAAGCATAATGTAAAGAAACCGTTGTCCTTTTTTGTTACTAACCTTTTCAATCAGGATAACAAAAAAACCCTGATCCCGATTTTATCGGGACAGGGTTTTCAATTTCATTGGGTGGAGCTTATCTGCGCTTGACCATATACACTTCATCTCTCGTATTCAACTTCCCGCGATAACGCCTGTCATAAGCGATCAACTTGTTGCCGTCCATCATCCAGAGATCATGATCACGACCGAAATATATTCTTTTGGTCCTGTTTTTCTTTCGATCGTCAGAATCATCCTTTATCATCAGTTGTCCTTTTCGATTGATTTTCCATTCAGCATATTCCGTTTCTCGAAACCCGGACATATTGCCTGAAATTTTCACTTCTCCGTTGGCTCTGAAATCCATCAGTATTTCAATATCAGCCACAACATCTCGGACAAAACTTGCAACAACCCTATCAATTTGTTGAGCCAATAGGTTGTCATTTCGCCTGTGGTCTTTCTCGATTTTCTTATCGATATCTAATACCAGTTCCCATTGCCCTATTAAGTCCACCTCTCTAACCTTACCCTGTGCGTAGACAATAGTACTAAATGGTAATAATAAAAATAACACTAACATTTTTTTCATAGATAGTTTTCTAAGGTGCTCTTTTAGATCCGGCTCAAATCCGAATCTATTTTCAAAATATAACCTTGGAATTTAGTGTTAGCTATAATTAAGGAATCATCAAATCACAAAGGAAATCATGAATGGTATCAGAAAAACCTCTGAATGGTGAGGAAACAATATCTTACACTCGTTGAAAAGATGGTTCGCTGACTAATTCACCCTTCCATAACTCATTTTTCTTATTGGTAACAAAAAACCCTGTCCCGATAGTTATCGGGACAGGGTTTTCAATTTCATTGGGTGGAGCTTATCTTCGCTTGACCATATAGACTTCGTCCTTCTTCTTCAACTTTCCGCGATAACCCCTGTCGTAAGCGATCAATTTGTTGCCATCCATCATCCAAAGATCATGATCATCAGTATCTATGTTGATCCTCCTTGATCTACGTCCTCTACTATCTCTCCAGTCTCCTTCAATAATCAATTCTCCCCTGCTGTTGATTTCCCATTCGGCATATTCAGTTTCATGAACACCAAATACATCAACTGAAATTTTGACCTCTCCATTGGCTCGGAAATCCATCTTAATATCGATTTCTTCTACGATGTTCAGTGCAAAATTGCTTACGGCTTTGGCAAATCTTCTGGCTAACCAGTGATCTTCATCCTCGATGTCTTCCTCGATTTCATCTCTGACATCGATCACCAATTCCCATTGTCCAATTAAATCTTTCTCTCTGACCTTTTCTTGCGCGTAGCTTGTTGCGCCAAATGCTAATACTAATAATGTGGCTAATAACTTTTTCATTTTGACCTTATTGTTTGAGTGTGTGTTGTATAGACTCTCAAGATTGAGAAATGTTACCACAATTCAAAAAAATTCTACCCATAACCCATAGACTCTTAACAACTTGACTTAGTTAAGGCGCCTCTATAGCATAACAACTGTAGTGGCCGGAGATAGTATTCATTACACTTGAGGTATAGAAAGTATTAAGCCGGATATCCAGGCAAATCCTGGAGTTTTTTTGGTCCCTTCACAAAGACACCGGAGCCATGGGCCACCAACTTGCCGTTTTGATTAAAAATCTCCGACTTGGCAAGGATTTCATAGTCATTCGCTTTAACAACAGCACCCTCAGCTCTTAGCTTGTCCAGCCCAACCGGTCTGATGAAATGGATCGTGTAAGATTTGGTTAAGATAAAATGAGTGTCCACAAGAGAAGCAGCGGCAAAATAGGCAGCATCATCGAGTAATTTAAAGTATACAGAACCGTGCATGGCTTCCGCGGCATGGAAGTACTTATCCCCGATCTCCAGTGTCAGAGTCGCTTTGCTATCATCGACCTTTATTTGAGTGCCGCGATAGATCCCTTGATTAATAGGAGCAACCTGAAACATCTTCTCCAATCTTATGTAGTGCTTTGGATCAGGCATCTTCAGGGATCAACCTAAATTGAGTAAAATGATGAATAAAGTGTTTCTTATGAAAACGTAACCAATCCTCCGTGGACATTGGTCCTCCATAAGGATGGTTGGCCACAAAGTCAGGGTTCTCCCCAGTGAAGCGGATATAGCCTCCTATTTCAAGAATCAACTTTTCCCTTGCTGCTTCTAGAGACACGAAACGTAATGGCTGCAATTCATCTCGCCCGATTGGTGATGGTACCGACCGCCTCATCGGACCTTCACTGATCAAAAATCCACGTGCTCTGTCCAATTTTTCCGGAGGCGTGATCACCGGAAGCTTAACTCTGCCCAGAGCCATTTTGAAAACCACAATCAGATGCTCAAGCATATGTTGGGCAGTCATCAATCCCCACACCGGCTGCACACCTTCCTCGAGGTTCTTCAACAACTGAGGAACTTCATTGAGTAAATATGCTTTGGCGGCTTTTGCCTCTTCAGTCATTGTTCGATACGGGATAAATTAATCCTCACCCAAAAACGGGTATCTGTAGTCCGTTGGTGGCACAAAGGTCTCCTTGATCGTTCTTGGGCTCACCCACCTTAATAGGTTGATCATAGAACCAGCCTTATCGTTCGTTCCGGAGCCTCGGGCTCCTCCAAATGGCTGTTGTCCAACCACGGCACCAGTCGGCTTGTCATTGATGTAAAAGTTACCTGCACTTTGCTCTAATCGCTTGGTAGCCAATTCAGCCGCGTACCTGTCATTTGAGAAGATAGACCCTGTCAGGGCATAGATAGAAGTAGAATCCAGCAAATCCAAAGTTGCTTCAAAATCATCCTCGGGATAAACATATATGGTCAAAAGAGGCCCAAAGACCTCTTCACACATAGTAGCGTATTTAGGATCTTTGGAGAGCAATACTGTGGGCTCCACAAAATAGCCCTCTGATTTATCATAGTTACCTCCGGCAATGAACTCAACATCATCGCTATTCTTAGCGGCATCAATATATTGAGCGATATTATCGAAAGACTTCTCGTCAATAACCGCATTGATAAAGTTGCCAAAATCTTCTGTAGGCCCCATTTTCATAGAAGCCAAATCTTCCTGAACGTATTTCTTCACATCTTCCCAAAGATTCGAAGGAATATAAGCTCTTGATGCTGCTGAGCACTTCTGGCCCTGGTATTCAAACGCACCCCTCGAAATAGCCGTGGCTACTTCTCTCGCATTGGATGACTTGTGCACCATGATAAAGTCTTTGCCACCCGTCTCTCCAACAATTCTTGGATAGGACCTGTACTTATAAATATTCTCTCCAATGGTTTTCCAAATGTGTTGGAAAACACCCGTGCTTCCGGTGAAGTGAATACCTCCAAAATCCTTGTCACTAAATATTACATCACCCGCTACTGGCCCACTTACGAAAACCAGGTTAATCACACCATCAGGCATACCCGCTTCTTTGAAGATTTCCATCAAAACGTTGGCAGAATAGATTTGAGTGTTGGAGGGTTTCCAAACAATAGTGTTACCCATCATAGCTGCTGATGTTGGCAGGTTACCAGCTATCGCAGTGAAGTTGAAAGGAGTTAATGCAAATACAAAGCCCTCCAAAGGCCTTTGCTCCAATCTATTCCATACACCTGGTGATGACTCTGGCTGCTGCGCGTAAATCTCTGTCATGTACTGCACATTAAACCTTAGGAAATCAATTAGCTCACAAGCCGCATCAATTTCAGCCTGGAGCGCATTTTTTGACTGACCCAGCATGGTAGCTGCATTCAACTTGGCTCTGTATGGCCCCGAAATCAACTCAGCTGCCTTTAAAAAAATACTAGCTCTATGCTCCCAGCCCATGTCTGCCCACTGCTTTTTGGCTGCCATAGCGGCATCAATGGCCAATTGCACATGTGAAGCATCTCCTTGAGAATAGTGTCCTAGTATATGCTGGTGGTCATGTGGAGGTGACATCGGTTTCTTGTTGTCCGTTCTCACTTCTTTCCCACCTATAATCATAGGGGTGTCAATTTGCTTTGATCTTGCTTCTGTTAGTGCAGCCTGCAATTCAGCTCGCTCCGGTGATCCGGGAGCGTAGTTTAAGATTTTTTCGTTTTTTGCAACAGGTACGTTGAAAAATCCAGTGGCCATAGTTTTATCTTTATAGTATTCTTTTCGAAAATGAGCCCAAATATAAGGGTTCGATTATGGTAATAAAATATTTATCAAAGTAGTTCCACAAGCTCCTTTAAACCTTTGATCTCGTAAGTAACCTCTTGCGAATGGGGCTTCTCATTGGGGTTGAAAAACACCTGATCAATTCCAAAATTTCTGGCACCTCCTATATCAGCGACAAGGCTGTCACCAATCATCAAACATTCGGCTTTGTCAGCGCCAGCCTTATTCAGTGCAAATTCGAAAATTTCAGCCTCTGGTTTTCGAAAACCAGCTGTTTCTGAGGTAACAATGACATCAAAATAATTTGTGAGATCAGAACTTTCGAGTTTTGTAGATTGAATATCATCAAATCCATTTGTAATCAGGTGCAATTGGTGTTGCTCAGCTAGGTGCCCTAAGACCTCATGGGCAAAGGGGAAAGTGGTTCTTTTTGTGGGTGCCAGCTCCACATATTCCACCTCAATATTTAAGGGAATATCGTTTAAAGACGCGCTTAAAATTTCATAAATCATTGGGAAACGCCTGCTTCGGATATCATCTCTGTTAATCCTGGAAAGGTTGAAATCATCCCATAGGATGTCATTTACCTCAAGAAAGGTTTGGATGAGTTGCTCAGCCGTAATACCACTTCTGGATTCTATACCATGTTTTTGATGCAGTTCAGTGAGTGCCTCAGCCGCATTGGTATCATAATCCCACAGCGTATGGTCAAGGTCAAAAAATAAGTGTCTGTATTTGCTCAATGTTATTCTTTCAAGAAGACCACCCAGTTTTTCTTACCCTATTTTTGGCCAGCTCACGATTGGATTTCAAAATCTCATAGACTTCCTGATCCTTTTGCAACACGCCATCTTTATTCAGAAAATCAAGCACCTGACTAACAATATCATGTACCTCATCCCTGATACTGTAAAACACCCATTGATCAACCTTTCGAACATTCAAAATGTCCGAATTCTTCAAATAAGTGATGTGCCTGGATGTCTTGGTTTGGGTGAAATCAAGAATATGTTCGAGGTCAGAAATGGTTAGTTCATCATTTTTAAAGAGGAGATGCATGATCCTTAGCCTGGCCTCATCCGACATGGCTTTGAATACTTGTAATCCGAAGGGCAGACTGAAATTCTTGAGCCTCATATGGGTTAATAATTGTTAAATTGAAAAGAATAATTCGAATTCGCCAGTACTTTTGACCATTTGAGTTGTTATTATTGCATACTCAAAGACCTTAAAAGAAGGCGCAATTAGTCAATTTTGACTTTTACACGTTAAAGGATTTGAAAAGACACAAAGTTTGAAAAAAACACTCACCAGAGCCTTTTTCCTTGCTACCCTTATTTGGGTATCGCTGAATACTTTCGATTTGCAGGCGCAGGACGACTTACAAATTGTGCAGGTCTCAGGTTTGGTGATGGATCAGGATAGTACTCAGGGCATTTTTGGCGCCCATATTTATGACCGCTCAACCGGAAGAGGTACAACTTCAACATACCGAGGTTGGTTTAGTCGGGCGTTCTTAGCCGGAGATACTCTGGTATTTAGTGCTATCGGTTTTAAAACTCGGAGAATGGTTGTGCCGAATGATTCTGGCAAGACCTTCAATGTGGTTGTTGCTATGGAAGAAAACGTGACGCAACTAGCAGATGTCGAGGTGAACCCCTTCCCAACAGAAGAACTCTTCAAAGAGGCCTTTTTGGCTATGAACCTGAGTGAAGATCAAACCAACGTCCTAAGAAATTTCAGTACAGAAGTGGTAAGCGAAATGGTGCGCACCATGCCCATTGAGGGCAGCCCGGATCTCAATTATCGGTATATGATGAACCAGCAGTTCCAAAATCTACAAAACAGTGCTGGCCCCAGACCCAACCCTTTGCTGAACCCCTTTGCCTGGGCTCAGTTTATCAATTCCCTTAAGAAAAAGAAGAAGTAGGCTGGTATCAGAGTTGCTTCAATCGGTCTGACCTATTTCTTAATCTCCATCTTCTTCAGATAGTCAATGGCCAGCAAGCGATCATCCTTATTGACATACCAGGCCCGATCTCTGGGAATACGTATTCCATTTTCAATGCTCATTCCCTCCAGGGTAATATATTCTCCATCATTGATGGATTCATCATGGTAAAAGCGATAGCCCTCCATAGCATAGGTATCCGGATTAAAATAAAAATACCAGACATCTGAACCCACGGCCTCATCATAGGTCACTTTAAGCGCCAGAACATCCTTCTCATTAAAAGTGGTCTGCTGAACTTCCGGTGCTATAATAGTACCCTCATCTCTTAATTTCATGGGTAAGCCATACAGATAACTGTAGTAATTCCGCATTCTTCGTGCGCGATCGTTGGTCAGGTTCAGACTATCTGCTTCAGCTTGTGAAAGTGGCTCACGATAGTCAACCAAAAAAGAGCAAGTGTCCTTGTTATCCACCATCCAGACCATTTCTCTTCCGCCCGTTATCTGTCTTAATTCAAAAGTGCCATTCTTGTTGTCAATAACAACCTTGCTCGGGCGCATGGTTCGACCGGGGCCCTCCATATGGATCACCAGATCCATTTTAATCTCATTCCACTTGCTATCAGGGTCATGAAAGGAAATGCTTCGGTTTAACAGTTCAGGAGCGCTAATTTCCTGACCAACAGCAGTGTAAGTAAGTAGGAAGGATAATGCAATGAGTATTCGTTTCATAAGACAGCAGCTTTGACCTTGAATTTAGTGCTTTAGCGAATCAATTGTAACAGATGTTCTTATTTTTGCATCCGATACCCCAAAATTGAATTGATGGACATCCCAAAGTGGCAGCCGGAATACCTTGAACCTATACTTGCCATTGCTCTGGTCACCATTGGTTTTAGCATTTATCACTTTGTTTCTATCTCTGAAAAAGTGAAAAGCAGCTTTGTTAGCAAGCATGGTGAAGTGCGAGGTAATACAAAGGCTTTATGGTTTTACCGCTACCTGGGTGCCATGACAATAGGCATTGTCCCATTGCTAATCATGATGCCATTACTGGGAAAAAGCTTCGAGGACTATGGTATTGCTTTTAAAAATAACCTGACTTCCCTATACTGGATTGTTGGATTGGCCGCCATCATCATCCCAATGAATTTTGTCAATTCCAAAAAGGAAAAAAATCTGGCCTTCTATCCCAATGTTCGTGAACCCGAATGGACCAAAGCCATGGTGGCCAAAAACGCTTTTACCTGGTGTGCCTACCTATTTGGTTATGAACTTATGTTTAGAGGTATCCTGCTATTTTCAACCGTGCCATTGCTAGGAGCCTGGCCTGCCATCGCACTCAATGCGGCACTTTATGCTTTGGTACATGTTCCAAAAAATCTTGAAGAGACTATCGGTGCTATTCCTCTGGGAATAATACTCTGTCTGGTGACATTAACCACAGGTACCATTTGGGTGGCCTTTTTTGTGCACATTACCTTGGCGCTGTCCAATTTCTTTTTCTCCTTGAAGCATCATCCTGATATGAGAGTAATTTCATGAGTAAGCGAATTTTTATCACCGGGGGAACCGGCTTTATCGGCAGAAAATTGGCTCATAAACTAGCAGATGAAGGCAATGAAGTTGTGGCACTTATCCGAAGTCAGAGCAAAGCCAAAGACCTTCAGCATGAGCGAATTTCATTTGTAGAAGGAGACCTGTTCAATCAAGAAGCACTTGCTCAAGGCATGCAGTCCTGTCAGCAGGTATATCACCTGGCCGCATTTGCCAGTGTTTGGGCCAAAGGCGATACGTTCGCTCAGGTGAACATTCAGGGCACACTCAACATCCTGGATGCAGCAAAACAAAATGATGTAGAAAAAGTAGTGGTCACCTCCACGGCAGGAGTAATCGGTCCGGCTGTTGATGGACCAGTGCATGAAGAAACTGCTAGACAGGTAGATTTTTTCACTGACTACGAGAGCACCAAGTATGAATCAGAATTAAAGATTAAGGAATATGTGGCCAAGGGACAACATGTTGTCATCGTCAACCCAACACGGGTCTATGGCCCCGGGCCACTTAATGTGAGTAATTCTGTGACCAAATTGGTAAAACAATATATTGAGGGGAAGTGGAAATTTATGCCGGGGGATGGACAATCTACTGGCAACTATGTTTTTGTAGATGATGTAATTAATGGGCATGTGCTGGCCATGGAGAAGGGTCGTGCAGGAGAACGCTATTTACTAGGTGGAGAAGACGCTACTTACCATGAGCTTTTTGATACCATTGCCGATATTGGAGGTAAAAAGTACAAGCTTTACAAGATGCCGCTTGGCGTTATGTTGAGCTTTGCCAAAATCCAGCTCTTTATGGCGGATAGTTTTGGAAGGCAACCAATGATTACTCCGGGTTGGGTGAAAAAATACCTCTATAAATGGAGCGTCTCCAGCGAAAAAGCAGAAAGAGAGTTGGGTTATAAAATCACATCTTTAAAAGATGGTGTTCAACAAACCGTAGATTGGGTAAGGGAAGAAGGAATATGAGCGTAGCAAGAACATTCACGTTAATCACTGGTGCCAGCAATGGTATAGGAGAAGCTTTGGCAGAGAACTGTGCCCGTAGAGGAGATAATGTGCTACTTGTAGCGCTACCTGAACCTAAGCTGGAGAAAGCAACCAAGGCACTCACAGAACGATACCCAAATCAAACTTTCTATTGCCTTGGAAAGGACTTAATGCAAAAAGAGTCTCCACAGGAAATCTATGATTGGTGTAAAGACAATGGATATATTGTTGACAAGCTTATGAACAATGCCGGGCTGGGAAACTCTGGTGCCTTTGAGAGCAAATCTGCCCAGTTCTACTATGGTCAGATGCAGCTGAACATGGTGAATCTGGTAATGTTGACTCACATTTTCCTTCAAGACCTAAAATCACTACCTAAGAGTTATATACTCAATGTGTCGAGCATGGCTGCATTTTATGATATCCCTTACAAAGGAATTTACTCGGCCAGCAAAAGTTTTGTTTACTCTTTTTCGCGATCACTCCGAAAGGAATTGGAAGCAACCAATGTCGGAGTCACGGTGCTTTGCCCCGCAGCAGTATTGACCAATTCTGATGTACTCGCTCGTAATGAACAGATGGGTTTTTTCTCCAAATTGACGCAGGCCAGACCGGAGGAAGTAGCTGAATATACGATCAACAGAATGCTTAGTGGAAAGGCTGTAGCCATCCCAAAAGCAGTACCCAGGTTCTATAAAGCATTGGGCAGAATCATTCCTTATAACCTAAAAATGAGGATTCTGGCCAAACAGTTTGTCAAGCAAAAACAATAAAAAAAGGGACCAAAATTGGTCCCTTATCATCTATGAATATAGGTACTCTAGTTATCTCTTAACATATATTTTGAGAAACTTCGACCATTGATATCTGTGTATTTAGTATCGATGTCCCACCTGACGTACATGTCTTTGACATCAAAATCACCTCTCACTTTGGTGTATTTCATATCTAATGAGCGTTCAAAGCGAGCTCCTGTAAAGCTCACTCCATCTCTGAACTTGGTGTATTTGAAAATAGCGTCCTCGTCAAAAGTACTCTTAGCGAAGTTGGCTTTCTCTTCAAATTGCGCATACTTGAAAGTAGTCTCGTCATCAAAAGTTGAACCCTCAAAGCTGGCATCCCTTTCGAATTCAGAATACTTGAACATGGCATCTCTTTTGAAATTGCAGTTCTCGAACTTCACATCACTTTCAAAATCAGCGGTAAAGGTATATCCCGACCTGTCTTCATGGTAGTAAGCAATCACATCCTCTTCAAAAGTGACATTCACAAATGAGATTTTGCTTTCAATCACCTCATTTACCGTATTATCACCCCCATCTCTCCACCATCTTCTTCTTCTTGGTAAATCTGGCGACTTTTCATCCATATAGGTGAAATCCAATACTCCGGTTACGGTGACATTCTCATAGGTGATGTCTGTACCTTTTTTCATTGCGTCCATGATGTCTTCTGCCTTGACAGTTGTTCCGCTTTGACCAAAAGCATCAACAGAGAAGATTGTTATCACAAGGGTCGCAATCGCTAGCGTTTTGATTGATCTCATTGTTTTCATTAGTTTCTGAATTTCTTCTTTATAGACTGTAAAATTAACTTTTCGTTACAGTTCTCCAATATAAGATGTTGGCAAGAGCTAAAAGGTTGCTCAAACAGGCAAGAAACCACTACCTCACTGGATATCAATGGCTTGAGCTTTGCATTTTTGAGTAAGAATCAACATATTTCATAATAGATTTTTTTTGTCTCATACACTTTTTACAGACTCAGCTATGAAATTTCCGAAAGCCCTGCTCTCAACAGCACTCTTGCTCACTTTGGTATTTTCCTGCAAGACGGGTGAAGATCCCATTACGGTGACTACCTCCAATTTTGCCGTAACAATTGATGAAAACCCTACTGCAGGCCAAAGCCTGGGTATGGTTTCAGGAACTACAAGCAGCGGTTCTGTGACTTTCACTTTAACCGCACAGACACCCGCTGGTGCCTTTGCTATTAGTGCTTCATCCGGTGATCTGACTGTAGCCAACGCCTCGCTTTTTGACTTTGAGGCAAATCCCACCTTGACAGCGACAGTCACTGTTGCCAATGGGTCAGTAAGTCAAACGGCCACTGTTACCGTTACCTTAAATAATGTTCCTGATGCCGTTAATGCAATGGATGAAACGGTCAGCATCGATGAAAATCCAACCGCACAAGATATAGTAACTACAGTGTCGGCTACAAACGATGCAGGAACACTGACCTACACAATCGACTCACAGACACCTAATGGGGCATTCCTACTTAATGGTTCTACAGGAGCCTTAACCGTAGAAGACGCAAGCCTATTTGACTTTGAAGTTAACCCAACTTTGACTGTTACCTTTACCGCCTCCAACGGCACAGTTTCAGATCAGGGAACAATCACCGTCAATCTCAACAATGTATTGGAAACCTTAACAACACAGGATGAAACCGTCAATATTGATGAGAATCCCAATACAAATCAGGAATTGGTTACCATAACATCAAATACAGACTTAGGCGATGCTACTTTTAGCCTAGCCAATGAAAGTGTGACAGGGGCATTTGCGATAGATGCTACAACAGGTAAATTGACCGTGGCTGATGCCAGCAAATTCGATTACGAGACAAATACTTCTTTAACTGCCACGGTTAATCTCACCAATGGGAGCTTGATGGCCACATCAATCGTGACGGTCAATCTAAATGATGTTTTCGAATTGGTCTGGAGCCAGATTAGCGCCAGTGCCGGATTTGGGGACCGCTATAGTCATGGGTTTGTAGAACTGAACGGGAAGATGTGGATCATAGGCGGAATATCCGGTATTAATCGAACGAATCAGATTTGGTCAAGTTCTGACGGGATTACCTGGACCCAGGCAACAATTGCCGGAAACATATTCTCTGCAAGAAACGACTTTGATGCCATTGTTTTTAACAACAAAATCTGGGTTATAGGTGGTTTTACAGACAATGGCAGAACTAATGAAATTTGGTCGAGCCCGGATGGAACCACGTGGACACAGGAAACTCCTGTTGGCAACATTTTTACGGCACGCGGAGGCGGTCAAACAGTGATTTTCAATAATAAACTATGGCTGATTGGCGGCAATATTAATGCCGGTGATCCGACAAATGAAATCTGGTCTACCTCAGATGGAACAACATGGACTCTGGAAGTTACTACCAATATATTCTCAGGTAGAATGGGTCATCAGGCCGTCACATTAAACAGTAAAATCTATGTTATCGCAGGCTCTTCTTACAACAATGATCAAATTCTGGTTCAAGGCAATGAGGTTTGGTCAAGCTCAGATGGTACTACCTGGACACAGGAAAATGCGTCTGGACATTTTAGTAGCAGATGGTTGCATCGCGTAGTAGCACACAATGGTGAGTTATGGCTTATTGGTGGTGAAGTCAATGGTGTAAGGAGCAAAGAAGTTTGGAAAAGTTCCGATGGCATAAATTGGACTGACATGAGTAGTGAAAGTACATTTGATGTCAGAGATAACCTTGGCTTGCTGGTATTCAATGGCAAAATGTGGATTACTGGTGGCAGTAATGGAAACGGAACACTCTCAGATGTATGGAGCTCTAACTAGCCAGTTACCATCTCAAATAACCTACAACTCGATTCAGCAAATTAACAGTTTGATTCATTAGTATGCATTCAGTCTCAACATAGTGGACCAGGTTGATTACCTTTGAAACAACCCTGAGTTTGAAACAAATTCAAGGTTTAGACCATCTTCTTATATAAACCGACAACATGTTCAAAAACTATATCAAAGTAGCCCTTCGTAGCCTACGAAGACAGCCTGGGTACACCACATTAAACATATTAGGTCTTACAGTTGGAATTGCATCCAGTCTAATCATTCTACTCTACATTTTTCACGAAACCAGTTTTGATAAACAACATTCAAAGGCTGATAGGATTTATCGTCTTTCAACAGAAATTACTGAGCCTGACAACTCATTTAAATGGGCAAGTATGACTCCCCGTGCCGCATTTACACTTAAAAACGAAAATCCAGAGATAGAACAGGCCGCTCGATTAAGTGGTGCAAGTGGTCAAGGCGGAAGACGTTTCGCATTAGGCGATGTCGACTATTATCAAGAAAATGTTTATTCCGCGGACTCAACTATTTTTGAAGTCTTTGATTTTGATTTTGTAGCTGGAGACCCAAATACAGCACTAGAAGCGCCTAATACTATGGTCATAAACCAATCTATGGCCACAAAAATATTTAAGGACGAAAACCCAATCGGTCAAACCATAAAAACAGGTGCTAATAGAGAAATCTCTATTCAAATTACTGGTGTGTATAAGGACATGCCTAATACATCTCATCTCATTGCTGATGCTTTGATATCCTGGAAAACTTTGAGACCAGGGGCTGATCCAGGTTGGGGAGGATGGGGTGTTATGTCCTATCTCTTAGTTAATGAGGGGGTGACTCAAGAAGCATTGCAAGTGAAGCTCGATACAACTGTTGCCAAATATATAGCTCCTATTTTCGAGCCTATCAATATCAAGGTTAAAATGATACCTGTCCCGCTATTGGACATCCATCTTACCTCGGATTTTGAAGGAGAACCTGTGGCGGTTGGGGATATTGAATATGTCAGAATATTCTCTGCTATTGCCATTTTCTTAATCATCATAGCTAGCATCAATTATATGAATTTGGCCACAGCGCGTTCTGCCAAAAGGGCCATGGAAGTTGGCCTAAGAAAAGTAATGGGTGCTGAAAGAAGAGGTTTGATTGGTCAATTTTTAACCGAATCTATTTTAATCACGCTCATTGCAATGGTACTAAGTATCCTTGTTATGATGGCTGCAGTTCCGGGTATAAATGATATTGTAGGCACCAACCTTGATGTAGCAGCATTGCTTGAAACGAATGTAGTATTGGCAGCTATCGGAATAATCTTTATCACTGGATTTATTGGTGGATGTTATCCTGCCTTCTTTTTATCATCCTTTCAACCTGCCGCAGTACTCAAAGGTGGGGGTAGTAAATCTGGAGGTAAGATATTAAGAAAGACCTTAGTGACCATCCAATTTGCGATATCCATTTTCATGTTGATAGGCACCTTGGTTATCTATAGGCAAATGCAATTTATTAGAAACAAAGATTTAGGTTTCGATAAGGAGCAAATGATGCAAGTCAATTTCAGAAGCAGGGCTGACGTAGAAAAATGGCACGTACTCAAAAATGAATTGGTTCAAAATCCCAACATTAGTGGAACTGCATCCTCAAGTACAACTCCCGGTAATGGTTATGGTAAAAATATATTCTCGATCGAGACGGAAGAAGGACCAATGGATAACATTGGACTAGACAATTATCGCGTTGATTACGATTTCTTTCCAACGCTTGGCATTGACGTGGTGGAAGGAAGAAATTTCTCCTTGGATTATGCTTCTGATACTGCCCAAGCGGTGATGGTAAATGAAGCCATGGTGCGCAGAATGAACTGGACCAACCCTATTGGTAAAAAGATTCAATTGAGTGGCAACCCTGATACTCCTCCAGCTTTAGTGGTTGGTGTGGTCAAAGATTTCCATCAACAATCACTGTATGATCCTATCACAGCATTAATGTTCATGCCTAGCCGGCTCAATCCCGCATCCATAATTAAAATTTCGGGAGACATTACACCTACCATAGCATTTATCAAGGCTGCTTGGGAAAGGACATATGAGACTACTGCGTTTGAGTATACCTTTGTTGACGAACAATTCATGGAGAACTACGAAGCAGATCAAATCCGTGGACAATTGTTCCTAGGCTTCTCTGGTATGACCATCTTAATTGCTTGTTTGGGCCTATTAGGCCTAGCTTCTTACACCGCAGAGCAGCGTTCTAAAGAAATTAGCATAAGAAAAGTGCTAGGTGCTAATACATCAGGTCTTGTCAATCTATTAATTAGGGATTTTGTGATACTCATTGTTATAGCAGCTATCCCGGCTTCTTTTTTGGGTAACTGGCAAATGAATGAATGGTTGGAAAATTTCGAGTTTCACACTACTATAGGGATTCCAATTTTCGCAACTGTCCTGATAGGCACTATTTTAATTACCGTACTTACGACTGGATACCATGCACGTAAGGCCGCCACTGCCAATCCTGCCGAGAAACTGCGAAGTGAATAAGTAAAAGGAATTACAAATTTTAAAAAGGCTCAATTCAGGTTTGGATTGAGCCTTTTTATATAGGGATTTTTATCACAGGCCTGGGACTACTTGTTTTGGCTTCCTTTACTACTAAATAAGGTTCAACCCGGTTTTTTGGCCCGCCATTCTGTAGAGTTGGGAATAAAGAAATAAGTTGCCCTATTCAATACATGAAATTCTCCAACCATTGGTCCCTTAGTCGATGTTGTCCAAAAACAAAAATCCCTGACAATTAAGCCAAGGATTTTTTTCCACACACTGGTACGTTGAGTTTAAATGCTAATCGTTATTCCGACCCTTCTACACAACCCTGATCTGCCGACCATTGATGTGCCTGAAGAAAAGTATCTCTTTATCTGGTTGAGGAATACAGATACTTAGGCGCTTGGTGAATAACATCTAATTATGTTTCAAATGTATCAGTCAATCGGATCTATGTCGCAGTAAAGTCCAGGGTACAGATACGACAATCAAGGGGTATAAAACGGACTTGAAATCACCCCAGTTTTGGCATTCACGGTAATCCACACAACTAAAATATTTCAAGGGGCACAAATGCGACATTCCAGGGGTACAAAACAGACACCTTTTACCTTAACTGATGATAAACAGCACAATGGCCGGGTTAAACTACCGACAGTTTCATCAAGCCCATAGTTTGTCCTTTTCTCTCTAATTCGAATAATGGGGACCTGGATGGTTAACCCGGATAATGCAATAGACTTTCCATTACCACCTCCGTTGCACAAACGAGGGTTAAGGGTCGAAAGCCCATGAATATTACCCTGAAGCAATGAGACCATCAATTGCTTAGTATTCGTACAAACCCTCCAATACTCTTCTATTGATTCTAAAAACAAAAATCCCTGACACTTCTTGTCAGGGATTTTTTCCACACACCGGTACGTCATGGTATTGTTGCGTACGCGTTTTTTTAATTTCTTTTTAGCCCAATGTGCTTTCTCTTTATGAAGGCTTGTATCCTTAAATACAATATGTGCATGTTGAAGCACAACCATTGGGACTAGAAAACATCTTGATGCCTGAGTAGTAATATGAGTAGTTAGGCACAGGTGTTTAGGTATTTAATTATATATCAAATGTACAGTCCAACCAGCTTTGCAATGCAGTAAATACAGGGGTACAAAGGCGACATCAGGGGGATATAAAACGGACTAGAAATTGCACTTATTAAGGGGCTCCTATGAAATCATTCAAAACAACCGTTTGATAGGGCACAAACACGACATAAACAGGGGACAAAATGGACTATTCTTGAACCATTCCTAGTAAACAGAGAAAAGCAGTCTTTGAACCGGTCAATTCTATTTTAAGGATGGATAGTCGATAAAACGAGAGCTTGAAATTTGGGATTTGGTGCTTGGTTGATTGGGAAATTAGGTGGTCAGGACATTGGCTATTTGTATCGGAGACGCTTCGTTCCTCAGCGGAAGAAAGAGTAATGTACAATGTTGGTTTTCTTATTCTGAGGAACGAAGAATCTGAAGATTTGAAAATAGGAAAGTGAGAGATTGGTCATGCCCTGTTTTTGGCAGGTTCTTCTGTTCCGTGCTGCAATGGTTTAGAACGGACGGATTCTTCGTTTCGCGAAAGGCGAAACTCGGAATGACGGTTGTGAGGTGACAGAAAAAAGAAAACCCTGACGCTTATCGTCAGGGTTTCTATTCACCTAAACACTGGGTTAAGGATTTATCTTAACTACAGCTATCTTTTCAATCGGTACTGAAGTTTGTGCCCCAGTCCGGTGGAACCGGGGCACAATCAATACACTATTGATCTAGGTCATTTTTTCACTATCAGTTTAAGGGTTTTTGTATAGCCTTGAGTCTGAAGTCTTACCAACAACATACCATTTGGCGTATTACCAGTATTAAATTCAACCCTCACATTGGTGTCTGCCTCAAGATCACCCTGATAAAGTTTGGCTACCTCTATACCCTGCATGTTGTAAACACCTACATAAGCTGGCCCTGCGATACTGGTCAAAACTTCACCCATCTAATGACGCTATTGAACATCATTTCGTGTGGTAGATATTTCATCATGCTTTGGTCGTTTGATTATTATCCAAATTGAAACTAACCAGAGCATTGGCCGATATTCGTACAATGTAGTGGGCAACAAATTTTTGTTGTGAACTACGTTTTCCCGTCTTTTTGTGTAGCAGTTTTGGAAATCCAAGTTGGCCGACCCAATTGGGGATGACCTTTTTAAAGGAATTGAGAAGAACTTTCAAAATTGAAGTTTCATGACCGTTGTGGTTTTTATGGAGGACGAAACATTTTTAGAGAGGTCTATTCAACACATCCCACTACAAAAAAGAGTAATTCACTACATTCATAGCCTGGAGACCAATTGATCACTTATTTTTACCGAAGCTGTGAAAATCCTTAAACTGCTTGCCTGCTTCTATTTTCTATTTGTCCCCATCTTCTATGTTGAGGGACAAGAGCAGGCCTTTCCTGTCGAAGGTTTTAACCAGTACTACAATCAGGCACTTGAACTAAGCAAACTTGCGCTTTACGCGGAGAGTATGGAAGCAATGAACACCGCTATTGACATTGCTCAAAGAAACAATCTGGAAAAAGAAAGTATTCAGGCTAGCATCGATTTGGCTGAGATTCTTCGCAAGACACAGGAATTTGAGGCGGGATTGAAAGTGATTCAGAATATCAAAGAGAGCCAGAAATATCCCCTACAGCATGTGAGGTTATTGGACAGGCTGGCAGCACTCAACTTTGAAGGTGCTTGGTACACGGGTGATAAAAGAAATGAAGTCATAAGGAGCTTGCTCGACTCTGCCATAGGTATAGCAAAGAGAGAAGGATATGAAATTGAAGAAGCGCTTCTTAAGAACCAACTTGGTTATTTGATTGATCGAGCAAAGAATCCTGAGCAAGCCCTGTCATATCATCTCGAGGCGGCTAATCTTTTTCTGAAGAACGAAGACCGTCAGAATTATGTGGGTGCTATGACCAAAGCGTTAGATCTCTATGCTCATACGCTTCAAGATATGCCTAAATCAGATTCAATTATCTCATTGTTGGTCTCTGAACTGGAAGGAAAAAATTGGTTTACCGCAGAATCAGAACTATTCAAGTTTATCTCAAATTATGAATTGAACTTCAAACAGGACACTGTTGCACACTACAAGTGGCTGGCGAGGAGCACTGAAAGTGCCTACAGTTTTAATAAGGCCATCGGCTCTACTCAAATGGATAATTTCCGGGTGCAACAGGAAACCTTGAAATTTCAAAATGAAGCGGCCAATGCTGAACTGGCTCTTGAAAGACAAAAAACAAGAACCCGGGAATTGACGATTTACCTATCCGTCCTCGCGTTGGTCATTGTTAGTGTGATCGCTTTGTTCTATCGAGAGAGGAACTTAAAAAAGTCTGTGAGACAAATCAATAATCAGCTACAGGTGGCTAATGAAAAATATCAGATGTTGATTGTCGAAAGTAATCATCGCATTAAGAATAACCTTCAAATGGTAATTTCAATGTTGGAATTTGCGGGAAGAGATGTCGACCCAAAAAACACCAGAGCCATCAAACGCATGTCAACCAAGATTCACACCATTTCCGCACTTCATAAGCATCTTTATGTGGACGTTCACAATGAGCGTGTAAACCTACAGACCTACTTTGGTGAGATCATAAAGCTCTATTCTGAAATTTCAGCGGACAGTTTACAGATTGACAACCAATTTGACCTGGTGGAAATCAGAAGTGAACGTATTGTTTACTTCGGCCTGATTTTCAACGAGATGCTTTCTAATACCATTGAACATTGTAGGGCACAGTTGAAGCAAATCAAGATAAAGGTTCACCAAGACAATGATGGATATCATTTCGATTACCAGGATAACTCTCCATGGGAAGATGATTTCAAGGAAGGCACTGGGAGTATATTAATCAAACAACTCGTTCAGAGAGTAGGTGGTGTCAATTTTATATTTAACCCAAACCTGGGACAGTTCAAATTCACATTTCATGTTGAAAGCTAAGGTCATCATCATCGAAGACGAGTTTTTTGCTGCTGCTCATTTAAAAGAGCTGGTGACCAAACTCGATTTCTGGGTTGTAGGGGTATATCACAGTGGAGAAGATTTTCTCAAAGAAACTGATTGGAACTTTGATGCGGCTATTGTGGACATCTTTCTTTCCGGGAAATTGACGGGACTCGATATTGCCCCAAAGATCAAGGCCCATAAAAAGCCTTTTGTATTTCTCACAGCTAATCGCGATAGTCAGACCCTAAAGGAAGCTGCTCGATTGAGCCCGGCCGCCTATATCAGCAAACCATTTCAACCGAATGACGTCACGGCAGCCTTGGAGATCATCACACATCAGCTACCTAAAATGCTCAAGGTTCGCACCAATAAGGGGATTGAACTTATTAATCCGAACGATGTGATTTTCATACAGTCAGATGGGGTGTATATAGAAATACACACCAGAAAAACTACCATCGTTCAGCGCAAATTGTTGAAGGAAATGGAAGAGGAGCTTCCCGATTTCTTTATCAGGGTACATCGCTCTTATCTGGTTAACAGTGCCTATATTGAAAAGAAAACCGCCAATTCTGTAACGTTGAACGGGTATGAAATTCCTGTTTCCAGGAGTTTCAAGGAAATCTTATCTGTGCTACTTTAACAGAAAACCCTGACGCATATCATCAGGGTTTCTATTCACCTAAACACTGTGTAAGGGTTATGAATAACGCCAAACATCAGGTGTCTTTATGTTAGGGTAAAAGTGAGTATTAACGCCCCGGTCCGGTGGAACCGAGGCGCTCTTTTATACTCTATTCATTGCGATTATTTCTGGACTATCAGTTTAAGGGTTTTCACATAGCCCTGGGTCTGAAGTCTTACCAGCAACATGCCATTTGGTGTATTACCAGTATTAAATTCAACTCGCATATTGGTGTCTGCCTCAAGATTACCCTGATAAAGCTTGGCCACCTCTATACCCTGCATGTTGTAAACACCTACATAGGCTGGACCTTTAAGGTCAGCTGAAAAGGTGATTGTTGTGCTGTTTGTTACAGGGTTAGGAGAAGCACTGAGCTCCACTGTAGGAACAGCTGGAACTTCTTGATTGTCTCCCTCTCTGCTATCAAACATATCTGTACTTGTTGATAGACTTATTTCCTGTAGCAGGGATCCACATGATCCAAGGACCGCTCCTTTTCTTAACCAGTGTTGTACAGAGTACCTGCTCACTCGTTTCGGAGATCCGTTATAGCACATATCAACCTTCTTGCCATAGCTGCTGATATCGACCACATTTACTGTCAACCCTGCCGTGGTAGTGTTACCGTAGTAATCTGTTGCCGTTACCTGTACCGTGTTCA
>JAJCYM010000065.1 GCA_029262895.1 Roseivirga sp.
TGGAAGTGGATATGAGATCAGTGAGCCCCGATCGCTTGGATCAGATTGATCAACTTTTTAAAGATGCCATGAATAGATCAGTAGCTGACTACAACAAGAGCGGGGTAAAGGGCAAGCCGATTGTCCTGGACTTGGTACCTATTGGGGATCGTCCGAGTGGAGAACTTTCAACCGATCTCCCTATAGTGCAAAGGGCTATGGCTGCAACAGAGTTTTTTGGTGTCAATCCAAGCCTGACTCGAGGGTCGACCAACTCCAATATCCCTATTTCGAAAGGTATTCCTGCCGTTACGCTCGGTAGAGGTGGTGTAGGGAGCGGAGCCCATTCCCTGCACGAGTGGTGGATGAATAAAAATGGAGCAGATGCAATTAAGTTGGCCCTACTGCTGACCGTTGCTGAGGCTGTCCTGGATAAAAGTAGGGATGTGTCAAAAAAATAAACCTCTATAGTCATCGGATCACTCTATAGGTCAGACTGAAATATCTTCTATGGTCAGACCAACTTCACAAGACCTTGCTGACGGAGGGTTTCCTGCCCATCTGACCTTTGGTCAGATGGGGCGCAGTTAAGATCAAGTCATCTGGTCACTTCAAGTGACCGGGTGACTGCATTGATAAGTCATCAACAATCAGTTCAAAGGTTACTACAGTTCAGTGCATATACCTTATAGGTACCCGACTTTCCTTTTACATTGATTTCATGTTCCTGAATTACTGTACAGGAATCGCTCACTTCAGCATGAAGATCTTCCGAGATTAGGAACCTGGTATTCAATTCTTTATTGGCCTGTTCAATACGGCTGGCAAAGTTTACGGTGTCCCCAATGGCTGCCTCTTTTTGCATGCCTTCAATACCAATGGTTCCCCAAATTACCTTGCCCAAATGGGCACCAAGCCTGATTTTAAAGTCAGAATTAACAAGGTCATGGATATTTCTGTCAAACTGGTCCACCGCCTTTTGAAGTGCAAAGCCTGCTCTGATTACATTCTTGGCGTGGTCAGGATCATCGTCTAATCCAAATATTGCCAGAAAACCATCACCATAGTAGTCAATAATCTTTCCTTTAAACTGCTTAATAACATTGCCTGCTATATAGAAATATCGGTTCAACACATGTACCACATCATAGGCAGGAGTCCGCTCAGTAAAAGCCGTATAGTCAGCGATGTCTACAAAAAGCACTGAGGCCGCCTTTTCTTCGCCAAGGCTTTTGCTTGCCTGATTAGCTCCCTGCGACATGGTAAGCTCCTTGTCGATATCATCCAGGACAAGCCTTCTGGCTGAGGCTTCACCGGAAATGGTGGTTTGGCAAGCCAGCCTAATTTCAGGAGTGAGCCCTAGTTGATTCGCAAGCTTTTGTTCCGCTTCGTTTCTAGGGTCTACATTTTCAAGTCCCTTTTCTATAAACACCCGACAGGTGGAACAAAAAGCGTTGCCTCCACAGGCGTGCGCATGGTTAATGCCATTGTCCAAAGCCGCTTGAAGAATGTTTTCTCCTTGCTTTAGATCAATGTTGAGCTTATCGTTAGTTAATTCCAGTGCTGCCATTATTTCAATTTGCGAGTTCCGAAAGCTCAAGCCACCTCATTTCCTTTTCATCCAGGCTTTCAGCAATTGATTCAATCTCCCGTGACCAATTGGAAAGGGCTTCATGGTCGTCAGAGCCCTGATTGAGCCTATCAACAAGTTCGGCCTTTTTAGTTTCCAATTGGGCTATTTCTGATTCCAACTGCTCAAACTCTTGCTTCTCCTTAAATGAAAGCTTTTTCTTCTCCTTTGGTTCCTTGAGTTGCTCTTTTTTGACAGGTTCTTTTGGACTTGATACTTCAACCGACTTTCTGTTTCTGAAATCAGTGTAGTTACCTGGAAAATCAGATATGATGCCGTCACCCTCAAAAAGAAAAAGGTGGTCTACGAGTTTGTCCATAAAGTAGCGATCATGGGAAACCAGCATTAGACAACCATCAAATTCTTCCAGATAGTTTTCAAGCGTATTAAGTGTGATTAAATCCAGATCATTGGTCGGTTCATCAAGGATCAGGAAGTTTGGGCTCTGGATAAGAACCTCAAGTAACTGCAATCTGCGTTTTTCTCCACCACTCAGCTTACCTATTGGTTTGTACTGCACCTCAGGAGGAAACTGGAATTTATTGAGAAACTGTGAAACTGTGATCGTTTTGCCATTGCCGAGGGTGATTACCTCAGCTATCTCTTTAGCAAAGTCAATCACCGTCTGCTCTTCTTTAAAACTGAGCTCTGTTTGTTTGTAATAGCCGAATTTGGTGGTATGGCCCTTTTCAATTTCTCCTGAAAGAGGAGTGAGTTCATTCGTTATTAATTTAACGAAGGTGGTTTTGCCAACGCCATTTGGTCCGACAATGCCCACCCGATCTTTTCTTTTGAAGATATAAGAGAAGTTTTTAACCAACTGCTCGGCACCATAGCTGTGAGTGAGTGCGTCAATCTCCAATACCTTTTTACCTTGGCGTGAAGATTTGGCCTGAAGGTCTAGTTCCTTCACCGATCTCGCACTAAAAGCCTTGTCTTTGGTATCTTCAAAGCTATCAACCCGGTATTTGGCCTTTGTGCCTCGAGCCTTGGGCATACGCCTGATCCATTCCAGTTCTTTTCTATAGAGATTCTTGGCCTTAGATATTTCTTGTGATGCTGCATCATGACGTTCGGCCTTCTTTTCAAGGAAATGTCCGTAGTCACCTTTATATCGATGGATTTCACCATGATCCAGTTCCATGATTTCATTCGTGACACGCTCCAGAAAATAGCGATCATGTGTCACCAGAATCAGTGACATATTTTGCTGACTCAGGTACCCTTCAAGCCATTCGATGGTGTCAATGTCCAGGTGGTTGGTAGGCTCATCGAGGATAAGTAAATCTGGTTTTTGGATAAGTACCTGGGCCAATGACACTCTCTTTTGTTGTCCTCCGGAAAGGTGATTTACCTTTTTTTCGAAATCAGTGATGCCGAGTTTACTGAGTATTTGTTTGATTTGACTCTCACGATCCCAGGCATTCAGTGCATCAATTCTATCAATTATGGATTGAAGTCTATCGCTATTTGCAAGTCCGTTTTCTATTTCGATCAACAGTTGTTGATAGTTCCGAATAAGAGCAAGGGCCTCATCGTCAGTATCAAATACAGCATCCATTACAGTTTGACCATCCCTGAACTCTGGGTTTTGGAGCAATGAACGAACAACAATGTCATTTCTGAACACGACCTCTCCCTGATCCTGAGTTTCGAGACCTGATATGATCTTGAGCAATGTTGACTTACCAGAGCCATTTACACCAACCAGAGCCACTTTCTGGCCTTGATCAATGCCAAAGGTGACCCGGTTTAAAATTGTGCGGTCGCCAAAAGTTTTTGATACTGATTCTAGAGAGAGGAAGTTCATTGTAACGTATTGAAGATTGCGAAGTTAAAACTTTTAAGCCGTTCAAGTCATCTTAAAACTAGGATAAAAATGAAACGATGGATAGCCATGGTTTTAAGCGCATAGAAGACAGAAAATAAAATGGAGAAGGAAATGAAATAAAGCAATGCTCACCATGTACAACACGGATAAACAAACGTTCGTTGATTATGTAATGGTAGGTCAAAAATATCGTCTCAAGAATTAAAGACTCGTGTTGTTGGAACATGCTTTTTGTGGTTAAAGAGCATTAATAGTATTGGAGAAGTCTTGCAAAAGAGGAATTAACAACTAACTTTATAGTTACTCAAAAGTCAAAAACAACAACACTATGAAAAAGCGTACCGTGATGATCATCGCTGGGATATTCGTGGCGTTGATCCTATTCTTTGTCACCCGGGTCAACCAAAGCTCCACCGATACCAAGGAAGTTTTTACACAAGTTCAACGAGGTCAATTCAAATCAGAAGTCACCGCATCCGGTGAATTATTCGCCAAAAACTCAGTCAAAATTGTTGGTCCAGAAGGCATGCGGAGGGCCAATATTTGGGAGACCAGCATTACCCATATCATTGATGAGGGGACAATTGTTAAGCCTGGAGACTATGTGGCTCGCCTTGACCAGGCAGAACTGGGACAAAAAATTCAACAAGAAAGAAATGATTTAACCGTGAGCACCTCTGAGTTTACTCAGGCAAAGCTGGACACGGCCATGGAATTACGTAAAGCCCGTGATGAAATGGACAATATGGACTATGAGATTCAGAAACAGGAGCTTACGCTGACCAATAGCCAGTTTGAGCCACCTGCTGTGATCAAGGAAAAAGAAATGGAGGCGGAACGGGCCAGGAAAAAACTAACTCGTGCAGAAGAAAATTATTTGCTCCAGGTTCAAAAAGCAGTGGCTAAGATGGAGGCCGTAGGTGCCAAAATGAATGAGGACAAAGAAAAATTGGAGTTCCTCACCAAACTGAGCGGACAGTTTACCATTACTGCTCAAGAGGCTGGTATGTTAATTTATAAACGAGATTGGAGAGGAAACAAAATTGCTCAGGGTGGGAGGGTATCTTCCTGGGATCCCGTAGTAGCTACACTGCCTGACCTGACGAGAATGGTTTCTAAGACCTTTATCAATGAGGTTGATATTAATACTGTTAAAAAAGGCCAAAAGGTGGAGATAGGATTTGATGCCTTTCCGGAAAAACATTTGACCGGTACGGTGCTTGAAGTAGCCAATATGGGACAGCAACGTCCTAATTCAGATTCCAAGGTTTTCGAAATTTTAGTGGGAATTGCCGAATCTGACACTACCCTTAGGCCTGGAATGACCACCAGCAATAATATTATAGCTGATGTGTTGGAAGATGTGCTCTTTATACCAGTAGAAGCGGTGCATAGCCAGGGTGACTCATTGACCTACGTGGTTGCCAAAGATGGCGCAAATATGGTCAAGCAAGAAGTGACGCTTGGTATGACTAATTCTGATGAGGTGGTAGTATTGGCTGGTCTTGAGCAAGGACGCACCCTATACCTCTCTGATCCAACTGGCTTAGAATCTAAACCCGTTAGACTTCTTGCGACTACTTTGAAGGCTGTAGCCAAAAAGGACTAGTCATGTTCAACAAAATTATGTCAGCCTTCGCTATTGCCAGCGAAGCGGTTTTTGCGAACAAAGTCCGTTCATTACTCACCGGCCTGGGTATCATATTCGGTGTTGCTGCAGTAATTGCGATGCTTGCCATTGGCTCAGGAGCTCAGGAAGAAATACTCGAGCAGATCAAATTGGTAGGTGTGAATAACGTAGTGATCACACCTGTAGTAGAACAAAGTGAGGGTGAAGTGGCTGAAGAAGGTGCTGTAGGTGCTAAAGAAAAGAAAAATCTCTCGCTAGGCTTGAATTTCCTCGATGTCAGAAGCATTCAGAAGATTATCCCTGATATCGAAATGGTCAGTCCTGAAATTGTTTTAGACACCGAAGTTACCAGGCAGGGTTTTAGGAGAACGTCCAAATTGGTAGGAGTCACTAATGCCTATTTTGAAATTTCAGGATTCAAATTGGACGAAGGTTCTTTTTTCAATGAGCAACAATTAGAGAAGGGAAAACCGGTATGCATTATCGGCAAAGCCATCAAGGCAAAGTTCTTCAGTCGTGAAGAGCCTATTGGTAAGTATATAAAGGTTGGAAGACATTGGCTCAAAGTCGTTGGTGTTTTGGAAGAGCGATTGATTTCCGAAAAGAGTATTTCCAACTTGGGTATACGCGATTACAACATGGATATTTACACGCCCTTGAGTGCCGCACTCATCAGGTATGAAAACCGCCTTTTAGTTACTAATGCGCTGATTCAAGAGGCGAGGAGGAATAACAATAATAATAACAACCAAGGCAATGCAGGGGTCAATTATCATCAACTGGACAGGCTTGTACTCAAGGTCTCTAATACCGAACAAATGAGTGCCATTGCGGAGGTGGTTTCTAAAATTTTGAATAGGAAACACAACAGAGTGGTGGACTTTGAGATTACCATTCCTGAATTATTGCTAAAACAACAACAACGTACCAAGAACATCTTCAATATTGTTTTAGGTGGAATAGCTGGAATCTCACTGTTGGTAGGTGGCATTGGCATCATGAACATCATGTTGGCATCTGTTCTTGAGCGTATCAAGGAGATTGGTTTGCGGTTGTCTCTGGGCGCCACCAAGATTGATATCATATATCAGTTTTTGCTTGAAGCCGTAATGATCAGCTTTTCTGGTGGTGCGGTAGGTGTTGTTTTTGGCTTAAGTGCAGCCTATGCCATCGCTGAGTTGGCCGATATCCCCACTATTGTTAGTATGTATTCGATTCTATTGTCATTTGGGGTTGCTGTAACGGTAGGGGTCATCTTTGGTATTGCGCCTGCTAGAAGAGCCGCCAGTCAAGATCCAATTACCTCATTGAGGTACGAATAGATACCGGTCTGGCCGCTCTTTCAAAACGCAGAGAGCGGTCAGGCTGATAACTTCATTTTCTGTGGGTTTTTCAATTCTCATTCTTGTCAGAATGATGACTTAGGTAAGGTGTGATTAAGCCTCAAAACCTTGTTTTAAGTGTCTAAATAGAGCTTCTATACGTAAAACGCATCAATTTATTGTGCATCAATTTTGAGGCTTTCGGCATGCTTATTGATTACTAGTAGATGTTGTGTGCATACCAATTTGGTATTGCGAAATGTAAACTTAAAAATCAAGAAGGTCATGAGAAAGATTATGATGATGTTGGTGGTGGTCGTTTTGGCTGCCGGGAGCCTTTTAGCCCAAGAAGTAAAGGTTGTTGAAAAGGTGAGTAAGAAAGAGTTGAAGAAAGAGAAAAAGGCTCAGCGTAAAATTGAGTACGAACTCTTTAAAGCAGAAGGCCTTAATAGCATTGAGGACAGAGACTTTGTGCTTATGGCCGATCGTATTAGCGGGAGATCATTTAGGCCAGTCCTTGTAATGGATAACCTAAACTTTATTAAGATTGAGGGAGAGGAGATAACCGTTCAATATGCTTTGGATGGACGCATTGGTGTGAATGGCCTTGGAGGAGTAACCTACCGCGGAAAGATCCGAAATATTGAGGCAAAGGATTTAGGACAAGGCAAACCTGGCAATGTATTAGTGGAGTTCGTGGCTCCATATGCACGGGGAATGGTGAGATTATATATTGACATAAGAGGCGATCAGGCTACGGCACAATTGTTGAACAATGGTCAGATGATAAATTTTAGGGGCGAGCATTTAACTACAGAAAGTGCCGATGTGACTCGCGGAATAAGCCGGGCAGTATTCTAGCTCAAAGACCATAGAAAATAAAAAAGCCCTGACGGTAACCATCAGGGCTTTTTTAATAATCTCGATTTCCTTAGTCCACCTTAGTGAATGGCTCTTCAACATCATCAAGGATGATTTCTTTAACAGGCTCGTTAGAAACCGTTTCGTCATCAGATACATCATGACCACCCGCTAAAAGAGGAGCAATCACAAGACCGATAAGACAAGTCAACTTGATCAAGATGTTCATAGAAGGTCCTGAAGTATCCTTGAATGGATCTCCGACAGTATCTCCAGTCACTGCAGCCTTATGAGCTTCAGATCCTTTGTATGTCATTTCACCATCTATTTCAACACCAGCTTCAAATGCTTTTTTAGCGTTGTCCCAGGCGCCACCAGCATTGTTCTGGAAGATAGCCCATACAACACCCGAAACAGCCACACCAGCCATGTACGCCCCTAGAGGTTCAGGTCCCATGATAAAACCAATCAAGATTGGGAATATGATCGTAATTGCTCCAGGCAATACCATCTCTCTGATCGCTGCTTTGGTTGATATATCAACACATTTTGCATACTCAGGAGTAGCTGTGCCTTCCATGATGCCAGGAATTTCTTTGAACTGACGTCTTACTTCTTTAACCATTTCCATGGCTGCTTTCCCAACAGATTCCATAGCAAGGGCGGAGAAGATTACTGGAATCATTCCACCTATGAATAGGGCGGCCAATACATCGGCCTTAAAAATGTTAATTCCGTCAATGCCTGTGAAGGTCACATAGGCAGCGAAAAGTGCAAGGGCAGTTAAAGCCGCAGAGGCAATGGCAAACCCTTTGCCAATTGCAGCAGTAGTGTTGCCCACTGAATCAAGAATGTCTGTTCTTGTTCTTACTTCCTCAGGAAGGTCGCTCATTTCAGCAATTCCACCAGCATTATCTGCGATAGGGCCGAAAGCGTCAATGGCCAATTGCATGGCCGTAGTCGCCATCATAGCTGAAGCGGCAATACCTACACCATAAAAACCAGCTAATTCGTAAGCTCCCCAAATTGCCGCAGCAAAGAGAAGAACAGGTCCAAAAGTAGATTTCATACCCGAGGCCAATCCAGCAATGATGTTAGTCGCTGCACCAGTAGATGAGTTTTGAATAATACTCATTACCGGCTTTTTGCCCAGACCTGTGAAGTACTCAGTCATGTAAGAGATAGCACCACCAACTGTTAAGCCAACTAGTACCGCGCCAAACACACGCATAGAGGTTATTTCTTTAATACCTTCACCAAACAACTCCATTTGCATTGTTTCAGGCAAAAGGTATTTGATCATAAAGTAACAACCGATTGCCGTTAGGATAATTGATCCCCAGTTACCTTTGTTAAGTGCTTTTTGTATTTCCGCTTCTCTTGCATTATCATTTGTTACTTTGATAAATAATGTTCCAATGATCGAGAATACGATTCCCGTTCCTGCAATAACCAAGGGAAGAAGAATTGGGCCAATGCCATTGAAAGCATCATCAATAGCACCTCCCATGTCGCGGATCACATAATTTCCTAATACCATTGAAGCCAATACTGTAGCAACATAAGACCCGAAAAGATCGGCACCCATTCCCGCAACATCTCCTACATTATCACCTACGTTATCAGCAATAGTAGCAGGGTTTCTTGGATCATCTTCTGGAATTCCAGCTTCCACTTTACCCACAAGGTCAGCACCAACATCGGCTGCTTTTGTATAGATACCACCACCAACTCTTGCGAAGAGTGCAATAGATTCAGCGCCTAAAGAGAAACCAGCTAAGGCTTCCAGGACAATGGTCATGTCTTCGGTGTTAGTCCATTCTCCACCCATAAAGAATTGAAAGAGTAGAATGAATAGGACACTAAGTCCAAATACTGCCAAACCAGCTACACCAAGTCCCATTACAGCTCCTCCTGTGAAAGAGACTTTTAATGCTTGTGAAAGGCTGGTTCTTGCCGCTTGTGTTGTTCTTACATTGGCCGCTGTAGCGATTCGCATACCGATATTCCCTGCCCAAGCAGAAAAAACAGCACCAATAATGAATGCTACAACGATAAAAATATGTGTGGTTTCAACGAGTGTTGAAATCAAGGCGAGTAATGCTCCAGCTACAACTACAAAAATGGCAAGTACTCTGTACTCTGCGCTTAAGAAAGCCAAAGCACCTTCACGAATGTAATTCGCAAGGTCTTGCATTTTTTGATCTCCGGCATCTTGACTGTTGACCCATTTGGCCTTTACAACCATGACAAGAAGCCCTAAAAGTCCTAAGACTGGAACTGCGTAAATCAGGTATTCCATGTTTTATTAATCTGTTTTTTAAAAGACGTGCAAAGATAAGGGATGCTTATTTAAAAACGAAGCTTAATAAGCTGTTAAAATTACCTTAGAGAATAGGTCGTAATTGACTGTTTTTTAACAAGTTACCGTAGTTTCGCTAGACCTTTCAACAGGAGAGAAACACTTTAGGGACTAAATATAATTGCTGAACTCACTCTTCAAAGAAATTCCGTCTTGCATAAAGCCGTATGCATGGCCTATTTGATGTAGGCTAAAAACTCATTTTTAGTGGCTTGCTCCTTGAATTTACCTTCGAATTGGGCGGTGACCGTACTGCTATTCACATCCTTAATGCCTCTGGAAGAAACACACAAATGCTCAGCGTCAATAATCACTGCAACATCCTCTGTATTAAGTAATGTTTTCAATTCGTTGACAATCTGAACAGTAAGCCGTTCTTGTACCTGAGGTCGCTTGGCATAGTAATCCACAATACGGTTGATTTTGGACAAGCCAATAACACTTCCACTAGAGATATATGCCACATGTGCCTTTCCGATAATAGGCACAAAATGATGCTCACAATTTGAGTAAAACGTGATGTTCTTTTCAACAAGCATCTCGTTATACTGATATTTGTTTTCAAACAGCGTCACTTTGGGCTTGTTGGCGGGGTTGAGCCCACTGAAAATTTCTTTGATATACATCTTGGCCACTCTTTTTGGAGTACCATTCAAACTGTCATCGGTCAAATCCAAGCCCATGATTTCCATGATGTCTTTGAATTTATTTTCGATCAGTTCCATCTTCAGATCATCATCGATTTCAAAGGCATTTGCCTTCATAGGCGTTTCATGAGATGTGCCAATATGCTCATCTCCAATTTCCTCGATGGTATAGTCTCTAAGCGGGGTACTCAACAAAGTTCCGTTCTGTTTCATAAAGCGTAATTTTCAAGTCGAGGTGATCTTCGATCTTATCCCGAAGGATTTCATAGATCACTTTGACAATATTCTCGGCTGTAGGATTCAAATTTTTAAATTCTTCTACATCGAGATTTAGATTTTTGTGGTCAAATCGAACAATAACATACTCCTTGATCAGATCACTTAAAACCTTCATGTCATAGACATAACCGGTTTCTGGATCTGGGTCACCTGTTACTTTCACAACCATCTCATAATTATGACCGTGAAAACTGGGGTTGTTACATTTCCCAAAAATCTGGTCATTCTTTTCCTCCGTCCAAGACGGATTATGCAGCCTATGGGCTGCGTTAAAATGTTCTTTTCGGAAAACGGCTACCTTCATGGTGTCAGTTTGTCAATAAAACCAATATTAGACTGCATCAGTCTTTTGTTATCCTTTGGTATTCTTTGAAATTTTTCCAGACGAATCTAGTCTGATTGCAAGTATTGAGTAGAAAGGATGCCTACTACTGGCTTGCAATACTTCTAACAGAACAAGATACACTTTTGTTCAATTGATTTAAAATAATTTAGTTATTGGCTGTCAGTTGCATAGTGTAGGCAGTTTGATTTGGCAGTCAGACATAAACTTCTGTCTCAAGAAATTATCGATTCAACACTTTCCAGGTACTCACTCGGTCTTTTACCAAAACGCTCATAAAACTGCTTAGAGAAATATGGGGTGGAAGTAAATCCAACGGCCTGTGCCACATCTTTTACTTGCATGTAGGTCCTCTTTTCCAGATAGCCCCTGGCCATTTGAAGTCGGATTTCCTTAACGAACACAACGGGAGTGAGGCCAGTGGTCTTTTTAAGATTCCTTTGAAGTTGTCTTTCACTAAGTCCTATAGTCTCAGCAATAGTGGAGATATTAAAGTCTACTCTATGGATACTTTCCTCAGTCGAACGTCTTAGGCTCTCCAGCCATTCATCTTTAAGAGGTAATGAGTTTTCAACAGGTGTTAAATTGTCCTGCTCCTGATCTGCCGTCCTTCTGTTTTCTGCATTTCTAAGTAGGTTTTTCAGCCTGGCTTTCAACTCTTCAACCGAGAAGGGCTTTAATTGGTAGTCATCTACGCCCAAAGTAAAGGCCTCAAGTTTATCCTCTTCGGCTGACCTGGCCGTGAGCATTAAGAGGGGAATATCTTTTGTTTTATCCATTGCACGTACGTGCTTCAAAAACGCTAAACCGTCCATCTCCGGCATCATCATATCTGAGATGATAATATCCGGAAGTTGTTCCTGCTGAAGCATTTCGAGACCCTCCTTGCCATTTCCTGCACATTCGATCGTGTGAAAATCACTTAGAACCTGCACGATAAATTCCTGCATGTCGATATTATCTTCAACCAACAATAATCGTGTTTTGCTGGTGTCGATTTCTATCAGCTCTGATTCGTCTTCTACCGCACCGAGTGCCGGCTGTTCCCTGGCGACTTCTGGCCGCTCGTGAATAACTTTCGGTAGGGTAAGGGTAAAGGTTGAACCATGATCTATAGTGCTTTGTACATGAAGGTCACCGTTAAGGAGTTGGCTTAGTTCCTTTGACATGGCGAGGCCAATTCCAGTTCCACCTTGCACGGGTTTGTTAACATCTTTGGTTTGAAAGAATCGATCGAAAATATGGGGAATATCTTTATCTGAAATACCAACCCCGCTATCCGAAACCTCAATTACCAGCCGATCTTCCTCTACAATTACAAGGAAATTTACCTTCCCGCCCTGATCAGTAAATTTGAAGGCGTTACTCAGCAAATTGGTGATGATTCTATCTGTCAAACGTTGATCGAGAAGCACTGTAAGCGTTTCCTCACCCTGATAGGCATATTCATAGTCAATTCCCTTGATATTTGCTTGAGAAAGGAAGTTGTTAAAAATCACCTCGAAGTACTCTTTGACCAGAGTTGCATGGGAGTTGATGGTGAGTTTCTTGGCATCCAACTTAGAAAGATCGAGAATCTCTTCTACCAAATTGGACATGCCGTCTCCATTACGTTGCACCCGAACTAATTCCCTTTTCAAGTCCTGATCCAGGCCTTTTTTTCGAAGTAAATTAGTAACAGGCCCAAGTATAAGTGTTAATGGAGTGCGTAACTCATGTGAAACATTGGCAAAGAACCTTGATTTTACCTTATCCATTTCCCTAAGCTCCTGTGCTTGTTCCGCAATTTGTTGAGTTCTTTGCTCTACCTCGTACTCCAGGGTTATTTTGGCTTTTTGAAGCTTTTTTACTCTGTTCCGAATAAATAAAAGGACCACTAAAACAAGCGTCAAGACTGACAAGACATAAAACCACCAGCGTAGGTAGAATGGTCGGATTACGATAAGTGGAATCTCTACTTCTTTGGACCATTGCCCCTGAGGCCCCTGACCTCGCAATTTCATGGTATAAGTGCCATATGGAAGCGCATTAATACGAATACTGGGTTGATCAATATAATTCCAGCTGGCATCAAGACCATCGATTTGATAGGAGAAGGTATTGAATTCTGAATCGAGGTAGTCGAGAAGAGAGAAATTGAGAACGAAACCGAGCTCTCGGGGCCTTACGGTAATTTGCTTATCAGAGAATAGATCGAGAGTTGCATCTGAATAGAGTCCAGTTTTCTTTTGCTGCTTTTCTAGATTAACCAACTGAATAGCCAAAGCATCATTCTCTTCTTCCAGAAAATCCTTTGGATGGAACATAGTCACTCCATCCAGGCCTCCGAAGAAAATTCTACCATCATCAGCTTGTAAATAAGAACCGGTGTTGAATTCCTCGTGTATCAGACCATCTCCCTGAAGATATGTACTGACGCTGAAATCACTCTTCGAGATTCTCATAATCCCCTGATTACTGGATACCCATAAAAATCCATAATCGTCCTCAAAAGAAGCATAGACTATGTCATCAGACAATCCATCTTCCGTGGTCCATTGTTCATAATCTCCCGTATCAGGGTTAAGTCTGATTAAACCACCACCTCGGCTTGCCAGCCAAAACCAGCCTTCTTCATCTTCCCGAATATGAGCAATTGTATTGTAAGGAATATAGTCGTTGTTTGTGCCTCCTGTATAGAACCTTCTGGTGATTTCTCCTGAAAACGTCATTAGGTATAACCCTGTGGTTGTTCCAAACCAAATACCCTCATCATTTTCGTGAAAGGCATACACACCCGCTTTCCTTAATTCAGTGTATTCCCCATAATTCTTGAAGTTAAATAACGTGTTTCCATTCTTAGGCATATAGCCCAAACCGTGAAATCTACCAATCCAAAGTTTGCCATTTCTATCTATATGTGCAGCCCAGTGAACTTTCATCACGATGGGATCAGCACTGAGACTGTTTTGGGCTATCTCTTCCTGAGGATAACCGTAATCTGTGAATTTCTTTGTTCGAATATCATATTTGGCCACTCTTACGCCCTCGTCAGTGTACCAGAGGTTTCCTGCACGATCCTTAATCAGGGCCAACCTTTTAAGCTTTGCCTGGTCGCCTCCTCCTCCAGCATAGAATTCTGCACCAGGACCAAACTCTTCTTTCTCACCAGTGAGTAAATTCACTTTATAAGACAACCCAAGTCCGTTGGTATATAGGTCATTACCGTCCAGGTAAAGTCCTCTTGCCCCATAGGCATTGATGCCAAATACAGAGATATCCGTTAGGTAATTTTTGAATTTGGATTTCTTCAAAGTGAACATGTTGATTTTACCTTCATGGTTGGCCCAACCATTTCCAAATCGATCAAAGTAAACGAGCGCAGGGTATGAGAATATTTCATATGCCATGTCAAATTGATGTATTAATTCTCCGTCCAGATTGAAAACACCAATGCCTCCAGCCGCATTTCGCCAATATTGACCCTGATAGGCATTAATTCCCATGATGCGGTATTTGTTAGTAATATCTATATGACGTTCCGTTGGAGTAGTTGCGGAATGAATAAAGGTCGAACCAATGCTATCTCCGGAACTTGAGGTGACCTTATCTTCAAAGAATATTTCTCCGTCTTTATCAATTCCATGAATTCCACTGGGAAGTCCGTTTGCCTTGTTGATCACTCTGATTATTTTACCCTTAGGGTCAATTAATTGGTATTTTCCATCCTCATAAAACCAAAATCCTTTGGGACCGGCTATGATCTCAAAAATGTTTTCAGAAGAGCTGTAAATCAGTTCAATCAGGCCCCTGGACTCAGGGTGATAGCGATATATCTTGTTTTGCACTATTATCCATAAATCACGACTGGCATAAGAAGATCGAAAAGTAAGAACCTCGTCCTGACTAAAGGGTAGGTCGATTCCAAAAAAATCATCCAATAGTTTGGAAGAGCCTGTTTTAGGGTCAAAGATTTGTATCAGAACTCTGTTATTCTGATTCGGATCTCTGCCATAAATCCAGAGTAAGTCGTTGCCATCTTGTGAGATCCATTCTACATTGTTGAATATGAGATTCCCTTTTTTCTTCGTGAAAGTAGTCACACGGTTGGCATCATAACGGTTTAGTCCATGCCGAGTTCCAAACCACATGAATCCATCTCGATCTTGAAACATCGCGGTGACATTTCGATTTGTGAGCCCATCCTCTACACCAATCGACTTAATCTTGAATTGATATTCCTGACCTGAAAGTATGCTCGAAATGAGCAAGCATAGCATTGACATGATCAGCCATGTCCGTAAGCTGTTTGTACGTGGTTTCAAGAGGTAGGCAATAGGTCAGTTTAAAGATAAAAACTATCACAGGTGAGGAGAGAGAACAGGACCCTAATTCAAAAATTACCTTTGTAAGTGCATTTTTTTCTTCTTAAAACAATTAATGTCGGATTATTCTACCCTGGGTGTCGGGTTTTTAAATGCCCCAATCTTGGATACCCCATGGTCTGACCTGACATTGAAAGCCTATGTATATGGATAAGCTTTCTAGTACGATTATGGTCAGCCTTTTTTGTTATGAATCTAAGAATATCTGTAACAACTCTTGTTTGGCCAATTACAACAGTGTTTTTGGATTTAATTCTAATTTGATTTGAAAAATATTCACTTTATATCAGGACTGCCCCGATCAGGTTCGACTTTATTGTCCGGGATTTTAACCCAAAACCCAGAATTCCATGCGGGCATGTCAAGCCCTGTTGCTTCTTTGATCAATGGCTGTTTAGAACAAATCGGTGCGGGCAGCGAGTTTTATTCCTTCTTTGATGATGTCAAACGCAAGACGATTTTCAAGGCATTGATCAATGCTTACTATGAAGATAATCCCAAAGAAATAATTTTTGATACTAATAGAGTTTGGACAGCCCGACTTCATCAGTTAGTGGAGATTTATGACAACTTCAAGGTGGTCTGCCTTGTCCGAAATCCTGCATGGATTATGGACAGTTTTGAAAAGATCTATCGCAAGAACCCATTTGACTATAGCAAGATGTTTTCAGCAGGAAATCGGGTTACAGTGTATTCTCGTTGCGAGAGTTTGGTTGGGGGTGTAGTGGGTATGTCGTTGACAGCTTTAAAAGAAGCCTTCTATGGGGAGTATTCCGAAAAGCTGCTATTGGTGGATTATGACCTCTTGACAAAATACCCGGAAAAGACGCTACGACTTATTTACGAATTTATAGGTGAGACCTACTTTGAACACGACTTTGATAATGTCGAGTTTTCAAGCGATGAGTTTGATTATACTCTTGGAGTCAAGGGACTTCACACAGTAAACAGAAAAGTAGAATTTAAGCAAAGACGGTCAATCTTACCTCCTGATCTATTCCAGAAATACAGCGAAATGGCCTTTTGGAGAGATACTGCCGGAACATCAGCCAATGTGATTGGACCAAAAGATTAGTAAAATAAACCTGATACTTAGACATTATGGACTTTAGTCATATCAATAAAAGCCTTATGAAGAACTTCGGTTCTGCTATGGTCAATTTGGCCCTTGTCGCCAGTCCATTATCATTGGGCAGTGCAGCCAATGCCTATTATGCCAGTCGAAGAGCGAGCTATGGTAAGAACAATAGCTACCTGATCGATGAAGGCTTAAGGGCATTGAAATCCAGAGAGTTTAGGAATGGTTTCAGGAAAACAAAAGAATCAATAGACGAAGACATCAATGATGCCATGTCGTTTAGCGCTAATGACCTCACGATTAAAAAAAATGTGGCTATTCGCGAATTGGTCATTGTTGATGGGAATGTCAAAAACAATAGAGTATTCGAGAAACTCACTCGCCCTGGAGTTGAGGTAGTAGAAATACCAAGTAATGGAGGTTTGCTCTCCATGATTGAAGTTCTTTCTTCTTATCAGGATCTCAATGCCGTTCATGTCTTTTCACATGGAAATTCAGGAGTAGTGTCCATTGGGGGACAAGAAGTGGACAAAGAACAGCTGGAAGCCAATGTTGATATTCTAAGTTCTATCAATGGAGCTCTCAAGGTCGGGGGTGATTTGTTATTCTATGGTTGCGATGTGGCAAAAGGAGAAAAAGGTGATGATTTCTTAGAGATCATCAAAGGAAACACCCATGTGGATGTTGCGGCATCTGATGATCTGACGGGTAATGCTCAGTATAAAGGCGATTGGGACCTTGAGGTCACCAAAGGAGATATAGAGGCCAAACCTCTGGCAGATTCCATAGCGATGAAAGATTTTACAGGAGTGCTGCAAACTATCGAGCATAAGGTGGTAAGTAAACTTGGTGGATTTACAGAAGGTGCAACTAGTGCATCTACCATTAACGGACTTTTCACCTTTGGTGGCTTGGGTAAAATCTATACCGATAGTGATGGAAATCCCTATATAAAGGGGGCTAAACAAAATGTCTCAATTCCAGCTAATGGACAGTCGACAACCATGACTTTCTCTATGAGCAATTACCTGACGGCCTTGCCCACAGGTCAATCAACTTCTTCAATGTATTATGGGAGCGGAAATATTGCAGTAAGCCATAATTTTTCAGAAGAACTGAGTTTCTATATCTATGTTTACGAAGGAACAAGTCCATCAAGTTACAGCAGTTATATTTATATCGATTTAGAACCAGGAGAGGTCTACGTATTTGATGGGAACCTTACTTCTGATATTCGAGGCTTCCATAATAACCAGGTATATACCGTGGATAATATGCGTGTTGAAATGCGGTTTGTCAACCGGACGTCTACAGCCGGAACGGCAGATTTAAATATACACCAATGGCACTCGCTCAAATACTTTAAAGGAAATATACCTCCTGTGGTTAACTCTGTGACTAAGTCCGGAAGTCCTGCTAATACCGCAACTAGTGTAGATTTTGTGGTGACCTTTGATGAAAGTGCCAATAATGTCAGTGCAGATGACTTCACGGTCACCACGGTCTCAGGGTCAGCAACCGGAACTGTCAGTAATGTAACTCCTAGTTCGGGTTCATCGGTAACGGTAACTGTAAATAGTATTACAGGTACTGGGGATATTCGTCTGGATGTCAATGCCAGCACCAATATTGTTGATACGGATTCAGGAAATGGAAACGGTACTAACGGCCATGTGGCTGCTTTTACCAATGGCGACACTCATTCTGCTGCGGTTAATACCGACCCAACCTTTGTAAGTGCTACTAAGGATTCAGATACACAGATAACCGTTACCTTTTCTGATAATGTTCAAACCAATGGCACCAATCCTACTGACTTTGCTGTCACTGATGGAACAGGGGCTACTTTTGCAGTCAGTGCGCAGGCCGATGGTACGGGCGGGGATACCGACATTGTCCTGACAGTTGCTAATCTGTCCTCGGCCGTTGGTGACTTGAAGGTCACTTATACCAACAATAACAATGAGATCAGTGATTCGGCCACGGGGACAGGCTTTGTGCAGACAGATGCCACAGGGGTAACCATTGATGTAGATACGAGTGCGCCTACTTTGAGCAGTGCGACTAAAGACTCGGACACACAGATCACCGTCACTATGAGTGAACCCGTGCAGACCAATGGCACCAACCCCACGGATTTCACTGTCACAGATGGTGTAGGAACAACCTTTGCCGTGAGTGCCCAGGCAGATGGTGTGGCCAATGATGCCAATATTGTGCTCACGGTGGCCAACCTCAGTACTGCTGTAGGAGACCTCAAGGTCACCTATACTAATAACAATAATGAGATCAGTGACTTTGGAAGTAACAATATGGCCACAGATGCTACGGGCGTTACCATAGACACAGACACGACAGCACCCACGCTAGCCAGTGCCACCAAAGATAGCAATACACAAATCACAGTTACTTTAAGTGAAAAGGTGCAAACCAATGGTACCAACCCTACTGACTTTACTGTAGTAGATGGCGTAGGAACCAACTTTGCTGTAAGTGCCCAGGCTGACGGTACAGCCAATGATACTGACATTGTCTTAACTGTAGCTGACCTGTCAGGAGCTGTAGGTGACTTGAAGGTTACTTATACCAATAATAACAATGAGATCAGCGATTTTGGCAGCAATAACCTGGCAACGGATGCCACAGGTGTGGCGATTGACACCGACTCCACTGTACCGACTCTGGTCAGTGCTGCAAAAGACAGTGATACACAAATAACAGTTACCCTAAGTGAGGCGGCACAAACCAATGGTACAAACCCAACAGACTTCACTGTGGTGGATGGTTTAGGGACTAACTTTGCGGTGAGTGCACAGGTTGATGGTACGGCCAAGGATACCAAAATTGTACTGACTGTGGCCGATCTCTCATCGGCAGTAGGTGATCTTAAGGTGACTTATGCCAACAATAATAATGAAGTCACCGACTTCGGAGGAAACAGCCTGGCCACAAATGCAACGGGAGTCTCTATTGATACCGATTCTACCAACCCTACTATGGCAAGTGGTGTGCGGGATAGTGATACCCAGCTTACCATCACTTTTAGTGAGCCGGTTCAGATTTCAGGCAACGATCCTAATGACTTTACAGTGACTGATGCCCTTGCTGCTAATTTTGCAGTGTCGGCACTGGCTGATGGTACAGCTAATGATACCGACCTGGTATTGACCGTAGCTGACTTCAGTGGAGCGACAGGGCCTTTGACCGTAACCTATACGCGTTGCGGAAGCATAGAAGATTTTGGAGGAAATGCCTTGCAGGATGATGCCACTGGAGTAGATATTCAATTACTACCCACCATAGCCTTTACCACTACGAGTAGCAATGGGGCAGAATCTACTAGCAGTGCAGACCTGCAAGTGGACTTGAGTGCAACTAGTGCAAGTAATGTCACTGTTGATTATGCCATTACAGGTACGGCTACAGGAAGTGGAACTGACTATACTCTGGCCGCTGGAACCTTGACTATTACCGCAGGAGATGCCAATGATAATATCACTATAGCCAGCATTGTAGATGATGCCATATTGGAAGCTAATGAAACTGTGATTGTTACTCTTTCTAACCCTTCAAATGCGACCCTCGGTACAAATACAGTACATACTTATACGATAACCGACAATGATGCAGCTGCAGTAACAATTGCAGATGTAAGTGGAGATGAAAATGGTGGAGCCATCACTGTTACAGCTATATTGGACAATGAAGTTCAAGACGGATTTACAGTAGATGTGAGTACTGCTGATGGTACAGCGACCACTGCAGACAGTGATTACGGGTCAGTAACGAGTCAGACTTTGACTTTTGCAGGTACTGCAGGAGAGATGCAAACATTTACGATCATCCCAACAGGCGATACTAAGTTTGAAGCGAATGAAACCTTGACGGTTAGCCAAAGTAATCTGGCCGCTACCTCACTATCAGTGACTATCACGGATGGCGCTACTGTCACTGTCAATAATGATGATGCAGCACCAACGGTGGCCTTTAATACCACAACCAGTAATGCAGGAGAGTCGACTACCTCAGCGAACTTGCAAGTAGACCTGAGTGCTACTAGTGGTCAGGATGTGATGGTAGATTATACAGTTACCGGCACCGCAACAGGCACAGGTACAGATTATACGCTGGTCAATGGAACCTTAACGATATCAGCCGGAGATGCCAATGATAATATCACGATCGCCAGCATTATAGCCGATGCTTTGGATGAGAATGACGAGACAGTGATTGTGACCTTGTCGAATCCTCAGAATGCAACCCTTGGCTCCAATACTGTACATACCTATACTATACTGGATGATGATGCTTCACCAACAATTGCCTTTACGAGCACCACTACTAGTGGTGCAGAGAGCGTAAGCAGTGCGAATCTACAGGTAGCCTTGAGCTCAGCAAGTGGAAGAGATGTAACAGTGGACTATACAGTGACCGGTACTGCTTCAGGCAGTGGCACAGATTACACCTTGGCTGATGGCACACTAACAATCACAGAAGGTAATAGCAGCAATAACATTACAATTGCCGGTATAGTAGGAGATGCTCTGGATGAAGCTGATGAGACGGTAATTGTGACCATATCGAACCCTTCTAATGCGGCATTAGGCACGAACAAGGTACATACCTATACAATATTGGATGATGATGCTACACCTACAGTATTCTTTGGTCTTGCCACCGATGGACAGTCTGAGAGTGAACCAAGTCAGGATATTCAGGTATCATTGAGTGCAGTAAGTGGCAGGGATGTTACTGTTGACTACGCAGTGACAGGGACAGCAACTGGTGGTGGTGTTGATCATAGCCATTCAGATGGAACAATTACAATAACTGCAGGTGTTCAGGATTTTCAACATCAGATAACGGGTATTCTCGATGATGCCTTGGATGAAGACAATGAGACCATTGTCCTGACTTTATCCAATCCTACCAATGCTACTTTAGGTGGTCAGACCACCCATACCTATACTATAACTGACAACGATGCAGAACCAACTGTAATGCTTTCAGTGGATAACTCGAGCATTAATGAGGCCTCTGGCACAGCAACATTGACCGCCACGCTTTCAGCCGTATCAGGTAAGGACGTTACCGTAACAGTCGCCTATAGTGGTACTGCAGTGAATGGCACTGACTACAATAACAATGCAAGCACGAGCATTGTTATCAATGCCGGAAGTAGCTCAGCAGATGCTGCGGTGATTATTACTCCTATTAATGATGGAGACGCTGAGGTGAGTGAGACAATAACAGCGGAAATTACTAATGTGGTTAATGGCCTTGAAAATGGTGTGCAGTCCCAAACGATTACGATATTAGATGACGACACTCCAAATGTAGGGTTTGTAAGCACTACTTCTTCAGGAGCAGAAAGTGTTGCTTCAACTAGCTTGGAGGTAAATACAACTATAGCCAGTTTGTTGACGCTCACCGTAGACTTTGTTGTAACCGGAACAGCGACCGGTGGAGGTACCGATTACACCTTGGCTAATGGTACCCTGACCTTCAATCCGGGTAGCACCAGTGAGAATATTACGATTGCCGGTATTGTAGACGATGCAATTCTAGAAGCCAATGAAACGGTGATCGTAACCTTGTCCAACCCAGTCAACGTGAACCTGGGAACCAATATCATGCATGCCTATACAATCAATAACAACGATGCTGCTGCGGTGACAATTGCTGACATAAGTGGAGCAGAAAATGGAGGTGTAATTACAGTGACGGCCACTTTAGACAATGCTGTAGAAGGAGGTTTTGGTGTGGATGTAAGTACGGCAGATGGTACCGCCACCACATCAGATAGCGACTTTACCGCAGTGAGCGGCCAGACCTTGACCTTTGCCGGAACGGCAGGGGAGACGCAAACCTTCACGGTCACACCTACAGAGGATACCAAAGTGGAGGCCGATGAAACAATTAGTATTAGCCAAAGCAACCTATCGGGTACGACCCTGAATATTGATGTTTCTGATGGAGCTTCCATAACGATTAATAATGACGATGTCGCTTCGGTAACCATTGCGGATGTCAGTGGGGCAGAGAATGGAGGAGCGATTACCGTTACCGCTACCTTGGACAATGCTGTGCAAGGAGGCTTTAGCGTTGATGTAAATACTTCAGATGGCACCGCCACCGCAGCAGACAGTGACTTTACTGCGGTATCCAATCATACCTTGACCTTTGCGGGAACAGCTGGAGAAACGCAAACCTTCACGGTCACACCTACTGAAGATACCAAACTAGAGTCAGATGAGACTTTGACCCTAAGTCAGGGCAACCTGGCAGCTACCAGTCTGGGAGTAACCATTAGTGATCAGGCCACGGTAACCATCACTAATGATGATGCAGCTGCAGTCACTATAGCCGAAGTCAGCGGAAATGAGGATGATGGCTTGATTACCGTCACCGTCACTTTAGATAATGAAGTGCAGGGAGGTTTTACGGTTGACGCAAATACGGCAGATTTTATAGCTTTTATTGCAGATAGTGATTATACGGCTGTGACGGGAGAGACCTTGACCTTTGCGGGAACTGCTGGAGAGACACAAACCTTTACGGTGAACCCGACAGCAGATACAAAAGCAGAGCCAGATGAAATATTAACAGCAAACTTAAGCAACCTTTCAGGAACATCATTAAGTATAGACATCTCTAGCGAAGCCAATGTGATCATAAATAATGATGATACGGCTACTGTAAACATAGCCGATGTCAGTGGGAATGAAGACGATGGTAATATAACGGTTACACTTGAGGTGGACGGTTCATGGCAAGGTAATGTCCTTTTCCGATTTTCTACAATTGATGGAACGGCAACTACGGCTGACTCTGATTATACCTTGGGTACTGATCCACCTTTTTTACTTATAGGAGACCCGGAATCCGGAGATACCTTCACAGTGGAGGTGATTCCTACAGCGGATGATGTGCTTGAAATTGATGAAACACTGACTTTGACTGTCATTGTATTAGGCCCATCATCTGCCGCTATAAATAGTCCCTCGGCTGTAACCGTTACGATTATTAATGATGATGCTGCTATGGTG
>JAJCYM010000066.1 GCA_029262895.1 Roseivirga sp.
ATTGGATAAATGTTGGCAGGTCTTAAAAAAATTAAAAGGTCAAAACAAAAACAACAAGGTCATGAAAAGCATAAAGATCAAAACTCAAAAAACACTAAGCGCAATATTAGGTCTAGCGCTTGCAGCAGCAATACTTCTTCAAGTTGGTGATGCTCAGTCTAAAGAGTCAGCTTCCCACTTTGTTTCGATCGAAGAAGCTGAAATTCTCGCAGACATTGAAGAAATGTTGATTGAAGATGAGGAATTAATGATTGACGAGATCATTGAGGAAATCACCTCTGAAGAATTGCAAAATGAAGTTAAGGTTTTCAACAGTAACAACGAGTTGGTCGCTCAAGGAAAAACTGAAGGAAATGAGGAACTAAGATTGCTAGTCAATCAAGCCGAGTTGCTAAGTGTTAACGGAGACACACAATATTTCAGAATATCACAATAGTTTATAGTTAGGGTTAATTTTGGTGAGGAAGCCGGTCAGTAGACCGGCTTCCTTTTTTTACCATATCAAGGAGATTGTATCAGTCAACTCATTATTCCATCTCAGCTTCTCATACTTTCAGAAAGACCTCAAAATAGCTTGATTCAAAAGCCAATCATTATCTTCAATCCGGATAATGCAAATTAACCTCCCAAGCGATCCTTGACATATTCAATCTGAGTTTTACCATGAGGTGCAGGAGCACCATCCACACCCAAATTCACCATTACAATTTGTTCGATTGCCAGAATGTCCTGATGAGTTAGCTTATTGCGGACTTCACACCTCAATGTAATTGAACTCCTACCAAACTTAGTGGCTTCAATCCCCAACTCAATAATGTCTCCCTGAACAGGTGCATTAATGAAATTGATCTCGGACATAAACTTCGTGACTATGTGTTTATTGTCTAGCTGCACTATAGTATAGAGTGCAGCTTCTTCATCAATCCATTCGAGGAGTCTCCCTCCAAACAATGTTCCATTCGGGTTCAGGTCTTCGGGCTTTACCCATTTGCGCGTATGAAAATTCATTGCGCTAAGATAGTTCAAGAAAATTCTTAACATCCAATTTTGTTTCTCTCGTTGACCAATCGGGTGCAACTCTTCACCCAAGAGTTGCATCTAATCCTTAAACTCAACAACCAACAACATGTTAAAAAGCTACATCAAAACCACGCTTCGGGTCATCCGAAGAAGCCCCCTATCGTCCTTTATCAATATTTTTGGCCTGGCCATGGCCATTGGTTGTAGTATCATGGTTTACACCTTTGTAGACTACGATTTGACAACCGATCAATATCACGAGAACAAAGACAATATCTTCTTGTCAACAATGAAAATTGACAGGAACGGGAGGGTAATGCGTTTTGGCATCACCCCTATTGCTTATGGAGAACAACTACTCACCGATTTCCCTCAGATCGACCGAATGGTAAGACTTGAGAGCAGAAGTGGTGTTGTTAAAAGTGGGGCTCATGTATTCAATGAGAGAATCTCCTTTACTGATGATGGATTCTTTGACATGTTTAGTTTTCCATTGAAGTGGGGTAATAAAGATGCGCTAAGTGACCCATCCAAAATTATCATTAGTGAAAACGTCTCTATCAAATACTTTGGTCAGGAAAATCCCATTGGAGAAACCATGACTTTTGATTTCGGCAACGACACCAGGAAAAGTTATGAAATAGCAGGTGTAGCACAAAAATTCAACTATAAGGCCAGTTTACGATTTAATATCCTCACTAATTTTGAGAACATCCAAACGGCAGACCTGAACTTTGATGTGGCCGATTGGTCGAATTTTTTGGATGCCACATTCCTACAACTTAAAAACCCAGAAAACATCCACACCATTGCCGGACAGCTCGATAAATACGTCCCTATTCAAAATGAAGTACAGAAAGATTGGCCAGCTCAATCGTTTGGTTTTGAGCCCTGGACAACCCTCTACCTCAATGGAGAAGACATCAATAATAATATCAACGGTGATTCGGACCCACTTGCCAGAATGGTCCTGACCATCATTGGCATCTTCATTATGACACTTGCCATATTCAATTACATTAACATTGCAATCGTTTCTGCTACTAAGAGGCTTAAAGAGATTGGTGTAAGAAAAGTGATGGGAGGAAAACGGAAATCTCTCATATTTCAATTTTTAGCAGAAAATGTGATACTAACACTTTTTGCTCTTGTAATTGGTTTCATCACAGCCATCACGTTCTTCGTTCCCGGCTTTGATGCCTTGTTTACCATTGGATTGGAATTTCCATATCAGGACCCCAGGCTCTGGATGTTTCTTGCTGTTTTGGTGATTTTTGTTGGACTGGCCTCGGGCGCCTACCCTGCCATTTATATTTCCAGCTTTAATGCCGTCAATATTTTTCGAGGAAGTTTGAGGTTTGGAAAGAAAAATCCAATGACTAAAATCTTCTTAACCATTCAGTTCATATTGTCATGTATTACTGTTGCAGGCGGTATAATGTTCACCCAAAACTCGAATTACCAAAAGGAACGTGATTGGGGCTATACCCAAGAGCAGGTCCTTGTGGCGCAAGCACCCGATGCCGTAACGTTTGAGCGACTCAAAAATGTAATGGTTCAGGACCCGAATGTGATCATGCATTCCGGTTCACAAGGCCATCTAACAAGGGGGATGAACTCGCGCATTATAGAACTTCTGGACCGAAAGGTGGAAGTGAGAAGTATGGATATCGATCACAACTATATCACAACACTTGGTATTCGAATGAAATCGGGTCGTGATTTTGAAGAGAACCGTGAGACCGATAAAACCAGGGTAATTGTGAATGAAATGATGGCTAAAATCTTAGATCCAAATGATGCCCTGGACAAAACCTTTAAACTCGACTCTATAGAATATACCGTGATTGGCGTTGTTCAAAACTACCACCATTGGTCTTTTAATAATGACATTGAGCCCACCTTCCTAAGGCTTGTGGATGATAAAAATCAGCGTTACCTATCGCTAAAGGTTCGAGAAGGCAGCGCGGCTCAGACTTTTGAAAAACTAGAGGCTGAATGGGCGGGTATTCTACCGCAGACACCCTTTAATGGTTTCTTTCAGGATCAGAGATTTGACAACTATTTTGAAGAGATTAAGGGACATGGTAAGATACTCAGTGCAGTAGCGATATTGGCTGTGATTCTGTCATGCCTGGGGTTATACGGCCTAGTTTCACTTAACCTGACCAGTAGGATCAAAGAGTTTAGCATTAGGAAGGTACTCGGAGCACAGTTTGGAAATATTGTGAAGGTGATCAATAAGCAGTTTATGCTATTTCTGATCATTGCTCTGATTATTGGTGGGCCAGTCAGTTTTTATTTGATGAAGTCTCTGATGGATGAAATATATTCGTTCTATATGCCATTAACCGCTGCACCCATCATGCTGACGTTTGGTGTGGTCATTTTCATGGTGGTGATCACAATTTCGTCTCAGGTGAGAAAAGTCGTAAAGGCCAACCCGACAGATGGATTGAGAAGTCAATAGTAAATTAAACGAGACCTTTTTTTCTTTTCTTGTTAAGAAACTGGTAGTTCATTTTCCAAGCAAGAAGCGTTTTATAGATCAAGAGCCTGAGGGAATTTTCTTTCAGGCTTTTTAGTAAGTCATAGAACCCCTCTCCAATATCAAATACTTTTGAAGTCAGACATTGACCAAGCTCATACCTCACTCGCTCGATCAAGGCCTTATGCTCAGCCTGGGTTTTGCATAAGTGTAATGCCTTTCGACAAACTTTAAGCGTGGCTTCCAATTGTTGGTTCTCTTGGCTTTTATATTGCTGAGCAGACATGGAACTGGTCAGCTTTCGTTTATGGATCAATGTCTTGTCGATGTAAGCATATCCGATAAAACGGCTCGACCTTACCCAAAAGTCAAAATCCTCATAGGCCAAATTTTCATCATACCCCCCAAGTCTATCCAAGACAGATTTGCGAATTATCATGCTTGGTGTGCAAATAAAATATCGTTTAAGCACCATTTCGAAGATATCACCTTGAGGGACCTTATTCAGCAATCCCTTGCCTCTCAATATTTCATTGTGATTTCCAATCAGCTCAGATTCCTGATTGATATAATTGGCATTACTAAAAGTTACTCCAAAGGAGTTACCGGCCTCTTCGAATCTATTTATACCCGATTCGATGAAATCCGGTTCCATCACATCGTCCAGAGCAAAGTCAACAATAAAATCTCCTGTGGCCTTGACAAATGCTTCATTGAAAGTTCTGGTATATCCTAAATTCGTTTGGTGTGCAATCAGTTGAATTTGCTCCTTCCCTTGAATATAATTTTTAATGTGCTCCTGACTTAGATCCGTGCTGGCATCATCAGCAATAATGATCTCCAGGTTGTCATATGTCTGATTAAACAAGCTTTCCAGCGCCTCCTTGATATAGGGAGCATGGTTATACGAAATACAAATTACGGTAACCACAGGTCTCATTTGAAAAGCAATTTTCTATTAAAAATCACCAAAATCAGGAAGAACCCAATATACCTCCACATATGCGCCATGGTCAGTGCCTCAAGATTGTATTGACCAAGCAAAAGGCTAATCAAACCCAAGTATATAATAGCTGAGAAAAGTTGTGCCTTAATGTACTTCCAGGTTTGAACCCTTGCCGACAAGAGATAGGCCAATAAATAAGACAGGATAGCAAAAAAGTCTCCAATTACTTGATATTGCACTAGGTAGGCCGCCTTATCAAAACCCTTGGCAAAAAACAGTTGTAGAAAGAATGATCGATTGAAATAGTAAATGCCCAGGCACAAAACGGTCACGAAAGCCACAAAGCCCATTACTTTTGACACGTAATCCTTTAAGGCCTTATTGTCATGAATGAGCGAGGCCATTTTCGGATAATAAACCACTCCCACCGTACCCGTAAAAACAAGTAGATAGCTATTGGACATTTTAACAACAGACTGCCACAAACCTGTCCTATCGGTACCAAATTCGTTTATAATATAATCCCTCACCCCAAAGTCCAGCAGTTTGCCAAAGACAATTGAGCTTAGGGCCATAAACACAAAGCTCCAAATCATTCTGGCCGATTTCTTGTCTGGCGCCTTGAAACTCAGCTGGATGGTTTTGCGCTTCTTAAAAAAGTAAAAGAGCGCACAGAAAAACATCAGCCCATAGCCCACTGGAAAACTCAGTAGTGCCTGATCTATATTTCCTTGGGTCACTCCAAAATAAACTGTCCCGGTCAGAAGGACTACACCCGCTATACTGATTATTGCATAACTCTTCACATCCCTGTAAGACAGGATCACGGCATTGAGCATGGCTGTCATTAAAGTCAGAAAAACAGCCGGAACGAAAATGATTAAAAATTGGGTGGTTGAAAGTTGATCGATAAAGCGGTCAAAGAAAAAGTCCTTATACCAAAGTAATACCGCCAATACCACAAGCATCATCAAGATGCTTATCCAGAAGCCGGTTCTGAAGAGGCTCTTTTTTTGGCCTTCCTCCACTTGGGGGTCGGACCAAAACTTCATGATGCCACGATTTACACCTTCTGATGGAAGCAAGGTGAAAAGAGATATCAGGTTTTGAAAATGAGAAAGTAGGGTAATGCCACTGGTGCCCAGAAAAACTGCAAAAAGCTTGTTAATCGTCAGCCCACCCAATGCCCTAAAAACCACAGCACTAAATGACCAGGATGAACTTTTAAAGAACTGCGATTTCAACTTTTTAGATTTACCGCGAAGATAGGGCTTTTCGAAATACGAGGGCCCTGGATTCTTCGCCACCTACATGAGATTTAAAACGAAATAGGGACTTGCTCATTTTACCATCAACATACGAACTGCCAAGGTCGATTAGATCGATACCAGCAGATTGACTCCAGGCATAAAGTCCATTAATAAGCATCACCATAGGACTGAATTTTTGATAATCAGGATTGTGGGCTGGGTAAAAGTTATATAGAATCGATTCACTCACCTGTATGGCAATTGTTGCGGCTACCAGCTTATCACCATCAAGAATGGCAAATGGCAAATAGGCATTTGGGTTCGCTTTGCGACTATCCACAATCTCTTGCCATGACATAGAGAGGGGTTTATGCGCTGCATTTCTCCAACCATTTATGACATCATATGTCTTCGAAAGCCTGTGCTGCCCTAAAGCTTTAAATTCGAATCCGGCTTTTTCACACTTGCGTAGCCTGCGTTGCTCCATATTGGCCATTTTAGGAGATAATTGGCCTTCTTCTATCGGAATACCCTGAAAGATTCTCTCCTCTTTGATTTTGTAACTCAAATCAGACAAGGTCTTATTTAAGACTACTTGATTTTGATGATTTTCAGGAGGTTGGCCAAACCTGAGGAACTTGACTTTTCTTTCTTGCAAGTCTTTCTCAAAGAAAATAATGAAGGTGTAGAGGTCCTGAACCGGCAATTCATTTGAAAACTCAATTCCTCCAAAAGGAGCCTTTGCTGGAGAAATGGCCTCTCCTTCTTCCAAGGCAAATGCTACGTGAGCCAAGGCGCTGTTCGATTTAGTATCGAACCAATAATAATGAAGGTGAGGAAGGTCATTATTGGTTTTGAGAAAAGTTGATTGGCTGTAAAGAAATGAGGTATACTTTATTTGGCAGCCTTTGGGCAAGACATTCAACAACTTGAAACCCATTAAAAGTCCTCCCTTCTTCTAATGTAATCTTGCTCATTAAATTCATCCGAAGCCAGGCCAATCATCATGGCCTGATCATGAAAAATCATCCTTCCCCACCAAAGCGGTGGTATGTACAGGCCCTTGGAAGGGTCATCCAACAGATAATTCAGGCGTTCGCCTTGCTGTGATTCCAGGACTACCTGTATCTGCCCTTTTGTGCAGATAATCACCTGCTCAGAGGTCTTGTGAGCATGATCACCTCTGGCTTGCTGTTCAGGCACATCATAAAGCCAGTAGACACGCTTCACTTCAAAAGGGACATCTTTCAGTTCTTCCAAATACCCCAAATTACCTCTGGGGTCTACCTTTTTATCAAATATATAGAGCTCAGGTTTTTTCAAAAGTCGCTTTATGAATTGAATTTAAGATAATGCTCTAAAAAGACATCGTATAAACGATAGAATGACCCGTCTTTAATTATTATTTGCTTTTTCAACAAGGCTTGTACTCCCCTGCGCATGCTGCTTGAATTGGTGAAACCCACTTTTTTTAAGAACTCATTACCCTGTGGATTGGTCACTTTTCCGGCCTTTGCAAAAGCCTTAGTGATAACAAACTGTTGAGGAGTCATTCTATCTGGCAGCTCGCTATAAAAAACTCCTTTTTCCATTATAAATTCATAATAGATGGATTCAAAACCTGCCCAATCCTTTGGCTGTTTTGACAAGCCAAAAAGATGGTTGAATATTGCTTGAACATAATAGGTGTGCCGGTATGTGCTGTCCAGTATCTGATCCACCAATTCATGGCTCATTTCCTTTTTGCCTTTTTTGAAATGGCTTAGGATAAATTTCTTATAAGTATCATGATCGATGCTGTTGAGTTGCATCATTCTGGTACTTTGGTAAAAGGGGCGATTGTAGGTGTTAAACATTTCATTTATCAGGTGAAATTCACTTCCACTATAAATAAACCGGATATTTTGACTCTGCTGGGTAAGCTTACGAAGAGTGGCCTCCAGGGGCACTTGTACCGAATCATATTTTTTTATCTCTTGAAATTCATCTATGGCTAAAACCACTGGTTTTTCCTGGTGTTCAAGAAAAAACATAAGCTCTTCTAAACCCCTGAAAGTGGTGTTTCTGTCGTGGTACATCAAATCAATGGAGGGCCTGCCATCAGGGCTTATTGAAAATGATGTGCCTAGCGATTTAATAAAGTCTTTAAGTTTATTTCCGATACTACGTTGAGAAAAGATGGTACTTCGAATCACGGCATTGGCCAATTCTCGAGTCAACTCGCTTAATGAATTTGTCCCCCATATATCGGCATAGATAAAATGATAGTCCCTTGAAAGTTGACTTGAAATATGCTGTATCAGTGCAGATTTACCCAACCTCCTATAAGCGTAAATGGTAATATCTTGCTGATTCTTAATGGAATCGATGATATTCTTAGTCTCTATCTCACGGTCACAAAAGTATTCCGGTCCAACATAGCCTTTCAACAAAAATGGGTTCATCATTCAGGATTTATAGCATAAATATAACATTACAAGTTGTACATTACAAGTTGTAATATATTTACCCAATGAAAATACAGATTAGATTGATTAGTAAGCAATATCTGATCTTTCCCTAAATTCGCAGCGAATGATTTTCCTCCTGTTCACAATTCTCGCCAATGTGGCCATTTTCATGGCCTTCAGGTCATTCACCAAGTTCAAAGTCAATACGTTCCCCGCCATTATTATTAACTATTTAGTTTGTGTGATCACAGGAACACTTTATGTGGGGCCAGCCAATGTTTTTGCCACGGTTCGTGTTGATGAACCTTGGTTTCCGAGTGCGATCTTTATGGGAATTGTGTTCGTTTCCACTTTCTACTTAATGGCAAGAACTACACAACTCAGAGGTGTTGCAGTGGCCACGGTGGCCAGCAAAATGTCATTGGCCATCCCTGTGGTTTTCAGTCTGTTCATCTTTAAAATAGGCACCAATTCACTGGACATTTGGAATTACCTCGGTATTCTTATGGCATTTGCTGCCATCATCCTTGTATCCCGAAAGAAAGAAAGTATCATCACTAACCAACCCGCAACCCTAAAGTTCTTTCTACTACCATTTGCAGTTTTCCTTTTAGGAGGCGTGATTGATACCTCTCTAAACTACATCAATCATCGTTGGCTCAGCGAAGGCCTTGACGCCATATTCACTATCCTCATATTCGGTTTTGCCTTTATTATTGGATTGGGGATCATTTTGATCAGGAAAATCAAGATCACGAAGAGGGATATTTTGGCTGGTCTCGTCTTGGGTATTCCAAATTACTTTTCGATCTATCTACAACTCAAAGCGCTCTCAGCTTTTGATAATAATGGCGCTCTGCTCTACCCATCATTGAATATTGGGATCATCATAGTTTCAACCTTAGCTGCGATTCTCTTTTTCAAAGAGCATCTCGCCAGAATTAACAAGGTAGGAATTGCCATAGCCATTGTGGCAATTCTGCTCTTGAGTCATCAGGGCATTATTACCTATTTCGAATTCTAATGCAGGATTCATTTCTCACCATAGCAAAGTATTCCGAAGGCCTTTACAAGGAAAAAGGAAGTAAGTTCCTGGCCTTTGCCTGTCCGGTTTCTTCAGAAGAAGAAATCAAGGCCAGACTGGATGAGCTAAGAAAGAAATACTATGATGCCCGGCATTATTGCTATGCCTATATCTATGGCAATGGTTATGAGCATTTCAGAGCCAATGATGATGGTGAGCCGAATCACTCTGCAGGCGATCCAATTCTCGGACAAATCAAATCGAAGGAGTTAACCAATGTTCTGGTTGTGGTGATACGCTATTTCGGAGGCACCAAGCTGGGTGTAAGCGGACTCATCAACGCCTACAAAACAGCGGCAGCCAAGGCTTTGAACGCAAACAAGATTATTGAATGTGCAATCACCAAGTCGTTCCGCTTTGTATTTCCCTATGATGAAATGAACGAAGTAATGAAGCTGGTAAAAGACCTGGGCTTAAAAATTACCAATCAGGGTTTTGAGAATCAATGCACTTTAGATGTTGAAGTAATTGTAAGCAAGGTTGACCATTTACACACCAAACTTCAACTTCTTCAGGATTTAGGTCGCTCAATCAAACTTCGTTCTCAATTTGATTGACGAAAATCAACCCTTTTAATTCATGTTTTCAGTAGTGTGTTCAAGCACTTCAAGAATTTAGAACATTCTGGAATTCTTTCCGTTTATTTGTTTTACAAATGGGTAAATATTATAATCAGGTCTATGCCGAAAGCTGACAGAAAGCCTCCCCGGTGGGCCAATAAGTTCTTTAAATGGTATTGCCGACAAGAGCTAGTGGAATCTATAGAAGGTGATCTTTTAGAAAGATTCCATGATCATTTAAAAAACGAAGGTCTTTGGATTGCCCGTATCAGATATTATTGGAACGTAATCAAATTCATGAATAAGTACACACTGCGTAAACCTTCTCCAGAAAAATCAAGTTACTCAAATAGTCTATTTACCTTAACTCACCTCCTTTCCACATCCGTCAAATATTTCAGACGCCACAAATTCTACACATTTCTCAACATTCTTGGACTGTCCCTGGGTCTGGCCTCTATCCTTTTAATCTACTTTTTTATTAACCATGAACTTTCCTTTGACAAATTTCATACACAAGGTGACCGCGTATATAGAATTACGAATCATTACATCTTTGACAACGGAGGAGAATTTCGACTGGCTAACTCCGCTCCCGCCCTCGCTCCTGAATTACTTGAAGCTATTCCTGAATTTGAAAAAGTAGCCAGACTGAGGTATGCGATGAGAACTTTGATCAGGCAAGGAGATTTAAGTTTTTATGAAGATTATGGCTACTATGCTGACTCGTCCTTTCTCGAAATCATGAGTTTTGACATGGTTTCAGGAAATGCAGAAAATGCCTTGGACGAACCAAACTCAATAGTCATTACGGAGGACCTGGAAGAAAAGTACTTTGGTCCTGATCAGGCATTAGGCAATTTTTTGGAAGTCAATGGACAATTAGTAGAGGTGACGGGTGTACTAAAAGCTATTCCTAAAAACTCGCATCTGAATTTCAATTTTCTATTATCCTTTACGACTTATGAAGTTCCTGATGGCTACGCATCAGATTTAAATAGCTGGTCATGGGCTGGGTTTCTGACCTACGGATTGGTCAGACTAAATCCCAATATCGAAATGATAACCGGAAAGGTCAATAGGTTAATCAAGGAGAAAATTGCTTCACGAAATGTGACCATTGAAGCAGAGTTACAATTACTCCAACACATTTATTTAGGTTCGTCAAATCTTCCTGATGACCTCAACAGCAACTTGCGTTCCGGGAGCCAATTTAGCCTCTATGCCTTAGGAGTCGTTTCATTCTTAATACTGCTAATTGCATGTTTTAATTTCATGAATCTTGCAGTAGCCATTTCTTTTCATCGAATCCGTGAAATGGGTATCAGAAAAATTCTAGGTGCTCAACGTAGAACCGTGGTTGCTCAACTGCTATCAGACTCAGTGTTAATCACGCTTTTAGCATTGTCTTTAGGGTTCGCATTGGTTTTCCTCACCTCTCCCTTCATGATGAATCAGCTCGACTCAGACTTTGAATTGACTGTCACTTTATTGATCGATCATTTGCCGATTATTTTTACTGGGACCTTATTCTTAGCTCTGATGTCTGGCAGCTACCCTGCATTTCTCCTTTCAAAGGCTGATGCAAATAATGCGCTTAAAGGTCATAATCATGGAACTGCGGGGAAAGGCTTGAAATACGGCCTCAATACTTTCCAGTTCTTCATTTCTATCACCTTGTTGTCTTCAACCATTATAGTGTCTCAACAACTCAAGCATCTGAGGAATCAGAATTTGGGCCTGGATCAGGAAAACGTGTTAATGGTAAGGCTTTTACCAGAAGACATGTCCAGATTCTATGACCTTTTCAAAGATCAGCTCATTCAACAACCCGGTGTGCTTAGCATGAGTCGAAGCGAGCGCTTGGTGGGAGATCCATGGCCAAACAACGGCATTCGGATCACTGGATCATCGGATGCCGAAACCAAAGAAGTCATTGGGAACTTAGTTGGTTATGATTATTTAGAGACTCTGGGCATTAAAATAAAACAAGGCAGATCATTCTCCGAAGAATTTAAAACTGATAGCCTGAATTCCATTATTCTGAATGAATCTGCTGTGAAACATTTGGGCCTAACAGATCCCATCGGCACAAAACTTGAATTTTTCTCATTGAATGGCCCTAGAACCGTCATTGGTGTCATGGAAGATTTCAATTTTTCTTCATTACACGAAGCCATTGGCCCGGTGGTATTGGTCATGCCTTTCATCGACCTGGAATATGCTATGATACGTATCGCACCCGGCATGCTTCCCGAAAGACTTGCGAGCATTGAGAATACCTGGAGAAATGTAGCACCAGACATACCACTTGATATGAAATTCATGGATGGCCACCTGAATGACCTCTACGAGTCAGAAAAACAACTTTCTATGTTGATTTCCGCATTTTCGGCACTTGGAATTCTGTTAGCCTGTTTTGGGTTATACGGCCTGATAAGTTTCACCATTAATAGTAGGATAAAGGAAATTGGAATCAGAAAAGTACTGGGCGCTAACGATTTCTCAATTCTTGGTCTGGTTTCTCGCCAATACCTCATTACCGTGGCATTGGGATTCTTATTCGCTTTACCAATTGGATTCTATCTTATGACCTCTTGGTTGGAGACTTTTGCGTATCGAATCGATATAACCTTTTCCTATTTCATATTTTCGGGAGTGACACTTGGCCTGTTAAGCATGTTTGTAATTGGTAAAAAAGTACATGCCACGTTAAAAACAAATCCGGCTTTGATTTTAAGGGATGAATAAACCTATGTTAGACTAAGAAGATTATCAGCTCAAAACATCAAGAAACCAAGCTAACGCCTCCATGAATAATAAATCCTGAACTAGTGGTGTCTATATCACTCTTTTTTAAAAAAGGACAACTAAGCACTTTTACCAAAAACTTCTCGGCAGCTCTGCTAAAAAAAGACAGCAACTTTCTAACTTCATTTTATGGATGGCAAACCAACATTTTTCTCTACCTCTACTGACTTCAGAAAGTGGATGGAGGCTCATTCTGAGAGGGAAACTGAACTTTGGGTAGGCTACTATAAAAAATCCACAAAGAAGGCCAGCATTGATTGGCCTCAGTCGGTAGATGTTGGCCTTTGCTTTGGCTGGATTGACGGCATTCGCAAAAGCATCAATGAGGAGAGCTACAAAATCCGATTTACTCCCAGGAAGCAAAAAAGCCATTGGAGTGATGTCAATATTCGCAGGATCGCTGAGCTTAAAAAAGAAGGGCTTGTTACCAAAGCCGGTTTGGAGGCCTATGCCAGACGCACGGAGGAAAACTCAAGAAGAGCATCGTTTGAACAGGACAATGTTGAATTGATCAAAGCTTATGAGAGTAAATTCAAAGCCAACAAGAAGGCATGGGCTTTTTTCCAGACCCTCCCACCCTCAACCAGAAAGCCATCGATTTGGTGGGTAGTTAGCGCAAAGCAAGAAGTAACTCGAGAACGCAGGTTAGACCTCTTAATAAAACATTCAGAAAACGAGGAGAGAATTCCTCAGTTGAGAAAATCAGGAAAGTAATACCAAATGAAATATAAATTTCCAATTGAAACCGCTCGCCTTGAAATGCGTGTCCTCACACCCAATGATTTGGAGGCTTGGTCAGTGTTCTTTGTCGACAACCCTCAACTACACTATGTAGGGGTTACGGAAAAGGCTCCTCCGCTTGAACATGCCAAGACCTGGATGGATCGCCAATTGGCACGATATGATGAATATGGCTTGGGGATGCTGGCTATGATTGAAAAAACTTCAGGTCAGCTGATCGGGCAGGTAGGCATTATCCAAAGAGATATCAATGATGAGCTTTACCATGAGGTTGGCTATGCAGTTATCCCATCAAAATGGGGTCAGGGATTTGCCACCGAGGCCGCTATCCGGATGAAAGAATACATCCTTGAGCACAAAATAGACACCAGGGTGATCTCTATGATTCATGTCGATAACATTGGATCTCAAACCGTAGCGACAAAAAACGGCATGCACAGGGCTTTTGAATGGAATCTTAAGGGAGACCCCTGCTATATCTACCAGCAGGATTTAGCGTAAACACCGTTCGTAGAGATTCGAAAGGCTGAGTTGAGCGAAATTGCTATATTTCTAAGGTACAACCTTAACTCTCTATGCGCGATTTTTTCAGAAGAATCCTACACTCCATTAGGCCACCCAAAGGAGATACAATTTCGGAACCTCAACTTTTTTGGAGAGGTGTTTTTTATGGGCTGCTAGTCCTTAGTTTATTTGTCACCTTCCTCAGTGGTTTCTTTTTTAGAACCGGTTTGCCCCCCTATTTGATGGCCGCTGCAACCCTACTTATTGGCTTTGTTGGTTTTTGGGTGTTTCGATTTATGGCGAGTTTATTACATGTAGCAATAAACAGCATCCCCACCTTTGTCTTTTCTTTGATATTAGGCACGATAGCCATTTTTAGTTTGGCCAGAGAAATGCGCTTCGGTTGGCCAAGTGCTGTAATGACTGACTCCATCATTGTTGCCATGCTCAGCTTCGGGGCATTTACCGGCTCTTTGTTGGTCTTAATCTCGCGAAGAAGTAAGCTCAAGATTTTACACTTTGTCCTGATCCTCTTCTCACTGGTTTTAGTGGTAAGTTCAGTGCTATGGATTAAAAACGAGGGCAAAGACCCCTTCCCTATTACCTTTGAGCAAACCCCTGCACCCCTTCTTTCGGCTCAAGGTATAGACAACCCTGGCGTCAAGGGCTCATACCCTGTTGACTATTTTACCTATGGCAACGGCACCGATATCCGTAGGGATGAATACGCTGATGTGAAATACAAAACAGAGACTGTTGATGCAACCAAAATCATCACAGACTGGAAAGGAAAAAAGGCCAAGTGGCGCAAAAGATATTGGGGGTTTTCTAATGAAGAATTTCCAATCAATGGCCGGGTTTGGATGCCGCGTGAAGCAGGCACATACCCTTTGATACTGATTGTTCATGGTAACCATGGTATGGAACATCACTCCGATCCTGGTTATGCCTATTTAGGTGAGTTATTGGCTAGTCGCGGCTTTATCACCGTTTCAGTAGATGAGAATTTTATCAATGGTACCTGGTCGGGTGATTTCAGGGGCAAAGAAATGCCGGCTCGTGGTTGGTTGCTTCTCAAACATCTGGAGCAATGGAAAGCATGGTCTGAAGACCAGAGTCACGAGCTTTTTCAAAAAGCTGACTTAGACAATGTGATGCTAATGGGACATTCCAGGGGGGGAGAAGCTATGCCAATTGCAGTCGCTTACAACCAGCTTTCTCACTTTCCTGATGATGCCAATGTGAAATTCGATTTTAATTTTGGAATTAAGGGCGTGGCAGCCATCGCTCCTACAGATGCCCGATATTTCAGAAGACTTGATCTTCAGGATGTCAACTACTTTTCGATTCAAGGCTCCTATGATAGTGACGAAGCTAGTTTCTTTGGGCTGAGACAATACCAGCGGGTAAGTTTTTCAGATAGCTCAAGTGCATTTAAGGCCGGACTGTATGTCCATCAAGCGAATCATGGTCAATTCAATAGCATATGGGGAAGAAGAGATGCCGGTCTTCCCTATGGTTGGTTTCTCAATACTGCTCCAATGATGTCTGGTGAGGAACAACGTCAAATTGCAAAAGTTTACTTAGGTGCTTATGCTGAAACGCTGCTTCACGGTGATCTCTCCTATACTCCTCTTTTCAAAAATGCTGCGGTTGCCAGAGATTGGTTACCAGATGCTTTTATGGTTAACAATTACAAGGATGGGGCGAGTGAGAATGTGCTCAACTTTGAAGAAGATATTGACTTGATCACCGGCACACCACCAAAAAGTACAATAGTGGGTAACAACCTCAAAATCTGGCGAGAAGAGCCTTTGAAATTTCGCGATGGCGATTTGCAAGGCACAACAGTCGCTATTCTAGGTTGGGAAAATGGTGCTGACAGCACCTCCTATGCACTCAATCTCGACACACCCATTGAGAGGATCGGTTCTTCGGGGCTTCTACTCTCCATGGCCAGAGGCAATTTCAAAGATTTAAAAACGAAGGAGGAAGAAGCCGATGATCTTGATTTTACAATTGAGCTAACCGATGCTTCTGGCAATACGGCCATCACTACAATAAGCTCCTTGAAAAAAATAGCACCGCGAATTCAGGTTCGCTATACCAAACTGGATGACATGAATGGCCGCTTTGGCAGTACCTGGGAAGCCACTTTGGAGACCTTTGAATTCCCTTGGAGTGTGTTTGATGGCTTTTCCAACATTGGTGCTATTCAAAAAATAAGATTGGTCTTTGATCAAACCAAAAATGGTGTGCTCATTTTGGACGATATAGGTATTGCCAAAAACAAGAACAATGAATAAATCTAAATTCCTGATTGTCGGGCTCATTGTACTCTTTGGCTGCTCAACAGGAGAACCGCTTCGATTTGATTTGCTCATTAGCAATGTCAATATAATAGACGTGGAGTCAGGAACGCTTCTCCAAAATCAGCAGATTGGGATTAGAGGGGATACCATTCAGTGGATAGCCAGCATGAAAAGTCGTCAGTCTTATGAGGCTAATGAAACCATAGATGCTCAAGATAAATATGTATTGCCGGCACTTTGGGACATGCATGTGCACTTCAGAGGAGGTGAATCACTGATTGACGAGAATAAGAATTTACTACCTCTGTATACCGCTTATGGTATCAGTGGAGTTCGCGATGCCGGAGGCGACCTCACTCCTTCTGTTTTGGAATGGAAAAGGCAAATCACAGCGGGAAATTTGACCGGTCCGCAGATTTTCACTTCGGGGCCTAAGCTGGATGGCCCAAGGGCTACCTGGGCCGGTTCTATTCCTGTGGTAACACCTGAGGACATTGTTTCCGCAATCGACTCCATTGAATCGATCGGTGCGGATTACATTAAAATTTATGATAGCCGAATTTCGAAGGAAGCCTACCTGGGAATTATAAAAGAAGCTACCAGACGAGGCATTACCACATCTGGTCATATGCCTTTTACGGTAATGCTTGAAGATGCTATCGATGCTGGCCTCGGCTCCATAGAACATTTGTACTATGTACTTAAGGGCTGTTCTTCGAGAGAAGCTGAAATCACCCAAGCTGTAATCAATGGCGAATTAGGTTTCTGGAGCTCATTTGAGCAGCTGATGGATAGCTATGACGAGAACATTGCTGCAGCAACTTTTGAGCGCCTGAAGGCCAATAATACTTTCGTGGTGCCTACCCTGCACATTGGCAGTATCCTGACCTTGATGAAAGATCAGTCACATGAAAATGATGAACTGCTTGGCTATATAGGTGATGGCATTATTCAAACCTATGCCGGCCGGGTTCGGGGAGCCCTTAGGGCTTCAGAAAGTACCACAGCCAGAAATAAAAGGCTGAGAGGGATGTTTAGAGACCTCGTACCTAAGCTAGAGCAAGCTGGAGTCTTGTTATTGGCGGGTTCAGATGGAGGTGCTTCCAATTCCTATGTCTACCCCGGTTTTTCACTTCACAAGGAGTTAGAAGAGATGGTGGCCACTGGCCTTTCTACCGCGGCAGCGTTAAGGACAGCTACTATAAATGGTGCCAGATTTATGAAAACGGATGATTTTACTGGTTCCATCACTGTTGGAAAAAAAGGTGACCTGCTGCTATTGAATCACAATCCATTAGATGAGATTCGGAACACCCAGGACGTCTACATGATGATTTCAAATGGGCAAGTGTTAAGTAGGCCGGATTTGGATCAATTGAAGGAGAGCGTGAGGAAGTAGCTCAAGCTATTTTATTATAGCACACATCTGTCGCAGGTTCTCTGAACCTGTGACCTCTATGGCCATTAGGACTCTGTCCGTATTCAAGGCCTGCAACTTTAAACGGGCGGATTCTTCATCTCCGCTCGCCTTAGCAGGCGGCTCTGATTCAGAATGACAGTTAAGGGAGGGAAACTAAAGAGCCATGGGTTAAACCCATGGCTCTTCATAATTATTTTTGTGCTAAGGCTCGTCTAACCTGTCGTGCTGACCTATTATTCGCTTCTTAAAGACCTGGCCGGGTTGGTTTTTGCCGCTCTTAACGCTTGATTCGAGACAATACTCAAAGCAAATACCAAAGCAATCAAACCCGTTAATGGGAATATCCACCAGGCAATTTCAACCCTTAGCGGGTAACGCTCCAAATAGTTATTCAACATAAACCAGGCCACAGGTGTCGCTAAAACAAAGGCGATAATCACCAGTGCTGAAAAGCTTTTAGATACTAGTGCCATTAAGCTTGGTACTGTGGCACCCAAAACTTTTCTGATTCCAATTTCCTTGATTCTTTGCTGGGCCGAAAAAGCAGCCAGTCCGAACAATCCCAATCCCGTGATAAAAATGGTGAGTATCGAAAAAATACTTGCCAGTTTCTTAGTCAGGTTGATTGTGGTGAATTTCCTTTGAAAGGCTACATCCACAAAGCTATAATCGAACGGATAGGCAGGATTATACTGTTCAAATACCTCTTGTACCTTGGCTAGAGAAGCCTGCAAGTCGTTGGTGGCGCTTAGACGGATTGAAACCGGACCTCCCCAATTGGGATCTTTGATCATAAATGTTGGGCGGGTTTCCTCATATGGCGACCCCATTAATACATTGTCAATTACTCCGATGAGGTTCATTTTACTACCCCATAAATCCAGCTGCGTCCCAATTGGGTCTTCCAGTCCCATCAAATCTAAAGCGGCCTTATTGATTATTATGGATGAAGAGTCTGTGGCAAACTCCCTTGAAAAGTCTCTACCATAGAGCATTTCAACCCCCATGGTTTTGGCGTAATCATATTCGGTGGCAATGGTCACGAACATCACTCTCTGCGATTCCGGCTTGCCTGGCCAGCCCAAAAAATTGTTGGAATTGACCTGAGTAATCGAACTATTTGATCTTGTCATGGCTTCAACTGCACCTGTGCGCAAGAGTGCTTGGTTAATCACCTCAAAATTGTCAGAAATAGCGTCTGTTGATGGCAATGTGATCAGGTTTTCCTGATTATAACCCAGTTCTCTCTTTTGTGCCATCTCTATCTGTTGAAAAATCACTACAGTACTTATGATCAATAGTATTGAAAAGAAGAACTGAAGGACAACCAGAACCTTCCTTGGCGTATTACCAGCCTTGCCCACTGCAATATTTCCTTTCAAGGTTTTAACCGGATTAAAAGAAGATAGATAAAGCGAAGGGTAGCTTCCCGAGAGAATACCAGTGGCAAATATAATTACCGCGGAGAAAACCCAGAATTGGGAAGATGAAAAGTCAATAAATAGTTGCTTGCCTACAAGATCATTGTAGGAAGGCAAAGCCACCAATGTCAAAAGAATGGCAACGGCAAAGGAGATTATTGAGATCAGAATTGACTCTCCATAGAATTGCATAATAAGCTGACCACGCCTTGATCCAAGGGTTTTTCTAATACCTACTTCCTTTGCTCTGCGTTCTGACCGCGCGGTAGAAAGGTTCATAAAATTAATGCAGGCAATCACCAAAATGAACATGGCTATGGCAGTAAATAGCTGTACATAGTCGCTCATTCCACCTTGAGCCACTCCATTTTCGAAATTGGAGTGTAGCCTCCATTTTTCCATGGGATGCAAGAAAAACCACCTTGGCACATCATTTTGTCCCTTTTCAGTGAGAATATCATGTATGCCCTCATTCACTTCTGCTTCTTTGCTTGCATCTGTGAGTTCTACAAAAATTTGAAAAGAATTATTTCCCCAATTGGTTTTGTTTCTTACCACCCAGGGGTTGATTGATTCTCTATGCTTCCAGGGAATCAAATAATCAAATTCGAAAGAAGAATTGTCAGGCACATCCTCTACTATTCCTGTCACCTTCAATAGGCTCTTATCATCAACCTTCACAATTTGGCCCATAGGATCTGAATCCTTAAAGAGGATTTCGGCCAGAGATTCTGAGATAACGATAGAAGATGGGTCGTCCAATACTTCACTGGCATTACCCCTGATCAAAGAAAACTCGAACATTTCCAGGAACTCTTCACTCACGAAGTATCCATCCTGCATAATTCTGGTTTCATCCACCGTCATCAGCCTGGAACCTCCCCAGCCAGTAACTGCCGAGTTGGCAATGTTGCTATGCGCAATTTTCATCTCATCATAGGTTGGCAATGGGACCGAGCGCCAGGAGGTAATCTGACCATCAAATTCAGCGCTCCCCCAAACTTGATAAAGCTTCTCCGACTTAGGAATGAACTTGTCAAAAGAGGTTTCATCATTGACCCAAAGGAGAATGAGAATACTGCAGGCAATGCCAATAGACAGTCCTGATATGTTAATGAGCGAATAAGTACTGTGCCTTCTGAGGTTGCGAAGGGCGATTACAATGAAATTCTTAAGCATGAGGTTATATTTTGAGTTTTCGACCTAATGCATAGACTGCTAACCTTCGTTTTCGTTACACGAAGTCTATGACTTTTTAACCTGACCGATTTATGCTGTTGCCTAGTTCCTAATTCGGATATCTCCTGAACCAGTTTGCACCGTTACTTTGATGTCTTTTGAACCAATTTTAGCCTCTTTTACAATTCGGACATCACGGTCTCTCCAACCTCTGCCATCCTCTTCGTATTCCTTATCAAAGCTGAACGGGGCTCTGATATCGCTTCTTTTATTCGTTTTCAGATAAAATTCTCCCTCAATCTTATTCCCGTTGTAGTCGAGAGTAGCACTCCCTGATCCGGTACTAATATCCAGATCATCGCTTAATTCAGCGGCTAGTTCTACCTGAATACTTCCTGAACCAGTGTTCAACTCTGAAGGACCTGTCAGCGTCACCATGCTGGCCTCAATACGCCCACTACCTGTATTTATGTCCAATTCACCTTCAGCTCTGTCCAATGTAATTGAACCTGAACCGGTGTTTAATTCAACATTACCCTTTGCGTTTCTCACTCTGATACTTCCAGAGCCAGTGTTGGCATCCATACGCCCTTCTATATCTGTGAAACGAATGCTTCCTGAACCTGTATTGACACGCATATCTCCATTGGCTTCTATTACCTCGATGCTGCCTGAGCCGGTACTCACGTTAAGTTCTACATTCACCCCGTCTATTTCTATGCTTCCTGAGCCTGAGCGATAGTCCAATTCTATTCCGTCAGGAACTTCAAGAGTCCATTCTGCCCTTCCTCTATTTCCCCAGGATGATCTTCTCCTGTTTCCGAAATCTTCATCAATAATCAAACGATCACCTCTTTGCTCAAAAGTTGGCTTGTAGTCGTCTTCATCGTAGGTGTATTCCAAAGTGACTTTTACTTCATTCGAGCTGCTCTTTTTGATTATCCCACTTCCAGATGCTGTCTCCAAGCGAATGCTTTTAACACCTGAGTAAGTTTTGTTGACGGTCTTTTGGCCGTATGCTGTGGTTGCAATGAGAATAGCGGCCAGAATTAAAGTTGTTTTGAGTTTGTTCATGGTTGTTAAGTTTCCCTAAAGATGTAGACGAAAGGGCAAGGGATGCATTACTCGTAAAAAATTATTTGCGGTCTTTCCTCAGAGTCCCTTTCAGGTGACTCTGAGGAAAGGGGGAAAGGGTGGGTGACTCGGAGGATAAAGTAGAGAGAGGTTGGTAACTCGGGCATAATCACTTGAGATTTGTCATCCTTAAAGAAATTATCTAACATTCGACCATGGCAAAGATTGATTATGGGCAAGGGATGGATGAAGAAACCGCTAAGGGCATAGCAAAGCTATTAAGAAAGCCTGAAGGAGAATATGCCATTGAGGTGGGAGAAAAGATGAATGAAGGGAACCGCTACATTAATCATCGAACGATTGGACTGATACCTATTAAGACCAAGGACCGATTACTTGAAATTGGAATGGGCAATGGGTTTTTCGTCAAAGATATTTTTGATAGGGACAGATCAATCCAATATATGGGCTGCGATTATTCTCAGGAGATGGTCGATCAGGCCTGTATCTTGAATTCAGAACTTATAAAGTCTGGGTCGGTGGAATTTCATTTGGCCGAGGCAAATCAACTCCCCGTTGGAGACGAAACTATAGACCATGTCTTTACCATCAACACCGTTTATTTTTGGGAAGACCATGTCAAAGTATTAACCGAAATCAAAAGAGTACTAAAGGCCAAAGGCACCTTGACACTTTCGTTGAGGCCAAAGGCCAGCATGGCAACCTATGCCTTTACTAAATATGGCTTTGATATGTTTTCAAAAGATGACCTGGCAGATTTACTTGAAAGGAATGGGTTCAAGGTCATTTCGTCTCTGGAAGAGCAAGAACCGGAACAGGAAATTGATGGTTCCAAAACGAAAGTAGAGACACTCATTCTATGCACAGAAAAAACCAGCCATGAATAGCGACTATATATTTACACAGCTTGAGAACAACAAACTTGTCTTTGAGCAATTGCTTAAAACAGCCAGTCCGGATGAATATCTATGGAAACCAGCTCACAACAAATGGTGCCTACTGGAAATTGTTTGTCACTTGGTTGATGAAGAGGTATTTGACTTTAGGGCCAGGGTAAAAACAGCTTTGGATGAAAAGAAATATCCATTTTTTGCAATAGACCCCTTAGGTTGGGTTACTTCTAAGAAATATATGGAGCAAGATTATCAGGCTAAGGTTGATGAATGGATTGCCGAACGAAGCGAGTCTATCAGTTGGTTAAAGACACTTAAAAATCCTGATTGGGAAAGTAGCTTTCAGCATGTAGACTTTGGAGCTGTGAGTGCCGGACATTTTTTGGCCAATTGGTTAGCGCACGATCATATACACATCCGCCAAATCAACAGAACCAAAAGGGCGTATCTGGACTCTATTTCAAAAGAGAATTTAGATTATGCTGGAAAATGGTGATTCATCAGAGTCCTCGAAGAGTGACTCTGATGGCCGAAATCAGATATGATAACTAGATTAAATAGTGTATCAGTAGATGCCGTACCAAAACGGATATTGGTCTTGGAAAATTGATACCTTGCATGGTAAAAACATTCATTCAAGCTCTCTCCTTAATCATCAATGCGAAAAACACTTGCTCTCCTCAATTTTTTAGTTCTTGTCGCTGTAATCTTCTGGAACTACATCGCCAATGCTCAAGGGATCAACGAAAACTCTGTTGGTTCGCTTAGTTTCGAATATGCTAACCTCTTTACGCCAGCCAGCTATGCTTTTTCTATTTGGGGTATTATCTATTTGAGTTTGACCGCCAATAGCATCTATCAATTAAAGGTGGCTTTCTCTTCAGATAAAGATGAGTTTATTTCGAAACTGGGCCCATGGTTAATGTTGGCCAACATCGGCAACGCTGTATGGATCTGGCTTTGGTTGACCGAGAGAACAGGCCTCAGTGTTTTGGCCATGATTGTTATCTTAATCAGTCTACTCAAAGTTGTCCTCTCCCTTGGGATCGGTGTTGAGAATCAATCCAGGCCGGTAAAAATCTGGATCTGGTTTCCGGCAAGTATTTATGCAGGATGGATCACTGTGGCTACGGTAGCTAATGTTTCTGCATACCTGGCAAAAATCGGTTGGCAGGGACCATTCTCAGAAGTGACCTGGACGGTCATCATGCTATTGATCGCTACGCTTATCTATATTTTTGTTTTAAGAAGTAGAGGAATGATTGCTTATACAACTGTTGGCATATGGGCCATAATTGCCATTATGATAAAACACTGGAACAGTATACCTGAAATCCGGGCATTCGCCCTACTTTGTATTATGGCTTTGTCCATCGGAATCGTAAGACAGTTAGCTAAGAGCCCTAATCACTCAGTTGATCATGTCCAAGGGCCTTAAGCGATTCTTTGTCTAGCTAAAGTAGGACGTCTATTACATAAATCGGGTTTAAGAAGCGTCATCCTGTGGTCATTTCGCAGTTCCGAGTTTTAGGGACGGAGAAATCTTTTCACGTTTAATGAGTAAATCTGACTTTTACTGCTGAAAAAGATCCCTCCGGGATGACCGATAATTGTTACTACAATGAAAACCAGTTGATGAACAAATTAATTTTCCCCAACTCACGCTATTTATTTCAAAATCATACTCGCCCCTAAATACCCAGGCATGCAGGTGATACCTCCTCCTGGATGTGAACCACTTCCGCAGAGGTATAGTCCAGAAACGGGAGTAGTATATCTGGCACAGGAAGGAATAGGCCGTGTGACCAATTGATCTACAAAGTGTTCACCATGAAAGATGTGGCCTTCCGTCAAAGTATATCGTTCCTCGAAATCTGCAGGGGTCAGGATTTCCATACCGACCACTGCTGAGGATATACCTGGGGAATATATTTCAAGTTCCTTGAGTACATCGTCACCTAATTGCTTCTTGGCATCTGCAGACCATCCTGCTTCAAAATCATATGGAATCTGGTGTACCAGAATTGACACCACACTATGGCCCTCAGGAGCTAATGAAGGATTTGAAACTGTTGGAATATGAATATCGAGAAATGGGGCACCGGTTACCTCCCGGTATTTCACAGGATCAAAGGCCTTTTCCATTTCATCAAAGGAGTTTCCTGTTCTGGCATACTCAACCGTTTTGCCATTGAGTTGGACCGATTTGTTGATGGCCAGGTTTACTTTAGCCGTAGTTCCTCTGCTTCTAATTTTATCGATCCAATAGTCAAGCTCATATTCAATTTCGAAATCATCAAATAAATTCAGGAAGGTTTCTTTTGGTGTACAAGAAGCCGCAACTTTCTTTGCATGAATTTCTTCGCCTCCTTTTAACCTTACACCACTAACTGCTCCTTCATTGTCCAATAAGATTTTTTCAACTTCTGCACCCGTCCGAATTTCAACTCCTGCCTGCTCTGCCGCCTTTTGTAATGCATCAACCAATGCCTGAGGCCCACCTTTAACATTACTTTTTGAAGCACACTCCCAAAGCAATAGGTTAATGGTTGAATATGCTGACCAGGGACCGGCATAGGAACCGTATAAGGCCGGGGCAGCCAGGCCTGCTTTGAGAAAATCTGTTTCAAATTTCTCATTCAGAAAATCAGCTACACACATGGGCGCCACCTTGAGCAATTCCATCATGGTCTTATTCCCTAACCCCTTCAACAGCATTCCTTTTTTAGCCAATACCACCAAACTCGCCATGGTCAAATGCTCTACATCAATATCCGGGGGTGGGTTGTCCATCAAATTGTCGAAAACTTTACCCACCTTTTTGATAAATGCCTGATATTCCCGGTAGGCACCTGCGTCTTTTTCGGAAAATTCTTTAATAGCTGTTGCCGTACTATCAACATCGGACTGAATATTAATACTCTTTCCATCTTTGGACAACAGCATTACATCGGCACGTGCATTTTCAAATTCCAGCCCATGATTTTCAAGCTGAAGTTTTTTAATCGCTTCTGTGCGCACACCACTGGTATCGTGCAGCAGGCCCGTGGTTGAATAACCCGGATGAAACTCTTCTCCAGCGGCAATACCACCAAGCACATCTCTTTTCTCGACAACAAGGACTTTCTTTCCTTTTTTTGCAAGAATGGCGGCTGTAGTCAGTCCATTGTGGCCACCACCAATTACGATTATATCATATTGGCTCATATTACTCTTTCTTTTAAGATTGACTTAGCAGACAATTCACCCCCAGACCCCATGATTCCACCTCCAGGGTGCGTACCTGAACCGGACATCCATAAATTATCTATAGGGGTTTTATATTTTGCATATCCAGAAATGGGGCGTTGGAATAATAGCTGCTCCAGGGTAAGCTCTCCCTGAAATATATTGCCCTCCGTTAATCCGAATGTCTCTTGCAAATCCCATGGTGTTACGACTTGTCTATGCTCCACCAAACTATCAATATCTGGCACGTATTCCTTAATGGTATTTTGGACGGCATCACCGAATTTTTCAGCCAATTTTGGCCAGTGTTCTGCCCCTTCTTTGATGTCGAAAGGCGCATACTGAACAAAGCACGACATCACATGTTTGCCAGGAGGTGCCAAGGTTGGATCAGTCAGCGATGGCACAACAATATTGATATAAGGCCTTTCGGAAAACTCTCCGTACTTGGCCTGATCGTAGGCTTTTTCAACATAGTCAACATTTGGGACTACAGCAATATCCCCCTTCATATGATCAAGTCCTTCCCTTTTCTTGCAAAAATTAGGAACTCCGCTAAGCGCAAAGTTCACTTTGCCAGAACTGCCTCGCATTTTAAATCTCTTGATCTCCGTGGTGATATTCGGAGAAAGGTTGTCTTCCCCAATCATTTTGAGATAGGTTCGATTTGGATCAAGGTTAGAAACTACAATTTTGGAATCGATCTCATCCCCATTGGCCAAAACTACCCCCGTGGCTTTTCCATTTTTAATTTTTACATGGGCCACATTTACATTGGTTCTTATTTCTGCGCCAAAGCTTTTGGCAGCGCTGGCGCAGGCATCGCTTACGCCACCTGTCCCCCCTTTTGAAAAACCCCATGAACGGAAAGCACCATCCAACTCACCCATATAATGGTGAAGAAGGACATAGGCTGTTCCGGGCGAGCGCACGCCTAAAAAGGTTCCAATAATCCCACTCACAGCCATTGGCCCCTTCAGCACTTCCGACTCAAACCAGAGGTCCAGAAAATCTGCGCTACTCATGGTCAACAGCTTGGTGTTCATTTGAAGCATCTCAGGTCCGAGATTTTTAAACACCTTACCCATTCTCAATAGAGAGGCAAGTTCTTTTGGGTTGATAGAGGCTACATCGGGTGCAGGATGATCAATGACCTCTTTAGCTAGTTTAGCCATATGGGTCATCACTTTGCTAAACTCTCCGTATACCTCCGAGTCCTTTTTACTGAATCGCGCAATCTCTCTTCTGGATCGAGACCCATCTCCCCATCTGCATAAGCCATAATCATCATCCGGAAGGGGTTGGAATGAGGCATCCATTGGAATAATATCGTATCCATGTTTCGCCAAATTCAACTCTCTAATGATATGTGGCCGGAATAAGCTGACCACATAACTACACACCGAAAAAGTGAATCCTGGAAAAATCTCTTCTGACACTGCAGCTCCTCCAAGAACGTGTCTCTTTTCTAAAACCAATACCTCTTTTCCCGCCTTGGCCAGGTAGGCCGCGTTGATCAATCCATTATGACCTCCACCTATTATTATTGCATCGTATTTTTTGCTCATCGTATTATTTGTTCAGGATTGATCTTTTTCTTTCTGGGTTGAAAAATTGTGGTTTTCCCACAATTGCTCTGACTGTTTCTCTATGGTGTTCCACCATCACCTCAAAGTTGACCTCGGTTCCTGGCTTGACATAATCTATCTCAAGTGTAGCCATAGCTATATTCTTTTTTAAAGCGGGTGACCAGGTTCCACTAGTGGCATACCCAATTTGCTTGGATAAGTCATCACGGTCATAGATAGGTACAGAATGCCTCCATGCACCCGGATCAGTGTGCGGTGGAAGGCCATGCTTTTTGAATAAGGCCTCTAAATCCGGCCAGTTGATATCAATTCCAACAGTTCCCCATCTCGACCCATTTTTATTTTCTGCCTTCAGAGCCTTTTGTCCCATGAAAGGCTCTCGCTCCAAATTGACTGTCCAACCCAATCCAAGTTCGTAGGGCGTACTCATTTGTGCTGGGGTTAAAGCATGCAGGGCGCTATGATAATCAACTCCATTCATTACCAAACCGGCCTCTATCCTGGCGATATCCAATGCCGCAATTCCCGACATTCTTATGTTGTAGTTTTGGCCTGCGCTCCATACAGCATCAAACAGCTTCAGAGCATCTTCATTTTTGGCCCAGAGCTCATAGCCCAAATCCCCGGTGTATCCAGTCCGTGAAATTTTAAACTCAAATCCATCACCGTTGGCACTTGTTGTCCAGAAAAATTTCAGGCTATCCAAATCTGCATTACACATATTCTTGAGAATATCCCTGGATGTAGGACCTTGCAGCGCCAGGGCACAATGGGTATCGGTAAGATCTTCAATATGGACGTCAAGTTTTTTAATCAACCTTGAAAACCATGAATAGGAAGGGTCCGCAGCAGTCACGAAATATTCATTCTCCCCAAACCGCATTACAGTGCCATCATCTATGACCATACCTCGATCATCGCACCAGCAACAGTAAGTAGCCTGATTGAGCTTCAATTTGCTGATGTCTTTAACGATAAGTCTTGACAAAAACAGAGATGCGTCATTACCGGTTACTCGATATTTAAAGAGCGGTGTGACATCAACCAATCCTGCCGAATGCCTGAATGCATAATATTCGAAGTCATTGACCACATCGTAAGAATTTGCAGCGAAGTAGCCACCCCAATCTTTCCAATCAAGGTTATGATTGAGTTCCGAGGTTCTCGGATGAAATGGTGTTGGTAAAGGCATGTGTGTAAAATTTAATGGAAGAGAGCCTCATAATCGATCATAGGATTATTGAGAAGGCGATAAAACTAGTGCGTGTAAAGCCGTGTGTTGACAGAATAATTATAATCCTGGGATCAGGATCCAGGGAAATTTAGAGGTGTCAACGGTTGTAGTATTCATGTCCTCTCAAGGTATGCATTCCGATGGTGAGTTCAAAACTGCTTATCAGAGTCTTCTATGGAATGACTCTGATTGAGGGTCTCTTCTCTGTTCATCAGAGTCTCCTATCGGATGACTCTGAGAGAGGAGTAATGACTCTGATGGGCTATCATTATGTCATTTTTTCAAATCCGTGAGTATTCTGTCTACTTTGAGATTAAGGGTGCTCAATTTCTCATTCATGGCCTTAAGGAACTCAGCATTGGTTGTACCACCAATATCTGTGGTCGCCTGGATGGCCTTTCTGTACCAGTCTGCCCAGGTTTTAAGAATATCATCTTCTGTAGCCAAATCGCTCCCCGACCCCAAGGCCTTAGTACTTAAATCATACTCTTCTTCCAGTCGATTGTAGGCAGACTCCGCCACTTCGTTGAGAATAAAGTAGGGCATTTCGGTCTTGTTCTCCGTGAGAATCAATGCCGTAATTAATGCCCCTGTTCCTACATTTTTCAGAGTGGTCGCAGACACATTATCAATCCGATCATTATTGGTGTGGTAAAACTGATCAGTAAAATGCCATAGCAACAGCCCTGGGATATCAGCTCTCAAAAAAGGAACATGGTCACTCCCTCCTTCATAAGGATTAAATTTTACCGTCCAGTTTTTGGCTTTGCCCTGCTCTAAAAATCGATTGATTACAAAGTCGTTGAAATAATGTGGCTTCATCTGCTCCTTCTTCATTGGGCTACCACCCCATTCTGAGTGTTTTTCCTTACCTCTTGTCCAAATAGCAGCCGGATCGGGCATTTTTTCTATTAGGAACGTGCCGCCTGTAACAGCCGTGTTTTCTCCTACCATATCCAGGCTCATACCCCATTTAATGTTGGCTGCCCGCTCCTTGTCTTCTTCAATAAATCTTCTGGTAGCCGATATCTCGTCACCAAATAGGTAGGTGATGGTTCTTTCCGGATTGATTTTACCTGCTGCCAACAATTTCGCACTTGTAGCAGCTACTTCCTGCAGAGCCCCTACTCCACTGGCGTTATCATTAGCACCTGGCTCCTGAACATGAGCACTGAACACAAAGCGCTCATTGGGCAGCTTACTGCCTCTCAGTTCTGCAACAAGTGTGAGCTCATCGGCAGTATATATTTTAGTCTCTAGCTTTACCTTCACCTTGTTGTTGCCCGCCTTTAAAGCGGCATCCAACTTTTGCTTGGCCTCATAGGAAAGCAGCAACCCAAAGCCCTTCTGTTCTTCATTTCTTCTTATGCTTCCGAATTGAATCGAGGTGATGTTCTTTTCCGGTTGCAGATATGAAGGAAGTGAATAACCAATGGCACCCACCGCACCATTTCGTTCAACACCCAACTGATGAATTCGGCCGACACTGCCTTCACCATAAGCAATCTTTCCTTTGACATTGCTGAAATCCATGTTTCTGCCTGACCCCACCTGCACAATCTCATATTCCTGCTCGCCATCAGTACTGTGGGAGTTAATGGCCATCATATGCCGATTGGTTTTGAAATCAAGTAGCACCTCTCCGTTCGACAATTTGATATATCCTGAAACAGGCTCCCAAGTCGAAACTCGCATGGGTCTCTTTTCTATTCTATAGGTCAACCGATCCGTTGAATCAGCGTCTTCCTCCTTTTTAAAGCCAGCCTTCTCTAGTTGTTCAGCGACACGGTAAATGCTCTGATCAAAGCCGGAATTTCCGGGCAGGCGCCAAAACTTCTCAACAAACCTGACGGTTTCGAAAGCGGCATTGGCATTGTAGGTTTCATCTACCATATCAAAATATGGTTTTACAAACTCCTTGTGTTGAAAAGCAAAAGCTTTTGGTGACAGGACTAACAAGCAAAGACCTAGAATGAAATTTCGCATATGGGGCATAACGCTAATATTGTGCCATGAATATAGTTGAAGCAGGGGTAATTAGTCGCTAACGAGCAGGTAAAATAATGGCATTTTGATCAATAAAAATTACAAGTACCCCCAACCTAAGAGCTTCTTGTATATCTCTATACAAATCCAGGCATCCGTTGCGGCATACTGAACTTGCTTGTTAGAGAGTATCTCATTTTCCCAGTTTGAGGTTTGGGCAGATTTGGAAATCCTTATCTCAAGAATCATAGCAGCCAGGTTTCGTGCCCCTATGCTTTCTGCCCCAATTTCTTTCATCTCCTTGTTAAGATCAAAGAAATTACCAGGATTGAAGCGAGCAAGCTTATTTAACAACTGGACATCATCTTCCAAACCAATGCCCACTTTCCTAATAGTCTCAGACTCCAAAAATCTCACTATTGAGGGTAAAAGGCCTGTTTCTTTTATTCTCAATAGAAATACCTCATCATCGGTGCCAATTTGAATTAGGGAAATTTTTCGAATCTGGCCTTTTTTAAACGTAGGTCGTGCCTCCGTGTCAAAGCCTACAAATGGATAATCATTGATCTTGGACATCGCGTTGTTAATGTCTCCCTTGGTCGAAAGCACATGCACTTCGCCTGGATAGGAGGCCAAAGGCCGTTCCATTACTTCATCTTTTGTGATTGCAACAGGAAACATCATTCGGCCACTTCCATTTCAGGTTTCTTGTCTTTCAACTTTCTAATCTTGATGTTTAAGTAGGCGAATGTAATGGTCATAATAGGGCTTATGATATTAAAGAAGGCATAGGGCAAGTAGGCACCTGTAGCCACTCCCAAGACATTAGAATGGTAAGCACCGCAGGTATTCCATGGCACCAGCACCGAGGTCACCGTGCCCGCATCCTCAAGTGTTCGACTGAGGTTTTCAGGTGCAAGGCCTTTTTCTTTATAAACATCTGCATACATTCTTCCCGGTACAACAATAGACAGGTATTGGTCGGATGCAGTTGCGTTAAAAAACATTGTAGTGCCTGCTGTCGAAGCTACTAATGAACCTGTGGACTTCACTTTTGACATTACTGACTCGGCAATTCTCTTTAATAAACCGGTAGCTTCCATTACCCCGCCAAAAGTCATGGCTGATAATATTAACCAAACAGTACCAAGCATTCCTGCCATTCCACTCGAAGAAAGTAATTCATCCACAACTCCATTTCCAGTGACTATGTTGATGTCTCCATACATGGACTTCATTAATCCAACGAAGGTCAGCTCCCAGCCAGCACCATCCCAATTCGCCACGCTCTGCACAACTTCGGGTTGGAATATCAAAGCAAAAACACCACCCAATAATGCTCCAATTAGAATAGCTGGAATCGCAGGCATCTTCTTAACAATGAGAAAAACGACTATGGCTGGCACCAGAAACAGAAGTCCGGTAACGTTGAACTTGCTATCAATAGCTGCTAGCATTGCTTCTGTCTGAGTTACATCGCCACTTCCTCCTTGAGTAAACCCTAAAATCAGGAATAAAACCAAAGCAATTGATATTGAAGGTATTGTAGTGTAAGTCATATAGCGAATATGAGTAAACAAGTCTGTTCCAGCCATTGCTGGCGCCAGGTTCGTGGTATCCGAAAGAGGTGACATTTTATCTCCAAAGTAAGCGCCTGATAGCACTGCACCGGCCACCATTCCTTCGTGTATTCCAAGTGCTGTGCCAATGCCCACCAAGGCAATACCTACCGTAGCAGCTGTGGTCCATGAACTTCCCGTGGCAATAGACACAATGGAGCATATGATACATGCCGCAAATAAGAATATGGTCGGATTCAGGATTTGCAATCCATAATAAATCATAGCCGGAACGATGCCGCTTAAAAGCCAGGTTCCCGCCAATGCCCCAATCAAGAGTAGAATAATAATCGAGGCCATGGCACTGCTTATGCTTTTAACTATACCCTTCTGTATTTCTTCCCATTTGTAGCCAATTTTCAATGCAACCAGAGCGGCCACTCCGGCTGACAGAATCAAAAGAATCTGGTTGGAACCATCCAAAGATGCATCACCAAATATTCTCACATTAATGAAAAGGACTATTACTAGGAAGATGATTGGAATGAATGCCTGAAAGAGCGTAGGTTTCTGGTATTTGTATGTCATAGAGTCTGATGTTATTTCATCAATTTGAAAGATAAGGATTTCTTTTTAGTTCGCTGAAGAAGTTCGACCAAGGCTTGATAAAATGCATCTCGCTCTTCCTTAAGCACATCCTGCCTTGATCAAAACCGAGTCGCTCCAAAGCTCATTTCCTCCATCCAATAATATTAACTCACCGTTTCGAACACCAATTGCCCCTAACAAGAAAATAGCATAGAATATTTGTTTTATATTTAATATCTCAGACCTACAGGATTGATAGCAGTTAAAACGTGATTTGACGTGTTAAATCCGTGCCAGCAAGCCAATCGTTATACAAAAACTTTTATTCAATAATGTTCAATCCTGCTCAACTACTGGAAAAAGCCAAAACCTCTCAAAGACATCTTAAACTCTTGAATTTCGGGCTGGCAAGGATGATTCCTTTTAATAAGCCACACGGCTTCAGAATCATTGAAATTAAAGACAGGTGTGTGACTACACTCCTACCCTATAAAAGGATGAATTGGAATCATATCAAAGGGCTTCATGCCTGCGCTTTGGCCACAATTTCTGAATTCACAACAGGCATTGTTCTTCTCTCGAGTCTGGACCCTAATCAGTATCGTATTATTATGCAGCGCATGGAAATGGACTACCATTACCAGGGCAAAATGAATGTTACTGCCAAATTTGAAGTGACAGAAGAATGGTTGAAGCAAGAAGTCATTGACCCCTTAAAACAAGAAGATGCCGTTGTGGTAAAGTGTGAGATAAAGACCATTGATCTTGATGGGAATCATATCACTACGGGGAATATCTACTGGCAGGTAAAAGACTGGAAAAAGGTAAAGACCAAGGCCTGATACCAAATCAACCATAACATGACGTATACAAATCATTTTATAGTTGAATTGGTATAACACCGATCACGTAATTGTAATTTTCATTCCATCCAGACTTGGTTAGTTTAGGTTTGATTAACCTTATCTACGATGAAAAAGAACGCACTATTCCTTCTACTGATAGCTGCAACTAGCATTGGTTGCGATTCAGAAAATTCAAGCGTTGACTCAAACAAGGGATACTTTGTAACCCTCCTCGGCAACGATACCCTGGCGGTAGAACGTTTTGAAAAGTCAGAAAACGGAATTAAGGCAGAGGTCTTGCTGAGAAGCCCAAGGACAGTTTATTATGAGTATGACCTGTCACTCAATTCGGAAGGCGGAATGACAAAAATGACTCGTTTCAGTCAGGATCCACGGCAGGCTTTCACAGATGAAGGAAAACGCATTACCCAGGAAATTGGTCTTAATGGTGATTCACTGGTGTCAGAAACTCCAACCAACAATGGCACAAGAAGATTGACCGCGTTGAATAGCAGCGGCAGTTTACCCTTTATAGATATGGTACACTGGCCTTACGAATTGGCGTTTAATGCTGCCGCAAAAGCCTCCTCTGACAGTATTCACCAGATGCTTTTTACTGGAAGAAGACTATCTGATTTTATCATTCATAAAGAAAGTGCTGATTCCATGACCATTCGCCATCCCTCCAGAGGAGTGATGGGGGTAGATGTGGATGATCATGGTAATCTCCTAAAACTTGATGCAGCCCTAACCACCAGAAAGCTTATTGTCAAGAGAGTAAATGAGATGGATTTTGAAGGAGTCATAAGAGATTTTGCGGAGCGCGACAAAAACGGAAGCCCTTTTAGTGGCAACCTATCCGGGGCTGTGGAAGAGGAGTTCTCTTTTGGAGGAGCCAACTTCAAAGTGACCTACGGATCTCCAAAAAAGCGAGGAAGAAAGATTTTTGGGGGTATCGTTTCTTATGGTCAGCGATGGAGGACAGGCGCAAACAGAGCCACACACTTTAGTACAACCAAAGACCTGGTGATTGATGGTTTGGATGTGCCAGCTGGAGATTATACGCTTTTCTCCATTCCCGAAGCAAACGGAGGCACTTTGATCATCAACAAGCAGACAGGTCAAAATGGCCAATCCTACGATGAATCAAGAGACTTAGGAAGAGTAAGTATGAGTATGGGCTCTCAATCAGAAGTCACAGAAAACTTCACCATCAAGGTGGTAGAAGGTGAAGGCTCGGCTGGAACCATACAATTGATTTGGGATCAATCGGTATTATCGATTGGTTTTTCTATCAAATAACATTGATGAATTTTCAGACTGCCTGAAAAGTCACCTCAATCGATATCAAGACGGAGAGTGTATAAGTCTCTGCCAATTATAAGTTCAAAATCAGTCTCTTGCCACATATGGACTTTCAGATTGGGTTTGCTCACTGAATTGGTTAATTTTCTCTGTGCGTAAACCTATTCTATCTTTTCTTTTAGTCTTTGTCATAACAGCCGGATGCGGTGACAAAAGAAATTCTGAGACTGGTGAGCAGTATTTGAGCCTCGCCATCCAAGTAGCCAACTGGCTTGAACAACAAAAAGTAATAAAGGAAGAAGGCGTCATTTGGCGTTCTTCAGATGAACAGGAAAGCTTCCCGGTTTTCAATTCTGGCCTTTATAATGGAAGTGGTGGCGTGGTCCTCTTTTATCTGGAGTTATATCATCAAACTGATAATGAGCAATTCCTGACAGAAGCCAAGCTTGGTGCAGATTATCTTTTGGCAGCTATTCCTGATAGCCTAAGTCAAAATGCTCCTCCAGGCCTTTACATCGGTACGTCCGGCCTCGGTTTTGTGCTGGGTGAAGTATATAAACTGACCAACGAAGATAAATATCTTGACGGGGTGAAGGCATGCGTAAAATTACTTGATGATCAAAAGGTTGCAGATGAGGCTGGGTTCAACTGGGGAGCAAACACAGATATTATTTCCGGCAATACAGGCATCGGTCTATTTCTGCTTTACGCCTATCAGGATTTGCAAATAGACATGGCTTTGGATTTAGCCATAGGTGCTGGCAGGAGTTTGACAATAATGAGCGATGATGCTGTTGGAGGAAAAAAGTGGATGATGCTACAAACCTTCCCAAGGTATATGCCCAACTTTTCTCATGGAACTGCCGGAACATCCTACTTCCTTGCCGCTCTTTACGAGCAAACACAAGAGGCCTTATTTAAAGATGCCTCATTAGAGGGGGCTGAACACTTATTAAGTATTGCTAACGACAATGGTTTAATAGATCATCACGAGCCAGACACCACTGGTTTGGTGTACTACGGTTGGTGTCATGGGCCAACCGGCACAGGAAGGCTTTATCAAAAGCTTTCGGTGCTAGACGACAAGAACAGCAAATGGAATGATGCGCTCATCTCAGCCAACACCACTATGATTAACGCCAACCTGACTGAAGAGCACCCTGATGGTTTCTGGCAAAATGTTGGACAGTGTTGTGGTTCGGCAGGTGTGGCGGATTACTTTCTTTCTCTGCACAAAATCACTTCCGACCCCGACTACCTGGAAATGTCTCTAAATATGACTCAGGATATTATTGGTCATTTAACAACTGAGAACGATGGCATTAAATGGATTCATGCTGAAAATCGTTCACAACCTGACTTTCTTCAAGCCCAAACTGGATACATGCAAGGAAGTTCAGGAATAGGCATGCACCTTTTAAGACTAAACGCATTTTATAAAGGGAAATCTCCTTTAATCAAGTTTCCTGACTCTCCTTTCTAAAAAAATGCTTTTTTTTTAGAATTTTTATGCATACATAATTGTGCATTTCAAAGCAGCGTTTGTGCTTGAAAGTGCCTATATGGGCGAAAAGAGCATTTTGTAATGCCTGGAAAAGTCAAAATAATTTGATTTTTCGTATAGTTCTTTGTTAACTTGAGTCAAGAATCCTCTAAGGATTCCGACCGAACCTAAACACTTGCGTAAATGACTAGAGCGACAGTTTTCAACTGGTTTCGTTTACCTGTCTATTCTGAAAAGGGCCAATCGTATGGTCAGACGAAGAGGGACTTCTACGAATCCAGAGTTTATTTGCAAAACCGCGGTAGGCTCTCCAGTACCTTTAACCTCAACTTAAATGGTTTATCCACGGACAGAACCATTTCCTTTTATGGTATTGATTTCGGTTATTCTGTAAAGGCTACCATTAAAAAGCTGGGTAAGCCCAACTACAGAACTACTGAAAAGCGATTATTTCAGGATCATCAGATTGTTTTTTATCGATTGAAAATCTCGACTGTCAACTGTATCATTCAGTTGCACTTTCACAATGACTCCTTTTTCCTTGGTGTCATGGAGATGAGAACCGGAGATAAAACCCTGAAAGACCGACTGTTTGATCTGATCAAACAGAAATACAAGATTGACGATTCAATCATCGACAATCATATCCTAGATGAATTAGGCAATAGTATTAGGGTGCGCGAGGATGTAATTCCCTATGTTGTCTATACCACTGGAGATCAGAAGTTGAAACAAGAATTACTTGACACAGCAAAACGACCTCTCGAAGAAATGAGCAGAGCAAAATTTGATAACCAAGCCCTTTTGCTTGATATGATATAACATTAATACTCCCTTACACCTAAACACCCTGGCATGGGTACACAAAACCGGCTCTACTCAAGTCGGTTTTTGTTTGTTTTAAGGTTGTTGGCAGGATTCAACCTAAACCTTATCTTTAGCCTTGAATTTTTTGCATCATTTATGAAGCCCAAGAAACGTAAAAGTCAAGTTTGTCACAATTGTGACACCACGCTTAGCGAGGATTTCAATTTTTGTCCAAGCTGTGGACAATCAAACACTGACAACAATGTGACTTTCTGGGTACTGATCAAAGAGTTCGTAGACAACTACCTTGGCATTGACTCTAAAATGGCTCATAGTTTTATGCCATTTTTGCTACGGCCTGGTAAGCTGACCAATAGGTTTCAAGCTGGTCAAATCAAAAATTTTATTCATCCAATAAGGCTCTATTTTGTACTAAGTCTATTTTACTTTTTCATCATTTCTTATCTTCTGGGAGGTATTAATTTTAGTGCCTTGGATGATGAACAAGCTAATTTTGGTGGCGATGCCAAGCTGGAGAGCTTTCTAGATAATGATCGACTTAAGCTATTAAGTGATTCCGTAAAAATTGCGCTTGTACCGGATTCTTTGAAAAACAGCTTCAGTTCTATTAAAAACTTTAGGCAGCTCTATGATTCACTCGAAAGGCAATTTGACGATAACGATGATGAGATAGACGATTTTCGAGTCAGCTTGCAAGGAGTCCCCGTTCCTGAAAGTGAAGGTGAAACGTTTTTTGAAAAAGCACATAGGCTTGCCCGGGATAAGCGCAACATTACCGACCAGCAGTTTATGGATTCCTTGAGTAACAGCGGGAACAATTTCGATGGCGACTTCTTTAGTGGACAAAATCGGGATCATATCAATCAGCAAGTCCGAAAGATTTTTGAAAATGATGAGGGTTTCAAAAGTTTCGTGCTGGGAAATCTTCCTTTGATGATGTTCGTCCTTATTCCTTTATTCGCAGGTGTGCTTAAACTAATTTATATAAGAAGGAAACATCTGTATATCAAGCACGTGGTTCACGCACTGCATGTCCATGCTTTTGCTTATTTTATGTATGGTATTGCCCTATTAATTATGTTTAAACTCTTTACCCCGGAGGTATTTCCTAATATGGACCACACCACCTGGCGATGGATTTTAATGATCATCTTTTTTGTAGGGGTCAGTACTTACGTTTATGTGTCTTTCCTGAAGGTGTACCAGCAGCATTGGTTTAAGACCCTGCTCAAATTCAACATTGTGGGCGTGATCTATGGCTTTTTCCTTAATGCCTTTTTCTTTATTGAATTATATATCAGCTTCTGGTATTATTAGTGAATGGCTATCAAAGACGCTCTGTTAGCCCTAATAATTTCATCTGCAAGTTCGCGTGTGATAGCCGTTGAAATAAACAGGGTTTCGTATTGCGATGGAGCCAGGTAGACTCCCCTATTCAGCATTTCCCTAAAGTACCTGCCAAACAAGTCTGTGTTGGTAGTTTTCGCAGATTCAAAATCAACTACTTTATTGTCTGTAAAGAAGAGGCTAATCATTGAACCAACCTTGTTCATAGTGTAATTCAGTCCAAGTTCATCAAGGTTCTTTTGAAAGCCCTTTTCCAAATAGGCACTCATGTCTGAAAGTTTGACGTAAATCTCAGGATCGGCCTTAAGCTGTTTAAGCATAGCCAACCCAGAAGACATAGCGACAGGGTTGCCTGATAAGGTGCCAGCTTGATATACTGGACCTTGAGGTGAAACGTAATCCATGAGTTCCTTCTTACCACCATAGGCTCCAACAGGCATTCCTCCTCCAATTATTTTGCCTAGCGTTGTAAGGTCGGGCATTACTCCATAAAGTTCCTGAGCACCCCCAAGTGATAGCCTGAAACCGGTCATTACTTCATCAAAAATCAACACAATTCCAGCTTGATCACACAGCTGCCTCAAGCCTTTCAGATATCCTTCGGCTGGTAAGACACATCCCATATTACCTGCTACAGGTTCTATAATAATAGCTGCAATCTGGTCAGTATGGGCTGCGATTACCTCCTCAACTTTTTCCAGATTGTTGAAAGGTAAGGTTATGGTATCTTTAGCTACCCCTTCCGTCACCCCAGGGCTGTCGGGAGTGCCTAAGGTAATGGCTCCACTCCCTGCAGCAATAAGAAAAGAATCTCCATGCCCGTGATAACACCCTTCAAACTTGATGATCTTATCTCTGCCTGTAAAGCCTCTGGCCAATCGTATGGCAGACATAGTAGCTTCTGTTCCAGAATTAACCATCCTAACCTTGTCAATTGATGGCACTAGTTCACAAATCGTTTGAGCCATCTCAACTTCTAAGCCCGTTGGTGCTCCAAAAGAAAGAGAGGTCTTTATAGCCTCGGCCACAGCTTCCTCAATGACCTGGTTACCATGCCCCAATATCATTGGGCCCCAGGAGTTAATCAACTCAATGTATTGATTGTCGTCTTCATCAATCATATAAGCCCCACTCGCTGATTTGATGAACAAGGGATCTCCGCCAACAGCTTTAAAAGCTCGAACTGGTGAATTCACGCCTCCTGGTATAAAGTCTTGTGCTTCATTGAAGAGGCGCTTGCTTCGAGATGTATTCATGATGTTTTAGTCTTTGAACTTCTCAATTTGAGAATTTCGAATCTTAAGTATGGGGATGTACCGATTGTCGTTGGTCAGCTTGTAATCGAATGCCTCTGTCAGTTCTCCATCAATACTGGCTTTTCTCTTCAAGCCTATTTGAAAGTATTTGCCATATTGATTCATTAGACGGCCAAAGGTTACAATGATATCATAGCCAATATAAGCATCACCAAAACGCACATCCTTCTTGGGATAGGCGCCTAACTTCTGCTCATAACGTTGACGGAAGTTCTGAACTTCTTCGGTATTGTAATCGATTAAATTAGCTCCGGTAAAGGTCGCATCAATATTTTCCAACAGGTCAAAGGAAATAGACTGCTCTGCTGAAAGCCATCTGGAAGAACCAATAAATCCAATAGAATCCGGCCTAGAAGCGATACCACTAATTGCACTGGCAGATAAGGAAGCATCATCCGAGGCAATAAAAATGTGCCCGATACTATCCGGCAGTACCTTAAGCGTATCATAAACAAAATCTCTTTCGTCATAAATTTCCCAATCATCTACCTCAGCCTCCCTGAGAGAGTCCATTTCAGCAATCATGGTTTCCACAACCAGAGAGTCTCTGTCCAGTTCTTCTTCATCGGTGAGTATCAATTGAATTTTAACCGATTCCGCAGAGGTTACTCTTTCGAAAAGCACCACATTAAATGAATCTTCTTCAATCAGACTCTTGTAAAAGTCAGCTCGGGGTTTGTCTGCCCTACCACTATAAAAAATCGCTGCATTTTTATTTTTGGTAAAGTGCTTTTTGGCGTAATCCGCTGCTTCCAAGGCCAAAGATTCGTTGGAAGGATAGTATAAAAATGCATAAGCGTTGTCGTCAATTACCCCACTTGTTGAACTCAGTGGATTGACCATATTGATCTTCTTGTTCTTGGAGAAATCAGACACTTCCTGTACAGCTCCGGTGAAAACCGGCCCTACAATCAGGTCCAGTTCATTAGCCTCCGGGGTGTTCAGGATATTCCGAGTTGATGCACCGCTACCTTGCGTATCAAAAGTGGCCATGTTAATATTGATTCCTTCTGACGCCAGCTTTTCCACTCCCAATTGTACACCTTCGTAGAAATGTACCGGCCAGGTTTTTTGAATATTCTCCAATGAGACAGAATCCTCTCTGTACCTAAATGGAAGAAATAGTCCAACATTGTATACGGCCTTCTTTGGAGAACTCTCAATATCCTCGAAACCCACATTCACTGCAATTTCATATTTAGTCGACAGCTCATTAATCAAATCGATATCCTGATCTTGCACATCCATTGCTAAAATAGCATTGACCAAATTATTGGCCAGAACAGATTCTTCAGGATACAATGCCAGCAGTGTCTTCAGTTGAGTGATCTCCGAAATTTTTGAAAGATGATAGAGTTTCAGGTTATCGATGTCCTCTGCGTATTTAGCACCTGATATTCTACTTAGATTGGTCATGGCGAGCTGATAGTTTTCAGCTTCAAAATTCAACTGTGCCAACCAATAATAAACTTCTTGTCTTTCTGACCAATTCGGAAACCTTTGGTCAATTTGAAGAAACATATTCTTGGCGGTTTCCTTATCGCCAGAATTGTAGGCCGAAACCGCGTAATAGTAAGAGGCATAGGTTACCACCTCATTCTCACCTTCCAGCGAGGTAATCGGGCCTAGTTTCACCAGGGCCAGGGCATAGTCTTTCTGATCAAAAAGTGCTTTGCCCTCATTGAATATTTTATTGACATTTTGGCTCCAGGCTAAACTGCCTAATGCACCCATCAATAATGATGTAATCAAGACCCTTCTAAGCAAAATCATACTATTCCCATTCTATAGTTGCAGGAGGTTTTGAGCTGATATCATATACCACCCTGTTTACTCCCTTTACTTTATTAATGATTTCGTTCGATACGTCCTGTAAAAAATCGTAAGGCAAATGGCTCCAATCAGCGGTCATTCCATCCACACTCCCTACTGCTCTTAATGCTACAACCCTTTCATAGGTTCTTTCATCACCCATAACGCCAACTGACTGTATGGGCAATAACATTGCACCTGCTTGCCAAACATCGTCATAAAGGCCCTTCTCCTTTAATCCGTTGATAAAAATGTGATCCACTTCCTGAAGGATCGCAACTTTATCTGGAGTAACGTCCCCCAAGATTCTAATTCCAAGGCCTGGTCCAGGAAAAGGGTGTCTACCTAAAATATTGGAATCTATTTGCAAAGCCTTTCCAACTCTCCTCACCTCGTCCTTAAACAAAGTATTCAGCGGCTCCACCACTTTAAGGTTCATCTTCTCAGGTAATCCTCCAACGTTGTGGTGAGATTTTATTGTGGCCGAAGGTCCCTTCACCGAAACAGATTCAATAATATCCGGGTAAATAGTGCCTTGACCAAGCCATTTCACATTTTCAATCTTCTGAGCTTCCTGATCAAAAATTTCTATGAATACGCGTCCAATCGCCTTTCTTTTAGCTTCTGGTTCGGTGATCCCTTTTAAGGCCTCATAAAATTCTTTTTTGGCATCAACTCCTTTAACATTCAATCCCATTCCCTGATAAGAGTCTAAGACGCCATTAAATTCATTTTTCCTCAGGAGGCCATTATCAACAAAAATACAATGTAAGCTCTCTCCGATTGCCTTGTGAATAAGGACTGCCGCCACTGATGAATCAACTCCTCCGGATAGGCCCAAGACTACTTTGTCATTACCCAATTTATCCTTTAGATTTTGAATTGTAGATTCTGCAAAAAGATCGGACGTCCAACCCTGAGAACAGCCACAAATATCTACCACAAAGTTTTTGAGCAATGTCTTTCCTTGCTCTGTATGTGTTACTTCAGGGTGAAACTGAATACCATAGGTTTTCTCGTCCTTAACTTTGAATGCCGCCATTTCCACACTTGAGGTACTGGCAATTATTTCGAAATTTTCAGGCAAATCAGAAATAGTATCTGCATGCGACATCCAAACCTGAGAGTCCAGACTCATTCCTTTTAGCAATTCAAACTGAGTATCAACATGACTTAGCCTCGCTCGCCCATACTCTCGAATCTCTGAAGGCATCACGTTACCACCATACTTTTGTGCCATAAGCTGAGCACCATAACAAACACCAAGAACGGGTATGGAGCCTCTGAACTGATCCAGGTTTAAGTCTGGTGCATCATCTTCGCGCACTGAACAAGGGCTGCCTGAAAGTATCAGACCTTTATAGCCCTCCAAGTTTTCCGGGAGATGATTAAACGGGTGTATTTCACAGTACACATTTAACTCTCTAACACGCCTGGCAATGAGCTGTGTATACTGAGAACCAAAATCGAGAATAAGGATTTTTTCCGTCATGGCGCAAAATTAACATTACTCATGACTATTCACTAGATATAGAGTCAAATTCTACCACCTCAAATTAAGGTCGGGATAATCGAAAATTTTGCAAATCAAATTATCAGGTCATTTTATATATTCTTGATAATCAGATATATATATATTATCAAGGCTTATTACCTGAACAGAATTATATTTTGTTTTTTTATATATATAAAATTATATTCGGAATATGAAACATATTCGGAATATAATTCGTATATATAGTTGTGAGTTGCCCAATTATGGCAATATCTTCTGAAAGAACTCAACAAAGTTCTTCTAACCCGAAAAATGGGAATCACTTCCCTTTAACATACGGGTTGTAAAATTTTCAGAAATAGATAAAACACCAATAATTGCGGTCGACAAATTAGCTCCGATGAGCGGGTCTGAACAGACTGTCTGACACAAGAATAAGTCTGCAAAACCTTGGTAGACTCTCGGACTAATAATACTGCTTGCCAGATGTGAGATGTTTTATTTCCAGCCCGAAGAAAACATAACAAGCAGTTCCTGAAATCCCTCATATGATTATCAGAAACCGGGCTTCATTATCGGACTGTTGATGTGATATGTGAGGTTGGTGAGTTCTGATCGATTGACTCTTATTAATTAATAGCAAGCGGGCAACAAGCTCTTCCTACATCATTCCATAAATACACTTTCGATTTATAAAATTCAGGCCTTGGCCTGGGATGGAAAACTATTATTCACTTTTAAACCTTATCGCTATGAAATTTTTAGGAATTGTTCTAATCATTCTAGGCATTCTGACGCTCTTGCTTCGTCCTCAACTTTCGGAGGAAGAAGAATTCGAGAAGGATGACCTGGGACACCTTATCAAGAAAAAATCGAAAGCTCCTCCATGGTTACTCATGTTCACAAGACGAATTTCGCTAATTGTAATACTAGCCGGAGGTCTGGTGGTAGCTGTACCCTACCTGTTTTTTTGGGCCGAACCCGGATATCAATACTTTGTGGTCTACCCAAACGGTAAAAAAGATGCCGTTATGTCCGAAGGAATTAAGTTTCGCGGATTTGCACAAATCACACCCTGGCAAAAGTTCATTGATGTCAAAGTCATTGACCCCGGTGAAATCCTTGATGAAATCGAGGGGAAAATGGATCCAATCCCAATCCGATTCATCGACCAGGTCACTGCCACTACAAAGCTTAGTACACGTTTCCAGCTCCCAGCTGACAAGCAATCATTTATTGAGTTGGCGATTGAGTTTCGTTCTTTACAAAACCTTGTTCAAAACACACTCATCCCAACCGTAAGAGAGGTAGTCTCGAACACGGGGTATATGTTTGCCGCTCAGGACTATATTTCAGGATCGGCCTCGGATTTTAGGGTGGCCATTGATGAGCAGCTTAAGGATGGTACGTTCAGCGTGGTGAAAAACGAGTATCGAGATACTGTACTCACCTCAATTGAGCAAGACAATCGGGCCATTAGTGAAATCCAAACGCGCTACGAGGTCAACAAACGTCTGGATGAAACAGGTAAGTCTATTCGTATTCCACATGATATTAATGAGAACAATATCATTGTTGCTCAGGTGATTGTTGATGATGTGTCCCTAGAGGAAGTCTTTAAACAAAGGCTGGAGGCACAACGCGATGAATCGGCCAAAAGGCAGCTTGAGCAACAAAAAATCAAAACTGCCAGGGATGCACAAGCACGTATTATTGCCGAGGGTGAAAGAGATAAAGCAGGAGAAAGGGTAACTCAGGAAAAAGAACAGGTGAAAGCTCTGATCTCTATTGAGACCAAGTTGAAGCAGGAAGAAACCAATAAGAAGTTAGCTTCTATTCAGCTTGAAACTGAGCGATTGAAAGCTCAAGCTCAAAAGGTAAAGGCAGATGCTGAAGCTTATCAAAACGCCAAGTTGGTTACCGCTGGATTGACTCCTCAAGAAAAGGCTAAGATTGAAAAGGAGATAGCTATAGGAGTAGCCAAGGAGTTTGCAAAAATCAAATTTCCCCAGATGATGTTTATGGGAAATGACAAAGGAGGTGGCACTCCTCTAGAAGCGCTCATTGGAGCGGCAATGGCAAAACAGATCACCTTCCAAACTGGAAAAGGTGGTGGATAAGCCGGAAGCGAGTGAAAGCTCGCTTTCCTTTATTCTGATCTCAAGGAATCAACCGGATTTGCTTTAGCCGCTTTTAAGGAGATGTAGCTTACCGATACCCAGGAAATGATTATAGTTGAAATAAGGCCAATGGCAAAGGTCCAATAGCTAACCTCAATTCTGTATTCAAATCCCTGTAGCCAATTTTGAGAGAAAAAATAGGCCGAAGGAATCGCAACGACAGCACCAACGGCAATCAATTTGACAAAATCTCTCGAAATCAGACTGAGTATCTTGGCAACCGTAGCACCAAGCACTTTTCGAATTCCAATTTCCTTTGATCTTCTCTGGGTTGTGAACGCCACCAGCCCTATCAAACCAAGGCAAGAAACCGAAATAGCCAGCATTGAAAAAACGCTAAACATGGTTGCAAAATCTTTATCTGACTTATAGTATGCCTCTACCTTCTGATCTAAAAATTCAAACTTAAATGGAACATCCGGCACAACGGATTGCCATGTTGCCTCAAGCTGTGCAAGTGACTCAACTGCATTTGTCGGACTCAATCGAACGGCCATATTCCAATAGGCAAAATCATCACGGGGAGCCATATGCATTACCAATGGTTCGATCGAATGCCTCATGGATTTAAAGTGAAAATCTCCTACCACTCCAACGATTTTTCCTTCACTGCCATTTCTGGAAAGCCTTACACCAATAGGATCGGTAAGGCCAAAATGTTTCACAAGTGCTTCATTAACCACATAACCCTCTTTTCGGTCAGTGCCAAAATCCTCAGAAAACCATCTTCCGTTCGTAAGTTCAAGTCGCAAAGCTGAAAGGTATTCATAATCTACAGCCAGTACTTGGTGCATTTCTCCATCTTCAATGGCCGTCTCACCTACGGCAACACCATTCCCAGACATACTACCATCCCCAAGTGAGTTTCCGGTTAAAGAGGTGGCCACCACCCCAGGGAGTTTTTCAATCTCTGACAACAATGTTTCCCCATACTTTTTAGACTCATCAGAACCCATTTTAATATAGATTACTTCCTCTTTCTCAAAGCCAAGATCTTGCTTGCTCATAAAACGCAATTGATCCAGGATTATAAGAGTGGCTATCACCAACGCAATGGAAGTAGCATATTGTAAGGCAACAAGCACTTTTCTAAAAAACCCACCTCCTGATTTTGATGCTCCACTGGACCTTAGCAAATGTGATGGGCTGAGCCGGGAAAGATAAAACCCTGGATAAACACCACATAGCACACTCACAAGGAACATAAGCAGGAAGAAACCTATGAGGGCAGCCACATCACTCCCAAGTGACAATCCCAGATTAAGAGAGAAGTTTGAGTTAATGATGGGGATCATGAAATTGACCAGAACAGCCGCCAAAACCATGGACAGTCCACTCAAGAGACTCGCCTCCACTAAAAATTGGGTTACAAATTGCTTTCTCTTTGCTCCAATAACTTTGCGAATACCAACCTCCTTCAGTCTAACCGAGGCCTGGGCAGTGGTCAAGTTGATGTAATTAATACAGGCGATAAGTAAAATTAGCACTCCGATGATTGCGAAAACATAAAGCTGCTTGAGATCGCCTTCGGACTCAATTTGATAGCCATCCTGGTTTAGGTGAATATTACGAACGGGCTGGGCATAGTGCTCATACCAGATATCTTCACCAGCCCTACGCTTGAGCATCTCATTGATTTTGGCATTCAAGGTTTCTTGGTCTATAGGCGACTTTAATTTGATATACGCAGGGCCCCAAGTGGACCTCCAGTTACCCGCTCCATGCACAGACTGATGACTTTCCATTGAGGTCAATAAATCAAAGCGTTGAGACCTTTTGTCAAAATGAGAGTTAGAAGGTAGGTCGGCATAAATTCCGATTACTTTGAATTGATGATCCTTGTCGTTTGAGTTTATCGTAATTATCTCGTCCAGCGGGTCCTCATTGCCAAAAATCTTATCAGACATTGATTCTGACACTAATACATTGTTAAGACCATTACTAAGGCCACTGGCATCACCTTTTAGAATAGTAAGATCAAACATATCAACGAACGCCTGATGCACGCCCGACATTCTGTATTCGAAAAATGCCTTTTCTCTCCATTTCAAAGGTTTGTTTAGGATATTCACCATAAGACTCGTAGCTGATTCTACCTCCGGAATATCTTCCAAAACGGCAGGCACCAATTGTGGGGCTGTAGAATACATATGTCTTGGGGTCTGTCCCATATGAGAAATGGTATTGACCCGGTACAGTCTGTCCACATCAGCATGCATATTGTCGTAAGAAAATTCATGCTTGAGGTACAGACCAATAATTATTGCTGCACTAAGGCTCAATACAAGACCAAAAACATTGATTGCGGAGTTTGCCTTGTACTTCGTAAAATTTCTCAAGGCAATTTTTAAGTAGTTCTGGAACATATCAACACTATTAGGTTTTCTTAAAATTGGATTTGAATTGTGGATTTTGGTGAGTGGCTGAGCTTCTAATTCAGCCATTGCGCTATTCAAGGCATGATTGAAAGATTCACCCATTGCAGTTCTTTCCTGCACCTTACAGGCCACAAAATCAATAAGCTCATCTTCGACTGCAAAGCTCTTCAGCCGTTGCTTTCTTATTTGAGTTGCTATTTGATGAATTTGATCTTTGCTCAGCATTGGGCTATTCTTGTTTTAAAGCATCTACAGGATTAGACTTTGCCGCTCTCACTGAGATATAGCTTATCGTCAGCCAGGCAATTGCTAGTATGAGCACACCTGCCCAAACAAAAGAGGAATAGCCAATATCAATGTGGTATTTAAAATCATCAAGCCATCCGGATAAAAAGAAATAAGCTGCTGGAATTGAGATTAAAAAACCGACAATCACCAGTTTAGAAAACTCCTTAGTCACCAAAGACAAAATGTTCGAAATAGAAGCCCCTAGCACTTTCCTTATTCCTATTTCTCTTGATCTCCTTTCCACCGAGAAGGAAACCAAGCCCAAGAGCCCCAAGCACGAAACCGCAATAGCGATAAGCGCAAAGGCTTTAAAAATTCCACCAAAAACTACCTCCTTGCGATAAAGGGTTTCCAGCTGCGTATCTAAAAATGACCATTCGAAGGGTCGATTAGGAAATACGGTTGACCAACTTTCCTCAAGTTGTACCATAGTATTTTCGACTTTTCCTGCATTCAACTTCAGCGCCATGTTCGTGTAGTTCCAGGAATAGTCCCTGGTCATGTGCATCACAAGAGGTTCAATGTCATTATAGAGCGATGAGAAATGGAAATCCTTGACAACCCCGATAATGGTTCCAGGCTGTTCAGCTCTGTCCATTGTAAAACCTATTGGATTTTCAATCTTGAAGTATTTCACAAAGGCTTCGTTCACTACTAGTCCTTGGTCGAGATCAGTTGCCAGACTCTGATCAAACCATCTCCCTGTTTGCATTTCCATGCTCATTGTATTGGCATAGTCAAAATCCACCGGTAAGGTCAGCTGAAAGCTGTCATCATACTCTCCTCCCATTTGGATGTGCTGCGCCATTGCCCGACCGGCACCCAAGGCAAAGCCCGTAAATGAAGCTGATTTGACTTCGGAAATTTTGTTAAAGGCATCTTTAAGGAGGTTTGCCTTCTCACCCATTTCCCGATGTGGCAATGCCACATAAACGACACTCTCCTTATCAAAACCCAATTCTATGTTTCTAATGAAATTAAGCTGGTTTACGATCACCAAAGTGCACACAATGATGGCAGCGGAAATACCGAACTGGAATACAACCAGAATCCTTCTGAAAGAAATCTTGCTATTCCTAATTGTAATGGCAGACTTTAGAAGGTTAACGGATGAAAATTTTGAGAGATAGAATCCCGGAAAACCTCCTGACATTAGACTGACAAGCGTCAACAACAGAACCAGACCGATCATTAAGTCTGTATTCTCGAAAAAGGTGAATTGCAAATTGAGATCTAAAACGTTGTTCGCGTAGGGCAATAAAAACCCGACTACAAGAAGCGATAAAATCAGGGCAGCAAAACTTAGCAAAAAGGCTTCGACAATAAACTGGACCAAGAACTGTCTTTTTCGAGCACCCAATACTTTTCTAACCCCCACTTCCTTGGTGCGCATAGCAACTTTGGCGGTTGTCAGGTTGATGTAGTTAATACAGGCAATGGCCAGAATTAGTAATCCTATCAGCGAGAAAGTATACACCTGAGCCATATCTCCCTCAGAATCTATCTCCGAACCCCTGGTATTCAAATAGATATCTTGTATCGGCTGTAGGTCATGTTCATAATTGAGTTCTTCCCCAACCTTCCGCTTCAATAGCTCATTGATTTCATTTACAACTTCTTTCTCGTCAGCACCTGCTCTCAATTTGACATAGGTCGGGTCATTCATATCATTGATATCCCAGGCGAGCACGTAATTGTACATGCTTCTATAAGTCTCCATAGAGGAGATCATGTCAATTCCATCCCATTTATTGTTAAGGTGAGTGTTCTCCGGTAAATCTGCCAACACGCCTACTACGGTCAATCTATAAGTCTTCCCTCCTCTTTCTGTGGAAATAATCTGGCCAACGGGATCTTCCATATCAAAAATCCTGGCGGCAAAGCTGGATGAGATTAGAACATTAAAAGGACCGTTGAAAAACCCCTCGGCATTCCCTTCAATAACCGGGAAATTGAATAACTCAAAAAACTCCTTTTGTACACATGAAAAGCGGTAGTTATAATGGAATTTATCACTGGCTTTAAGCGGTTCATTGGTAGATAAACTTCGCTTATAGACAGCGGCCTCTACCTGAGGAATTTCATCCAGAATTGCCTGTCTGAGCATCAGCGAAGTACCACTGAAGGTCACAGGCTCGTCCATAAAATAGGCTGTTGTGTTCACACGATAAAGCCTATCAGCATCCGGGTGAAAGTCATCGTAAGAGAGCTCGTTTTGAACATAGAGCACTATAACGAGCACTGAGGCCAAGCCCAATACCAGGCCGGCTAAATTCACAAATGAATTTGCGCGGTGCCTGGCCAGGTTTCTGGTGGCGATCTTGAAATAAGTTTGTAGCATTTGAATTTGTAGGCGGTTCCGGATTATTCCGGAAATGGTTTGAATTGGGATAACTCCATCAGGTTCTAGCTCAAGAACAGCAAGTCTAAAGGCTTCCTCGAAGGACAATGTCTCTGCCAATTTGCTTTCGACCGAGCAAGAAATAAAATCGATCAGTTCCTCTTCCAAAGAAAAACTTCCAAGTCCTCTTCGCTTAACCGATCTCCTGATTTTTGCTATTTGATCTTTGGTAAGCATCAGCTAGACATAATCAAATTCATGGTTCTGGAAAAGTCAAAGTATTCCCGAATCTTAACCTGAGCGGCTTCATTACCTTTTTTTGTCAGTGTGTAATATTTCCGGGTACGATGATCAACTTCTTCAGAAGCAGTTGTAACCACTCCCTCTTTTTCCAGCTTATGTAGTGTCGGATAAAGCGCTCCGAAAGTAAGCGTGATCTCGTCTGAAGAAAGCTCTTTCACCTTCTGGGTAATTTCGTACCCATACATTCTTCCATTTTCCGAAAGCAATTTGAGCACTATGGTACGCAGGGTACCCCTGATTAGTTCTTTTGAATACATAGCTTATATATAAGAAACTTAAATATATAGATAAACTCTATATAAAATACTCAGGGGGAATAAAAAGGTTACCTAAAATTTGGAACGGGCTAGTCGATGGTTTTGAAAAAGTGACGGTAGCCGATCGTCACGGTATTCCAATCCCACTTCTTTAAACCAATGTTCACATTACTGTAAAGGGCAATGTGTTTGGAAATCCGATAGGAGAACTGGTTTCTCCAAAAGGTTGGGTAATCCCGGTTAGATATATATCCATGATAACCAGAAACGTCTGACCCCACTTTAAATTTTCCTTTGGTCCATTCAATACCAACACCGTACACCCCGGCATCATTTTGAATTTGATCTGAACCATTAGGTAAAAAATTGCGGTTGGTTTGCCAGGTATAAAACCCAATCATTCCTTTAATCAGGAGTGAACTGGTTTCCGTTTTTGCGATGGTTTTGCTAATGGTACTCTCCCAAAAGAACATGCTTCCGTCTGTAGATCGGGCATTTGTAATGTTGCCTCCTGTGGTGGTTTTGGAGTGTGCTCTGAAAGTGATATTGGGCAATTTTCCCTTTTCCTCATTGGCCAGTCTTAGTATTATTCCAAATGCCAAGTCACCTGAATTCCAGCCCTGCCCACTTTGGCGTTGCATCCTTCTTTCATCCCGTGTTTCCTCAGTAACCCACCACCATTCTAAAGGGATACTTGTTACATAGAGTACTGCCTTATCCTTAGCCAAAGGAATGTTGAATTGTGACCAGATGTCCAGAGTTTGATCACCATTTCCGGAATGGTACTCCACCGTGTTTTCTGTCCACAGTTCATTATCTATGATACCATTGGTTAATGCCGGAACCCGCAGTGCATTAGGCCCCATAAAACCAGGGGAAATACTGACATATCTGCTTCTGTCTGGTCCCGCAGCATTAGGATAATCATGCAAAGCATCCCACCAATTCAGGTTTTGAGCCTGTAAAGAAAATGTCATCAGGCAGGTAAGAAGGGCAAAATAACTCCGTCTCATAAACGTGCTCAACCCATCTTGAGGGTTACAAAGTTCCTTTGGTACTCGGCAAGATATTGATTTCATTAGAATTTCTGTTCACCGCCATTTTTATTGCTTTGGCAAAGGCCTTAAAAATAGCCTCAATTTTATGATGTTCATTGCCTCCCTTGACCCTAATATTCAGGTTGCACCTTGCTGCATCAGAAAAAGATTTGAAGAAGTGCATAAACATTTCAGTTGGCATGTCTCCTACTTTTTCCCGCCTGAATTCAGCCTCCCAAACCAGCCAGGGCCTGCCACTAAAATCTATGGCTACCTGTGCCAAAGCATCGTCCATAGGCAAAAGAAAGCCATACCTACTGATGCCTCTTTTCTCCCCAAGTGCCTGTAAAAAGGCTTCGCCTAAGGCCAAAGCCGTGTCTTCGATAGTATGATGTTCATCGATCTCCAGATCCCCTTTAACTCTCACCTCTAAATCAGAACCCGAGTGCTTGCCTAATTGATCCAGCATATGATCGAAGAAACCCAGACCTGTTTGATTTTGGCATTGTCCGGAGCCATCGAGGTTTAACCGAACTAGAATACCTGTTTCGTTGGTTTTCCTATACACTTCAGCATTTCTCGGAGGCATTTGTAAAAATTCAAAAATCTCAGACCAACTTGTTGTTGTTAATGAAGCCTTCGGATTCTTCTCCTCTCCAATAAATATGGCATGACTACCAAGATTTTCTGCCAATTGAACATCGGTCTTTCTATCTCCGATAACATATGAATTGGCGAGGTCATAATCCCCCGAGATATAAGCTTCAAGTAACCCTATCCCTGGTTTTCTTGTTGGGGACTTTTCAGATTCGAATGTTCTGTCAATCAATATATCATCGAACACCACCCCTTCGCCCTCCAATATTTTGAGCATCTTATTTTGCGCTGGCCAAAAGGTGTCCTCAGGAAAGGAATCTGTTCCAAGCCCGTCTTGGTTGGTCACCATTACCAACTCAAAATCCAGCAGCTCAACAATCTTTTTCAGGTTTGAAATGACTCCCGGAACAAACTCAAGTTTCTCCAAAGAATCCACTTGAAAATCTTCGGGTGGCTCAACAATTATGGTCCCGTCTCTATCTATAAATAATACCTTTTTCATTTTTCTGTTTTTTTAAGTTCCTCAACAAGTCGTGCGTTTTCTTGTTTTGTCCCAACCGTAATTCTTAAAGCATCATTGCATAAAATCACTCCTGACCTGTCTCGAACAATGACTCCCTGCTCAACCAAATTCTGATAACGGCTATGCGCATCTTCCATTTCTACTAGAAGAAAATTCGCATCCGATGGGTAAATCTTCATGACTGAATCAATCTTTGACAAGTCTTCCCTCAGCTTTTCTCTATTCTCCAGAATTCGCTTAACCATTTCATCCTTCTGTTTCCACTTATCTAAAGCCTCCATAGCCACTTCCTGAGTTAATCCACTCAAATTATAAGGGGCTTTTATTTTTTTCAAAATCACCATGATCTCCTCAGAACAGTAGGCCACTCCCAGCCTCAATCCTGCCAAGCCCCAAGCCTTGCTAAAGGTCTGCAGAACCACCAGGTTGGGAAACTCTTCGAGCATCTCGACAAAGCTTGCCCGACTACAAAAATCGATATAGGCTTCATCTACAATTACGATTCCTCGAAAGCCTCCAATGACCTCCCGAATCGCATCCAAAGAGAGGTCATTGCCTGTGGGATTATTGGGGCTACAGATAAATATGAGCTTCGTCTTATCACCAATGGAACTGAAAATTTGATTCACGTCCAATTCAAAATGTTCAGTCAGTAAAACTTCTCTAACCTCCACGTTATTTATATCTGCACTCACCTTATACATGCCATAAGTCGGTGGATTTATAATCACATTGTCCAGGCCTGGCTCACAGAAGGCTCTGAGCAGTAGATCAATGGGTTCATCACTACCATTTCCCAGGTAGATGTTTTGGGCACTGATTCCTCTTATTCCAGCAAGCTTCTCCTTCAGCTTTCTCTGATAAGGATCAGGGTAGCGATTCCAATCCTGGTCTGTAATTGAGCCAAAGGGATTTTCGTTGGCATCTAAGAACACACCCTGAGTGCCTTGATAGTCATCTCTGGCTGAAGAATATGGCACCAAAGTCCTCAAATGGGGTCGCAATAATTGCTCAAGGTCAAACATCGTTGAGGCTTTTTAGTCTTATAGAAACGGCATTCTTATGGCCATCCAACCGTTCAGCAGCTGCCATGGCTTCGATAACGGGACCAATTTTTAACAACCCACTTTGTGTAATTTCCTGATAGGTGATTTTCTTGACAAAACTGTCCAGTGACACTCCACTGTATGCCTTGGCGAAACCATTGGTTGGCAAGGTGTGATTGGTGCCAGAAGCATAGTCACCGGCAGATTCAGGTGTGTAATTCCCTATAAATACAGAACCAGCATTGGTAATCTGGTCGGCAATTTCCCATGGTGCTTTGACGGAAAGAATCAGGTGCTCAGGGGCATACTCATTGAGTAAATCAACAGCCTCTTCTATGTTCAATACCAGAGCCACACTATTTTCCAGTGCGCTTTGAGCAATCTCCCTTCGTGTAAGCTGAGACAGTTGGATTTGTATTTCGGTTCGAACTGCCGATAAAATCTTTTCGCTGCTTGCCACCAATAACACTTGACTATCCACTCCATGCTCGGCTTGTGACAGCAGGTCTGCCGCAACAAATTCGGGCATTGCCGTCTCATCCGCATAAACCGCCACTTCCGAAGGTCCGGCAGGCATATCTATTGCCACACCAAATCTGGAGGCCAGTTGTTTAGCCATCGTAACATATTGATTTCCAGGGCCAAAAATCTTGTCAACCCTTGATATGCTCTCGGTACCAAAGCACATTGCGGCAATAGCCTGTGCACCTCCAACCTTAAAAACACGTTTGATTCCGACTAAATCTGCCGTGTATAAAATAGCAGGATTGACACTACCACTTTTATCCGGAGGAGTACACAAAATCACCTCTTTACAACCCGAAATACCAGCAGGAACCCCCAACATTAACACTGTAGAAAATAAGGGGGCAGTGCCTCCAGGAATATATAAACCCACTTTTTCTATTGGGACTGATCTACGATAACAGTTTACTCCCGGCATGGTCTCAACCTTCAGATCACTTGTCTTCTGAGCCTTGTGAAACTGCTCAATATTGGATTTTGCAACCTGAATGGCAGCCTTCAGCTCGGTACTGACCAACTGTTTGGCTGCTTCAATTTCTCTCTCCGTTACTTCAAAAGATTTCAGTCTCACCCCATCAAATCGCTCCGTAAATTCAAACAAAGCCTGATCTCCCTTGCTCTTTACTCTATCCATGATAAGCCCTGTCCTAGATTCTATTTCTTCGAAATTCTGAACCGGTCTGGCTAGTATTGCACCCCATTCTTTTCGAGGTGGATTAATGAACGTTTTCATACAATCATCTTTTCTATTGGTACTACCAGAATGCCCTCCGCTCCCGCTTCCCGAAGATTTTCGATTACTCCCCAGAAATCATCTTCGTTAATCACAGAGTGGATTGAAGACCAGTTTTCCTGGGCAAGGGGCAACACCGTAGGGCTGCGCATGCCAGGGAGAATATCAATGATCTTATCAATGGCCTCATTAGGCGCATTGAGCAAAATATACTTGCTGCTACGGGCTGCCTGAACAGCGTCAATCCTGAAAAGCAGCCTCTTCAAAATGGTTCTCTTTTCATCTGACAGTTGCTTGTTGGCAATCAAAACCGCCTCAGACCTAAAAATTACTTCCACTTCTTTCAGCCCATTGCTCATCAGTGTACTGCCTGAACTCACAATGTCGCATATGCCATAGGCAAGGCCAATGCTTGGAGCAATTTCCACAGATCCACTGATCTCATGGATATCAGCTTCAACATTATTGGCGGCCAGGAAATCTCCAAGAATTTTGGGATAGGAAGTAGCGAGGCGCTTGCCCTGAAAGTCTCCCAACCCTGAATAGGGTTCGTTTTTGTCTATTGCCAGAGATAATCGGCACTTCGAAAAACCAAGTTTTTGAGTCCAATCAACGGCTTTATCTTTTTCTTCTGCCTCGTTGGCACCCACAATGCCTATATCAGCAATGCCATCCTGTACATAACCGGGTATATCATCGTCCCGAAGGAATAGAAATTCAAGTGGAAAGTTAGTAGCAACCGACTTCAGCTTACCGGTACCATTGCTGAATTTAATGCCACACTCTTTAATGAGCTTTAATGATTCATCGCTGAGTCTTCCACTTTTTTGCACAGCAATGCGTAATATATTGTCCATAGATTTACTCTACTTTTATTAGAATTGGAAAGGATTTGCAAGAAAAACTGGCTTATCGCCAGGACGGAATAATTATGTGCATCTCTCTAAGAGAGATGATGGAAATGATGCACGTGATGTGCATTGCCAGGGTAGTATGTGTTGATCAATTCGATCATGAGGTCGCAAATATACAGGGGCTGTTAGTTTAAACAAGTCATGACCACGTCAATTATAAATTAATTTGACGTCAGTTCAATTTAGGGAAGTCGTCAGATCGGTGAAATTCCGGATCTGCCTGCGCGGAGCCGCTTCGGCAAAGGCTGGTATTTTTCTTCTTTTTTGAAATTTTGGAAGAAAAATTCCGGAATGACGTTCTTCCTGCCGATAACGTTATATCTGATGAAATACCCCTTTAGCAGCGAAAAAAGCCAATTGACACTATTTTATTTTAGCTACTGAAAAACTATTTCGTATTTATCCGTACTAAATTAGTGTCCAAACACAACTCATTGTCAAGAACTCCTCTTAAAAGTAAAATCCGAACCTTCCTGGTTTGGTACGGTGCCACAGTATTGGGTTTTATACTTATTATACTGGTTGTCCTTCTGACCGATAAGGACATTCAAAGTGAACGAATCCTGAACATCTTTTGGCTATCAATCAAAGGACTTTTGAGTGCTACTTCATTTTACCTTGTATCCCTAATTCCTTACATCATTTTTGTTCTCCTCAAAAGTCTCTTTAAGGATTTCAAGAACAGAGGTTGGCCCGGGTTACTCAAGGGAGTCTCTCTCAAAACGATCACCCCGGTCATATTTATTTGGGGGTCTCTGCAGTTGATTGATGAGTACCGCTTCGGAGAACAATTTGAATACGAATGGGATCGTAGCGTAGAAAACCGTTCTGACAGCATACGCAATAGTTTTGCGCTGGATCAGAAACAACGGGGTATGCATGTGATGGACTTGGAGTCAGATACCACTGATTTAGAAATTCTCAAAGTCAATAATGTGGAATGGCTCACCTTTGTTCCTTTTATCTCTCAGCAAGACTATGATACGCCAAGCCTGTCAGGCAACTCTGGACCTCGTGGCATAAAACGCAGATTAAGGCGATGGCAAAACACTATAGAGCTGGCAGACAAGTATGGTTTTAAGGTTATGGTCAAGCCCCATATTTGGCTCAATAATCGGCCTGGGAATGTTTGGCGATCGAGTATCCGAATGACCAATGAAGAAGATTGGCAAAAATGGTTTAACCAATACAGCACATTCATATTGGCCCATGCACGAATTGCTGAAACCGTGGGTGCCGAGCAATTTTGTGTGGGTACTGAGTTGAACGTTTCTGTAATGGAAAAACCTGAGCTATGGTTAGAATTAATCAAGGAAGTCAGGAAGGTTTATTCAGGTAAGCTTACCTATGCAGCCAACTGGGACGATGACCTTGAGGACATTCAACTATGGGATGCCCTCGATTTTATTGGCATTCAGGCCTACTTCCCTGTGGCCAAACGTTCAGCACCCGATTTGGAGGAACTTGAAGCTGGTTGGAAAAGTCATTATCCATTGTTGGAGGCCCTAAATCAAAAATTCAACAAGCCCATTCTATTTACCGAAATTGGATATAAAACTACACGCAATGCCGGAAAAGAACCCTGGGAGTGGGATACTTTCAATCATCGGTTTTACAAACGCATCTCTCACAAAACACAAGCCCTATGCTACGAGGCCTTCTTTAATACCGTCTGGCAACAACCCTGGTTTGCCGGTGCACATGTTTGGGAATGGCAAGCTCGAGGGACAAGTGATGGCAACAACAACTCGTTTACATTGGAAGGCAAACCTGCATTGAATGTGCTGGCCAAGGGATATCGATAAGTTTCTTCTTCTTTGAAGGCTAGAGTATCTCGCTCGTCTACCGCCTAACCCTCGCTTGCAAGTCTCCCTAACTCCCTTTCAAAGCCCTCGGCATTGAACCAACCCTGTTCCTCTACTTCATCCAATATATCATTTAGGCGTTTCCAAAAAGAGGACTTCACACCGCTCAGCTGAACGAAGTTCACAGCTTCTGTGAAGGAATTGAATATGCTTTTGTAAAAGGGCTCTTGTTTAATCTGTTTTTGGGCATTGAAACGCAGGGCCGTTTCTATATTGAATATCATCAGTTCGGCCAAAAGCAAAGGGTCGAGTTCCAAATCCTGAAAGTGACGAATGGCCTTTTGGGCTACCGACCTACGCGCCTTTGGTTTTCGACCATTGACAGGAAAGTACTCTTTAGAGATTTTGAACTTAGCCTCTTCTAATAGTTTTTCCTCCTTTGGGTTAAAGACAAAGTTATAATAGGTGCGAACGGGCTTAAATTTGGCATACAACTCCAACACCTGTGTCTCCAACTCGTCCTTTTTTAAGGACTGTAGGTATTTAACTAAGGCGCGTTTGCTCATCTTAAAATTTTGGATTACCCAAAACTACATCCTTAACATTAATCTGTAGCCAAGTGGATGGATTTTTTCTAAGATCAATTAATGCCGAAAGGGATAAGACAGTTGCCATGCCTGCCTTTGTCGGCAGACAGGCCGGAAAACTCCGGGATGACAACTCAGTGCGTTAAAACGAGCCATTTTTACAAATCTCGCTTGACCGTTAGTCTCACGGTGCCCAAATAAAAGACTACCATATAGACCAGTACTAGCACCAATTCTTTCAGCTTTACATAGTCCTGAATTTCCTGAAAGGCATATTTAGTAAAGGGTACGCTATTGAGCTTATTAATAGTAAGCACCGGTAGAAAATCCTGAGCCCATTGAAAATCAAACATCTGTGATCTTACGAAAATAACCGCCTCCACAATAGCTATAAAGAACATCAGCGCCATTGTTAATAGCGGCTTCTTGATCAAAGTGGCCAGCATCATCACAAAAAGAAGGTAAGTAAAGAGCTGCAAAAAGAACACCCCTAAAAAGAAGACATCTTCGAAAATCACCGATATAGAAGTGTCGTAGGAATAAATCAATCCTGTAATCATTCCAAAGACAAATAGCGTCACTGTAGATGCTAAACTTAGAAAGCCAGCCATGATAATCTTACTCCAGATAAACTCATGCTTACTGAGGCCATCAATCACATTTTGGCGGACCGTGCGGTATTGGTATTCATTGGTGATGGCATACACCAAGGCCAAGGCAAGAAATACCTTAAAATAAATAGCTACGAAGGTGAGATTCTGCCAGATGTCAGGGAACTCATAGAAGGGTAGCATTGTCGGATCAAGTTGATCGATATCAAATTCCCCGAACTTCCTTTTAACCCATTGAAGAAAAGGCATCACTCCCATGCTGATCACGGCAATCACAACCAGATAGATTATGGAGAGTACCTTAAATGTTCTATTGGCACCTATCTTATGCCATTCAATTTTCAATAAACGAATCATCCGTTACCCCCTTCTTTATCAGCCAATATTTCCAAAAATTGTTGTTCGAGACTTCGAGTCTTGAGCAACAGATGACTGGCCGTTATATTATTTTCAAACAAATATTGATTTACATCTTCTGAGGAGTAGTCTCCCTGCATGGTCATGATATATTTATCCAGTTCTCGTTTCACCTTGGAAGACATACCAGATTTTTCCAGTACCTCCTGGAGGTTATCGACCTTGGCTTTGACTTCAATCATCCGATCTCCCTTAGAAACATCGTCAACGAGTCCAGTGTGTATAAGCTTACCCCTTCTCAAAACTGCAAAGTGAGTACAAACTTTTTGGACTTCATCCAATAAATGGCTTGCCAATAGAATAGTTTTACCACTGTTTGCAATCTCCACAATCAGTTCTCGAATCTCTGCAATACCCTGTGGATCCAGGCCATTTGTAGGCTCATCCAGCAGCATTACAATCGGATCACAGAGCAAGGCCGATGCAATAGCCAGCCTTTGCTTCATTCCCAGTGAAAAGGTGGTATACTTAGTGTCCTTTCTTTCATCCAGACCCACCTGATCTATTACCTCAGGAATTCGGTCATAAGAGACTTCCTTAATGTCGCATACAATCTTGAGGTTTTGAACGGCCGTGAGATAAGGGTAGAAAATCGGATGTTCTAAAATGGCTCCTATCTTCTTTCTGACATTCTTGTCCGGCTTTTCTCCGAACCAAAGATAATCTCCATTGGTTGGGTTAATCACATCTAGTATCATGCCCAGCGTGGTAGTTTTACCACTACCATTAGGGCCTAATATGCCGAAGATATTGCCCCGCTTTACCTCAAGACTGAGGTCATCTACGGCTTTGATCCTCCCGTAGTGCTTCGAGAGGTTTCGAATCGTTAATACTGTTTCCAAATCGTGTTTTTTAAAATAATTGTGAGTAAGACCATAAAGGCCTACACACTATCTAAAAGCTTCAAGCAAGCTGAAGCTCTCAGCATTGGTATTCATGAATTGAGAAAGTTGCATCAGGTTTGATAAGTCAGGCACTCCATCCAAGTCAAGCAATGACATACCTTCCTGATTCTGTATTAAAACAACAAAACCATCAGGTTTTGATCTTTTCTCCCTCATCAAAATATTGATATTCGCTCCTTTTATTCTGGCGGTCATCACACTTTCAAAGCCTTCCCCTTCCACATCAGATTGCAGTTTGTTGAAATGCTCATTTCCAGCATTTCGAGGCTCGTAAACAAAGAACTTTACCTTATTTATTCCATCAATCAGACTACCAATATCTGGCAAAACAATCTCTGGTTGAGCTTCTTCTGACTCTGATTGAGACTCCATTGATGTCTCGGCTAGTCGCTCACTCATTCGAGCAAGCATTCTAAGTGTGCTTTTATAGAAAAAATAGGTGCCGTCAGGTTCGTAGTTCTGCCTGAAGCGTTCAATACTTCGGCTTTGTGCAAAAGCCGAAGTAGCAAACAGCACCAACACTGTGGTTAAAATTATTCTTTTCATACATCCAAAATCTTAAGTAACACTGTCCCGATGGTTGTCGGGAAACCTCAAAAGAGGGACGGATTAATTTCCGTCCCCAAGTCTTTCGAGTTCTCTAAAGCCTTCTACTCCAACGCTTTTTGAAAGCTTATAGAGCATATTCAAATCGATGCCATCACCTATGATACTCAAGAGACCAAACTCATTGTCGCCTCCCATTACCATAAACAGTTCATCAATTTTATTGCCTTTTTCTTTGATCAGAAAACGTATATTCTTGTCTTCTTCTCTCACAGACATTAGTTCCTCGTAACCTTTTCCATCTACAAGGGCCAAAGCTTCCCTATACATCTTTTTTCCATCTACATCCTTTTCTGCAGCTATGGCTCTAACTCCTTTGATTTTACCAATGGACTCTTCCATGTACTTCTGCTCATCCTTATCATCCATCTCAATCGTGCTCATCATCTGAAACATCTTTGAACTGATATTAATACTCAGGAAGTTATCATCTTCCATATACTTTGCGAAATACTTCGAAATCGCATCGTTCTGCGCACTCGCTTCGAATGCCAAAACGCTTATAAACAACATTATTACTAACCTTTTCATATTCAATAATTAATCTATTTCTAATTTGTTCTATTTAATTCTTTTAAATGTCCGAATGTCGCATCCGAAGCCCTTTCCATTGCTCCAATGTCATTCACAACCTCTTCAAACTTGCCTAAGTTGCTCAATTCGTTAACTGTCTCGCTCCCCTTATTCATGTATTGAGAAACCAGGAGTAACTGCTTCTTTAATTCTGCATAGGCAGCTTCTGGTGTATCGAAAGTATCCTCTGGTTGAAATGAGTTTTGCTGTTGAATAAAAATATATGAGCTGATGAACAACACCGCAACGGCTGCCGCAATGCTAGAATACCTTTTCACATAATCTGAAAATTTCAACACTCTCACCTCTTCAGGAGCAGCTATCGCAGCCAAAAGTTCCGTATCGAAAGACTCATCGAGTTCCTGGCTGCTTTCATTTTCAAAATGAGCAAACAACTCCTTTACTTCAGACAACTCCTCCGAAACATCTTCATCCTGAAGTAGGCTTTTCAGCTCTTTTTCTTCTTCAACACTGGTCTCTGTATCCCAGTATTTATGAAGCAGTTTCTCTATTTTCGATTCCATAATCATTTTCTTTTGTCAAACTTTCCTTGAGCTTTCTTCTAGCTCTGAAAAGATTGGTCTTAACCAGGTTAATGTCAATCTCAAGGGTTTCGGCAATCTCTTTGTAAGTAAAACCTTCAATATCCCTAAGTTGCATTACCTCCCTTTGGCGCTCTGGCAGCTCGGCAATCAAGCCTTTGATTCTTGCCAGAACATCGTTTCGTTCCATTACCACATAAGGTGTATCTCTTTCCTTTCTGGTATCAAATTGCACCTCGAAAAGGTCTGTCCTCTTCAAATGTTTAGAACGAAGTTTGTCAAGAGCTTTATTCTTAGTCACCTGCATGCACCAGGCTTCCAGATTGTGAATAAGATTCAGCTCATTCCGCTTCTCCCAAGCTTTAATCAGACTCTCTTGCACTATATCCTTGGCCAGGTCTTCATCCCGAACAATGTTAAGCGCAAAACGAAAAAGCTTATTCTTCAGCGGTAGTATTTCTACCTTGTACTGATCAACATCCATAATCAATAAGTAGACGCCAGCACTCTTATTTAAGTTAACAAGCGCATATATTTTTTTGTAATAGAAATTTAATGTAAGATAAATGACTCATTTTAAAGCATTTGACCATTAACTATGTAGAACTGCCAACTATAAATGCAATATACCAGTTAACAACATGACCTTGTATTACTGCAGGTTTCAGACTAAAATTAACTAATCAATCTAATTGACTATGAATCAAAAGAAAAGACTAAGCTGGTTAATGCTATCAATGGTACTGCTAGCCGCCCTATCCCTGAGCTTCAATTCAAGGGATGCAAAAGATGGTTTTGAATTTGGAAAACCCGAGTACAAATCGATCGGTACGCTAGCATTCAGCCCTGATGGCACGTTGTTTTTTGCTGACTCCAAGGGAGCAGAAATATATGCCGTGAAAATGGACCTGTCTAAAAAAGACAATTCGAAAGAAGCACTCAACATGGTTGACGTTGATCTGAAGTTAGCAGAAATGATGGGTACAACGACTCGAGACATCAGAGTGGTGGATATGGCCACTAACCCTGTGACTAAGAGTATAGTGCTTTCCGTTTCTAAGGGAACTGGGAACAACACAGAATATGGACTGGTGTCTCTGACCAGAGACGGAGATTCGAAAAACGGTAAGCTGGAGCACATTTCTCTGGAGGAAGTGAATTATTCCTCTTATGGTCTAAAAGATGCCCCAAGCGAAAGCGACAAGGATCGCAGAGGTAATTCCATGAGAACTTCTTCTATTACTGACATTGCTTTTTATAATGGTGAAGTCTATGTGACAGGCATCTCCAACGAAGAATTCTCTTCCACTTTTAGAAAAATCCCTTTCCCTTTTAAAGGAAAACAGGTTGGTAGCAAAATTGAGATATTCCATGCAGCTCATGGTCGATTTGAAACCAACGCACCGATCAGAACTTTTATGCCATTCAAATTGGATGGAAAAGATCACATTCTTGCCGCTTATACTTGCACTCCGCTTGTATCATTTCCTGTATCCGATGTGAAGGATGGCGGTCATGTCATGGGAAAAACTGTGGCCGAACTAGGTTCTAATAATGTGCCAATTGATTTGGTTGCATTTGAGCGAGGTGGAAAAAGCCATATTGTATTGTCCAACAGCAACCGATCAGCAATGAGATTTGATCCGGCAGATTTGGTAAGTCAGAAGGGCTTAAAAGATCCTGTAGAGGAGCGTTTTGTTTCTGATGGTGCTAAATATGTACAACTTCCGCTTGTACAGGTGCTTCAGCTTGACGATCTGAATGAGGATTATATTGCTGTAATCCAAAGGTGGGGCAACGGTTCACTTCGTTTCAGATCACTACCAAAAAGATGGATAGCTGACGAAAGATAATGTCATTAACACTAAGACTTAAGTCAAGGCTTGCCACGCTCATTTTGCTGGCAAGTCTTTTTCTTTTTACCATGTGCTCACCTTCTGGCGAAGGAGTTCCGCGAATTATAATCTCAGATGATTTTCAAAAAATCTCAGTAGACAATATTTCCAGCAGCGTTCTCAATGATTTAACAAAAGGCCAGCTTGAGAAGTCGTCCTTTCTGGTTTATGTTCTAAATAAGGAAGGTGCGGTCAGCAGCAATCAACTCCCGATTGTTGGGAACTATGAGACCGTGGGTTCCAGCATACAGTTTACTCCTACTTATAGTTTTTCGGCAGCAAATTCATACCTGGTCAAATTCAAAAATGGAGAAGAATGGATGGAAGAGACTTTTGATATGCCGAGATTAAACATGTCTCCGGTCACTTCAGTAGAACAAATATACCCAAGCTCCGAACTGCTCCCACGAAACATCCTCAAGTTTTATATGCAATTCACTGACTCAATGGCACAGCGGTTTTCTTATCAGAATATTGCCTTGCTTGATGCCAGAGGAGACACGGTCAGAGATGCCTTTTTAGAGCTGGAAGAAGAACTCTGGTCTCCTGATATGAAAAGATTCACTTTACTATTGGATCCGGGACGTATCAAAAGAGGCCTCGGGTCACAAGAGGACTTAGGCTATACTTTCAGAACCGGGAGCAATTATTCGCTGCTCATTAATGCAAGCTGGCTTGACGCCTGGGGCAGGGAACTCACCAACAACTTCAGAAAGGACTTTACCATTAAGGCAGATGATAGAACTAAGCCGGACCTCAATGCATGGCAAATTGAGGCGCCCAAAGCAAGTTCGAATGATGCGCTTACTATCAACTTCAATGAACCTATGGATTTTGGGCTGGCCAGCAGATTAGTCCAAATTTTGAATGAGCAAGAGCAACCAGTAGAGGGAACCTACGAACTTTCGAACGCTGAAAACTCACTTGTTTTCAGGCCATCTACATCATGGACCTCAGGCAATTACAAAATACTGGTTGGTGTGGTTTTGGAAGACCTGGCCGGGAACAATTTGAAAAATCTATTTGATGTTGACAATCAAACCGACAATACGAGTATCTCAGATGAGACCCATCGTCTGATTTCGTTTACTGTCAATTGACCCCAGTTTATGCAATGGAGAGGGTAGATCTCAATGAATCAGGATGTGTGCCACCGCTAAAGTTATGACGACACGCGGTTTGGCTCTAAAAGAATCCCGATAGCTATAGGGACGGTTAAAGCAAAAAACGAACGAAGAAAAGCAGCTGAATAGAAGTTATTCAGGTCTATAGCAGAATTTCTATTTCACCGCTCCGATAGAAGATGTTGGCAGTATTTGGCAAAATTTTCCCTGGACTCATTCTCGAATCGGTCAACTGAAATCCACCATTTGTTACACGCCTCATCAAGCCGATCCAATTTAAATAGTGCATCTCCATAATTCGAATAAAGATGCTCAAGGGCAGGTTCATACTTTTCAGCCAGCTTAAAATTCCTTTCGGCCGATTCATAATCTTCTTTCATATTGTAAAAGATACCTTTGTTGCGATAGGCCCATGCGTTGTATATATCCCTCTTAATAGAGATGTTAATGTCTGCTTCCGCCTTGTCCAATTGTCCTGTTCTTAAATAAGCGTATCCCCTGTTATTATAGTAATAGGCAATATCCGGGTCCAGTTCAATGGCTTTATTGGCAAAGGTCAGTGCTTCCTCATATTCCCCCTCGCGGGCCGCAATCATGGAACGTGTGTTATAAATGCTCGACAAAGTAGGATCAAGATTTTCGGCACTGTCAAGATATTTACGAGAAACATCATTTCTTCCCATATAGAAAAACATGTTGGCTATGTTGGCCAAAGGTTCCACATTGGTAGGGTCTTTTTTGTATGCCCATGAAAAACTCAGATTGGCCTCAAGATAATCTTTCAACTCAGTTTGAACAAGGCCACGCAACATGTCTACAAAACTCGAGTCAGGATAGACCTCTCCGAGAAATGCCAAGTCTTCAAGGGCCATTTCAAAATTCTTAACACCCATAGAGGCATTAACTCTGTTGCGTTTCGCGTCTATATAATCGGCATCCACGTTAGAGAGCACCTCGGTGTAAACATCAATCGCTTCCTGAAACTTCCCTTCTCGATAAAATGCAACGCCCTTATTGTTATAGGCATCCTTCAGCTTTGGGTTCTTTGCAATTGCCTCATCATAGAGTCGAATGGCCTCTTCATTTCTTCCCTCTTCAAGGGCAACGTTCCCCCTTAGGAAAAATCGATCCGCCTCTTCCGAAGCACCCCCACAACCGAGAAGAAGAATCAGGCAACATAGCAACATGGTATTTCTTATCTGGCTCATATCACAAAATTGAATTGACAAAAATAGCTAACACATCGTAGCAAGCAATTACTAACTCCTTAAGAATTGTTAATTTCAAAATATGAGTTCAAGATTCTCATTGACATCCAGGCTAAAAAGCTTTAAACATGCTATAAAAGGTCTATACCATGTAACAAAACATGAGCATAATTTCTGGCTACATCTGATAGCCACAGCCGTTGTAGTCACCTTCGGCTTTTTCTATGAGGTGAGTATATCTGAATGGCTGTGGATAACACTTGCCATCGGGCTTGTACTTACCACTGAAATAATGAACACCGGCATTGAGAGACTCGTGGATCTGGTCGAACCAGAGATTAATAAAAAAGCAGGATTGATCAAGGACATTGGTGCAGGTGCTGTTTTAATTGCATCCATTACTTCCGCGATAATCGGATTGTTGATTTTTACACCAAAGATTTTCTAAATTCATTCTATTCCTATAAACATGGCAAAAGCACAAAATAAAACGACCGAAAACGAAGGCAGCGTTAACGATTTTCTGAATCAAGTAGCTGATGACTCCAAAAAAGCCGATTGTTATCGAATAAAAGAATGGATGGAAGAGATTACAGGTGAGACCGCCAAAATGTGGGGAACTTCCATCGTTGGCTTTGGTACCTATCACTACAAATATGAAAGTGGCCGGGAAGGTGATTTTATGAAAGTCGGTTTTTCACCAAGGGCACAAAACATCACGCTTTATATCATGCCTGGTTTTGCAAGGTATGCTCAACTAATGGCAAAATTGGGTAAATACAAAACCGGAAAATCTTGCCTTTACGTCAAGAAATTAGCTGATATTGATCATGAAATTCTTACAGAACTCATTACTGAGTCCTTCACCCACATGTGCAATAAATATGGATAACCCAATGACTAAATCTCAGAAAGTAGGTATAAGATGGCGTTGGCTTTTCCTGCTAGGTGGGGTTATCTATCTGATCAACACTTTTGTGACATTGATCAATGGGAAGGAAATCAACGAATTCCTGGGAATGGAATTGGGCAAATGGTCATATGCCTTGCTTCAATTAGGAATCAGTGCTCTTTTAATTTCTCTGTACTTCAAATATCGCAGGCAATTCAATGAACTGATCAAGGAAGAAGTGCTAAGACAGGCTGAGGCAGAAGAAGGTGAGTAGCTGGGGTTGCAAACGAAGGAGTGTTATTCGAGGGGCAATATTCTTAACTAAATCTCCCTTGATCGAACACTTTTATAAAAACCATCTTTATAGGCCTCCCCCACCGGAATCAATTCCTCACCAATTCTAATCTTCCCTTTCTCCACACTGTCAATTTTATCAATGGCCACCATGTATGACTTATGCACACGCATAAATCGATCAGCGGGTAGGTTCTTTTCCATCTTGGTAAAGCTTTGCAAAGTCATGACCTTGCTATCATTGGTTACAATACGCAGGTAGTCCTTCATGCCTTCAATAAAATGAATATCCTCAAAACGGATTTTCTGAAGCTTGTATTCTGACTTCACAAAGATGTAATCCTGATCACTTTTTCCTGACCCCGGATTATTCGATTTCTGAAATCGCTCCATAGACTTATAGAACCTTTCAAAAGATATTGGTTTCAACAGATAGTCCTTAGCCTCCAGTTCAAAGCCTTCTATGGCATGTTCGGCATAGGCCGTTGTGAAAATTACGTTGGACTCCCCTCTGATCAATTCTGCCATTTGCAAACCAGTCAAATCGGGCATTTGAATATCCAGCAATACAAGATCAACGGCATTCTTCTTAATGAAATTCAATGCTTCAATGCCAGAGTCAAAGGAGCCGACCGATTCAACACCACCCACTTTTTGAACATACTCTTCCAGTATTTCAATGGCCAGGGGTTCATCATCCACAATAATGCATTTGATATTATTCATACTACCAAAGAGTTAAATCGATTTGATAAAGAGAAGACGATTGATCAATAAGTAATGTGTGACGCTTAGGATAAATCAGCTCAAGCCTACGTCTTATATTCTCAAGGCCAATTCCTCCGGTTGTGTCTTTGTGCTTCATTTCGATAGCTAATTCATTCTCAATTGAAAATTTGATACCATCCACCGCGCTTCGCAACTTGATTCTTATCGCCTCTGGGCGATTCAGGTTTGCTCCATGTTTAAAGGCATTTTCCACAAAGGGTAAGAGCAGCAAAGGGGCAATTTCAAATTGCTTTTGATCACCTTCTAATTCAAAAGCTACAATACCCTTGGCTTTAAATCGTAGTTCCTGCAGGTCAATAAAGCTCCTCAAATGAGTAATCTCCTTTTCCAGGGGTACAAAATCAACATCGGATTCGTAGATCATATAACGCATGAGGTCCGAGAGTTTCATAATTGAATCTGGTGCTAAATCAGACTTTTTATAAGCCAATGTGTGAATATTATTCAAGGTGTTGAAAAGGAAGTGCGGGTTAATTTGTGATTTCAGAAATGCCAGCTCACTGATAAGGTTTTGATTTTCCAGCTCAGTGCGAATTCTCATATTCTTAAACCAATCGAAGGTGAATTTACCAATGCCAGCCATCATCACAATAAAGAGACATGACAATACACGAATCAGATACGCCTGCCAGAAACCTGCCTGCACAATACTCGACATAAGAGTTGTGTCGTCTGGAAAGTAACTACCTATGGCATTATCCACCAAGTGCTTGGCAAAAGGGTATAAACCCACAATCAACACAAGAATAAGTACAAATCGCCAAGACTTTTTATTCTGCAATAAACGTGGGATTGCAATAAGATAGAGGCTGTAAAAAATACTCAGATCAAACACAAGGATGTTCATCAAATAGAAAGCCTTGTGCCAGAAACTTAGCTCCGTAAAAGCATTGTTAAGAAAGTAAAAAGCAATATAGAGCGTCCAGGCGAGGGTGTGTAATAAAATCTCCACGAGGAGTCCCCTATTGTTTTCAATCCAGTTTTTGACTCGGCTCACGTTTTAAAAATAGGCTTTTAATCTTCATTTATTACGGTGCGAAAAATACAGTTGCAATCGGTGCTTAGGTTGGTAGAGAAAAAACTCAGACTGATCTAGACATATACCGGATTGGTCTAACATTTTTTTTTATTGTTGACATTCTCTGACTTGCATGCGTCATTAAATCAAATTACCACATATGTCACAACCCATAATTCAAGCTAAAAACCTCGATTTCTACTTTAAAGACTTTAAAGCATTGGATCAGGTTAACATCAATGTTCCTCAGGGGAGCATTTATGGTTTTCTCGGGCCCAACGGTGCTGGAAAAACAACAACAATCAGAATACTCCTCGATCTTTTCAGGGCATCCACCGGAGAGATCAGTGTTTTCGGAAAATCACTAAAAACCGATCGCGATGAAATCTTAGGCCGAGTGGGAGCGCTTATTGAAAACCCATCCATTTACAAACACCTTTCAGGCCGTCAAAACCTTGAGGTTGTGCGAAGAATGGCTGGTGTTGGAAAAAGACGAATTGATGATGTTCTCGAAATTGTAAGGCTCAAGGATAATGCAGACAAAAAGGTGAAAAACTATTCACTGGGTATGTGCCAGCGTCTTGGTTTGGCTTCTGCCCTATTGACTGATCCGGACTTGCTGATTCTGGATGAACCAACAAATGGACTCGATCCGAGCGGGATTATTGAGATGAGAGAGCTGATTAAAACGCTAAATAAAGACCACGACAAAACTATTTTTCTTTCGAGCCATCTCTTATCGGAAATCGAAAAAGTGGCCACCGATGTAGCCATTATTGATCAAGGTAAAATTCTTTATGAAGGAAAATTGGAGGGACTAAAGTCCGGTAATGACATCCAGGAATTAAGAATCGAACTAAATGATTCGACCAAGGCCTTAGCACTTATCCAAGGAATGAATTTTACGATTTCAGACTCGAACACGCATTATATAGAACTACCTATTGAGTCACGAGAGGATATCGCAAGGATCAACAAGGCACTCGTGGAAGAAGGGATTGACATTTATCAACTTAAGACCTCTAGCGAAAATTTAGAGTCTGTATTCTTAAACTTAACAAATCGACTAGACCAATGAATTTAGCTACGCAAATTACCCACGGAATCTCCGCGGAGATTTATAAATACAAGCGCACTTTTACCTTTTGGCTAATAGTCATTGCGCCAGCCTTCATTCCAATCATTAACTTTTTGATCCTATGGAGAAGAGGTTCAGATATTATACCAGAAGGCAGAAACGCCTGGGAGGGTTTAATGTCTCTAAGCTTGAACCCAGCCAATTTCTTATTCCCATTCTTCATCATTATGATAGCCCTTTTGGTCAATAATATTGAGTACAATGCCAATACATGGAAACTCATTTATTCCCAGACACTTTCAAGGTTTACAGTGTATACCTCCAAGATGAAAGTCTTTGTTTTGATGCTCTTTATTAGCCTTATGCTATTTGCCACTTTCACAATTCTGGTGGGTTTCTCCATGAGATTTGCCAACCCGGGTTTGGGTTTTGAAGAATCCTTTGACTTCTCCCTTATTTATGCCCTCTATCTCAAGACTTTCCTCTGTACGCTAGGTATGGCCTCTATTCAATTCTGGATCAGTCAACATTGGAAGAATCTGATCCTACCATTGGGTGTGGGTATTGGAGGGGTAATATCTTTCTTAATCGTGTCTCAGGGCTGGAAATATGCCATTTACCACCCTTATGGATATCATATCCTTGGCACAGGAGGACTTACCCCGGAAAACCCAAGCATATGGGCAAACATGGATCATGTTTACTATAGCCTTGGAGTAGCTTTGGCAATGTTCACGCTTGCCGGAATAGAGCAAACCAGAAAACGGATTATTTAACCGATAAACGATTTGTCGAATTTTCATAATTCGGCAAATCTGAAATTCCTATTATGAAAAAGATATTAGGCATTCCGCACCCCACCATTATTGTTCTCATTCGAATTTTCTTAGGTCTGATATTCTTTGGTGCGGGTATGAGCAAGCTATATGCAGACCATGCCTTTCCGGGAATTATAGGACCAGTTTGGCTCGAGGAAAGATTGGCGGAGCATGGTCTCGGCATGTACGCAAGATTTATTGCGGGATCTCAAATTGTAGTCGGCTTATTGCTTTTTACACAACGCTTTGCCACGCTCGGAGCACTACTCTGTTTTCCTGTAATACTGAATATTTTTATGGTAACCGTTTCCATGAAATGGCAGGGAACACCTTATGTGAATTTGTTTCTGCTCCTACTGAATGTCTGGCTGTTGGCCTATGATTATCACAAGTTCAAATTTATTCTCACAGATAAAGTGGAGAAACTGCGCAATACCAAACTGGAAAGGAAGAACATGCGTGCCGACAAAATTTGGGCAGTACCAGTTGTTTTGATACTGATTTCAGTGCCCTTGTCCTACCTGAATATTATCGCAGCCTGGGTCCTGTGTGGGGTAGCTGTTCTTGTTATTATAATCAACCAACTCAAACACCGAAAGAAGCGGTCCATGGCCAATCCAGAATAATTTTCAGGCCTGTTGGAACATTCTTTTATTTAGGTCGTCTTAAAAGTACCTCGTAAGGAGGTAATATACATCCAAATCGTGCCCTGGCTGAATTTTCAGTCGGGGTTCTTTTTTTTAGTGATACTGCCTACTTTTACGGCCATGAGTCAACAAGATAAGAAGCTGATAGACGGCCATCCTTATGTCAAGTACACCCATGTACATTATGGAGCTGAGGAGATGGTCCTTAAAAGCAAATTATTTCACGGTTGGATGGACACTCGAAGAAGTGTCAGGGAGTTTTCGGATAAGCCCGTTCCCAAAGAGGTCATTGATAGAGTCATTCTATCTGCTTCTACCGCCCCTTCCGGTGCTCATAAACAACCATGGACATTTTGTGTGGTAAGCAATCCCGCAATAAAAAGTAAGATTCGTGAGGCGGCAGAAAAAGAAGAATATGATAGTTATCATGGTCGCATGAGTGATTCCTGGTTAAAAGATCTCCAACCACTCGGTACCGATTGGCACAAACCCTTTCTAGAGACAGCACCCTATTTAATTATCGTTTTTAAAAAACCATATAATATTGGTCCGAATGGCGAAAAGCTCAACAATTATTATGTAAATGAATCTGTGGGGATTGCCTGTGGCTTTTTACTCACAGCCATTCATGAAGCAGGCTTGGTAACGCTTACCCATACACCTAGTCCTATGAATTTCCTTGCGAAAATTCTGGAAAGACCAGGAAATGAAAGGGCTTTTTTACTGCTTCCGGTAGGCTATGAGGCTGATGAAGTTTATGTTCCAGACCTGTCAAGGAAGGGACTTGATGAGGTTGCGGTGTACTATGAATGAAAAATCTGCTTATATTCGTCCAGATTAAACAATTGGATTCCCAACCTATCGAAATTGTTTATTTCAGACTAATAAATACAACTCTGAAATCCAACTACAAAAAAAATCATCTTACATGGAAAGTACATTGATTGATGATGTCTCTAGAATCAACTTTTTAGACAATCTAAAGGAATCAACCCCTGGGGAAACTGAATTTCACCAGGCTGTTCAGGAAGTTCATGAAAGCGTTGCCCCGGTTATTGAACGACATGTCGAATATAGAAAACACAAAATTCTTGAGCGGATTGTTGAACCAGAAAGAATCATCAGTTTTCGGGTAACCTGGATAGATGACAATGGTGTGCCTCAGGTTAATCGAGGATACCGCGTACAAATGAACAGTGCCATTGGCCCCTACAAAGGTGGTTTGCGCTTTCATCCCTCCGTAAATCAAAGCATCCTTAAATTCTTAGGGTTTGAACAAATATTCAAAAACGCGCTTACCAGCTTGCCCTTAGGCGGTGGCAAAGGTGGATCCAACTTTGACCCAAAAGGAAAGTCGGATGGCGAAGTAATGCGCTTCTGTCAAAACTTCATGTTGGAACTTTCTAAACACATTGGACATAGAATAGACATTCCTGCCGGGGATATTGGCGTAGGTGGCCGGGAAATTGGGTACATGTACGGCATGTATCGGAAAATCGAAAACCAATTCTCTGGGGTACTTACAGGCAAAGGTGTAAAGTGGGGTGGCAGCCTGATCAGACCAGAGGCCACTGGTTATGGTTTGGTTTATTTTTCTCAGTATATCCTGGAAAACATCAATGACTCCATGGAAGGCAAAACCTGCTTGGTTTCGGGTTCAGGAAATGTGGCCCAATACGCCATAGAAAAAATTATCGAGTTGGGTGGAAAGGTGTTAACTGTTTCAGATTCTTCGGGGCATATATATGATGAGGCCGGTATCGATGCCGACAAGCTTAGGTTCATTCAGGAACTCAAAAACGAAAGACGAGGTAGGATTGCAGAGTATGCAGGTGAGTACGATTCTGCCCATTATTTTGAAACAGACCGGTCACTTGATCACAATCCAATATGGTCGCACAAAGCGGATTGTGCGTTGCCCTGCGCTACGCAAAACGAATTAAATGGTAAGGATGCACAACACTTGGTTGACGGAGGTACCATTTTGGTTGGTGAAGGTGCCAACATGCCTTGTACTCCTGAAGCCATTAACATATTGCAAAATAACGGTGTGATCTATGCCCCTGGAAAAGCATCAAACGCTGGTGGCGTGGCCACTTCCGGACTTGAGATGGCGCAAAACTACTCAGGCTCCCATTGGACCAGCGAGGAAGTAGATAGAAGGCTGCAAATCATTATGCGAACCATTCATGACAATTGCCTACATGCAGCCCAGAAGTACAGTTCAGGCCCAGACTATATGGCCGGAGCAAATATTGCAGGGTTCCTAAAAGTAGCCGATTCAATGATTGCTCAAGGGGTAACTTAATCCATAAATTCACTAGAGTATGACTGGTCTCAAGATCAAAACACTCTTTCTTATTGGCATTCTGCTCCTTTCAGCGCTGGAGCTTAGCGCGCAAAACTATTCTAAACGTAAAATTCAGAAGGACCTAAAAAATCTCCCTGGTTTCAATCAAGCCTATGTTGGTTTCCAGTTGTATGATCCTGTCAAGGATAAGGTGATTGCGACCCACCTGGAGGACAAGTACATGACGCCTGCCTCTAATACAAAACTCTTTACTTTTTATGCCGGGTTTAAAATGCTGGACGATGCTGTACCGGCTATGAACTACACTATCTCTGGTGACTCATTGATCTTTTGGGCAACAGGAAACCCATTGTTTTTGCATCCGGAGGTTGACGATGATGCCGTTCTGGATTTTTTAAACCAAAGACCGGAGCAGCTCTTTTACTGGACAAGGCCAAATGAGGAAGAGCGATTTGGTCCAGGCTGGAGTTGGGACGATTTCAGAGGATACTATTCTGCCGAAAAAGCGATATTTCCCATTTATGGCAATAGCACCATCTCCTATATCGATCGATCAGCACAATCGATAAAGGTGATTCCAAATCGTCTGTCTCTAAATTTCAAACCAAGCTCAGATACCACAAGGACAGATGGCAACTCCATTCGAAGGGCTGAATTTGACAATACCTTCGATTATAAGATTGGGCTTCCTGATGCTACTGTCAGTGATACAACCATAATTGACGAGCAGGTAAGGCCTTTCAAATATTCTGATGATTTATTTAAGAAGCTCTTGGCAGATACTTTAAAAAGAGCAGTCAGGCCCTATGGACATGCTCCCCGAAATGGTGAGAAAAAAACACTCTACAGCCTTCCTGTTGATACCCTATTTAGACGTATGCTTCAGCCCAGCGATAATCTTATGGCCGAACAGATTCTATTGATGGCGAGCGGACAGGTAAATGATACCTTAAGCACCATGGGTGCCATTGATTTTATGCAGGAAAACTATTTCAACGATTGGACAGATGAGTTGATTTGGGTTGACGGATCAGGGCTATCGAGATATAATATGTTCACACCAAGGACAATAGTCAGGCTCTTGAAAATACTAAGGGAAGAAGTGGGCGAGCAACGAATGTTCTCATTACTACCTGCTGGCGGAGTTTCGGGCACAATTAGGAATTGGTATGCCGGTGAAAATGAACCTTATGTTTTTGCCAAGACAGGAACGATCAGTAACAATCACTGCCTCAGTGGTTATGTGAAAACCAAATCAGGTAAAACCCTAATTTTCACTTTTATGGTCAATCACTATATCCACTCAACCAACCAAGTGAGACAAAGTATGCAAACGATGTTAGAAAAAATCAGGAATGCCTATTGATAACCTTAAACGAACATGAGTTCGGGATAACTAATTTATTTAAAAACTGATTTTCAGTATAGCCACAATTATTGCACATCCCGTCTTGCTTTCGCGAAGCTTCAGCGAAGCAAAGAGGGATCTTTTTCAGCAGTGAAAGTCAGGCTTACTCATTAAACGTGAAAAGATTTCTCCGTCCCTAAAACTCGGGGCTGCGAAATGAATGTAGGATGGCGATTCTTAAAGTAAGGGAGATTTCTTCTCTGGAACTCACGTTAAGCTAAACCTCAAATAAAGAGGGCGTCTCAAAAGCCAAAAAAAACCGTCATTCCCATGAAAATGGGAATCTCAATGTAGTGTTACGGTTCAGATTTGGAGATTCCCGCTTTCGCGAGAATGACGAGACTGACTTTTTAGACATCCTCTTATAAATACTAGCACCCGTCAGGAGCAAATTTCAACTGACCATTGCAATTCGCAATGTCATACTTTAAGGAACTGGTTGTCCATGAGCCATTTGCCATTTGTGTATCGGCAGTAATTGTGATGCGCCCATCACCGGCATCAGATATGCGCACATTTCTGCTGGTTAGCTGGTAAGTGCCTGGAGGAATTGTATTACTCATAATGATAGTGTTTTAGTTAAAAAAATAATTTATTAAGTAATATAATATAATTGATTATTTATAAAAACATGTTTATTTAAAAATGAAACTACTTGTCTTTTTAAAATCGAATATTATTCCTATTAATATTTTATTTTAATGAGATTTACCTTAAAGAGGCCTCCTCTTGGTAATAGGGTTGATTGGTCCTGGTATACTAAGACTTTGCAATAGGCAATAGAACCCGATGCAGATATTCACACCATTCCTCAAAAAATAAGGCTTCTCATAAGACGGTTTCACTATCTTAATGCACAAACAATATTGAGCTTATGAAACGTGTGATTTCTAATTTACTCTTATGCCTGCTTGTGATCGGTACTACCTCCGTTCAGGCACAACAACTCACCTCCGAGACATTGAATGGCCTTCGACTGAGAAATATTGGCCCTGCCAATATGAGCGGTAGAATAGTTGACTTGGCTGTTGTGGAGAAAGATCCATATATCATTTATGCTGCCTCAGCCACTGGTGGTGTTTGGAAGACCATTAACAATGGAGTAACGTTTACCCCGGTTTTCGATAAAGGAGGCACCCACTCCGTGGGAGATATTGCCGTACATCAAGGAGATCCCAATCATGTTTGGGTAGGTACCGGAGAGAGAGCCAATCGCCAAAGCTCAGGCTGGGGTGATGGTGTTTATAAATCCACAGATGCCGGGAAAACCTGGACAAATATGGGTTTAAAAGACTCTCACCATATCGGGCGGATTGTCCTCCATCCTACAGATCCCAATATTGTTTATGTAGCCGCTATGGGCCATTTATGGGGAGCAAATGAAGAGCGTGGGCTTTATAAATCAACCAATGGTGGTGAAACCTGGCAACGGCTGATCTATGTGGACGAGAATACCGGTGTAGTGGATGTGGCCATGGATCCAACCGACCCGAACATTCTATATGCGGCCACCTACCAAAGAAGAAGGAGGCCTTATGGTTTCAATGGTGGTGGTCCGGGTAGTGGATTGCACAAATCTACAGATGGCGGTAGAACCTGGAAAGAATTAAGAACCGGATTGCCGGAAGGTGAATACGGAAGAATAGGTATCTCAATATATCGCAGCAATCCCAATATTGTTTATGCTTCAGTAGAACAAGGGTATCAATACAATGCCTCTACTGCCTACAACAGTCGAAGGGCCGGTTTGTACAGATCTGAAGACAAAGGGGAAAGCTGGACTTTTATGAGTGATTGGAATCCTCGTCCAATGTATGCAAGTCAGCCTCTTGTTGATCCTAGCGATGATCAGCGGATTTATATGATGAATCAATTCAGCTATTCTGATGATGGAGGTAAAAAATTTACGGCTCCTCGCCAATCGCTACATGGTGATGACAGAATCGTTTGGGTAAATCCCAATGACAGCAGACATGTAATCAAAGGTGACGATGGAGGCATAGGAATTTCCTATGATCGTGCCAAAACCTGGCTCTTTGTGAACAATCTGCCGTTGAGCCAATTCTACCGGGTAAGTGTGGATATGGCCGAACCGTACAATGTATATGGAGGTCTTCAAGACAATGGAAGCTGGTATGGTCCGAATGCGACCTATGACAGTCGAGGTATTTTGAATTCCGACTGGAAAAAGACCGGAGGTGGAGATGGATTTTTGAACCTCCCTCACCCTACAGATCCTGATATTCTATATGGAGAGTCTCAATACCTAGGTTTATTCAGGCTAAACAAGAAGACCAGACAAAGTCAATCCATCAGGCCTGGTGACCCAAAGGGGCGAATAGGTGCAAGAAGAAATTGGGATGCCTGGGGCCCTGGAATCGCTGAACCAGAACTCGGCAATGCTATGGCACCAGCTAACTGGGATGGTCCATTCTATTTGTCAAAACATGATCCAAACACAATTTATGCCGGAACTAACATTCTCTGGAAAAGCACTGATGGCGGCAGCAACTGGAAGTCCCTGGGAGATTTGACCACCAAAGTGAACAGAAGAGAACTTGAAATTATGGGCCAAAGAGGTGATACCAGCACAGCTTCACTGGATGATGGTATTCCGTATTATCCTACCCTCACTGCCGTTGCCGAATCGCCATTAAAGGCCGGCATGCTCTACGTAGGCACAGATGATGGTCTTATGCAAGTATCCTCTGATGATGGCCTCAATTGGACCGATGTAACAGGAAGACTTTCGGGGCTTCCAAAAGAAACCTGGATCAATACAATTGAACCTTCAACCCACTTTGCCGGTACGGCTTATGTGGCGATTAACAACTACAGGAACAACGACTTTAATAACTACATCTACAAAACCTCAGATTTCGGTCAAACCTGGACATCGGTTGAGGGAGATTTACCGGCCAATCGCGTAGCCAGAACGCTTAGGGAAGATCCCAAAAACCCAAACCTGCTCTATTTGGGCACCGAGATTGGATTATTTGTTTCTATTAATGGTGGCAGAAATTGGGTGGAGCTGAAAAACAATATGCCCACGCTACCATTCAATGATTTGGTAATACATCCACGAGATAATGACCTGGTTTTGGGCACGCATGGTAGAGGAGTCTGGATTTTGGACAATCTCAATTCGCTGCAGGAATTGACGCCAAATGCTTTGAATCAGCAAGCCGCTTTATTCAGTATCCCAACCGGAGTAATGATCAATTATAGCAGTACCGGTGCGCATACGGGAGATATGTTCTATAGAGGTCAAAACCCTCAATCCGGAGCACTGATTGACTACTACCTAAAATCCGCAGTGGAAAAGGATGATATAAGTCTAACCATTTACGATTTGCAGGGCAAGGAGATTAATACCGTGAGGGTCGATACTACGGCTGGAATCCACAGGGCTTCCTGGAATATGACCTACAAGTCTTCTATCCCACCTCAGCGATTTGGGAACCGTACTTTCCAAACTCCGGGGCCAAGAGTTGTGCCTGGGCTTTATGTAGCAAAACTTACCGTAAACGGTAAAACCATGGAGCAAAATTTCAGGGTAGAAGACGATCCGAGAATCGAGATGAGTATTGCAGACCGAACAGCCTGGACTGCCAGTGTTATAGAAATTTATGATCTGATGACAGCCACTCGAACCGAAAGCCAGGCAATCAGAAAAATCCTTCAGAAAGTCAACAAACTAGAGAAGGATAAAAAGAAACTTTCTGCAACGGCAGTGGCTGAGGTCAAAGAGCTCAATCGCATGTATGGTGAACTTTCAAGCAGAGCCAGTGGCCTTTACAGGCAAGTCGCGAGCTACATCGGGCTTATGACCGGTGATCAGAAGTCGCAGTTTGAGTATTATCATAGCATGCTGAAGAAACTGGCGCCTAGAAAAGATGCCCTGATGAATAAAACCATTCCTCAACTTAATAAAAGGTTGAAGGGAGATGATCGTATCGTAGTGGATCAACAACAATAGACTTAACCTACTAAACGAAATAGCAATGAACCGTAAATTATTAGTTGCCACCTTATTTTTAGCAACCACCATTTCAATAGTCGCACAAAGCAGAAAAATCCCTGTGGAATCTGCCGTAACGACAAACGATGAAGTAGTCATAAAAGGAAAAAGAGTACCTTTTTCTGCCACAGCCGGAACCCAACCTGTTTGGAATAATGATGGCGATCCGGTAGCTACTCTTTTTTATACTTACTATGAAAGAACAGATGTGAAGGACAAGGATACTCGTCCACTAGTCATTTCTTTTAATGGTGGACCGGGTTCAGCCTCTGTTTGGATGCACCTTGCCTATACCGGCCCTCGCATATTGAAAATTGACGATGAAGGTTATCCTATTCAACCCTATGGCGTAAAAGACAACCCACATTCCATCTTGGATGTGGCGGATATTGTATTCGTCAACCCGGTGAATACTGGCTATTCAAGAATTGTTGATCCTGAGGCAGACCGAAAACAATTCTTTGGTGTAAATCAGGATATCGCTTATTTGGCTGAATGGATCAACACCTTCGTGACGCGCAATAATCGCTGGAATTCGCCAAAATTTCTTATCGGAGAAAGTTACGGAACTACCAGGGTATCCGGCTTATCATTGGCCTTACAAGGCCGTCAATGGATGTACCTCAACGGAATTATTCTGGTATCCCCTACAGGACTAGGCATAGACAGAGATGGTCCTGTAAATCTCGCTAACCGTCTACCCTATTTCGCAGCAGCAGCCTGGTATCACAAACAACTACCTGCTGACCTTCAAAGCAAAGACCTACTCGAAGTGTTGGAAGAAGCTGAGGCCTATACTATGGACAAACTTCTGCCGGTTATCGCCAAGGGTGCCTGGGCCACCGATGCGGAGAAAAACGATGCAATCAGAAATTTTAGTCGCTACTCAGGACTCGATGAACAAGTGATTCGTCAACACAATCTTGATGTTCCCACCAACTTCTTCTGGAAAGACCTACTTAGACATGAAGGACGCACCGTAGGTAGACTGGATTCACGGTATAAAGGCATTGACCGAATGGATGCAGGAATGAGCCCCGACTTCAATTCGGAGTTGACCTCGTGGCTACATTCCTTTACCCCTGCCATAAACCACTACTTCAAAAACTATTTGAACTATCAAACCGATATCAAATACAATATGTTTGGTCCGGTAGGTCCATGGGATAGAAGTGGCGATAATACAGGAGAAAATTTACGCCAAGCCATGGCCCAAAATCCATACCTGCATGTAATGACCCAAAGTGGATATTACGATGGAGCCACCACCTACTTCAATGCGAAGTACAATATGTGGCATCTTGATCCGAGCGGAAAGCTGAAAGATCGAATGAGCTTTAAAGGCTATCGCAGCGGGCATATGATGTACCTTCGAGCAGAAGATTTAAAAAACGCCAATGAGGATATTAGGGAGTTTATAAAGAATTCAATTCCTCCTCCAGGTACTCCAGCAAAGTATTAACTTTCATTGCGAAGAATGAAGCAACCTGCCTGCCGGACGGGCAGGTCTGTCAGTTTGAATTAGCAGGTAAACTCCCTCACAAGGACAGATAACCAAGTATGCAAAATCTGATTACACGTCTAAAAGAACTTGCCAAAGTCTCGGCTGCCCTTGAACCTTCTGCTGAAGAACGTAGCTCCCAGCAAACTGAGGTTATGGATTTTGCCAATGGTTTTCTGAATCGGCTCATGGAGAACCCGGCCTATGTAAAAGGTAATATTCAGCACGACTTTTCAATAGACAACAACGCCAAACCCTTAGGAAAACTTATTGATCTCTATCGTACTGAAGTAGCAGACAAAGGGATTATGGCCGCTTCCGGGGGCCATTTGGGTTATATACCAGGTGGCGGAATTCCTGCATCTGGCCTGGCCGATTATATGGTGGCCATCACCAATGAATATGCGGGAGTGCACTTTGCCTCACCCGGTGCTGTAGCCATTGAGAATGCGGTAATTGATTGGCTCAAAGATATCTTTGGCTTCCCGGAATCCGCGGTGGGTAACCTTGCCTCAGGGGGATCAATCGCCAACCTTATTGCGCTCACCTCGGCTCGTGACAAATTTGGAATCAAGAATGAAAAAATTCAAAAGAGCGTTATTTATTTAAGTGCTCATGTACATCATTGCATCAAAAAAGCGCTAAGGATTATTGGTCTGGAAGATGTTCAGATAAGGGAGATAGAACTGGACAACGAATATCGACTGCAGCCTGAACTGATCGCCAGGCAGATTAAACAGGATAAGGCAGCAGGCCTCAATCCATTTATGGTAATCGCCTCGGCTGGTACCACCGATACCGGAGTTGTCGATCCCCTAAAGACCATCGGAGCCATTGCACAAGAAGAAGGGCTCTGGTATCATATTGACGCGGCCTATGGCGGTTTCTTTATTCTGGTTGAACAGACCAGAGCCTTATTCGAAGGCATTGAAATGGCCGATTCCTTGGTTATTGACCCCCATAAGGGATTATTCCTTCCTTATGGTGTTGGCGCTGTTTTGGTAAAAGACAAGGAAGCGGTGATGCATTCCCATCATTATTTTGCCAACTATATGCAGGACATTCTTGGAGAAAACCAGCCGATCAACCCCGCTGATGTTTCACCTGAACTCACTAAGCACTTTCGAGGTCTGCGAGTCTGGCTACCCTTGCAGCTTTATGGGTTGGAACCGTTCAAGGCCTGTTTGGAAGAAAAACTACTGCTTACCTCCTACTTCCGGCATAAATTGATTGAATTGGGATTCGAAGTTGGGCCTGAGCCTGATCTTTCAGTAAGCTATTTCTGGTATCCTTCAAAAAGCCGAGACGTTAATGAATACAATCGTCAACTCTTAGATTTAATCCATCAGGACGGGGATATCTTTCTCAGCTCTACTCAACTGGATGGAAAATTTGTCATTCGAATCGCCATCTTGGTTTTCCGTACTAAAAAGGACAGCATAGATCGTGCAATTAGGATGATCCAAAGGGCTCAAGATAAATTAGGTGATGAGTAACCCAGAAGACAACTTCCAATCCAAATTCAATGAAACCTGGAGACTTAGGGCACAAGGTAAACGCGAGACAGTGCTGGCAATTGCCGAAAAATACCTTGGCAAAGCCAGAGAAGCAAAGGATCAGGCAGGTGAGGCCTTGTTTCTGAAATTATACGCCCAGGTTCATTCCGATAAAGGCGAATTAAGAGAAGCCCTCTCCTATTACAAACAAATCGAGCGAATCTATATCGACTTAAAGGACGAAGTCAGGCAGATGCATACGCTACGACATATAGGTGATATGTACAGAGAACTTGGCGAGCAGGAATGCGCTGAGAAATGCCTGGTGCAGGTGGTAGATTTTTATAGGAACAGTCCGACAAACGACTTAGAAACTGCGAATGCGAACAGGGTTTTTGCCATAGTTCAGGAAGATCTAAAAAAAACGGCTTTGGCCATTACCCACTGGGAAAAAGCCAAAGCCCTATATGCAAAAGTTGGAATCCCTGAGGGAGTTGAAGAGTGCAACGTGCATTTGGAAAAACTGCACCAGCCATAAACAAAAAAGTCCGGCAAATGCCGGACTCCCCAAGTGTTTAGTTTTGTGAAAGCCAGTCAATGGCCACTTCCTGGTCAAGGAAAATCTTGACCTTGTGAAAACCATGTTTGAAACAGTAGTTCTCCCAAGTCTTGTAACCCTCGATATCATTCGATATCAAAATGGCTCTTCTACAAGACTGATCTATGCCAATTCCTGGTAATTCTAGCGACAGACTTTTCATCTCCTCATCTCCAGCTAACAATTTAGCTCTTCTAACATCTGTCAACACGCGCTTAATGTCGTGTGCCTGGGCTATTTTGCTCACTTCTGCAAAATAGTCCGCTGCAATCTGCTTGGTTAAATCTCCATCAATCATACCGGAGACAATATCCAACCCCTCTTCGTTAACCACTAAAATTTCCATAACTCACCTCCAACTTCTATGCAAAGTTACGGATATTAGAGTTATAATTAATATCTTATCGCCTGAAATTCAGTGATTTACAATATAATTTTGTCATACGGGTTGACTCTCCAAAGATTCTATGTTAAGGCCATGTTAACTCAGAATAATTGATCGGGTATTCAACAAATAGTATGCATGCATAATACACGATTATGGTCGGGTTATTGACAAATGACTTCTTTTCGTTACTATTTTTTCTCTCCTTCGAAAATTGACCAGCATATTCCCCAACCACCACTAATCTTTTCAGGGTTTACATTCAATTCGTTACTTTAGGTTCGCAAGAATCAAAACGGTTTCATGCCCAAATCTAAAGATCAAAAGCGCGGTTGGCATTTCCTCCAAATTCCAGGCCCATCTAATACACCCGAACGTGTTCTACGCGCTATGAACCAACCCACCATAGACCATCGCGGACCTGAATTCGGAGAACTTGGTTTGGAAATTATCAATAAGTCCAGGCAGGTTTTTCAAACTGAGGGGCATGTATTGATTTACCCTTCCTCCGGAACGGGAGCATGGGAAGCGGCATTGACTAATTTATTCAACCCAGGAGATACATTATTAGGTTTTGAGACCGGACACTTTGCAGTACTCTGGAAAAACCTGGCCGAAAAGATTGGATTCAAAGTACAATGGATTGCAGGAGATTGGCGACATGGTGTCGACCCGAATGTGGTTGAAGCGGAACTAAGAAAAGATACAAGAAGGGATATCAAGGGGGTAATGGTTATCCATAATGAAACCTGTAACGGAATCACCAGTGATCTTGAGGCCGTTAGACAAGCGATCGATTCCGCAAATCATCCAACCCTGCTTCTGGCCGATGTTGTCTCATCGCTGGGAACCACCCCATTTTACCAGGATAAATGGGGAGTAGATGTGGCGATTTGTGCTTCCCAAAAAGGCTTGATGATGCCTCCGGGTTTAGGCTTTAATTCGATCAATGAAAAGGCGCTGGAATACAGTAGACAAACCGGTTTTGCTCAATCCTACTGGCAATGGGATCGCGTGGTCACCATGAATGAAACAGGTTATTATCCGTATACCCCCGCGAGTGGGCTGTTCTTTGGACTCAATGAGGCCTTGGGTATGATCCTGGAAGAAGGACTGGAAAATGTATACCAGCGACATAGGGTTTTAGCCCAGGCAACCCGGATTGCTGCTGATACTTGGGGACTTGAAAATCAGGCACTCAACGAAAAGGAATATTCAGACTCTACCACTGCGCTTATTATCCCTGACGGTCATAATGCAGATGATTTAAGAAAACTGATCCTGAATCAACTTAATATGTCTTTAGGTACGGGATTAGGAAAGCTCAAGTCTAAAGTATTCCGCATCGGCCACTTGGGAGATTTCAATGAGCTGATGCTTATGGGAACCCTATCCGGTGTTGAGATGGGAATGGAAATGGCAGGAGTTCCTTATTCAGCAGGAGGTGCTCAGGCGGCAATGCAGTTTTTGGCCAATCATTTAAAAGACAGTTAATGGGACAGGTTGCTACCAATCCCATAGTTGCATTAATCGGTTTTCTGGCACTGATTTTCCTTCTGTTATTTCTGATTGCCAAATGGAAATGGCACGTATTTCTTGCCTTATTGATCCCATTAGTGCTTTTCGGAATCATTCCGGGAATTGAGCAAAACAACTTTATTAAGGCGTTCGAGAACGGTTTTGGCAAGACACTTGGTAAAATCGGAGTAGTGATCGTATTAGGTTCCGTCATTGCAGAAGCCCTAAAAAGAACCAAGGCTATAAATGTGATCACGCAATCTGTAATTGGTTTTGTTGGAAAGAAAAGAATGCCTCTTGCCCTGACCATCACCGGCTTTATTTTAGGCATTGCCATTTTTTCGGATGTAGCCTATGTGATTTTGAACCCTTTGATTCACTCGGTAGCTTCTGCTGCCAACACTGGCATTGCCACCATGTCGATTGGCCTGGTAGGCGCGGTTCAATTGACTCACGCCATTGTACCTCCCACACCAGGACCATTGGCGGCAGCAGCCCTGGTCGGTGCTGATATCGGGAAGACGATTTTATTCGGAGGTTTCTGTTGTCTGCTTGGTTCTTTGGCCGGTTGGGCCTGGGGAAAATGGATTGCTGCTCCAAGAATCAAAACATTGCCCAACAAAGAATTTGATATCGACCTTTTAACTACCAAACCTTCTACACGGTCTATTCTGAATTCCTACGCCCCTATCGTCATTCCGATTGTGCTCATTGCACTTCATTCTGTTGCGAAGTTCTATTTGAATGATGGCAGTGCACTCAAACCAATTCTAACTTACCTGGGTTGGCCCGTTGTGGCCTTGTCCATTGGGGTTTGGCTGGCCTTCAGAATGATCAAGAACAAGGAAGACAAAAAGGAGTCCAAGTCTAGTTGGATTGAGGAAGGTTTAAGAGCATCCGCCATGATTCTGGTAGTCACAGGGCTTGGTGGCTCCTTGAGTGAAATCCTGAAAGGTACGCCTGTAGTGGATTATATTGTTGATTTCTTCAGAAGTTATAATATTCCATCCATCGTACTTCCATTTATTATCGGCATCATCGGTAACATGGTAACCGGATCAACAACAGTAGGTGTTATCACTGCTGCCTCGATTGCTGCACCAATGTTGGGTAGTCTTGGTTTATCTCCTGAAGCGGCTATGCTTTCAGGGGCATCGGGTTCTGTGATTATTAAGTACGTGAATAGTAGCTATTTCTGGGTCTGCACCTCATTAAGTGGGCTTTCTGTGAAGGACGCCATCTTCGGGTATGGAGGAGCCACTTTGGTTGGTGGAATTACCTCCTTCCTTGCGGTCTGTCTATTCTGGACCTTGGGACTCATCTAACCTTAATTCAACCTACACATCATACAGCGGATACTGCCACCACCATATTTTTCGATGGTCGGAATGGGGATGGATATGAGCTTCGAGTATTGAGAAAGTCTTTCCCTCTGAGCCTTTGATAGACTTGTCACGGCTGCATTGGACATTACCAAAATCGACTCGCCAGATTCGTTCTCAACCTCAAGCATATTGCCTGCAAACGAATACATCTGGTCGAAGGAAATGGCAATAATCTCGTGATCGGATTGCGCTAAGGCTTCTTCCACTTCAGCCTTTTGGCTTTCTGGGATGGACTCCATGCAGATCACAGCATATCGTTCTGCCAGACACATCATCACATTGGTATGATAGATTTCCAATCCATCTCGATCCAGGGCATCAAATAATACTGGCTTGAAATCCAGTATCTCACAAAGTCTCTTTAGTACTTCCGGGTGTGTCCTCTCCGATCGGCAGGCATAGGCCACTTGATTAGGATAATCGAAAATTAAGCTACCCGTGCTCTCTAAATACTTGGCCTGCTCCTCATAATTGGAGAGGTCAATTATTTCATCGAATCTGCCGCTAGATTTGTCTAGTTCGGAAATTACCTCGGTCCGTCTCTCTGCCCTTCTGTTGGCCGCCATCATTGGGTACAGGATTACCTTACCTTCATGGAAGGATACCCAATTGTTTGGGAAAATTGCATTGGGCTTTACTGGTTCCTCAGCGTCTTCAATAACCCGAACATCAACGCCATTGCTTTTTAGCAGGGCAACAGCATTGTCAAATTCTTTAAGTGCCAATTGCTGAATAGCATCAGTTTTATCCGCCCCCTCTGCAATTTGGAAGGCGTTTGACTCAGCTGATTCAGGGTCGTAACCAAAGTGTTTTGGACGCACCATCATGATAGATTTGGCTGCCTGTTTTGCCATACCGAAATATAGTATTATTTCTTAGGAAGCATAAAACTAAGACCCAGGCCCGTGACAAAATCTGGCGAGGTTCTGGAGATACCAAACCCCGCAAATGCATCCAACTGGATCATGTTTTGAATTAAATAGGTCAGTCCAAAATCGAGTCGATGGTCTTTTGCACCGGAAGGTAAAAACCCATATAACTCTACAAACGAGCTTAACTTCGAGGAAAAACTATAGTTGTAAACGAGAGTGTATAAAGGGGTGAATTCTCCGAAGCCACCAGGCCACATCCCTCCAAGGTTATAAGCTATGGAGCTTTTCTCTCCCAAAGTATGCTGAAAACTGAATCTGAAATCAGCTTGAGTACCTTTCGTCAAATCGGAGAGTATCGGGCCTCCGATATGTGCGAGAAAGGCAACTTGAGGATAAAGCCCTTCACCTTCCATCAATTTGATCTTTGCACCAAAAAGTGTTGGAGTCAATTCCACTGGTGAGGCGCTAATAATTGAACCCCCAGCCCGTGAACGAACACGTGTTTTTGTGGTTTCCTGAACCAATCTCAGCTCAATGTTATCACTCAACCCAAAGCGGACAAGTGATGTGTTAAAAGTAATCACCTGCAACTGTCTTTCAGTCGGATTAAAATTTCCAAAGAAAGAATTTGTGTTTTGAAGCTGAAAGCCTGTTTCGATCTGAAAATACCCTTTGGGCAAAGTATATGGAGAACTCGACTGTGTAGGCCTATCTGTAATGATGTCTGATTGCCCAAAACTCGCAAAGGCCGAAACTAAAAATAGAAATCCGTAGAACGCAACTTTCATAAGGCTGTTTTGGGTAGGCATAGAGGACAATATAAGTATCCCTTTTGGCCTTAACGATGTCGTTCTCTTAATATTTTGATCACATCATTGAGTGAGTATCCTTTGGCCTCAAGCAAGATCATATAATGAAAAAGTAGGTCAGCAGATTCATTAAGAAAAAGACTCTCATTGTCATCCTTGGCCTCTATTATCATCTCCACCGCCTCTTCACCCACCTTTTGAGCAATCTTATTGATACCCCCATCAAACAAACTTGCAGTGTATGATTCATCAGGAGCTTTTTGCTTGCGTTCCTTAATAACCCCGGTAAGGTAATCCAGGAACCCAGCACCCGGTTCGTTTGACTCATCGAAGCAAGTATCGGAGCCCGTATGGCAGGTAGGACCCTTGGGCTCCGCCCGAATTAGAAGTGTATCCTGATCACAATCTACAAGTACTTCCTTAAGGCTAAGAAAATTGCCACTGGTTTCTCCCTTAGTCCACAATCTTTGCTTGCTTCTGCTGAAAAAAGTAACCTTACCACATTCCATCGTCTTGTCGACCGCTTCAGCATTCATATAACCGAGCATCAATACCTTGTTTGTCACAACGTCTTGCACTATGGCCGGAACCAATCCACTTACGAGATCAAACTTAATCTCCTCCACCCTTTCCAATTTTCTCATGATTCAATTCTTATCGCAATTCCCTTCTCTTTTAAAAACATCTTCAGTTCCGGCACTCTAACTTCCTCAAAGTGAAATATACTGGCCGCCAAAGCCGCATCAGCGTGGCCTTTTATGAATGCATCTACAAAATGCTGCATATTCCCTGCCCCACCTGAGGCGATAACCGGTATGTTCAGCATATTGGAAATTTCAGAAACAAGCCCATTGGCAAAGCCAGCCTTGGTGCCATCATGGTCCATAGAAGTCAGCAGGATTTCACCAGCACCTCTCTCCTCAACCTCAAGTGCCCATTGAATTGTATTCAATGCCCTGGCTTTCCGCCCCCCATTTATATGCACAACGTGTTCCTCTTTTGCAAAACAAGAATCAATGGCCACCACCACACATTGACTACCAAATTCGCTCGCCAGTTCATTAATCAGTTCCGGCCTTTTAACAGCTGAGGAGTTGATAGAAATTTTATCAGCACCTGCATTCAATAATGCAGAGACATCGGCCTTTGACGAAATGCCTCCTCCAACGGTAAAAGGAATATTGATTTCGGCAGCCACTTTACTCACTAGTTCAACAAGTGTCTTTCTTTTTTCTACTGTAGCCGCAATGTCGAGGAATACCAATTCGTCAGCGCCTTCCCTGGCATACCTGGCGGCAAGTTCTACCGGATCACCCGCATCCCTCAAGCCAATAAAGTTCACCCCTTTGACCGTTCGGCCATCCTTAATATCCAGGCAGGGTATGATTCTTTTTGTCAGCATTTTTTAATTATTGAATGAGGCCATTTCTTCAAAACTAATTCTGCCTTCATAATATGCCTTGCCCACGATGGTACCATAAACCCCCAATGTCCTTAGTTCTTCGAGGTCATTTATGCCTGAGACACCTCCACTTGCAATCAATTTGAGGTCAGGGAAAGCCTCCAACACTCGCCTATAGAGGTCAAATGAAGGGCCTTGCAGCAAGCCATCTTTGCTTACATCCGTACAAATGCAGTATTCGGCTCCAGAGGCAAGGTAATCTTCCAGAAACTCAAAAAGATCGACTCCTGAGTCCTCCTGCCAACCGTTGATAGCAATCTTCTCATTCCGGACATCAGCCCCAAGAATAATTTTTTCGCTACCAAAAAGTTGAATCCAATTCTTGACCATGTCTTTGTCATTGACTGCAATACTGCCTGCCGTTATTTGATGTACACCCGTGCTAATCACCCTGTCAATACTTTCATTTGATTTCACTCCTCCTCCAAAATCAACCTGCAGACTGGTGTTGGACAATATGTCCATAAGTATTTGAAGATTAACGGGTTGACTCGCCTTAGCTCCTTCCAGATCGACTATATGTAATTGCTCGATTCCAGCCTGCTCAAATTTTTTGGCCACTTCCAGCGGATCATTGCTATACACCTTTTTTTGGGTGTAGTCACCTTGCGTAAGACGGACGCATTTGCCGGATATAATATCTATTGCTGGTATTATTCGCATAGAGATTTTGAATGTTAAATGGTGAATTTTGAATTATGCCTTGTGTTGTGAAGACTTCACTATGGCAGTAAGAATGTTTATAAGGTCATCGGCTTCCTTCAGTAGCTTATCAGTTTTAAGATTTACAAGGTCACTGTACTTTATTAATAGCAACCAATACCTCACCTCTCTTGCCTCCTTAGATGATATGGACATTTTTGCAGCGAAGTCTTTTTTAGAGAATGCTGCCTGGGCTTCCTGTACATTTGCACCAATGCTTGTTCCAGATCTCAATAGTTGTTTGGATAAAACAAACTCCTTTTGATCACGCATTTGTTTATACCCCTCAATAATTTGTAAGGCAAAATCAAAACTTTTCTGTTCAATAAGATTATCTGAGAATTTCATTATAGTAGTGTTTAAGGTGAATAGTCAATTGTAATTCAAAATACCCAATCCCATTTAACATTTAACATCAAGCATTCATCATTCCTTACAGTTTTAAAAAGTTCTCCAAAATCCTCTCCCCCACCTTTCCGCTCTTTTCAGGATGTGCCTGAAGCGCATAAAAGTTGTCTTTTTGCAGAGCCGCACTAAATGGGTTTACATAGTCCGTAACTGCAACAGTATGCTCACTCAATTGAGCATAATAACTATGCACAAAATACAGGTAGCTATGCTCACTGACTCCATCAAAAAGTGGTGAACCCATCTTAATAAGGTCATTCCAGCCCATTTGTGGCACTTTAAGCCTAGGCTCAAATTTTCGAACGTCAATATCAAAAATGCCAAGACAGTCTGTATCATTCTCTTCGGAATGCCTACAGAGAAGTTGGAGACCAAGACAAACTCCAAAGACCGGCTGTTGTAAGGATTTCAACAGTGCGTCCAGGCCATTCTCTCTCAAGAATCGCATGGCCGTGCTGGCTTCTCCAACACCTGGAAAAATGACTTTATCTGCCTTGCTAATCACCTCTGCATCTGCACTCAAAATGGGATTTACACCCAATCGCTGAAGTGCGTAACTAACCGAGCGCACATTGCCGGCATTGTAATCTATAATGACTACATCCATTATCTCAATGAAAATGAGCTCATAAGCGCTTAGGCAAGCATTGCCTTCTCTTTAAGCCTTAGTTCAATTTTTTCTTTAATGACTGGAAGGGATTCGTACAATTGCTCATAAGAGTCAATGATGAAATACTTGTTCTGCATCATGTCTTTTCGGTAAGGTGTATCCAGAATTTGGTCCACATCAAACTCAAAATGTTCCGGTTCATTGCTCAGAGAAAATTTGGTTTCACCTGAAGAAGAGAGAATTCCTGCCCCGTAGATTCGCAGCTCGCCATTTTCTCTAATCAATCCAAATTCGATGGTAAACCAGTAGATTCGGGATAGTAGATGGATTGCCCACTCATCATCGATCCACTCTTTCCCGAATTGGCTAATGGCCTGAAGAAAGTCCACAAATGCCTGGTTTGCAAGCAAAGGGATGTGTGCAAACACGTCATGAAACATATCCGGCTCCTCCAGATAATCCAATTCACTCATTTTCCTTACCCAGGTGGTAGCGGGAAATTTCTTGTTGGCCATTAGCTCAAAAAAGAGATCATCTGCCACTATGCCCGGAACAGCATAAATTTCCCAACCAGTAAGTTCTTTTAAGATTCTATTAGTTTCCTCAAAGTTTGGAATTCGCTCACCGGTAAAATCAACTCTCTTGACGCCAGTCATAAATTCAGCCGTTGCTGCCTTGGGCAGACTGGGCATTTGACGATCAAATAAGATCTTCCAAACTTTCTGATCCTCCTCAGTGTACTTGTCGTATTCTTGTTTCATTTTATAGGTTTTGTTCGCTTTTGCGCATTAAAAAACCCGGCTCTTTCGGAGCCGGGTCGTATATTTTCAGTTTATTTTTTCTCTGCTGATCACATAGTTCTACCGTTCCGAAGTATCGGGTTATGATAATAGTGGTAGTGATATGTGTTTCTGTTAATCATTGCACCAAAGGTAATATGCCTTTTCAAATTAGCAAACGTCATTCCAGATTATTTGGTTCGGCAATGTCATTTATCTTGCTTATAGTGCTGCATGATATAAGCGACCTTGTCTTCAACATTTCGAGCGATAGGCACATCAGGAACTATGCCCGTTTTGTTATATCCATTCTCGGGAATTTCTTTATGGAAGGTGCTCGTAGGATATCCGAAATAGATATGCTGATTTCCGGAGTTCAACTGGGAGGCATTAACACTGGTATAGTCTATCATGCCGAAAGTTGGACTTCCAAAAGTGGTCACTTTGGAGCTGATGCCTTTTGCATGTAAAATAAAAGATTCAGCAGCACTCATACAGCCCTCATCCGTCAGGATAGCCACATTTTCTACTTTGCTCTTCTTATTCCGCTTCACAGTGCGTCCGAGATAAGCAGGACCATCAACAATTTCACCCATATGTTCCTGAATGTCCTTGACTACGGGCTTATAAATTTTTGCGGAAAATTGCACGTTCCTTTCAAAATAGGCAAGGTTGTCGGCTGAAGCCAGTACATGCCCTTGTCCTCCAGGCATAATTCGGTCGGAAAATAAATCAAAGAATGGAAAGTAAATGGCGTTACCACCAGTGTTTCCTCGTATGTCAAAAATTAGATTCCTTGCATTTAATAAAGTCTTTTCATTTTTCTTGAGGAAGGACATAAATTGTTGGTAGTCTAGGTTATAGGAAGGAATCGAAAAGAGCACGTTGTCGTCATCTAGTTTTTGAATCGTGGGTTGATCAATGCCATTTTCAAAATCAAACATTGCTTCTTCTCTTTCAAATTCAGAATCTATTCTGGCCCATCTGGAGTTAGCCAGCTTTAGCAATGTTCCTTCCTTATAAAGTTGGCCTTTAGTAAAGCTGACTTCATGCCCGTAACTATAGTAAACACCTCTATACGCTTCTCCTGTCCACTTCAAGGTCACTTTTAGTTCACCAGAACTCACGTTTTCATTTGTAGACTGAAGTATGTAGCCATTATAAGAGTCACCATCTTTGACCATTGCGAATTCTGAGGTCGCATCACTATATCTACCTATTATTTTGTCTCCTTCACCGGTTCCTGTCATGCGGCTTTGCAATTTGAGCAAAGCCTCAACTTGATCAACATCCAGTTTCCCGGTTTGAATCCTTCTCCTCATAGCATCTATTTCAGTTTCGGCATACTTGGGTCGCTCAAACACAAACAAATGCCCGTCATCGAAATAGCTCAAAAACTCTCCAAGTACCTGAGTACACTGGCTGGCGTCTGTGTTGCTTGACAGCTTGGTGAATTCTGTCTTTCGTTGCTCATATTCAGATCGCTTTCCTCTTTCATAAAAGTGCTTCAAACCAATATAGTTGGCTTCTAGTTTAACTGTCATATCGCTAAATGCTTCTGAGCAGTTGCATGTTCTTTCCTGTGACCATGACAGATTGATCATTGTCAGGGCCAGCATTGGCACTAAAATTATCCTTTTCATTTTTTTGTTTTTATTCGTTACGGAGGGCTTTGGTTGGATTCATCATGGCGGTTTTTATTGATTGATAACCGATAGTCAAACAGGTGATAAGCAAGGCGGTCACAATGGAAATAATCATCACATCGAATCCCACTGATATCCTGTACATATAATCGCTCAACCAGTCGGACATCACGTAATACGCTATTGGTAGTGCCAAGAGCAATGACAATACTACCAGCTTTAAAAAATCAGTTGAGAGCAAAACAATGACATTAGAAATGGAAGCTCCCAGCACCTTTCTTATGCCTATCTCCTTGGCTCGATTCAGTGCCATAAAGGAGATCAACCCGAACATCCCCAGGCAGGCAATGATTATGGCTATCGTGGCAAAGGTCAGAAACACATTGCTCAGCCTCGATTCAAAACGGTACATGTTTTCGAATCGATCATCCAGAAATTGATACTCTAATGGCAACGATGGAGCAATTGAGGCCAGTTTGTCCTCCATGAAGTCAATGGTCTCTTTCACATTAACAGCACCTATTTTTACCAGTCCATAGTAATAGTCGTCTGGCTCATAGAACATTATGAACGGTTCGATCTTCCGCTGCATGGACATGAAGTGGAAATCCTCAACCACTGCCTGAACTGGAGTCTCATAGCCAGCCACACCGACCATTTGACCAATCGCTTCTTGAGGCGACCAATTAAATAGCTGGGCTGTGGCCTCATTAATAATGATACTTGGCATGCGCTGGATACTATCTGACTCTATAAGAGCCACGGCTTTTTCTTTTAGACCCACCCCAGCCAACAAGTTCATCCCCATCACATCGACAAAGTCTTCATCAACCTTGATGTAGTAGACCAGCTCATAATCTTCATCGGTAGGGCCCGTTTTGATGCCTCGTGCCGAACCCACATTCAGCGGTATATTAGAAGACATGGCAATTCCCTCAATATTGGGATTGGATAGTAACTCAGATTTTAAGGTTTGAAAGTTTTCCCTGACCTCATCATTGACTCGAAAGTAAAGCACCTGATCCCTTTCATAACCTAGGTTTTTATTCTGTATAAAGTTGAGTTGTTTGTTCACCACCAAGGTGGAAACTAATAGGAATGCGGAGATGGAAAACTGTACAACAACCAGGACTCTTCTCAATCCATTTCCAGCCCTGGAACCTTTGAAATTTCCTTTTAGAACCGATACAGGCCTAAAAGTAGAGAGCATCAGGGCTGGATAAAAACCGGCAAGCAAACTAATCGCTATGCCCAAACCAAGCAGTATCAAAATGAACTCTTTATTCAACAGATAATCTGCCCCAAGGTTCACCCCGGATAGTTCATTAAAGTAAGGCAGTAGAAGGACTGAAAGCCAAATCGAAACCATCAGTGAACCAAAAACAAACAAAAAAGATTCTCCAAGAAACTGATATATCAATTGCTTTCTGTGAGCACCCACGACTTTCCGAATTCCTACCTCTTTAGCCCTTTCCAATGATCTGGAGGTGGATAGATTCACATAGTTGATGCAGGCAATAAGCAGAATCAATAACGCAACTGCCATAAAAATGTAGACATACTTTATGTCCCCGATTCGACTGAACTCGTAGCTCAGTTGCATCTCAGATTGCAGGTAAATCTTACTAAACGACTGGAGAAGAAACGGCTCTTGCTCATCCTCAGCAGGAACCTCTAATTGAACATTGAGGAATTGAGCCATTTTTGTTTCAAAAGAATTCCGGTCAATTCCATTCGCCAGTTGAATAAAAGTGTGATAACTCCTATTAGACCAGTGTTCCCTTCTTGTCCATGACAAATCATGCAATGGGGCCACATAATCGAATTGTAGCATGGAGTTTTCGGGAAGATCTTGCATGACCCCCGTAATTGTATAGTTCCTTCCTGACAATTTGAGAGGCCTGTTTAGCACGTCATCTGTTCCGAAGCGATTTAAGGCCTCTTTGCGTGAAATCACAAGGCTATTGGGCTGACTGAGCGCTGATTTTTCAAGCCCTCTCAAAAACGGAAAAGTAAACATGTCAAAGAAACCAACATCAACATGATGGACATTACTTGTAAAGGCGTTTTCCTCTATGTTGAAAATTTGTCGTCCCATGATAATGACACGAACGCTTTCATCAATTTCATCGTCAAAGTTTCTTTGGAGTAAAGGTCCAACGATATTAGCTGTGATGGCATCTTCTCCATCAGTAATTCTAAAAATCTTGTCCTTATTTTCGTGGAATTGATCATAACTCAACTGTTGCTGAACGTAGATCATTATCAGTATAAAACTAGTTAGCCCTACTGCAAGGCCAGACAAATTAATTGCTGAGTATACCTTGTGCTTTAAGGCATTCCTGAATGCAATTTTGAAGTAGTTCTTGACCATGGCTGCGTTTTGTGTTTTAAACCTTGCTGATGTGTTTCTTCGCTTCAGTGTATGCCAGCGAAAAAACTTGAATACGTTTAACCAATACTTCTTCCGGGCTTTTCGAACTCCAAATTTTTCGACATGATCGCGAAATCGTTCTACCAAATCTCCATGAATCTCTTCCTGCAGGTCAGATGAGCAGTAGGTAAAGAACAATTTTGTGGCTAACCTGGGAGGTCTTGGTTTTATTGAATTACTCATGAACTACCCCCTTCAAATAAAAACCCCGGCACCCTCGACCATAAGTATTGTCTGGAAGTTTTGGCTTCCAACAAGGCAGCCTTGCCAGCGGAGGTAATCACGAATATCCTTTTTCTTCTACCACCACGTTTCTCCGAAGCTCCGCCAAGGTCTGACCTCACATACCCCTTTTCCTCTAGCCGGTAAAGGGCAGTATGGACTGAGCTCATATTGACAGATCTCCCTAATTCTTCTTCAATTACGTTGGTAATTGATAGGCCATAAGCCGCGTCATGCTGAATGGCTACCACCAGCAAAACGGTTTCTTCAAACTCACCTAAATAATATCTTCTTTCCATAATCAATTACTTACCCATTAGTAAAACTAATAAAAATTTTGACTCTAAAGACACTGGCACATATCAATTCTTCTTAATTATCATTTATAAAATGGTGTACTCTTGTGACGATTCGGCCTCTTGAATATTACAATTTGCACCCAACTGTCCAAAAGTTGACCTATTCACGGTTTCCTCTATTCCAATTGTTTATTAACTTGTTCCAAAATTGAAGGACATGAGAAAATACTTTCCTTTTTTGTTTTTAGCGCTGTTTGCCTGTAGTGAGACCATCGAGATTGATCCTATAACGGGTTTCGAAGTTTTCACCATGAGACAAGGCAGTCATTCCTCTATTGTGCGCAGGGAGGTTTTTGATGGGAACGGGATTGCTTTCAAGGTTATTTTTGATCAATCAGCCATTTACACGGCAGTAGATGAGCAGAACCAGGCAGACATACATAAGCTTCTCGGTTTTTCTAATTGCCTGAAACATCATCAAAGTGAAAGCGCTCGTATAGGCTGGAGATGGTTCAATGATGAATTACAGCTCCTGGCATACGTTTATACAGATGCCGATCTGACCTTTCAATTGTTAGGCTCAATTCCCTTTGATCAGGAAATCAATTTAAGAATTGACATCGAAAGTGACGGTTATCGATTCACTGGAGATGGCATGACAGAAACCTTTGTTGCCAGAGATGCTGAAGGTTGCGAGGCAGGAGAAAATTATTGGCTATGGCCCTACTTTGGAGGTGATGAAACCGCACCACACGACATAGTAGTAAAAATTGAAAGGGAGACACTTTAGCCTCCCTTTTCCTCTTTATTTGTCTAAAGTCAGCAATTCTGCCGCTTCTACAAGTTTAATAAACTCAGCTCTATAACCTTCAAAATCGCTTCCCTTGGCTGCCTTAGCCATTGCAATGATTTTGCCGTAGCCCATACCATTCAAATAATCCGAGTCACGCAATAGCATCCCAAAGCTTGCCACCGCTGCTGACCATTGGAAATTATTTGAGGTACGCTCCAACCGCACACCTTTCTTACTAATAACCTCTTGTAAAAGGGTACTCTTTTTTCCATCAGGCTGCTTGTATCTCAACTTGACCGTCACAAGGTCTTCTGTATTATTGACCGACCTCTTTTCACCTTTGTCCTGATACTTTAAATCATCCAATGGTTTGAATGAACTCTCCACCCCTACTGGAATGATTTCGTAAAGGGCCGTAACGCTATGACCAGAGCCTAATTCACCAGCATCCTTCTTATCATTGTTAAAATCTTCATCTGCGAGTTTTCGGTTCTCATAACCAATCAGACGATAGGCCTGTACCGTGGCCGGGTTGAACTCTACCTGCAATTTCACATCCTTGGCAATTGTGAAGAGCGTGCCTCCAAATTCGTTTACCAGTACTTTTTTGGCTTCCAAAATATTATCAATGTAGGCATGGTTGCCATTGCCCTTATCGGCCAGAATTTCCATTTTGGAATCTTTGTAGTTGCCCATACCAAAGCCCAGTACAGTCAGAAAAACGCCTTCTTTTCTCTTCTCCTCAATCAGATCTTCCATAGCCTTGTCGCTAGAAGCACCCACATTAAAGTCTCCGTCTGTTGCAAGGATAATTCGATTGTTGCCACCCTCGATGTAGTTCTTCTTCGCAATTTTATAAGCCAGTTGTATACCTGCTCCACCGGCAGTCGAACCTCCGGCTTGCAAGTTTTCCAAAGCGTTCTGAATAGTCTGTATGTCAGCGCCTGAAGTGGATGGTAACACCACGCCTGCTGCTCCGGCATATACCACCATGGCTACCTTGTCCTCTTTTCTCAGCTGCCTTGTGAGCATTTTGAAGGCCGTCTTTAACAATGGTAATTTATTATGGCTGCCCATGGAGCCTGATACATCCAACAAAAAGACAAGGTTGGAAGCAGGCAAATTCTCAGTGGCTATTTTCTCGCCTTGCAAACCGATATGCACCAATTGATGCTTACTATTCCAGGGTGCTACGGAAACCTCATGCTGAACAGCAAAGGGATCTTTGCCTTTTGGTCCCTCATAATCATAATTGAAGTAATTAATCATCTCTTCAATTTTGACGGCATCCTTTGGTGGTAGCTGCCCTTGATTAATAAATCTTCTCACATTGCTATAAGAAGCGGCATCTACATCTATGGAAAAAGTGGAATAAGGGTTCTTCCATGGGGACTTAAAGGTGTTTTCTTCTATGTCTTTGTAAGATTCGCTCGACCTCTTATCAATGCGAATATATGCGTGTTTTCCTCCGATCACACCTGACAATGCATTATCCTCCGATAGCAAACTTGGGTTAACCATCTGCGACTCGGCTATGGCGTATCCTAAGGTCCACTTATCTTTTTTTCTGCCTCGTCTCGTGACCACCACTTCACCTAAATCCCCGACATCTTCCACCATCTTCACATCAATTTTCAATTTATCTCCTATTACCACCTCTTGAGTAGCATAGCCAAGAAATCGAAATATGAGAACGGCTTTCTCATTTACCTCAATCTTGAAATTGCCATTAACATCGGTGGCCACTCCATTTCTCGTTCCTTTCTCTATAACAGATACTTGAGGCAAGGGTAAATTGTCACCTGTGCTTACTACACTACCTGTAATAATTATCTTTACTTTGTCATTGGTATAATTCCCAAGTCCTGTGACCAGAATCATCATTGTTACAATTATCTTTTTCATCTTAGATCATTTATTTATCCTTATGATGAAGACAGGTGTCTGATTCCATAAAGGCTTTGAAAAAAATCTCTATTTTCCTTCTTCTTGATTTTTAGCAACAGAAAAAATATCGCTGACCTGACCGATTTAGAATTAATCGATCTTCATAAAAAGAAGGATGATAATCAGTATGTAGGTGTGCTTTTCAAACGCTATACGCATCTGGTTTTTGGAGTTAGCATGAAGTACCTCAAGAATGAAGAGCTAGCCAAGGATATGACCATGCAGGTTTTCGAGAAACTACTGAAGAACCTGCAAAAACATGAGGTGCTCAACTTCAAGAGTTGGCTTCACGTACTGTGTAAAAACGAATGTTTGATGTACTTAAGGAAG
>JAJCYM010000067.1 GCA_029262895.1 Roseivirga sp.
ACCCATTCTCAGTGTCAGAGCCGGGTACTCCAAACTTAATTGCGATTTCACCTGAACAACTTTTGCTATGGCATCGGCCCAAAGCCCTTTGATTTGCTCTACAGACTCAGCATGATAGGTATTCCCCGGATGACAGTACAAGCCGTAAAGATCCAGATGGTTACTTTTAGTCGTGGCCTCCGCAATTTGCCTAATTGCTTCAACATCTTCTGTTGGCACACCCGTTCGATTATAACCTGCATCGAGCTCAATTAAGACCTTCACATGCCCCTTCAATTTCTTGTCCAGCACCATTATGGATTCTGTCGAAACGATCAGCAATGTCAAATCAACACTTGAACTAATCATTTGATTAAGCACATCAACTTCAAGGACATTGATAGGAAAGGCTATGGTGATATTGCGCCATCCATTGGCTGCAAAGTATTCAGCCATTTTTACGGACGAAACAGTGATGGCCTCAATACCCAGGTTTTTGAACCACCCCCCTATCACATCAGATTGATGTGTTTTAAAATGAGGGACAAGTTTCACACCCAAACGCTCGCTCTTGAGTACCATCTCTTGAATATTTCTTTTGCATTTCGACTCGTCAAGAAGAAGTGTAGGCCGGGTAATATTTAGCATAGCTCTGTTTTTACAAGGTTAAGCAAAGCCAAAAATATTAACACAACCTTTTGCAAAATTCTTTCGTAAGTATTGATTACAATATGATATCATTTTAATATCACTTTAAATTTCCAACCTATGAGCAACGAAACAGAATTCAAACCGAACAGAGGATTTCTCATGTTATTTGTCGAAATCTTACTCTTTTTTGGCGCCATATCCGGTCTCGCCATGATGCGCAACCCGTATTTCGTCATTCTTCTTCTCTTATTTTTCTTTCTTCTACCGGGTTTTTTTGTGATCAATCCGAACACCTCTCGTGTCATGATATTCTTTGGTGACTACCGCGGAACGGTTAAAAAGAACGGCTTCTTTTGGGTTAACCCATTTTTCGTCAAAAGGAAAATATCCCTTAGAGCCCACAACTTTGATAGCGAACGCGTTAAAGTAAATGACAAGTTGGGGAACCCTATACTAATTAGTGTTATTCTCGTTTGGCAGGTTGAAGAGACGTATAGAGCGGCTTTCGAAGTAAACGACTACGAACACTTTGTCAGGGTTCAGAGTGATGCAGCGGTTAGAAAGTTAGCTGGTATGTATGCCTATGACGACTTTGAAGACGATAAGGAGATTACATTGCGCTCAGGGATGAATGAGGTAAATCACGCATTGGAGGAAGAGTTGGCTGAGCGTTTGTCGATAGCAGGTATCCGTGTGATTGAAGCGAGAATAGGCTATCTGGCCTATGCACAGGAAATCGCCAGCGCCATGTTGCAAAGGCAGCAGGCCACGGCCATTGTAGCCGCAAGACAAAAGATTGTTGAAGGTGCAGTAGGCATGGTAGATATGGCATTGGAAGAGCTAAACAAGAATGACATTGTTGATCTGGATGAAGACAAAAAAGCAGCCATGGTCACCAACCTGATGGTAGTACTTTGCTCTGACAAGTCAGCAACACCTGTAGTAAATACTGGCACGCTAAATCATTAAAATCATGGAGTATAAATTATTACATAAAGGACCATTTGAAAAAATTGATACCTTTCAAAAACGATTAAATGCCTTGTCAGCCAATGGTTGGCGCGTAATTACATCTTTTGCTGGTGGCGCCTACTTGGTTCTTGGGAAAGAAAAGCACTGAACATGCCCAAAAAGAAACCTTTCGTACTCCGCCTGGACCCTGATTTATTAGAGGCCGCTGAAAAGTGGGCCTCTGATGAGTTTAGGAGCACCAACGGTCAATTGGAATGGATCATTCACAAGGCATTGAAGGAAAGCGGTCGATTGAAAAAGAAGAATTCATCGGACTAATCCCAAAAATCGACTTCTCTAAAAAGGTCGTCCCGCTTACCCCTGCCAAAGGATTTGATCCTAATTTCCATTAGCTTAGTACTTCCCCGGCCGCTCAACCTGCGACAAATTATTCGTGTTTATCTAAACGGCAAGCTCATGTTAAACAAACTTCTATTTACTCTCCCATTATTGGTTGCTCTCGGTTTTAGTGCCAATGCTCAAAAAGAAATGACTTTGGAAAGGCTGAAAATCGGTTTGGCCGGTGAAGCAAAGCTCATTGCTGAGGAAGGTACTGTGGCAGAATATGAATTGGACAGTGTGAGGATTTATCTGATTACAGACGTGGCCAGTAACCGCATGCGTCTGATGGCAGGTATTGTGGAAGAGACCGACCTTACTGCCAAAGACTTCAAAATATTACTAGAGGCCAATTATGACAGAGCACTTGATGCCAAATATGCGCTGTCTGATGGAGTACTTTGGTCTGTTTTTGTCCATTCGCTCAAAGAATTGACACCAGAAGGGCTAACAAGCGGACTTTATCAGGTTAGAAATCTGGTTTACACCTACGGCACTACCTATACCAGTACAAACTTTGTATTTGGCGGTGACGATGAAGATGATGGTAACTGACGTGGTGGCTATTTTACCACAACCTTGTACTTCTTGCTATTAATTGGTGCTTCTATGCCTTCGACCTGAATCGAAAAACGGAGATCGTATTTACCGGGTTTTTCAGGCAGTCTTACTTTAACTGTCCTAAAACTCTCCTGACCCACAGACATGCTTTCGGTCAATACTTCAAGAGGAGTATCCTGTTCAGAAACTAACCCAACAAGGAAATGTGAATTAAGATGGACTTGCCTGTCTCCCACGTCTGAAAAGTCTGCCGGATAATCATAATTATTGATCAATTTGATATTCAAGCTAAGCTCCTCCCCTGGCCCAGCTTCAATGGATGAAACATCCACCAGTTCAATATTCACTTTTCTAAATGACCGAAAGTCCTCTTCTATCCTATAATGAATCCCCTTCCCAATTTTGGTTGTATAGGTGGGGTAGCGCTGATCCATATTGTAGCGATCAATGATAAAGACTCTTTTTCCTTGAAGCTCTTCTTCCAATGGCCAAAGGTCGTGTTGAGTTTCCCGATAGCTGAAAGTATTATAGCAATGGGCCAAATCACCAGTGAGGTAACTATAGCGTGAAGCCCTTTCGTAATGGTTAATAAAAATAACCGGTAATCCTCCGGAAAGTTCCTCCACCTCTTCGCCCCATGTGTCCCATTGATGTAGCACGTCCCAATCCTTTGTCAACGATTTAGGGAAGAAATCATACATTAAATAAATCCTGGCAGGAATAAGCAATACTATTGTTGCAATTGACAATCGTTTCATCAAAAGTTTCCAATTGTCACGAGAAGATATGTATTCATGTGCCAATAAAATTAAAGGTATGGCCAGGATGCTTGTCCAGTGCTTATGGAATTCCACCTTAAAGGTAGATACCAGGAAGAAAATCAAGACTCCAATTATGGTGTATTTCAGGGCCCTGTTAAAATCCGATTTTGCCTTGTTGAAATAGCTTGCCGCAAAAATCATGAAGCCAATTAATGGCCCAAAAACGATAGGTTGGATACCTAAATAGTAAGCAATGTTATCCAGACCAAACCCCATATCAATACGATTATGAAGATGGAATTTGATGGTAGCAAAATCATGTTGGTACTGCCAATAGGTATGCGGAAGCATAAACACCACCGTCAATCCTACAGTGATCCAAAATGACTTCTTTGTAAGCAGCTTTACATTAGAGAGTACGGTGAACAAAACCACTAAAAAGCCGTGGTGCTTGCTTAGCATAATCAGTGCAATGGACAGTGCAAGCCAAACGGTGGCCTTGAAATCGTCATTTTTCAGATACTGCTTATAGCAATAGAAAAAAGTAGCTACGAAAAGGAGTAATGGCACATCTGTTTTCACCAGCAAAGCACCCGCATGAAAGGGAACCATGCCTAGCATCATCCAGATGAAAAGCTTGTCATCCCGGACTTCCAATGTTTTCCTGATCACAATCAGGGTAAGCACGCTTGTAATGAGCATGCCTAGCCTCAAACCAAGATTATTAGGGATGAGCCAATAGCCAGGTGCAGTCACCAAACCAATCATCGGAGGATGATCCAAATAACCCCAATCCAGGTATTGGGAAAAGAGCCAGTAATAGGCTTCCTCCCCACTCACATCTGAAAAGTAGCTTTGGATAAGCCCTAAAACTATCCAGCCAATTAAGAAATAAAGGAAAAGGCGATCCTTTTTACGCTCCCCAAGCGGAAGATTTGAGGTCATGAAAACCAGATTAATTTGCAAGGCAAAAATACAAGTTTTCCTCGAATGATAATTCTTATCATATTTGTGCCATCAAGTCAGCCTTTTTTGGCTGGTACTACTTTTTGAATGATAGAAATCGGTCTTAAATTTTTAAAATTCTGCGTGGTTGGCTCGGTGGGCATGGGCATCGACTTTGGGCTCACGTTCCTGACCAAGGAGAAATTTAAAATCAACAAGTACGTGGCCAACTCGATAGGTTTCATATTCGCAGCCACTTCCAATTTCCTATTAAATAAGTTCTGGACTTTTCAGAACAATGACCCAGATGCATTGGTACAGTACTCAAAGTACATCCTGATCGCGATGACTGGTCTGGTGATTAATAACCTGATCGTATACTTACTCATCAATAAGAAAAAGACGCGCTTCTACGTGGCCAAGCTGATTGCTGTTGGCGTGGTAGTAATCTGGAATTTTATCGCCAATTACAATTTCACCTTTTTATAGGCTACTTAAACACCTTCTTTAAAAGGTCCGTGACTCTGGCAGCCGGGTTCTTTCTGATATTCAGTTCTTCCTGGGCAATCATAACAAAAAGTCCATCTATGGCTTTGTTGGTCACATATTCGGTCAAGTCTGGATTAACCTTCTTGGCAAATGGTATTTTGTTATAGGCATTCATTATTGTACTCCAATGCTTAGTTGCATCTACTGCATCTAGAGAAGACTTGATTATGGGGTTGAATTTAGACTCCAGAGAAGTCGTGGTTTCACGTTCCAGGTATTGGGTAGCCGCACTCTGCTCACCACCAACAATATTCATAGCATCTTTAATTGTTAGTGCTTTGATCGCTGACACGAATATGTCTTTGGCTTCGACCGCAGCTTGTTCAGCAGCTTTATTGATCGATTCAACAGCCTTATCTACCTCCTTGCCAAGGCCAATACCTCTTAATTTCTTTTCTACATTTTCCGCCTCTGGTGGGAAAGGAATTTTAATTTCCGGATTCAATAGATAACCGCCTACCTGAGATATTTCGCTCACTCCTTTGGTTGTCCCCTGAATCAAAGCTTCTTTTAAAGCAGCTCCGGCCTCTTCAACCGTGAACTTGTTTTTATCCCCTCCAAGTAGGCCCTTGGCCTTTTTAAGTAACTGAGCTTCAGCGGTACAGCTCAAAAATAATAGGCAGATGAGTAATGAGGCGTATTTTTTCATAGCAATGCAATTTGAAGATTAAACGTAAAATTCAACTAATGGCTCATATTAACCATGATTTTTTTCATGCTTAGCGTCATCTTTTTTACACTCCAATCATTTGTGATTGTTCGGAGTGTATCCGTCACTAAGTATTAAATCAGGCTGGTTGCAAACATTGAGCCAAATCTACTCAGGAATACAAGAATTGGATTGGAGGTTTAACCTGAAGATGATTCTCCGCCTTTGATTAGAAGTACTTTTTGATTTTCGGTAATGGCATCCACCATTCTTACATAGCTCACACGTTCACCTGAGGTCACCGACTCATAAAAATATTCAAGGCCTTCAAGCACTACTTTGCACTCACCCATTTCATACCTTAATGAGGTCACCTTATCACCTTCCTGAATGGGGTTGCTGTTTAAATCCAATAGTTGAGGAGGACGTTTTTCCTTGGGCTTCTTCTTAAATAGTCCGAACATAATTCTCTTTGTGCTGATAAATATAAAGTCTCAGGTCGAATTAACTTGATTAATGTCAAAAATGATTCACCGTGCACCCAAAAAGATTATTTTTGCAGACTTTAAACAAGGAAACCTGTTCAGCGGTAATGGCAGAATATAATCATAGAGAAATTGAGCCTAAGTGGCAAGACTATTGGAAGGGAAATGAGACATTTAAGGCCTCCGTTGATTCGTCAAAATCCAAATTTTATTCACTGGATATGTTCCCATATCCTTCCGGAGCAGGACTACATGTAGGTCATCCACTTGGCTATATTGCCTCTGACATAGTATCACGTTACAAACGCAACAAAGGCTTCAATGTACTACACCCTATGGGTTTTGATGCCTTCGGGTTGCCTGCCGAACAATACGCCATTCAAACGGGTCAACATCCTGCCATTACCACTAAGGAAAATATAGACAGGTATAAGGAACAATTAAAAAACATTGGCTTCTCCTTTGATTGGGATAAAGAAGTGCAAACCTGCGATCCTGCCTACTACAAATGGACCCAGTGGATTTTTATGCAAATCTTCAATAGTTGGTACGACTATCGAGATGAAAAAGCCAAAGATATTTCTGAGTTAATCAAACGATTCCAAACTTCGGGCAACGAAGATCTCCATGCTGCCTGTGATGACAACATTCCTAACTTCTCCTCTCAGGACTGGAAAAATTGGACAGAAGAAGAGCAGCAAGGTATGTTGCTTAAATATCGGCTTACTTATCTCTCCGAAACCGCTGTAAACTGGTGCCCTGAACTTGGTACGGTACTCTCAAATGATGAAGTGAAGGATGGTTTTTCCGAACGTGGTGGCTATCCCGTAATAAGAAAACAGATGAAACAGTGGAGCATGCGCATCACTGCCTATGCTGAAAGATTACTTCAGGGACTAGAGATCATCGATTGGCCAGAGCCATTAAAAGAAATGCAACGCAATTGGTTAGGTAAATCCATCGGTGCAGAAATGGCCTTTCCTGTTGAAGATTCAGAGATTAAAATAGAAGTCTTTACCACTAGAATAGACACCATCTTCGGTGTTACTTTCCTTACCCTTGCCCCTGAAAGTAATCTGGTAAGCGCCTTGACTACCTCCGATCAAAAGGAATCAGTGGAAGCCTACGTTGAGGTAGCGAAAAATCGTTCAGAGCGCGACCGCATGATGGACGTTAAGAGCATTACTGGGGTTTTTACCGGTAGTTATGCCACCAATCCATTCAACGGAGAGCGAATACCAATTTGGATTGCCGATTATGTATTGGCGGGCTATGGTACTGGTGCGGTTATGGCGGTTCCCTGCGGAGATCAAAGAGATTATGAGTTCGCAAAGCACTTCGACCTCCCAATAGTTCCGGTCATAAAGGATGTGGACATTTCTGAACAGGCCGTGGCTACTAAGGATGGAACCATGATCAATTCTGGGTTTCTCAATGGGTTGGGTTATAAAGATGCCATAGCCAAAGCAACCGAATTCTTAGAAGAGAGAGGTTTAGGGAATGCCAAGGTCAATTACCGTATACGGGATGCGATTTTCGCCCGTCAACGGTACTGGGGTGAACCGGTACCGGTCTATTTCAAAAACGACATGCCCTACTTGGTAGACGAGGCCGACCTCCCTATCATTCTTCCTGAGGTTGATAAATATCTTCCAACAGAAGATGGCGACCCACCTTTAGGTAGAGCTGAGAAATTTGAATATACACCAAAAAGCAGTGCCACATCTTATCCACTTGAGTTAAGCACTATGCCTGGTTGGGCTGGTTCAAGCTGGTATTGGTATCGTTATATGGATGCCCATAATCAGGACGATTTTGTGGATGGTGAAGTGCAGAAGTACTGGGAAAATGTGGACTTATATATAGGCGGTTCTGAGCATGCTACGGGCCATCTGCTTTATTCCAGATTCTGGAACAAAATTTTATTTGACCTTGGACATGTCAATCAAGAGGAACCTTTCAAGAAGTTGATCAACCAAGGCATGATCCAAGGAAGGTCGAACTTCGTATATAGACTCATTTATCGAATCCATGGATTCGAAGATAAAAACCTGCCTCAGGTATTTGTTTCATACGGCCTACTGAAGAAGTTCTTTGATGCATACGCTAAATGGAAGAATGGTCAGAAAGAGCCTTTCCCTGAAAAGAAAGTCCTTCGTGAAGAGTTGAGACAAGTTTTAATTGAGAGACTAGGTTCAGAAATAGACGCTAGTCAAATTACCTTTGGTGGGGATAAGGGAGAAATTCATACTGCCATACACGTTGATGTGAGCCTTGTCTCTAACGATGAGCTCAATATCGAGGCCTTTAAGAACTGGAGGCCCGATCTAACCGATGCTCAATTTATTCTCGAAGATGGCAAATATCATTGCGGTTGGGAGGTGGAGAAAATGTCCAAGTCCAAGTATAATGTCGTTAACCCTGATGACATCATAGAACGATATGGTGCAGACACCTTACGCCTTTACGAAATGTTCCTCGGGCCTCTGGAACAATTCAAGCCATGGAACACCAATGGCATCGATGGTGTATCTAAATTCCTAAAAAAATTATGGAGACTTTTCCATGACAACCAGGGCCAACTCAATGTATCTGATGAAAAACCAACCGCAGAACAATTAAAGTCACTGCACAAGGCTATCAAGAAGGTAGAGGAGGACATCGAAAGGTATTCATTTAACACCTCCGTCAGTACCTTTATGATCTGTGTCAATGAACTAACGGCACTGGATTGCAACAAGAGAGAAGTGCTTGAGGGTTTGACTGTAATTATTTCTCCTTATGCTCCACACATTGCAGAAGAGCTATGGTCGCTTCTTGGAAAACAGGAAAGTGTTGTTCTTTCTGATTTTCCAAAATGGAATGAGGAATACATCAAGGAAGATTCTCACGAATATCCTGTATCAATCAATGGGAAAATGCGCACTAAGCTCAGCTTCCCGGTCGATCAGCCCAAGGAGGAAATCGAAACTGCGGTATTGGCCAATGATATAGTGCAAAAATGGCTCGAAGGTAAGTCCCCGAAAAAGGTAATCATCGTACCCAAGAAGATTATTAATGTGGTGGTATAATTACTTTCGCGAGAGTAATTAGATGAAGCATGGGGCTGTATTAAAAGTCTGTCTCGTCATTCTCGCGAAAGCCTGCCTTTGTCGGCAGACAGGCGGGAATCTCCGAATCTGAACCGTAATACTACAATGAGATTCCCATTTTCATGGGAATGACGGTCTTTTTGACTTTTGATACGGCCTCTTTTTTTTACTCTGTGTAAGCGGCCAATGTCTGTATTGCAATTTTACCATTCTCAACAAGAATGGTATCTGTTCCAAGTTTGAACTCTACTCCTTCATTCTTGGAATGCCAGGCGATATAGGCTATAGGCCCTGAAATCCCCACTTTATCCATTCCAAATTCGTAAGTACCAGGCTTGAAAGGCCCGTTGAAAAACGATTCAAATAAACCTCTAATTTGATCCTTCCCTGTGAGGGTAGCGTCCTGCGCTATAAGCACAGAGTTGTCTGTGTAATCTTCCATTATGGCATCTGCATCTCCTGCTGAAAATGCTTCGAGGTGGTGATTAAGTACTGATTCTGTTGACATATCAAAAATATTTGGTTGAGTTCAATTAATGGTGCTGAAATTACAACATCAGCCAATCAAACTAAGACATATTTAAGAGTTAACAAAATGCACATATTTTGGCGGTGGTTTTAAGAGCAGTCTAGCCGTGACAAACTCCAGCCTTCAGTCATCAAACGGACTTATGACACTCAAATCTCTTGACTCGGATTACTTGATTTAGCCAGACCGGAACCTTAAACCTGGTTTTATTAACTTTCCTTAGGAAGTAAATTGCTATGTCTTAACCCTGGAAAAATTTCAGGCCAACTTTGAACCAAATACTATTATGAAATTGGATTTATATCAGGTTGATGCCTTTACAGAATCAACGTTCGGTGGTAACCCGGCCTGTATAGTGCCTTTGACAGCTTGGTTAGATGATGATGTTCTATTAAACATTGCCAAAGAAAATGCGGTGGCGGAAACCGCATTTTTTGTTCAGCAGGCCGACAGGATTCACTTAAGGTGGTTTACGCCTGATATTGAAATGGACCTGTGCGGTCATGCCACACTGGCCACAGCACACATTCTAAAAACAGAACTGGGCTACGAGAAAAATTCGGTTGTATTTGATTCAGCCAGTGGCCTTTTAACTGTTCACTTGGAAGATGGATTTTATGAAATGGATTTTCCATCCAGAATGCCAATGGTGGCCGAATTGCCTGATGCAATCAAAAATGCACTGAGTCTACAACCCACAGAAGTATATAAGTCACGCGACTTTGTGCTCGTCTATGACAAACAGGAAGACATTGAACAAATTGAAATTGAAAGTCAATTCTTTGATCAAATCAATCTTGATCCGGGTGGTCTCATCATAACCGCGAAAGGGGATGAATGCGATTTTGTGTCTCGCTTTTTTACCCCACAATCTACGATCCTGGAAGATCCTGTAACCGGTTCTGCACATTGCTCATTAACTCCCTTTTGGGCAGAAAGACTTGGCAAGCTGAAAATGACAGCAGTTCAACTATCAGCCCGACAAGGGAAATTGTACTGCACCAACAATGCAGATCGAGTACTAATTGGAGGGCACGCCAAAACATATTCAGTGGGAGTACTCTGGACTGAATAAATATCAAGACCAATTTTAACCCAATTTTAATCTCCTACCTTTGCCTGGACTTATGGATATCAAATACACCAGAAGAAAGCCCCAGTCGGACAAAGCTCTCGAAGTTGTCAAAAAGAAAAAGGTCAAGGCAAAGAGGCCATTGGAAGATCAACCAAAAAACCCATTGCATGGCGTAAAGTTGGTGGATATACTAGAATATCTTATTGCTAATGTAGGCTGGGAGAAAATGGCCGCTGAGGTCAACATCAATTGTTTTAAAAGCAACCAAACCCTAAAATCAAGTCTGAAGTTTTTAAGAGGAATGCCATGGGCCCGCGAAAAGGTGGAACAACTATATCTTCGATCCATCAAATCCTGAAACACTCGTTCGTGTCTCTAAAACACTGACTCATTACAATTTACGTCCCTATTCCATAAACGGAGTTAAATTTATTTTCAAATTTACCGAACGGTCGGGAACTAAAATATTCAAGTCTTAGTTTACTCTCCATGCGACCACAAAAAGTAGATGATCAACAGTTGATGGCTGGCCTTATGGCCGTGTTAAGAGCCAAGGGTTATGATGGTGCAAGTCTCAATGATCTGGCGGAAGCCACCGGACTTAAGAAAGCTAGTTTGTATCATCGTTTCCCAGGGGGTAAGAAGGAAATAGTCGAGGCAGTGCTGAACTATGTTCTTGACTGGATCAAACAAAATATTTCAGGCATACTCTTGAGCACAGATGGAAAGCCTCAGGAAAGGCTCTCCAAAACATTGAATAACGTCAGGGCACTGTATAATGATGGGGATTCCATTTGCATCTTACGTGCTCTCACTAATGACACTGGGCTTCCCTTGTTCGGCTTGCAAATTGAAGAAAGCTTCCAAGTATGGCTTGAAGGCTTTACACAACTAGGTCTCGATCTTGGTTTTAATAAGAGTCAATCGGAGAGAATGGCCAGAGAAGTTTTAATCAAGGTGCAAGGTTCTCTGATTTTGAGCAAAGCAATGGATGACCTGACGCCTTTTCAGCAGAGCCTCTCTGATATAGAACAAATCTATAAGCACTAAAAAAATTTACAATATATTTTACCGATCGTTCGGTAATAAATAAAACACTATGAAAACGCAAACAACTAGGTGGAATCCAAACCAGGTTTGGAACCATCAACTTACCACAGCGATGCTCAGCATCATATTATTAATGAGTTCAGCAACAGGCCTGACAGCAAATATTGAGGAAGGCAAGGACTACCCGGTTTTACACAAAACAATTGAGATCAACGGAGTCGAGATTTTCTATCGTGAAGCCGGGAATAAGAACAAACCAACTATCCTGTTACTGCACGGCTACCCTACCTCCTCTCACATGTTTCGCAATCTAATGAAGGATTTGTCTTCTGACTATCATCTTTTGGCACCGGATTATCCCGGCTATGGCAGAAGTGAGCAGCCCCCGATCAGTGAGTTTGACTATACGTTTGACAACATGGCTAACATTGTTGATGGCTTTATTCAAGCTTTGGAGGTAAACAAATTCAGCATCTACCTTATGGACTATGGCGCCCCAATCGGGTACCGTATTGCCCATAAATATCCTGAAAGAGTTCAAGGACTAATTGTCCAAAACGGCAATGCCTACGATGAAGGTTTGGCAGATTTCTGGGACCCACTTAAAAAGTACTGGAACAATTATACCCTAGCCAATGGCAAGGCACTCGAAGGCTTCCATGCACCAGCGGGTCTAAAATGGCAGTATACTCATGGTGTTCAAGACACACTGACAATCAGCCCTGATAACTGGCTAATTGACCTGCAACATCTTTCAAGGCCTGAAAACAACGAGATACAATTGGCCATGTTTTATGATTATCGCACGAATGTTACCCACTACCCATCCTGGCAAGAGTATTTCAGGACTTATCAGCCACCAATGCTGATCGTTTGGGGAAAGAATGACTACATCTTTCCGGAAGTTGGTGCTCATCCTTACAAAAGGGATTTGAAAAACGTGGACTTCCATTTACTAAACACCGGGCACTTTGCATTAGAAGAAGAAGGTGCAGCAATAGCCAAATACATTGACAGATTTATGAAAAAGAACAAAATCAAATAAATCTTTAGCCGGAATACCCGGTTCAATTCACGAACCAGGTATTCCCAATTATAGTATTATGAAACAAAACTTCACTCAATTTGCATTCACCGATAGCGTGAAAGCAGCCCAGGAAGAATATGGCTCTAGAAAGGCCTATCAGCGCATGGAAGACAACGGACCAGATCAATCCGAAATGTTCCAAAGAGAAATGGCCTTTATCTCACAAAGAGATAGTTTTTATATGTCAACCGTTGGCGAAAACGGCTGGCCTTATGTCCAGTTCCGTGGCGGACCTAAAGGGTTTCTGAAGGTACTCGACCAGCAAACCTTAGCCTATGCAGACTTCCGTGGCAATATGCAATACATCAGCACAGGCAACATAAAGGCTAATAGGAAAACCGCCCTAATCCTGCTGGATTACCCGACCCGAACCCGACTTAAAGTCTGGGCCGAATCCGAGATTCTCAATCCTGACGAACACCCTGACTTGTTGGAAAAGCTAACTGACCCTAATTACACGGCCAAGATTGAGCGCATTGTAGTTTTCCGTATTCAAGCTTATGACTGGAACTGTCCACAGCATATAACTCCAAAATTCACAATCGATGAATTTAAAGCCCTTGTCAAAGAACAGCCGGAACTTCTTAATGAATTCTCTAATCCAGGAGCGCCTTTCTAATCCCTCGAATATCTTGAGGGCTTGTTCTACAACAGCCGCCTATTAACAAGGCACCGGAGGACAACCAATCAGCTGCCTGCAAAGCCAAATCCTGATCATCAGAGTGGCTCCAGGTTTTTCCTAACGCGTCATAGAAGGCTCCGGAATTAGGATATACTACTACTGGCTTAAGTGGTGCCTTAGCTTTGATTTCTCTTATTAGTTCCGGCAGGAGTTCCGGTGCAGTACAATTCACACCAATCGCCACCACTTGTGCACAGTCCTTAAGCAACTCAGCACATTCAGAAATTGGCGTTCCATCATTGATATGCTTACCATCTTTACAGCTAAAGCTAACGTAAGCAGGTTGGTCTGACACTTTTATCAATTCCAAAAGTACTTCGGCCTCTTCAAAAGATGGTATCGTCTCACAGGCCATTAAGTCCGCTGAGGTTTCGGAAAGAATCTCCCATCGTTCTGCATGAAAAGCGTGAAGATCATTTTTAGAAATTCCATAATCACCGGTGTACTCAGCGCCATTTGTGAGATAGGCACCATAGGGTCCAATGCTTGCCGCCACGAGAGGTGATCGTGAAGATCCATCAACCGTATTTAGGTAAGCTAATCTGGCCTCACAAGCAATTTGAACAGTACTCTCCAGTAACTTTCTGGCCTCCCACTTTTTCATGCCCACGTCAAGACAACCCTGTATACTGGCTTGATAGCTGGCGGAAATAATACAATCTGCTCCTGCTTTGAGATATGACAGGTGCACATTCTTGATGGCATAAGGATTTGTCCTCATGATCTGAGCCGACCAAAGTTTGTGATTCAACTTATACCCTTGACTTTCCAATTCTGTGGCAAGACCACCGTCAAGAATCAATACGCCCTGTCTATCCAGTATTTCAGCTATGGGAGAAACTCCAGCCATATTATAAATTTACAATAAAGCTGGCCATTTCATCTCAAAGCAATTTCATTTTGGATTTCACCCTATTTACATAGCCAATTTCTCCAAATTTGGCCTACACCCGTCATATCTTCCCGATCTGCAAAAGCGGCACTTATTAGTTTCGGAAATGCCGTATTGTACTCATCAAAAAAAGCCAGACTGTCTGGCCCGGCTTTTTGATTTACACTTAAACTTTGTTAAAACTCCTGCTTTCCCCTGATTCTAAACCTTTGAGATCTGGCTGCAACTACACCTGTAAGGTCAAATTTGAAATCTATATTAGCCCTTATCCTCTCCCTCATTGTAACCAGTTCTTCATAATTGTAAAAGAACTTTACCTTCTGATCTGCAATGCGATTGCTGACAGGGGCATCTCGTATCACGAACATAGTGAATGACTCAGCAATGTCTTCTCCGGGATTGGTGGCACCATATTCCGTGACAAACCTATCTTGATACTTCTCATAAAAGGCGATATACTCATCGTCACTATCCTGATCAATGCGCTGGTTTTCATCATAGATGTCGGTCCAATAATTATTAAAGAAGTCATTAATATAAGATCCTGCATTGCTGCAGCCTTCTCCGGTATGGAATCTACTGCAGGAACCATTGTTTACCGTAACCTGAGTATTGTCCAATGTAAGGATGTGTGCATATTCGTGTATAGCGGTGTAGGCAGTTTCGCTCTTGTTTAGCCGTCTGTCGCTTGTCCATACATAGGCCAGGTTGTACCCCATTTCCCAGCGGCTCAGGTCATTATCAGAAAGTGGTGCCACGTAGGCGGCTGTACCATCCAAATCATCAGCGAAAAGTACCAGCTCTTTGAGGGCTCCTCGCATATCACTGGGTATCAAACGCGTATAAAATGACCAGAATTCATTCTGATTGGCTGTACTTGAATAAAAACCAGATGGATGATTTCCATCTTGTTTAAGTGTAATTGCATCCCCGGAAACAGAATATTTAGCTACCAGGCCGGTACCCGAGGCATCATTGTCCTGATCTATTATCTGTGATTGTGGAACTGGAATCTCTGCATCATCAGTCTGACAACTCATGATCAAGGTAGCAGCCAGAATTCCTAAAAGAAGTGTTAAAGTTTTTTGCTTTTTCATGGTATGTGATTTTGTGTACATACCGCGAATGGTAAACTCACCCTACCCCCCCTCTGTCAGGGTTTACTCAGAGATTGTCTTCCTCTCCCTTTGTTCCTTCATCATTGTTCTTCTTTCGGTTCTTCTTTTTCTCCCTTTTGGGCTTTGGAGGTTTATTTTTCTTATTGAAGAGTCCGAAAATTCCTTTTTTCCTTTTTGTACTGTCCGTGGCTAGGGTATCAGATAGAAATTCGTCAAGCGTGGCCGTAGTATCTGCCGGATCAGGCGGCCTGGGTGGTCGAGGAAAAAGGTGGCCGAACCTCTTATTGTATTCAAACTGCTCCTGATTGTAGTTGGGGTATCGTTGAGGCAGGGTTAGTACTGTTTGAACAGGTTGATTTAATTGGGTAGAATCATCCAAGGCTACCTCGCCCAACTGTACTGTATCTCTATTTACATAGTGAACCAATTCCGGTTTTATGACATCCAACTTCCAATAAGGCCTTTTATTAAATATACGCGCCATCAGGTATGGATTTTCAAGAACAGGTCTTTCCGGGCGTGTCCAAATTCTGGCAACAAAAGAGTCAGACCTGCGCTTTTGAATATCATGCCTCCCTTTGGGCAAAGTGTCTCCGGCCACCATTTCAAATGGAGAAAAGTATCGCTCCCGATAATTATCATCGAGAATGAAAACACTCTGATAAGCCGGACATATCATTTTCTCTGAACATGACGATATCAGGCATAAGAGTGCAAGCACTATGCAGGTTGTTTTATTCATCTTCCGTCTCCAAAAGGGTCATAAAGATATCCAATTTCCCCAAAATCCATTATTAAGCCACTTAATTACACTTTTGGTCATGCAGACCCCAAAATTTTATGGGTTAAATCCCGTAGAGGAATCAAACTGGCAAACCCATTCTTTATTAATTTCAACATTTCAAAAACCTTATTGAAAGGATAAATATTTAGGCCTTAATCGGCCAATAAAGGTTAACTTGAGTCATGCTTCTCGACCTTTGGCAATCGGTCTCTCCCTACATCTTGCCACTATACTATGTGGTAATTCTATTGGTCGTATTCGGCCTTTTGTTAGAAAACAGAAACCCTCTTAAAACACACTCTTACGTACTTTTGCTTCTTTTTTTGCCTTTCATTGGTATAATCATTTATCTCTTTTTTGGACAGAAATTTCGCAAACGGAAAATTTTTTCTAAAAGACGCCTTATTAATTACGCTTTTGGAAAAGAATATATTGAGCGATATCTGGATAAGGGGGGAAATGGTAACAGTCCAAAAGATACGCTACCCCAATCCTTTGTGAAACTGATCAACTTTTTAAGTCAAGACCTTTCACCATTGAGTGCTTCCAATCAGGTTGAAATCCTCACAAACGGTGAAGAGAAATTCCCGAAACTCATTGAAAAATTAAAGCTGGCCAAATCACATATCCACTTGGAATATTATATCTATAGTGAAGACGATGTGGGGAAGGAGATCAGCGAAATATTGATCCAGAAAGCACTGGCCGGAATAGAAGTTAAGTTGATTGTAGATGGGGTAGGCAGCTTTAAGTTGAAAAAAGCATTTCTGAGAAAGTTGCGTAAATCAGGGATTGAAGTGCATTCTTTTATGCCTGTCTTATTCCCCCTATTCACCAGTAAAATCAATTATCGCGATCATCGAAAAATTGTCGTCATTGATGGAGAAATAGGTTTCACTGGAGGAATCAACCTGGACGAACGTTACCTGAACAACGGCAAGCATCATCTGTACTGGCGCGATACACACCTAATGATTTCTGGTGAAGGCGTTAAGTCGTTGCAATTCTTATTTCTACTGAATTGGCAATTTGCAAGTGGCGAAGAACTTGAACCTGATAAATATTTCCCCGCATCTTCTTTTCAGGGCAACCATCATATGCAAATCAATGCGAGCGGTCCCGATTGGGACTTGGCCAGTATTAAGGACTCGTTTTTCTTAGCCATCAACTCCGCAAAAGAGAATATTCGCATTGCCACCCCCTACTTTATCCCCAACGAAAGTATTATGAACGCCATTACCGTAGCTTCCAAAAGTGGTGTTGACGTTGAAATTATGCTCCCCTTCGTTTCTGATTCCTGGATTGTCCAATCGGCTTCCATGTCATTTATCACAAAGCTCTTAAAGAATAACGTGCGTGTGTTTTTATATAAAAAGGGGTTTCTTCATGCAAAGACCCTGACGATTGACAATGAATTTAGCTCAGTGGGTTCTGCCAATATGGACTATAGAAGTTTTGACCTCAACCATGAGGTAAACACGTATTTGTACGACAAGAACTTAACCCAACAGCTCAATGCTCAGTTCGACATGGACAGGACGGATTGTGTGGAAATTAATTTTGAGGAATGGAAAAACAGAAAGGTGAGTCAAAAACTACAGGAATCACTGTGTCGATTACTGGCTCCCCTACTTTGATAGTATTCTATTCCCAATCCACTGATTTGAGAACTAAACAGTAACTTAATCCATTAGTTGAATTGTAAGAACCGTACTTTTATAATTGTGGCGCTGGTAAAACTAAAAAGATACATTTTTCTTTTCCTCTTGCTCGGAGGAGTAGCATGCAAAGATAGTTCAGATGTTGAACTGGATGAGGCACCTTATGTTATTCTCGTTTCATTTGATGGATTCAGGAGCGACTATGTGGAGCAATTTAATGCTCCTAATTTTAAAAAATTCATAAGTAAGGGCTCGTCTGCAACAGCCCTCATTTCCTCATTCCCGTCAAAGACATTCCCTAACCACTATAGCATTGTAACCGGGCTATATCCGGAAAATCATGGACTGGTAGACAATACTTTTTTCGATCCGGGTCGAGGCACCACCTATAGAATTGGGGACCGGTCTAAGGTAGAAGATGAGTACTACTATGATGGATTACCCCTTTGGCAACTGGCACAGCAAAATGACATGAAATCAGCTTCTTTTTTCTGGGTGGGTTCTGAAGCTCCAATCGCTGGAAGCCACCCTGATTACTTTCGAGTTTTTGATTCTAGCGTTCCCAACGAATCAAGAATTGATACCGTTGTCGATTGGTTAGCCCTTCCTAAAGCTGAGAGACCTCAATTTATCACATTATATTTTTCTTTGGTTGATAGCGAGGGCCATGCAACAGGGCCGGATTCTGAAGAGACTAAACAGACTGTTTTGGAGGCAGATCGTTTACTCGGGGTGTTGATGAGTAAAGTTGAAGAATCTCCTCTTAATATCAACGTCATTCTCACTTCTGACCACGGCATGTATAAAATGCAAAACGGCCCGGACACCTTTATCTATAATGAGGAGATTTTTGCAGGCCTTGATATGACCGATGCCCGAGTTGTGTCTAACGGAACACACATTCATCTATTCATAGATAACCCTGGTTTGGCTCATGACTTATTTGATATTGTAAAAGCTCGTGAAAATAGATTCAGCATCTATAGAAAGGAAGAAACTCCCGAAGTCTGGCACTATCGGAACAGTGATCGTATCGGGGATTTTATCTTGATGGCCGAGCCTGGCCACAAGTTTACCACCCGGCCACGAAGTGCCGGCAATCCCGAGACCAGATCCGTTTGGGGCGATCATGGCTTTGATCCTTATAATACTCCTGAAATGCTTGGTATTTTCTATGCTCAGGGCCCAAATATCAAACAAGGGGCAACCGTTCCGGCTTTTGAAAACATTCACATTTACCCTTTCATTGCCAATCTTCTGGGTATTCAGAACTTACCTCCTATAGATGGAACTTCATCAGTTCTTGAGTCGATTCTTAGCAACTAGAATTCGTCTGTTATAATTCTTTGCACAAAGAATTTGCTTCGACTTACATCTTCGAAAATATGGTGAACGGTCAGAATCAAATGTTCAATTATTCTATATTTACTCGACCTTGGAGTGATTGGTTGGTGTCAATCGTTATTAACAAAAGGTAAGCACCAAAAGTGATATCCAATGGTCATTTAATTGAAGTGTTTTGTGCTGTTCTAATTTGAAGGCAGCCAGACTTGCCTCAATTTCTTAACTGAATACCTCACCTATGAAAATACAACAACTCAGTTTTCAAAACGAGATGTGGGATTCCACTGTCCAACCTACAAATGACATCAACCCCAATATTGTACTAAGCTTCGGAAATAAAGAATTATTAAGCCACAGAAATACGTTTGGGCATTTGAAGACCACCTTTCCAGAAGCCAGTATAATCACTTGTTCCACTGCCGGGGAAATTAATAACAATGCGATTCTAGATAACTCAATCATTGCTACTGCGATAGAATTGGAACACACTAAAATCTCAACGATCAAGGTCAACATAAATGACTTTGAAAACAGTCTTCAAGCTGGCAAGGGTCTTATTGACAAGCTCAAGGTTTCAGATCTAAGCTTTGTATTCATACTTTCTGATGGACAATTGGTCAATGGTAGTGATCTTGTTACAGGAGTCAACACTGCACTTAACAATGAAGTGCCAGTGGCTGGCGGGTTGGCAGGAGATGGAGCCAATTTCCAAAACACCATTTTGGGACTCGATGATGACTTTTCGGAAGGCAACATTGTTGCTATCGGTTTTTATGGCGATCGTCTAAAAATAGGTTATGGCTCAAAAGGTGGATGGGGTCAATTTGGTCCAAAGCGCATGATTACCAAATCTGATAAAAACGTACTCTACGAAATAGATGGTGAAAATGCCCTACAACTATACAAAAGATATTTGGGAGAATACGCAGAACAACTGCCCGGCTCGGCACTCCTGTTTCCATTAGCCATCGAAATTGATGAGAAAGAGGTGGTACGCACAATTTTGAGTATTGATCAGGAAAACTCCACAATGACCTTTGCAGGCAATTTACCAGAAGGGTCTATGGCCAGACTGATGAAAGCTAACCTTGACAACTTAGTGCACGCAGCTTCCGATGCAGCCGAGATGAGTAAAATGGAAAACGAAGGTGATCAGCTATCTATCCTCATTAGCTGCGTTGGTAGAAAATTAATTTTCGGAAACAGAATAGAAGAGGAGTTTGATGCCGTACGCGAATCGCTTGGCGACAAATCAATAATTGCAGGTTTCTATTCTTATGGTGAAATATCTCCAAATTCAGATTTCCTTAAATGCCAACTGCACAATCAAACCATGACCATCACCACATTAAGCGAAGTTTAGGGAATGGAATTGCACAAACTTCTCCAACGGCAGGTTAAAAAATTTCTTGGTTCAAAAGATTGGGGATCTGATGAACAAATGGTGAAATTCCTCCAGGCAGTAGGTGAATCCTATAAAAATTATGAGAGTGATCAGGCGCTTTCTGAACGCGCATTCAATCTGGCAGATGCGGAGTACTATGAAATCACTCAAAAATTATTTGATCAGAAAAAACTTAGAGATAAGAGTATTGACAACCTTTTAAAAACCATTCAACAACTGGAAGAGGGGTCTGGAAATGAATGGATACAAGATTCAAGCGATATTCTTAATATCACCGAGTATTTGGATAGGCAGGTCAAACAAAGAAAAGCCGCAGAAAAGAAGTTAAAAAAGGCTATTAAAATTTCTGAATCAGCAGCAAAAGCTAAAACAGAATTTCTATCTACCATGAGTCACGAAATTCGCTCTCCGTTGAATGTGATTATTGGTACCACCCATGTACTTAAACTTGAAGACCACCTTGAGACTCAGGAAGAAAACCTTGAAGTACTGGACATTGCTTCTAAAAGCCTGATGCTCCTTATCAACGACATTCTTGACTATAATAAAATTGAGGCGGGTAAGCTGGAGATTGAATCCATGTCCATGGACATCAAAGAACTTATTGCCGATATCAAAAAAGCCAATAGTGCCAATGCCGAAGAGAAAGGAAACCGTTTGACAGCACTCATTGACTCTGATATTCCTGATTATTTGATGGGAGACAGTGTTAGAATAGGGCAGGTAATTACTAACCTTGTCAGCAATGCCGTAAAATTCACAGACCATGGCTCTATACAAATAATGCTGTCTCTTCTGAAAAAAGAAGGCGACCAATGTACAATTCGTGTAGAGGTAACCGATACGGGCATTGGCATAGCAAAAGAGAGTCAGGAAAAAATATTGGAAGAATTTACGCAAGCCGGCAGTAGTGTTACGCGCAAGTTTGGAGGAACTGGATTGGGTTTGGCTATTTCCAAAAAGCTGCTCCAGCTTATGAACAGCACCGTTCAAATTGACTCTACCCCTGGTAAGGGCTCCAATTTCTTTTTTGATCTTACTGTCAAAGAAGGTGAGCCATTCCAAAAATCCACCGGTCGGGATTCTGAGGCCAGAGACTTGGACGGGGCCCGTATTTTGGCAGTAGATGACTTAAAAACCAACCTCGTATTACTCAAAAAAATTCTTGGGGAGTGGAATGTTGATTTGGATACCTGCAGTGATGGAGAGGAGGCCATTGATAAGGTTCGTAGGAACGAGTATGACCTCATATTAATGGATGTACAGATGCCCGTTATGGATGGCAAGGAGGCCACCATTCAAATTAGAAAGTTCAATAAGGACATCCCTGTAATTGCCTTTTCAGCGCTTTATGATGAAAATTTCAGAAAAGACCTGCTTGATGCCGGAATGAACGATTTTATAGCCAAGCCATTCAACCCCGATGAAATGTATCTTAAACTGAAACGGTTTTTGCAAAAGTTCAGAAACCAGTCGCCCGGTTAAGCTTGTTAACTGTCTATTGTCATCCAAGGAAGTAAAACACTTTATCCAGACTAAAACTACCCCATAATCTGATTTATGTCATTTTCCGTAAGTCATCTTTCTGTGTATGTTTGTGCTGAAGAATTTGGGGCATGAGTCTAGCAAAATCAAAAAATCTTAGAAACATTTGGTATGTAGCCTGTCACAGTGCATTGCTGGAAAAGGGTAAAACTATTGAAAAGGAGATTGACAGTGAGAAGGTTTTGCTTGGAAGAGATGAGGACGGGAAGGTATTTGCCCTTAAGAATCAATGCCCCCATCGTGGTATTCCCTTAACCTATGGCAATTTTGATGGCTGTGAAATAGAGTGCTGCTATCATGGCTGGCGGTTTAAAACTGATGGCACCTGCACCAAAATTCCTGCCCTTCCGCCTGACTCAAAACTAGATGTTTCGAAAGTAAGAGCACACTACTATCCTTGCCGTGAGGTCTATGGCATTGTGCTGATTTACATGCCTAGAGATATGCGCAAGCCGGAGGAGATGGATGAGTCACTTTTCCCGAAATTTCCAATGCCGGAAGGAGCTAAGTTTGACTTTGTCACTGCTGGATATATGGATTGTAGCCTCGACCATTCAGTCATCGGACTAATTGATCCGGCCCATGTACCTTTTGTACATCAGGCCTGGTTTTTTAGAAAAAAGAATAACCTTAAGCTCAAAACAAAGAAGTTTGCGCCATCGCATTTGGGTTTTAGCATGGTGCGTCATGAGCCTTCAAAAAATTCAGCCGCCTACAAACTTTTGAAAAAAGAGCAGACTACCGAGATCAGTTTTCAGATTCCGGGTATCCGTATTGAACACATTAAAGTGGGCGAAGATGATATCCTGGTTGTGACCACCCTGACACCTGTAAATGAAGACAAAACAGAGCTGATCCAGTTTATTTATACTAATATTAAATGGATTAAAGTCTTTAAACCCATCTTCTATCGTTTCGCGAAAACGTTTATTCAGCAGGATATTGACGTATTTAAGAAACTAAAAGAAGGGCTATTAAATCAACCACCACTTATGCTGATGGGCGACCCTGATAAACAGGCCAAGTGGTATAACGCCATTCGCACACGCTACGAAAAGTGCCAGGAGGAGAAAACGCCTTTTGAAAACCCGATCAAAGAGGAGACTTTGCAGTGGCAGACTTAGATTAGGTGATTAGGTGATTAGGTGATTAGGTGATTAGGTGAAAAAATATTCATTCAGCCAATTTCAAAAACCAATTGTCAACAGAATTTGCCGCCTTAGTTTGTGTCCCCACAAACTAACTCGATATAAATCTTATAAGAGAAAAATGTTCGTGAAGACACGAAAATTGATCCAAACGTCACTCAGACGGTAGATTGTTAAACTCCTCTTTGACCTTCTTCGGCAAAGACTCCACAATCAAATTATAGGAGATGTCAATAAGCTCTTTGAAAAGTTTTTCACCTACAGAGCCATCAGCCATTACAGAATTCCAATGCGTTTTGTTCATATGCCAGCCGGGTTTGATACCTGGTTCTGTTTCGCGTAATTCCGCGGCATACTCAGGGTCACATTTCAGATTAACAAACTCGTAGTCATCAATGCTGGTGATGGCAAATATCTTATTCATTACCTTAAGCACTAAGGTATCAGGCCCAAAGGGGGTTCCTTCAGTCACTCCCTTTTTTGCCATACAATACTCTCGCAATTCATCAAGGTACATGGTATAGGCTTTAAGCTCTTGAGACTAACCTGACGATCATAACGGTCAGCGCAATCAAAAACATAATGATCGAAATCTTGTTGATCCCATGCATGACCTTAATATTGAAATTCTTAGGCCGGCTCGGGTCCTTCTTTCTGAAGTAATAGCCAAATACTTCACTGAAGTCGAAGTACTCCTTGGCCTTCATTTTTTCTTCTTTTGGTTTGTTTTCTTCAGTCATAGCTTCTAATTTTCTTGCAACGCGACTAGTTCAGGCTCCAGCCATCTTCCGTCTTCCTGGATAATCCTAATTAGCTCATCCACGGCATTCTCAGAAGGCACCCCTCTCTTCATTACTTCCTGTCCCTTATAGAGGGTGATTTTACCTTTCCCAGAACCAACATAACCAAAATCCGCATCTGCCATTTCACCTGGGCCATTAACTATACAACCCATGATTCCAATCTTCACTCCTTTCAGGTGATCCGTTCTTTGGCGTATCAGCGCTGTGGTTTCCTGTAAATCAAATAAAGTCCGTCCGCATGATGGACATGAAATATACTCAGTTTTGGTCATCCGGGTACGTGCAGCCTGTAGGATGCCAAAACCTGTTTGATTCTTGGTATTCAATTCTCTAAGAAACACCTCCTTACTTTCCTGAGCGTCTGCCTCAAGCATCACCCCATCTCCAAAACCTTCGATTAATAGTCCACCGACATCAGTGGAAGCGTGAATCAAAAATTCTTCTTCATCTGTAATCTCATAATTTCTTACAATAATCACTGGGGTTTGTAATTTTCTTTGTTCCAATTCAAAGAAAAAACGCCTCATAGCCGGCAGGGCATGTTCATTATTTGTGCTCAACAAAACTACCAGATTAGAGGCCTCCAAAATCATCATGACCTCATCTGACAGTTGATCGCTACTTAGTCTGAGAAAATTAATCTCCTCATCGCTTGATTCAGCAGTAGACAACTGTTCTAGCGTGAATATCGGATGCCTATTGGTCTTTTCAGTCAGTTGTTCCCAGGTCGGATAATCTATCAGTTCACGCAAGCCATTGGGCACCATGAAAGGCATTGCCCTATTTCCTGAGTAGATATAATCACAACCTTGATCATTCATACGCCATTTGTCCGGCTCAGGCAGGTAGAAATGGCCGATCTCTTTAAAGTCTTTAATGGTAGGGTTTTCCAAATTACTAAGGTCAGCAATTACCCTAGGCACGTTCCTTAGTCCAATATTAACCACTTCCCTACTCTCTCTTTTGTGATACTGAAAGGGATCAAGTGGGTTTTCCTGTATCGGAGTAATGGCGGCATGCCCCCCCCTGTCTGTATAGCGGTCGATCAGTTTTTGAGCAACAGGCGCCTCAAATTCCGGCTCCTCGGTCAGAGAAACCCTTACGGTATCGCCCAAACCATCTTCAAGCAAAGTTCCGATGCCGACAGCAGATTTGATACGCCCATCCTCTGCTTCTCCAGCCTCAGTGACACCCAGGTGCAAAGGATAAGGTTTCAACCCTTCCTCATCCATTTTTTGAACCAATAGACGATAGGCCTGAACCATTATTTGTGTATTGCTCGCCTTCATGGAAAGCACTATTTCATGGTAATTTTCTGCTTCACAAATTCTAAGGAACTCAAGGGCTGATTCCACCATACCAAGCGGTGTATCTCCATATCGGCTCATAATACGGTCTGAAAGAGACCCATGATTAGTTCCAATACGCATGGCCGTACCGTGTTCCTTGCAAATTTTGATTAATGGGGTAAACCGGGTTCTTATCCTTTCCAACTCAGCCCCGTAAGTGGCGTCTGTATATTCTATGTTTTGAAACTTCTTCTTGTCTGCATAGTTGCCTGGATTCACGCGAACCTTTTCGACAATTTTGGCGGCCAACTCCGCGGCATTTGGGGTGAAATGGATGTCTGCAACCAACGGGGCCCGATAACCATGCCTCCTCAGCTCATCTTTAATATTTCGAAGGTTCTCTGCTTCCTTGATGCTTGGCGCTGTGATTCTGACAATTTGAGAGCCCGACTCAATCATGCGAATCGACTGTTCCACAGAACCAGTTGTGTCCATGGTATCGACTGTTGTCATGGATTGTACCACAATAGGATTGTCTCCGCCAACTACCACGTCCCCTATTTTCACCGGAATAGTCTTCCTACGGCTATATTCGACAAGGCTGTTGCAGTATTTCTTAATGGAAGGTGTTGTTGTGTTCATTCGGCCTTCTTATTGCCACAAAGTTAACCCGAAACCTTCAAATATGTTATCTTAGAATGACATAAACTGAAGTCTATGAAAATCAACTTTCTCGATCATGTGGCAATTCGGGTTAGTAACATGGAGCAGTCTGTTCTATGGTATCAAAATGTGCTTGGCTTGGAGCAATTTAATGACGCTAAAAACTGGGGGGAGTATCCTCATATAATGTTATCAGGCAAATCTGGTATAGCGCTTTTTCCAAAAAAAGCTGACGATGACTTAACCTACGTGACGGCCAGAATGCACTTTGCCTTCAACGTGGATCGAGACAGTTTTCAAGCTTTTCAACATGCTTTTGAGCAAAAGGGCATTGAGTTTTCTTTTGAAAACCATCATCATTTTCATTCTATTTATATTAAAGATCCGGATGACTATACTATTGAACTCACCACGCCTGTGGGGGAATCATAACTTCGAAAAACTCGTTTAATCTTAGAAATCAATTCAACAACTATGGCACATTTCTCTCAAGACTTTCTCGATTTTTTTAATGAGCTAACGGAGAACAACAATAAAGAATGGTTCGATGAGAACAGGAAACGATATGAAAAATCGGTGAAAGACACTTTCAAGGCCTTTGTACAGGAGATGATTGATCGCTTAAATGAGTTTGAACCTATCACCATTACTACCTCTGAAGCCATTTTCAGAATCAATAGAGACATCCGGTTTAGTGCGGACAAAACACCCTATAAAACTCAGGTGTCGGCAATTATTTCTCCAGGAGGCAAAAAAGACAAAACCACACCGGGAATTTATTTTGAGTTAAGTCCAAAAGATGTGCGAGTCTATAGCGGTGCTCATATGCTTGATAAAGATCAGTTGAGCAATGTGCGGCACTATATCGCAGACAATCTTGAGGAGTTCGAAAAACTTATCAATGAGAAGGAATTCAAATCAAAGTTTGGAGAAATTCTTGGTGAGAAAAATAAACGAATTCCGAAAGAGCTGGAGGAGGCAGCAGAAAAGCAACCTCTGATCTACAATAAGAGCTTCTATTACTTTACCAAGTTTGACGCAAAAACTATACTGGCCGATGACCTGGCGGATAAGCTCATCAACTATTACAAGGTTACATTTGGTCTAAAGGATTTCTTTACCAAGGCCTTGCAAGGTTAGTAACCATCAAGGTCTGACAACTTTCAAAAAGTTGTCAAAACTCTCAAATTCTATATATCCCCCAGTTGGGGCCTCAGCACAATTTCTTCCACCACCGTGTTTGGTGAAAGCGCATTGGCTGCAAAAATAGCCTCAGCAATATCAGAGGCCTTCATAAACCTGGATTCAGGGATTTCCACGCCTTCCCAACTGGCTGTGTAAGTAGCCCCGGCAAGTATCGAGGTAACTCGAATACCATGGGGTTTCATCTCTTCACGAAGTGCTTTTGTAAAGCCCAGCAAAGCAAATTTGGAAATGGAATAGCTACCTCCGTTTTCATAAGCCTGAATACCAGCAATTGATCCCGTGGTGAAAATATGTCCTGATTTTTGGGCCATCATACCATCAATCAAAGCTCGAGTAAGATAATAGGCACTGTATAAGTTGGTCTCAATCATCAATTCCAGATTGCCCTCCTCTTCCGAGTGAACAGACCCAGGCATGAAGATGCCCGTGTTGTTAAGTAGGACATCCACTGGCCGATCGAGGGATTTTACAAAATCAGCAAATCTCAGCACCTGATCCTTTTTGGACAGGTCTGCTGCGCTCACCCGTAATTCACAAGCAGGATATTGAGTCCTTGCATGCTCTACCAGACTATCCAGGTCTTCTTGTTTTCTTGCACAGGTTGCTACGTCAAAACCTTCTGAAAGAAATTTCAAAACCGTGGCCCTGCCAATTCCTTTGGTTCCTCCGGTAATAACAGCTAGCTTATTCATGAAGTGGTAATATTTTAGGCTTTTCTCGTTAACAAGGCAGATGAATTATCATGCCTTTTAAATGGAAAAGAAGGAATGATTTCATTCAGGTTTTGTTATTTTACCGCAATATAAGCAATCACCGCTTTCACAATCAGAAGCGGTTGAAGGAAAATCCGTAGATGCGAAGAATCGGTCAATACATCTTATTTCTAGGTGCTTTATTCAGAAATCCTGAGTCATTTAGAACCTACGTAAAACTCATTTTTGATGAGTGTATTTATATTGGATGGAATTCTGTTATTCTCGTCACAATCATTTCCGTTTTCATTGGCGCTGTGACCACCGTTCAGACAGCCTACAATATTGTGAGCCCGTTTATCCCAAAATCTGTAATTGGCCTGATTGTAAGAGAAACCACCATCTCAGAACTAGCACCTACCATCACGGCCATTGTATTTGCTGGAAAGGTAGGCTCAAGTATTGCGGGCAATTTGGGCACCATGCGCATCACAGAGCAAATTGATGCATTGGAGGTAATGGGAATCAATTCGGTTTCCTATTTGGTACTACCAAAAATCGTAGCCACCATCATTGTCTATCCAATGCTTGTTGTGCTGGCCGCCTTTCTAGGAATCTCAGGAGGTTATATTGCATCGCAACTCACGGATGTTGTTCCACCACCAGAATATATTATTGGCCTAACAACACAGTTCAATCCGTTTATTGTGACTTTTGCCTTGATCAAATCTCTGGTCTTCGCATTTACTGTCTCATCCATTTCTGCATTTATGGGTTACTATACCAAAGGAGGGGCCTTGGAGGTAGGACAAGCCAGTACCAAAGCAGTAACGGTAAGTTGTATCGCCATCTTACTTGGTGATTTTCTTTTAGCTCAACTATTCCTGAATTAGATGATTGAGATTTCAAACATATGTAAATCGTTTGACGGGAAAACTGTCATCAACAACATAAGCAGCAAGTTCGAGCCTGGAAAGACTAATCTGATTATTGGAGCCAGTGGCTCTGGAAAAAGCGTTTTGATTAAAAATATCGTTGGTCTATTCAGGCCAGATTCCGGAGATATATCATACAATGGCCGGGATTTTATCAACGCTGACAATGACACCAAGACTGAGATTCGCAGAGAAATAGGCATGCTCTTTCAGGGAGGTGCTTTGTTCGACTCGATGAATGTGGAGCAAAATGTAAGGTTTCCATTGGACGTATTGACCAAAATGCCCGAAGATGAGAAAATGGATAGGGTTAATTTTTGTCTGAAAAGGGTGAAACTTGAAAATACCAACAAGCGGATGCCTTCGGAAATTAGTGGGGGCATGCAAAAAAGAGTGGGCATTGCACGCGCTATTGTGAATAATTCCAAATATCTGTTTTGCGATGAGCCAAATTCAGGACTCGATCCACAAACCTCCATTCAGATAGACAGACTGCTGCAGGAAATTACCGATGAGTCTCAGATCACTACCATTATAGTAACGCACGATATGAACTCGGTAATGGAGATTGGTGAGTATGTCATGTTCATTTGTAATAGCTATAAGCTATGGGAGGGCAATAACCAAGACATCATCCACTCCGGTGTACAGGAGTTGGATGATTTTGTCTTCGCTAATAATATGATGAGAAGGTTCAGAGAATTGAGCTGACTCTTCTATTTCTTGTCTTTTCCGGTCTTCACTGGATATTCTTCACTCAAGGTATCCCACTCATTATAGGAACCATCGTACAATTTGGCTTTGAACCCCAGACCCTTTGCTACAGTATAGATCACCGATGCCCTTAATCCAACATGGCAATAGGCGACAACCTCTTCTTTACCATTAACACCCTGTGCCTCATACAATGCTTTGATTGTGTCATAGTCTCTCATAAAGAGGTTTTCATCAACAATGTCCATCCAACATACATTTCCGGCACCTGCAACATGACCACTCCTCTTGTAAGAATCTCTGGTGTCTTCTGCGCCCTCATAAAAATTAGCTCTGCGCGCGTCAATCACATTCACTTTATCAGTACCGGCATTTGCCTTCACATAGTCCTTATCCACCTTAATTGAGGTGTTCATCTTAAATTTTAATCTCCCTTCAGGAACAGGTTCATTCTCGGTTACTTCCTTAGTAGTTTCCAATCCCTTGTATTTCCAGCCCTTCAAACCACCATCGAGTATCACAGCATTCTTTGCTAAACCAAAGTAATCAAGTGTGAAATAAAGTCGAAATGTAGCCGCATGAGCAGGTCTGCCATGGACCAGCACTATCTTTGATTTACTCGAAATTCCCTTGCTTCGTAAAGCCAGATTCAACGAGTCTGCATTGGGGATTTCCCAAGACAAATTACCAACACGAATGGCATATTCTGCCGGCTCTATGACTTGTGTACCCGCAATATGGCCATCATCGAATTGATCCTGACCACTGACCTGGAGTATTACCAGGTTCTTGTCATTCATGTGGTCTTGCATCCATTCCTGGCTTACAATAATTTTGTCGAGCCCATTCTTTTGGGCGAATACCGTGCTGACCGATAACAACAGGGCAAGCGTAATTCCTATTCTGAGTTTTTGCATGAGTTTAAATCTTTGTCATTAATGGACGCATATTAGAAAATCTAATCACACGGATGGGTTAATGAAATGTTAAGGTTGAAGAGCTGACCTGTTTACTCTTATGAGTCATCCGATCACTCAGACTTGTAGGCTATTCTTACAAGTCATCGGGTCACTTGAAGTGACCCGATGACTAAAACTAATGATGTGACCGGATGACTCAGGCTACTAAAAAAGTGCGCTCACCTGCACTCTACCTACATGTATTACCCTTTGACTTCCTGATTTTCTGCCATCATAGCGAAGGGTGAGCTGCAAGCCATTCCCCAGTTTTTGTTGCCAATTGAGGTTCCAGGTGTAGTTTTGGCCCGGTCTGAGCGCTTCCAATAACTCGTAGCCAATAGGATTGTTTTCATTTCCCTCAAACTCAATATCAATAAAGTTAAAAGTGGCGCTGATCGATCCTTTGGAGGCCCTCGTAAATCTCAAATCAATGGACATTTCATTGATGTTGGCTTGTTCAGCGGAAAGCGCTTCGAAGTCATTTGTTTTTTCTTTTCGCGAATAGGTGCCTTTCAATCTGAAATATGCACTAGGCTGCCAGGAAATCGAAGGTTGATAAGTATCTCCGTTAATTAAAAAGTTACGAGTCGTTAGAAAGTCAGAGTTGCTTGCTTTTCTAGACTTGATATAAGTCAGGTCAAAGTTGAATTTTCTTTTAAAATTCCAGCGTGCATGGGCACGGAAGTCCCTATTCCTATTGGCCTGAAATCCGTTGACAAGCAGTTGTTTGTTTTCCGAACTGTTTAGACCTAAATCACCGGCAAATGCAGCTTTTGAACGATTATAAAACAGCGTAGACCTAAATACCTTTCTCAAAGACAAGACATCACTGTCTGCCACACTATTACTTACTGGCCAGAGTCTGCTCTCCAGTTTGTCATCTGTGATTTTAGAATCCAAGGTCCAGGCAGTGCTGTTTGAAAACTGTGACAGGAATTCACGTATCCCTCCGGCCTTCGCCCATTCATTCGGTAACCTTACATTGAGCCGATAGCTGATGTTGGTGTTAAAAGCCTCTTCATAGGTGTCTGTTGGCACGAATATCTTGGCGTAATTTTTTTCGTCCGCATTAATGGCGATATAAAATTCATTCAAATCCTGAACCCCATCGCCATTATCATCACGCCAGGTATGTGTTCCTTCTCCAGTAGCCACCAGAATGAATATAAATTCCCTTCGAAGCTCCCGGCTATTGCCCAAAGCATAAGTAAGCTCTGATCGTACTGAGTTGTTAAAGAAAGTCCCATTCCAGTCCACTCTTCCCATCAAAGTCTCATCGTTGCTACTCTCCCCGCTTTCTCGCAAATTTTCAAGATTACGATAGGTGAATACCACATTCAAATCCTGGGTATCGTCAATACGCGTTTTTAAAAATGTACTCCAGGTTTTCGATCTGTTATTGTTAACCAAAAGGCCGTTAATAGGGAGTCTGTCCTCTCTGAGTTGGTAATCAATGCCATAAATTGTCTTTAGCGTATCACTGTTCTTCAGATAAAAACTGTGTTCTGAAAAGTTCATGGCAGTTCTAATCACGCTGTTGTCAAGCTCGTTCCGCACTTCGTTTCTGTCCGTCCTAAAACGGTATCCGGGTATAATCCACTTCGACCTAAATGACAAATCGAAATTAAACCTCGTCCAATCCGAGCGAATACCTATCTGATTATTGGTCATATTGAAAAGATCGGTTTTGATCAAAAACCTTCCCAGCTCTTTGGTACCATTGAAATAATGCTGAAGCCCACTTACTGCTTCACCCCTTTTCCTTCCGACTAACCTATATCTCAATCCGTTCAGCGTATTGTTGGTAAGGTTAAAGTCCAAATTCAGAATGTTTTCACTAAAATTCTGTGTGAAATCAGCCGCATTAAAGCTCCAATCACGGTCAAATTCGATATACCTCACCCGGTCGATAAATGAGAAATCGCTAGAATTGTATTCATAAGAAGCGGCCCCATCAAACTGGTAACCCTCCAAAAAACTGACAGGTCTTTTGGCCATTTGATATTGCAGTTTATAGGCTGTGCCCTCATCATCCTCGGCATCCAATTCTGAAAAGAGATTCAGGTCATTCTTAGAAAATGCTACCTCAAGGCGGAGTTCGTCAAACTTGTTCACCTTCCAACCACCGCCCAAGGTCAGCATGCTCTTTTGATTAGGGGCATTCAGCAGCGATATGGGTTCATAATTACCCTGAAGTTGCCCATTTACGGGAGCCACCCATTGAAAAATCCTTCCGTTCGCTGTGGAGTTTAGGAGCATGTAATTTCCGTTCCCTGCCCCTACCTCGGAGAAACGCACATTAAAAAAGGCGCTATCGGGATTGGTAGAATGTTGGAAGATATCGTGTAAGCCTCCCAAATTATCCACACCAACTGTTTTCCTGTAAAGGATCAAATCCGGACTAAAACTAATGCTGTCAGTGCTGGACGTAAATGCATCATTGAGGTTGTCACCAGCTGCCGCCAAAACTAGTTTTTCTTCCTGGCTCAGGTCAAAAACCAAGGGGCGATTGCGATTGTCCTTTTCACTGTAATAGTTGACTGCAAAATCAAAGATGTCATTGGACTGTTGGTGGCTGGCCTGAAAAATGGACCTGGAATAATTCTGGTCTGAAAATTCAAAATCTACCCGAATACGGGAAAACTTTGTGATTAAAACCTTATTGGTAAATGTAATCTCTCCCAGATTGTAATCTATGACATAGTCATTGTTAAAGCCTCTTGTCAGCTCTTGCCCATCCAAAAAGACTCTTTCACTACCTGCAATCACAATGATAAATCGTTCATTATTAGGTCCTCGAACACGGTATGGCCCCAAGACACCTTCAATTGGATTGACCAACGTTGAATTAAATCTCCCCTTGGCCACGGAGCCGGCAAATGTGGTTTCTGCCTTGAAGCCATTTGCCAATTCGTATTTAGTATTAAATCGAACGCCTTGCACATTCTTATAGAATTTTAAAAACTGGGAAGGGCGACTTTTTAATACTACATCTCCGGCTAACAGGGACCATTTATCATTATACAACTCGATATAGATGTTATCAAAGTCTTGAATTTGTTGGGTGTTACCCTCGGGTTGAAAGGGAATGTTTGTATCAGAAATCACTGCCCTCAAGTTCACGTTTTCAGTGAGTTGTCCCTCCATCTGAAGATTAAGGTTAGAATTCACAAATACATCCTGCCGATTGCCAAATGAAATGCCTCGAGTAATGCTTCCTGTTTTGGTGATGTTATCTGTTTTAAAAGCCTCTTCCCTCCTCACTACATTCAACTGTTGTTCATACAACACCCGATCTTTAAAAGGAGCGGCCGAATCATAAATCGCCAGTGTTTTCCTTGATTTCGGGGTATGCAGATCGTAAGGCAGGGTTCGAAAACAAATCAGCACCGAATCAATATCGGTCGTAAGAATGCTGATTTCATTCTTATTTAGATTAAAATCGTATTTAATTTCTCTGTCGGTTGGAGAAGCAATTCTTATGCTTTGAGGTAACACAGTAAGAGAATCAAGAATCTGGGGCTGTACAGACACCTTGATCCAAGCGCACTTCTCACTTTCCTCCTGAGCCAGAAGTATAAGGGGATAACATAGGAAAAATGTAACTAAAGCAATGCCACGCAGCACAATCAATCCATTAGTGGAAACTCGAGATAAAAGGTAGTGCCTTTTCCTGGTTCGGACTCAAACCAAATGCTGCCGCCTGCATGCTCAACACCTCTCTTGGCTATCGCTAAACCAATTCCAGACCCTTTTTCCTTAGTACTAAATTTAGGGATAAATATCTTCTCCTTGATGTCGTCAGGAATACCCGAGCCATTATCAGTAATCAAGATACGCGCTCGAACCGAGGTAAGTTCTAATTCAACTTCCAGTTTTGGAGATACACCTTCATCAACCGCTTGTTGTGCATTCAGGATAAGGTTATTGAAGATTCTTCCCAATAGTTTTTGATCTCCTTCAATCCAAACCGGATCTCTGGGTATGTTGCTGGACATGTCGATTTCATCCTGGTTAAAGAGCCGGATTGCTCTTTTAAGGGTGTCCGCCAAATCCAGTTTTTCGCTTAATGGAATTGGCATTTTTGCAAATGAAGAGAACGAAGTCGCAATATCACTTAGCGTATCCACCTGATGTAACAGGCTTTCGATTGGTTTCTTATAATCATCCCCCAATTCGGTCTTTCCACTGGTCAACACGCGCTGAAGGTGTTGTAACTTCAGCTTCATTGGCGTCAAAGGATTTTTAATTTCATGTGCCACCTGCTGAGCCATCTCTCTCCAGGCACTCTCCTTTTCACTTAAGGCCAAAGCCTTTTTACTCTTCTCAAGATTGATCAACATTCTGTTGTATTCTTTGACCATCAGGCCAATTTCGTCATCCGCAGACCAAACCAATGGTTCGTTGTACTTTGAAAATGTAGTGGCCTTAATTTTTTGGGTGAGAAAGGTAAAGGGGTATGTCAGCATTCTGGAAGCAAAGAATGACAACACCACAAAGATGATAAAGATGAATGTGAATGCATTTAGAATATTTGACAGTATCTCTGTCTGCTGCCGTTTAAGCTGGCCCTCAGACTCAAAAAACGGCATGCTCAAAACGCCAAGTAGCCTATTGTCATCAGAAGATCGGATGCCATAATAGGTAGATTGATAGGTGAGGTTACCCAAAAATTCATCCGAAAGCTGTTTTGTATTTCCATTTTCAACCAGTGAAGCCATGGCTCCGGGGTTCGTGAAAGGTGCTAAAATTTGATTCTCGAAAATTAAATTCTGATTCGAGGCAATCAATCGGCCATTAGTGTTGAAAAGATTAATGTCGACCTGAGAATACTGACTGATTTCTGTGACCCTATTTTCAAGTGACCTGGCGTTCTCATTCTGGCCAGTTAAAAACTCTTGCAATGGCGAAATCAAATTGTTTCCTGCGCTTTCTGCACGTTCCAAATACTCCGTTTCGATATTGCGCTGGACGGTGTTATTCACCAATCTCAAAACAACGATACTGACAATGATCAATGGCAAGAAGAAAGCAAAATTGAGCAGTAACTGTATCTTAGCCGAAATACTCACCCCTTTTCTTTGCGTATTGTAGAATATTGCGCTGATCAGAAAAAACAGAATGATCAAACCTACCAGAAAGAGAAAAAACACTGAAAAGTTAGTGATCACAAATCTTCTGGGATAAGACTCGCTGCTAATGATATAATACTCATTTGGCGCTTTGCCAGGAACAGCAATGTGGTAATAACCATTCTTGCTTAAACCTTCTGCCTGCAATACCTCCAATTCCTCAGAATTAAAGGAAAAATCTCTATCGTAATTGAAGCCTCCCTGAGCCGTGGTCAACCTACCATCTCTATAAAGCGCATAGTCGAACTGTGGTGCTTCCATTACCGATTCTCGATTCTCAACTAAAAGGCGTGGCAAAATACTGTTCCCCAATCGCTGCTGGCGGTCAAGTTTTAACACTACATAGCCAACAACCACTTGGTAGCGTTTGATCTCATTGAAAAGATAATATTGAGTGAATGCTGTTGGAAATTCCTGCTTCACAAAAAAGAGTGCATCGAAACCGGTGCTGTATTGCTCGCTGCCATACACGGCCAAAAGATCTTGATATTTGATACTGGAAGGATTATTAATCGGTCTTCCATTGCCATTAAAAAGAAGCACCTCAATATCATATTTGTCAAAATACTCTCCAAGATATGACTGCCTAACCTTTTCTCTGAGCAAGTCTTTTGGGAAAAACTGATTTGAAATATTAGCTTGAATAAGAATGTCCTTTTCAATGCTCGTCTTGGCTTCTCTCAGCAAAAACTCCGCTGTCAGGTCATTTTCTGAAAGTAATTCGGTGGCCAATGTCCCCTTATCTTGAATGTCGGTATGACGAATGTGGCCAACGAGAATATAAGTATGTACAAAAGCCAGCACAAAGGCACTGATAAAGAAATAAAGGAAAGTCTTATAGCTGGCTTTGTTCACCTGAGATGATAATTTCATCCTGAATATGACCATGAGGTAAAAGTTATGAACCACCAGAGCCATTAGCCACAGGCTGGGATAACTGATCAGCACCACAACTCCCAAAAGCAGTAACACGCCTAAGAACAAATAAACTACTCCTGCATTCCTAAATCTTTCAAAGGCTGCCAATGCATACTGAGCAATCAGGAAGTACACTACACCATTGATAAAAAAAGCGAGGTAACTAGCCATTTTCATTAAGTCCAGTGAGATATCCCTGGCTATATCCAGTGTCCATTGAGAATTGTCAAGGATGGATTGGAGCTGTAAAATATGATAGACTAGCCCCCCGAAAGAAATGAGGTACAAGCCAATGACCAAAGCCAACGAAGGGGTTCTGAGCCCAAGCCTTATTTTGCCAAGTGTACGCAAGGCATAAATCACCACCACTAAAATCAAGATCTCGTTAAGTAATAAATCTCCTAATGAAGGTTGCCACCAGGCTGAAGCATAAAAGGCCGGGTCGAACATGCCTATATCAAAAATGCTTCTGGGATATTCATAGCGCAGTAAGACTAACCTCACTAATAAAAGACCAAATGTGAGAAGGATAATGGCCAACAATGGTTTATCATCGTTTCTTAACCGGTTTCCATATTTAAACAGCGCGACAATAAATAGAGCAATTACAAGTAAATAGAGCACAAAAATAAAGGCCTCATAGCTAGGGTAATGCACCTTGATCTTATCTGGTCCCTCAAAGGAAAACAAGAATATGCCTTCTCTTGAAACAATGTTTTGGTCTTTCGCAGCATTTCGAACATCGACCAAAACAAAGTTTGTTTTTTCAAACACTCGGGTGTTGATTCCATTTTCCTGGAAAGCCGGATCAATAGGGATGTTGGCACTCAAAGGTAAAAAGCCAAATATCTCTATCAGTTGATTTGACGAACTGTTGAACACCTTTCTTCTGACAAGATATTGACCACTCTTAATATTGACAAAGCGGTATAGATATGAACCATCTACCAAGGCATAGCTTGGTATAAACCGGCTTGTGGACCAGTAAGCCAATTTCCCATCAACATAAATAAAATGAGGTAAAGACTCGTTTTCACCAAGTCGGTTAAATAGCCGGTTTAGGTCAACAATTGCCTTATCAGCCACTTCGTTAATCTTGTCATCGAGATTTTGAATTTCCCGTTCAAGGTTGGCCGTTATCACCTCTTTGCTCTTAACCCTTCTCTTTTGATCTGAAAAGATAGCTTCATCAATGGCCAGCGCAGCTACCAAAAGCAGCAGACTGATGAGTAAATAGCCGTGATTAGAAATGATTCTCTTTAGCACAGGGTAACCTTAAAATACCTTTTGAGGTGTTATACCAAATCAAATATAACATGACGGATACAAATCATTTCTTACCGCCATTTTACAATTGAATTGGTATTATAAAGTACTAATTCTTTTGATCAGTTACCACCGACTCATCATACTTCAAATTGCCAAAGGCATAGAGATATAGAATTCTGGAGTATCTGAACGTCAAAGGATACAGCAAAATTACTGCCACAATGATGGAAGTCATAAATACCCAAACGGGCTGCCGCCCCCAGAATGTATAAATGACAAAGGCGTTAGTCAGGAAAAGGGCTACGGAAATCACATAGCTGATGTACATGGCTCCTTCAAAAAATCTCGGTTCTCTGGCGAATTGCACATCACAATGTGAGCATTGCTCATGCATCCTTGTAAACTTGCGGAGGTTGTAAGGCTTTGATTCGAACAATTGGCCTTTATGACAGCGAGGGCACTTAGCCTTGAGTATAGCCGGGAATACTGACTTTTTTGCCATTTCTTTTGCTGTTACGATACCAGAAATAAGCCAATGTTCCGAATAAAATGTATGGCGCGATAAACATGTAGAGAATCCCAAGATTGAGATTAGCCGCCATGGTGGTGTCGCCAGCACTTACGCTGGACTCCATTGCCCCGCGGCACATGGCACATTGCGCCATAGCTGTGACGGTTTGGACAGCCAACAACATCAGTATCAAATAAAGTCGATTGAGACCTCTTTTCATTGCGCTACAAAGTTAGGGTACAAACCTTTCATAAACCACTAAAATTGATAATAAGGGCTAATCATTAAATAGACAATAACCCCTGAAATGGATACATACAGCCAGATAGGATAAGCGAACTTTACGATCTTCTTATGTTTTTCTATTCTGTTTTTAAGGGCATGATTAAACGCCATCAAGACAAATGGCACTACCAATACAGAAAGCAAGATATGCGAGATTAAAATAACGTAGTAGATGGTTTTCACTAAGCCTTCTCCACCGAAGGGGGTTGATTCGACTGTGGAGTGATAGGTGATATATACCACCAAAAAGATGGCTCCAAGAATAAACGCAATGGTCATAAAAAGCCGATGGTAATCAACACGCTTCTTTTTGATCGATACGAGTGCCAGGATCAAACACAGCGCAGTGGTCGAGTTGAGCATTGCTATCAGATGAGGAAGGAAATAAATCCAATCGGCCTCGTATTCAACCTTTGTCGGCATAAAAAGTAGCACTGCAACTGCCACCGGAATCACCACCGACAGAATCCCAATCAGCCATTTAGATTTTTGGTCAGCACTCATTCTTCTTGGCTTAACAATATTTTGAGCTCCAAAATCAAGCGATCAGTTTCTTCTCTGTCTGTAATATCAAAGTAGCCTCTGATTCTTTCTTCCTTATCCACAAGCACTACACGATCATCCTGATCATTCATAACCAACTCACAATTCTTAAAAACATTATATGATAGAGAGTCCACAGGTCTTATTGACCAAAAAGATGGATCGAAATTGATGCGATCATCAAATTGCTGAAATGCTCTTGCCGTGATTGAAGGACTATTAAGAAAAGAGAAAAGCAACACCGCATCATCCTCTGCGAAAACATCCTGAACACGTTCAAGTTCTTCGAGTCTGAAATTGAGGTTTGCTGTCTCGGCCTTTTCAAAGTGATAAACCTTGAACCTTACCTGAGTGGCCGGTTTGGTAAAAACCCTGTAAGGTACTTCACTGCTTCTACCACAATCATTGGTAAGTGTATCTCCAACTCCCTGTTCGTAGTAAATAGGTACTACAAATTCGTTTCTTCCAAAAGACTTAAGGAATATGAAAATCGAAGCCGGCAAGACCAGCAGTACCAGAAGTAATAGCGATTTGAGTTTTTTCGACTGCATATAAAAAAATCAGGCCAATTACTCAACCTGATTTCATTTCAATTTCTACATCGATTAATGTCCTTCATCAACCTGTTCGGTAGCTCCATTAGAGCCCGTAAAATCCTGAGTACCTCTGGCACCTTTGATTGCCGCACCTTCAATATTTACTAAAGACACAATCAGCCAAACAATAAATAGCATGGGTAAAATAATCGAGTACATCAGACTCTTAATCTCGTGACCCAGGTGCATAAACTCACTCACAATGTAGGTGGCTTTAACGATTGTGAGGGTAACGAATATCACATTCAACAACATACCCTTAGACATGGTAAATGCAAATACGTATTCGATGCTGGTAACAATGAATAAAATCAAAGCTACTTTCCAAATTCCCCAAATTTTCTTTCTGTCGGCCGGTTGAACGACCACGTTTGAAACTTGTTCCATTGTATTAAAAGTCTGTTAGATCAAATAGAAAAATGTAAAAACGAATACCCAGACAAGGTCTACAAAGTGCCAGTAAAGGCCAACCTTCTCTATCATTTCATAGTGCCCTCGCCTCTCGTACATGCCTGTGGCCGAATTAAAGAAGATGATGACATTGATTACTACCCCCGAGAATACGTGAAATCCGTGAAAGCCTGTTATAAAGAAAAACAAAGCTGCGAAGGCCGGTGGCCCGTATTGGTTAAATGTCAGGTTAGCCCCATGAATCTCGTAATTGTTTATCCACAGGCCATTTTTTACCACATCGCCAATTGTTCCGGCTTCTGTTCCATTAATAAAGTGTGTCCATTCCCAGGCCTGGCAGCCTAAGAAAGCGATACCACCAATAATGGTCCAAAGCATCCACTTCACAACGCTCTTTCTGTCCATCCTATGTCCAGCTTCCACAGCCAATACCATGGTTACACTACTCATAATAAGAATGAAAGTCATCAGCCCTACAAATACCAATGGCAGCTCTACGCCATGAAATCCTGGAAATGCCTCGTAAACTTTTTCGGGTATTGGCCAATATTCTGTCGAAAACACGAAATCACTGGCTTCGCCTTTGTAAGCGGGTGCACTCCATCTAATGAACGCATAGGTGACCAACAGGGTAGAAAACGTAAAGGCATCCGAAAGCAGGAAGAACCACATCATAAGCTTTCCATAGCTCGCCTTGAAAGGTGATACCCCTCCGCGCCATAAGCCCTTTTTATTATCGATCGCAGTAGCAGTCGTAGACATAGGTTTTAATTAATGATTCATTATTAAAAATATATACAAGTATATCCATAGCCCTCCAAGAAAGTGCCAATAGGTTGAACACATCTCCATGTTCAACATATTCTTAGAATGCACCTTAGATCTCAAGGATGAAATTAGGACATATATCAGATAAAACACACCAGAGATTAAGTGTAAGGCATGTACTCCTGTGATTACATAAAAGAACGATCCGGCTGGGTTTCCAAAAGAAAACCAAACCTTGCTATCAACAAGCTGACCCCAGGCCATCCATTGACTGACTAAAAACGCCACACCGAGAATAACGGTAAGCGGCATAGCAATTTTCAATTGGTCAAATCTATCTTTCTTGGCGGATATGTAGGCCCAATGCATGGATAAGCTACCCAGCACAATAATACCTGTAGAAATCTGCAATAGATTTGGTAAGTCATAAACCAACCAATCACCGTCTGCCTGACGAACAATCAGTGCACTGGTGAAAGCAGCAAATAACATCACTACTGTGACCAGGAACAGCCACAACGCAAACTTCTGTGGATGCATGGCCAAAGGCCTGCCCGGTTGTCTATCTACTAATTGATAATTCTCTGCCATCACTTTACCATATCCAATAAAAAGGCGATCTGCACAATCGGAAGATATAAGAACGATCCGAACATAATCCTCAATGCTGATTTCCTTGATTGATCTTGCATCAGTTTGATTGTGGAAGCCAAAAACAATACTCCACAAACCGTTACTACCACTGCCGAATTAATTCCCGTCATGCCGAAATAGGCCGGCAATAATCCCAACGGAATTAAGAACAGTGTATAAGTCATTATCTGAAAAGCCGTCTTCGTATCCTTTTCCCCTTTCACGGGCAATAGTCTGAATCCTGCTTTTTTATAATCTTCATCTGCCACCCATGCGATCGCCCAAAAGTGAGGGAATTGCCAGATAAATTGAATTCCAAATATTATCAAGGCAGCATGAGTAATATCTCCTGTAGCAGCTGTCCAGCCCAAAAGTGGCGGCAGTGCACCAGGAAAAGCACCAACAAACACGGCAATTGGCCCGACCCGTTTCAGTGGTGTATACACAAAGCTGTAGAGGATCATTGAGAGCACAGCAAGCCCTGTTGTCAATGGATTGGTCCATTGAAGCAGGATGAAAATCCCCACCACAGTGAGCACTCCTGCAAACCACAGTGCCTCAGTAGGCGCTATTCGGCTGGTAGGTAATGGGCGCTTTTCCGTACGCTTCATCAGCCCGTCATATTCCTTTTCCCAAACCTGATTAATGGTACAAGAAGCTCCTGAAATCAAAAAACCACCAACAAAAAGCATGGCCAATTGTGTCCAGTTCACAGTTCCTCCCATCGCCAAAGTATAGCCAAAGGCTGAAGAAAAAGACACCAACAACGAGAGCCTCATTTTCACCAGTTCTTTGTAGACCTTTAGTTTTTGAGCAACTAAGGTGGTTACGCTAATATTTGTCGAATTACCAGTTATCATTATGCTGCTTCCAGCTTTAAATTTTTATTTCTGATCAGCAAGAGTATATAATATTGTACTCCCACAATCAATGTTCCGAATAACAAATGCACAGGTTGAATAAAGGCAGGCATACCAAAATATGCCATGATTACTCCGCTCAAAATCTCAATCAAAATGATTGACATCAGAAGGATTACAGGCCACTTCAAGGGTTCCACCACCTTTTCCACTTTTATAAGCCAATAGACTAAATAAAGGTGAATGGCTAATAACAGTAGTGAATAAGACCTGTGAATCAGAAAAGTGATCCCGAGATTCTTCACCCACTCAACTCTGGCAAATTCCTCAGCCAAAGCATCAATACCTTCTCTTACCTGCGTGCCCAAAACTATTTGAATCACACTAAGGAAAAGACAGGCAATGACCAACCATTGGACCTTCCTGTTTTGCTTCAATTCTACTTCTACCAAACTTCTTTTTGACCTATAGTACACATAGATCAAAAGCATAACAATGACGATCGCCAGCAACATATGCAGGGTAATCATCCATTGGAGCAGATTGGTAGAAACTACAATAGAGCCTATCCAGCCTTGAAAGCCAACCAGTACAAATGCAATAAATGAAAGAACGACTATCTTTTTATCAACCTTCCGGTATCTCAATGAGAACACGAATGTTCCAAAAATTAAGATTCCGATAACCGCCCCGATCAGGCGATTTACATATTCTGTCCAGGTTTTAGTTACGTTGAAATCCTCTTCTTCCAAAATCGAAGGGTCATTCTTAACCTGGTCTGCGAGTTCATTGAACCCAAGGGCTGTCAAATATTTTGCGAACCTTATGTTCTTTTCTGCCCTCTGCTGAGAATAAATCTCTTTATAATCTACAGGTAGCTGGCTTACATCCGTTGGAGGCACCCAGCTTCCAAAACATTTTGGCCAATCGGGACAACCCATCCCGGAGCCAGTACTTCTAACAATGCCGCCTACCAAAATCAGCAGGTAGACCGCTATAATTGTGACGGCACTAAACCGTCTGAAGAGTCTCCCCTTAATGTTGATCGTGGTGTTCTCCAGTCTCATCCACTACCAACTCATCAATATCTTTTTCCAGGGCAATCTCATCATTCTCATGAGGTAGATTGGACTCCATTGTTTCCGAGAATGGTACATTCTGCGGAATAAAATCGTCTTCAGCTCCTGGCTTGCTATAATCATAAGGCCACCTGTATACCGGAGGTATCTCTCCAGGCCAGTTTCCATGACCAGGATTAATTGGTGTTGTCCATTCCAAAGTATTTGACTTCCATGGGTTGGCCGGAGCCTTTTTCCCTCTGAAAATACTGTATACAAAGTTGAACAAGAAGATAAACTGAGCTATGAACGTTATCAGTGCGGCAACAGAGATGAACGCGTTCAAATCCGTGAATCCGCTAAAGGCATCAAAATTTGTAAACGAGTAATACCTTCTTGGGAACCCTGCAATACCGATGTAGTGCATTGGGAAGAAAACCAAATAAACCCCAACGAATGTGAACCAAAAGTGGATATAGCCCAATTTCCTGTCCATCATTCTTCCAAACATTTTCGGGAACCAATGGTAAACTCCTGCTACCATACCAAAGAATGAGGCAGAGCCCATTACCAGGTGAAAGTGAGCCACTACGAAGTAGGTATCGTGCAATTGAATATCAATGGCTGAATTACCCAGAAATACCCCTGTTATACCACCCGATATAAATACCGACACCAGTCCTATTGAGAACAACATGGCTGGTGTAAATATGATGTTACCTCTCCATAGAGTGGTTAGGTAGTTGAATACTTTAACTGCCGATGGAATGGCAATGATCAAGGTCAGGAACATAAATATTGATCCAAGGAATGGGTTCATTCCCGTCACAAACATATGGTGTGCCCATACTACAAAGGACAGTACTGTTATACCCAACAAGGAGATAACCATGGCCTTATATCCAAAGATCGGTTTCCTTGAATTTGTGGCTATAATCTCTGATGTTATACCCAATGCCGGCAGCAGTACGATATACACCTCGGGGTGCCCCAGGAACCAGAATAAATGCTGGTAGAGAATCGGACTTCCCCCCAAATTAGGCAAAGCCTCACCTCCAATATATATCTCCGAAAGATAGAAACTCGTTCCAAAGCTTCTGTCAAATACAAGCAATAGCGCAGCTGCAAACAATACCGGGAATGAAAGCACACCGATAACAGCTGTTAGGAAAAAAGCCCAAATCGTCAGTGGCAATTTCCACATAGACATACCTCTGGTTCTCAGGTTAATCACTGTGGTGATATAGTTTATACCTCCTAAGAGTGAAGAAACTATAAAGAACACCATGGCCACGAGCCACAAGGTCATACCGAGGCCTGACCCCGACATGGCCTGGGGCAGCGCACTGAGAGGCGGATAAACCACCCACCCTCCTGATGCAGGACCTGTTTCCAGGAATAAAGAGATGAACATGATCACACTGGACAAGAAGAAGAACCAGTAAGAAAGCATATTCATAAAGCCGGAAGCCATATCTCTGGCTCCGATTTGTAATGGTATAAGGAAGTTAGAGAAGGTACCACTTAAGCCTGCAGTCAATACAAAGAATACCATGATAGTACCGTGCATTGTTACAAGCGCCAGGTAAAATTCAGTATCTAGCTTTCCGTCAGCTGAGATCCATTTTCCAAGCAGTGGCTGTAACCAGCCCAAATCTGCATCAGGAAAACCAAGTTGCATCCTGAAGATTGCTGAGAAGGCTCCTCCAATTATTGCCCAGAACATTCCTGTGATTAGGAATTGCTTCGCAATCACTTTATGATCCTGGCAAAATATATATTTTGTTATAAAGCTATCCTTATGCTCATGATCGTGGTCGTGAGCGTGAGAGTCAGTATGTGCTTCTGCTGTTGCCATGTCTTCGTATTAGTTAAGGATACTTAGTCTTGTTTATCAATTCCTGCAGTCACGACTGCCAGTTCTTTCAATTCTTCCGGTACCTTATCCATGAATTCCGGATTCACAGATAGGAATGTCTCCTGCTCTGCTTTCCATTCATAGTAGTCCTCAAGTTCCATCACAATCACATTCTTTTTCATCGAAAAATGACTCTCACCACAAATTTCAGTACAAGCCAGTTCGTAGTTGAATTCCTGATCACCCAGCTCATCCCGCATTTCTTGGGTAGTCTTTGTAACTATAAACTTGAATTGAGTCGGCATTCCGGGTACTGCATCCATTTTCACTCTAAAATGAGGTAAGAATACGCTATGCAATACATCCCTGGCCCTGATCTTCAAAAGAATTTCTTTCCCTTTTGGGATCACCAAATTTTGGAATAGAAAGTCATCGAAATTCGCTTTATCAGTAAAGTCGATTCCATTCGGATTGCCAGCTACATCATCTATCAGGCGATAATCATAGTCGCCCACATTATTGTCCATTCCCCCATAGCGGATAGACCAGGCAAACTGATAGCCCAATACTTCAATTTGTTCAGCGTCTTTATCTGCCGGTGCCATAATATCTTCCCAGGCCATCCATCCTGAAATCACCAACCAAGTCAAGACTACTGCTGGCACCAAAGTCCAGATATATTCCAATTTGTTATTATGTGGATAGAAAAGCGCCTTTTGTCCTTCCTTATATCTGTATTTATAGGCGAAGACAAACATGAGTACGTGTGTAACGACCACCACCAATAGGGTCACCCACATGGTTCTCCAAAAGAGTTTGTCTGTCAGCTCACCATGCTCTGAAGCCACCGGTGGATCATAAAGGTCGAAGTAGGTAACTGAATACCAAGCCGCCAAACCAAAGCCAATCACCATAAAGGCTATCATCAACATGGCGTTGACATTGTTGCTTGTGCTAGCCCTTTTCTCATCTGAGCCTTTTACGACATTGATCAATCGGCTAATCCTGAAGATCATAAGGAGAATCCCCAGAATCAGAAATACCGCTAAGAATATATATAAACCGAACATATCTTGCTTTTATCTCTTTTTAAATGTGATGATGTTTTGCTTCTTCCAACATTGGATGATTCTTTGGAACCAACGCATTCTTCGCAAGCGCTTTAAGCGTTATGAACAAGAATGCCGATCCGAAAATCATAAACGAGCCTATCTCAGTAAGGCCAAATGCACCACCTTCTCCCAGAGTACCCGGAGTGGCCATCAGCCAGAAATCGAGCCAGTGACCTATGATTATAACCACACAGGCAATCTTCAAGAAAACGAACAATCGCTTCGCATCTCTGGTCATTAATGTCAGGAATGGGAAGAAGAAGTTCATCACAAGGTTTGCATAGAAGAATGGCATGTATTTTTCACTCCTCATTCGCTCTACGAAATACACCGATTCCTCTGGAATATTGGCGTAATAAATCAGCATGAATTGTGAAAACCACAGGTAAGTCCAGAAAATTGAGAAGGCAAAAACAAATTTACCCAGATCATGTATCTGACTTAAGTTAACATTCGGCAGGTAACCGGATTCCTTAAGGAATACTACAGTAAGTGTAATAAATGCCAAACCTGTCACAAACCAGCTTGCAAATGTATACCAGCCAAACATGGTTGAGAACCAGTGTGTGTCAATTGACATCATCCAGTCCCAGGCTGATATAGAAGAGGTAACCGCGAACACTACAAGGAAAGCGGCCGAAAGCCCTCTCATTTTTCTCCAGTTAGCGTCACCGCCAATTTCATCTTCAGCTAGTGCAAGCTTTTTGATTTTGTTGAATAATAGAATCCATACTCCGAAGAACACTACCATTCTAAGCACAAAGAAAACGGGGAAGCCACCGCCCTCAGCACCTGGACCAAAGAAATATCCCTTTTTGCCATCAATCAATGCATCATAATGCGTGTTGACAGAGCCGTCTTCAAGTAGCTGCGGATAAAGGTCAGCATGTGTCCAATGGAAAATATCTTGATTGAAAGCCAGAAAAGAAACCAGGAGCAATACACCGGCTATAGGCAACCAACTGGTCATTGCCATTGGTATCCTAATGATGTAAGCCGACCAGCCGGCCTGTGCAGCATATTGTATGCAAAAGAAGAACATGCCTATCAAGGCCAGTCCAACGAAGTATACATTGTTAATCCAGATATCAACTTTTAATCTCTTAAACCAGGAAACTTCTCCATGTCCGCCAGCATCAGCCTCATGTTCATCAGCTCCTTCTTCATGATCCTCATCTCCGCCTTCGTGATTAGCGTCAGCATCATGATCGTCTCCATCTTCTTCATGATCAGCCTCTGGTGTAGCATCGTGAGTGGTTTCAACGTGCGTGGTGGCACCAGGCTCTGCCTCATGCGATGGCTTGGGCAGAATTGCACCAATAATTAAAAGCAAAAATCCAACGGCAGCCGCAATGAAAATTTTCTTTTTCAGCCCTCCGTTAAAATCAAATCTTTCTTCTCCCATGATCTAAAAATTTATGCTCTATTACTGGTTTTGAAGTTGTTTTACATACTTGGCAATCTGCCATCGCTTCTCTTCACTAACCTGAGAGGCATGAGAACCCATTCGGCCAAAGCCGTGTGTAATCGTATAAAAAATATGACCTTGGGACAACCCCTTCTTCAATTGAGAATTGTATGCAGGTACTCCTATAAATACTTTACCCACCAAAGCATCACTTGTTTCTTCAACAGAACCCTGTCCTTTGGAACCATGACAATGGTCACAATAAACTTCGTACAACCTTTTTCCCTCGGCTAAAATTGCTGGGGAATCTGGCAGCGGGTTTGGAACATCAGCGGCTATCAATAAATCTTCTTGTTTTAATCTGTATGGAAGGGAGCCATTAGCGGTTCTCCTTACGGTACCTGGAACAGGCATTCTTACATTTTGACTAAACTCATTGTTATCATTTGAGTTGTAAAACTCACCCAACCCGTCTTCACGATTGCTCAACCAGGTGCCGGCCTCTTTGTCCTTGATTTGTGTCAAAGGCTCGTAAGGCACGGAGTGATACATTTGAGGTGCGTATTCCAATCCCGGATCATCTCCTCCGGCTGTGCATGCACCTAGTAGCACCAGGGCAAGTATTGGTAAAGCTGCTTTAAATCTTCTCGACATGATCATCAGTTGCTTAGTCTTCTACTTCTTTATTATTTACTTCAACAGCTCCTGAATCTTTCAGAATACTATTGATTTGGGTGGCATCAACCGCTTTATTCTTTCCTAAATCGATTGCCATTACATGCTTGTCATCCGTAATTCTCAGATCAAGCATTTTAGGGTCCCCCCAAGGTTTCAAATCACTGGCTATCAAAAATGTACCTACCATTCCAAAAGCGGCTAAAAGCACCGTCATTTCAAAAGTAACAGGAACCAAAGCCGGAAATGCTACGTGGTTTTTACCTCCTATAATCATAGGCCAATCCACACCAAGCATCCAGATTTGCATCGTTAGTGCAAGTGTGGTACCTAAGGCACCAAACATAAAGGCGGCAATTGGTAACCTTGACTTTTTGTATCCAAGTTCATCATCCAAACCATGAACTGGAAAAGGTGAATAGACCTCATCGATCTTTACACCAGCTCCTCTCACTGATCTTACCGCTTTTAGCAATACGTCCTCATCGTCATAGACTCCGAGAACAAAGTTTCTTGAATCACTCATTTTAATTAGCCGGTTTCGGTTTTTCTGATGATGACTTTATAATACTCTTAACCTCAGCCATGTTGATCACAGGGAAGAACTTAGCGAAGAGTAAGAATGCACTAAAGAACAATCCGAATGTAAACATGTAAACTCCCACATCATATATGGTTGGGTAGAACATTACCCAGGATGATGGCAGGTAATCTCTGTGGAGCGATGTAACAATAATCACAAATCGCTCAAACCACATGCCCACATTCACCACAAGTGACAATATGAATGTAGCAGTAATACTTGTCCTGATCTTTTTAGACCAGAACAATTGTGGGGAAATCACATTACATGTCATCATGGCAATATAAGCCCACATGTAAGGTCCCTGCATTCTGTTAAAGAAGGCATATTGTTCTGCAGGTACTCCTGAATACCATGAGATAAAGAACTCCGTGATATAAGCAATACCTACAATAGAACCTGTGACGATGATGATGATGTTCATCAACTCTATATGCTCAATAGTTATATAGTCCTGCAGCTTAAATACTTTTCTGGTCACCAACATCAATGTCAATACCATGGCGAATCCTGAGAAGATCGCACCTGCGACAAAGTATGGAGGGAAAATAGTAGTGTGCCATCCTGGAATCACCGAGGTAGCAAAGTCAAAGGATACAATGGTGTGTACTGAAAGTACAAGTGGCGTGGCCAATCCGGCCAGAATCAAAGAAACTGACTCATATCTGGACCATGTTTTGGCAGCTCCATTCCAGCCCAAACTCAAGGCACCATAAATCTTCTTTCTCATACCTGATGCCCTGTCACGTATTGTAGCAAAGTCAGGAACGAGTCCTAAATACCAGAAAACAAGGGATACCGAGAAGTAAGTTGAGATCGCAAAAACATCCCAGAGCAGTGGTGAGTTAAAGTTCACCCACAACGACCCGAAGGTGTTGGGCAATGGAAGTGCCCAGTATGCCCCTAACCATGGGCGACCCATGTGAAGGATCGGGAACATCGCAGCACAAATTACCGCGAAGATTGTCATTGCCTCGGAAGCCCGGTTAATGGCCATTCTCCATTTTTGACGGAATAGTAATAGTACCGCAGAAATTAAGGTTCCTGCATGACCAATACCAACCCACCAAACGAAGTTGGTGATGTCCCAAGCCCAGCCAACTGTCTTGTTCAATCCCCACATTCCAATACCTTCCCATAGGGTAGCGGCAACCGCCAAAAATCCGATAATGAATACACTACCGGCCACGGTAAAACCAAGGAGCCAGGATTTGGATGGCTTACCCTCTACTTGTCGGCAAATATCTTCCGTGACATCATGGACAGTTTTGCCGCCAGTAATAAGGGGGGTTCTTACGGGTGAAGTAACCTGCATAATTTATCCTTTTAACAATTAAGCTTCAGTTTTTTCCTTATTTCTAATTTTTGTGAAGTACCAAATATTTGGATTCACATTGATCTCTTCCAGCACATGATAAGCTCTCTTCTCACCAACTACTACCTCTTCTTCTTTAGTCTTCTTATTCTTAACCGTGTGAAGTTTGAGCATTTTAGAGATTTTGCTATCCGGATCTTTCATATCTCCGAATGTCAATGCATCGGCTGGACAAGCAGAAGCACATGCCATTTCGATTTCTCCATCTACTGGTCTTCTGCTCTCTTTTTTGGCCGTCAATTTACCTGCCTGGATTCTTTGCACACACATGGTACATTTCTCCATAACTCCTCTTGACCTCACGGTCACATCCGGGTTCAATACCATCTTACCAAGATCATTATTCATAGCCATGTTCTTATCGAACTGGGTATTGTCGTGGTACTTGAACCAGTTGAATCTTCTTACTTTATAAGGACAGTTGTTGGCACAATATCTGGTACCAATACATCTGTTGTATGTCATTTGATTAAGGCCTTCCGTGCTATGCGTGGTTGCAGCAACCGGACAAACCGTCTCACATGGGGCATTGTTACAATGCTGACACATCATAGGCTGGAAAGTCACCTCAGGGTTATCTGCAGCGATTTCAAGTTGCTTGTTGCCTCCACCTGGGAATTCAGAAGAATAATAGCGATCAATTCTGATCCATGCCATCTCCCTCCTGTTCAACACTTCTTCCTTACCTACCACTGGAATATTATTCTCAGCAGTACAGGCCACGGTACAAGCTGAACATCCTGTACAGGAGTTCATGTCGATGGTCATTCCCCAATGGTGGTTGCCATATTCATGGCCTTTCCAAAGTGAAATGGTACCTGGTCTTACAAACTCACCATCCTTGTAAACTTTTGGGTGCCAACGTCCAGCACCGGTGTCGTCTTTGTACTCACCTAATGTTGATTCCTGAATCACATTTTCACGCTCCATATAGGTCTGGTGCGTTTGTGTTTGAGCAATCTTATAGGATTCTTTAGTTCTTTCAACGCTTACACCGGCAAACACAGAGTAGGAATTAGCTCCATCAAGTCTGGTGATCAAAGGATAGGCATTGACACCAACCATGTTCTCATCACCATTGCCAGCCACTCTGCCAGCTTTTGTCCTTCCATAGCCTAAAGCCAAACCGAGCGTGCCCACTGCTTGTCCTGGTTGGATCAAAACGGGTACGGCCATGGTCTCTCCATTGACAGTCAGGTTCAATACTTCAGTATTGCCCTCCTTCATTTTGAGTCCCATTTCTCTGGCGTCAACTTGTGACATGGTCAGATAATTATCCCAGGTAGACTTTGTAACCGGATCTGGCATTTCCTGCAACCATGGGTTATTGGCCTGACTACCATCACCAATAGATACTTTTTGATAAAGGGCTAATTGGAATTGAGTGCTTTCAGCTTTATAATTGATACCGATACTTCCTGCAGCAGCAGTGGCGGCACTGGTATCATAACTTAAGTTCTTTTTGCTTCCGCCAAGCTCAAATACACCATCATAAAGTGTTTTGTCCCAGAATGTCTGGAAGCTGGAGGTATCAGACTGCTTATCAAAGAAGTTTGCTCTCCAATTATCTTGCAGGTACGCGAAGTATTCTACAGCATTGCCTGCCCATGTTAAGAAGCTCTCAGGCGCCTGACGGGTTTTGAACAATGGTGCAATTGTTGGCTGTAATAGGCTATAATGTCCTTCTTTCAACTCTGCATCATTCCACTGCTCCAGGTAATGATGATCCGGTGCAACATATTGTACCAAAGAAGTAGTCTCATTCATTCTATCAGAAGTAGAGATAGACAACTCCGCTTTTGAGATTGCTGAGGCAATTGTAGCAGATTCGGCAGAATCGTAGGCCGGGTTACAATTGAAGAAGATGGTGGCAGCAATGCTTCCTCCATTTAAGTCTCTGGCAAACTGAGCCATAGCCGCATCATCTCCCTGACGGAAGTGAATAGGAGCATCTGTACTGATAGTCGTGCCATAGTTGCCAAGCATGTTATTGATACCATTCACCAAGGTTTGGATCGATGGATCATTAGAACCGGCAACAACGAGTGATGCACCTCTGTGTGCCCAAAGTTCGTTGATGGCTTCCTGTACATGAGCAGCACTTACTGTTCCACCACTAACACCAGCCTGATTTGCTTTGGCAGCGATACCATTATATATGGCTACTACTAAAGGCCCTTCATCTGTGGGCTTGATCATAGATCTGTAGTCGGCATTGGCACCAGTCATAGAAAAGTTAGACTCGAACTGGAAGTGTCGAGACATTTCTCTGTGATGGTCATTTATTTTTCTTGTCTTGCTGTATTGCTTCGTGAATTCAATTGGTGAAATCCATGTTCCAAGGAAATCAGCCGCAATACTTACAATAGCTTTCGCTTTGCTAAAATCGTATGATGGAATCATTGAAACCCCAAATGACCTGCGATTGGCCTCAGTCATACCATAGGAAGACACGGCATCATAAGTCACATGCTGTGTTGTTGGGTACTTGGCAACAAACTCACCCACAGCTTTCTTGGTAGTTGGGCTCAATACTGAATTGCTGACAATTCTGATTTGGCCTCCTTTACCAGCAATTTCAGCCAGCTTGGCACTGACCTCACTGTCAAGCGTTGACCATTCAATATCAGATCCACCCTTTTTAGCGCCTGTTAATCTTTCTTTATCATATAATGAAAGTACGGATGCCTCAACCTGGGCATTGGTACCTCCCATTGAGATACTGGAATACTTGTTTCCTTCAACTTTGATGGGTCTTCCTTCTCGGGTTTTGACTACCACGCTTACTGCGTCTCCACCATTTACATAGGTAGAGGCATAGTAATTAGGAACAGAAGGATCAATATCAACTGGTTTGTTCAAATATGGAATGGCCTTTCTCACTGGCGCTTCACAAGCAGCCAAAGAAGCGGCTGCTATTCCAAAACCCATCAATTTCAGGAAATCCCTTCTCGGGTTATCACCCGTGCTCTGCTCACTGATCGGAAGGTATTCAGGGAATTCCTTGTCAGCGTGTTTTACAAACTCAGGATCATTTGATAACTGTTCTAATCCTTTCCAGTATGTTTTCTGATTGTTGCTCATTGTATATGTATCAGGAATCGATTAGTTCTAATTAATAGTGGCATTTAGCACATTCCAAACCACCATTGTCTTCTACTTTCATCTTCTTGCTACTGCTCGCATTGTGCAGTTCAACCAGGCGATCGTAGTAGCCATTATCTTTTGTATTCAATTCAGTAGTTCTGTGACAGTCAATACACCAGCCCATGGTTAGTGGAGCAAATTGTTCCACCACTTCCATTTCCTGTATTTGACCATGACAAGTCTGACATTCTATTCCGCCCACCTTGTAATGCTGTGAATGATTAAAGTAAGCCAAATCAGGAAGGTTGTGCACCCTTACCCATTCTATAGGCTTGCCAGATTCTTGCGCAGCGTATAGCAATTGGATTTGCGGAGAATCCTTTAGAACCTCGCTGTGACAGTTCATACAAATATTTACTGAAGGAATATTTGCTGACTTTGCAATCTCCACACCGGTATGGCAGTACTGACAATCAATTTCGAATTGGCCTGCATGAATCTTGTGCGAGAAAGCAATCGGTTGCTTTGGAGCATACCCCTGCTGTACACCTATAGTATATAGGCCGTCAATTACATTTTTAGCGCCAAGGGCAACCACTATGAAGGTAACCAGACCGATAAAACCGGGGCTTCTGAAGAAAGCACCTAAATCAACTTTCTGGTTAACAATTTCTTTATCATCCTCACTGAGTTCTTTCTTCTCATTAAGGTACTTGGTAAGCACTCCAATGATCAATCCCAACACAACAAGGATCAACACCAACACCACAATCAAACTGACAATGATGACAGTCATATACTTAGCTGGAATACCAGCCTCTCCTGTAGTTCCACCATCTGCTCCCGTCACGGCTGTAGCCGCTGCAGCCGGTGGGTTCAACTCCCTATCCAACACATAAGCCATAATAGCATCGATTTCACCATCCTTCAAAGCGTGATTTGGCATTAGTGTATTGTTATTGTCAGCATAAAGCTTGACAGCATAGTCATCACCACTGGCAATGACCTTTTGAGAATTTTTTACGAAGGCGTAAATCCATGACATATCTCTCCTGTCGTAGATGCCCGCCAATGCAGGTCCCACAAGCTTGCGCTCGACAGCGTGGCAGGTGTTACATGCCCAGGAACTGAATAGTTCTTTTCCTTGATCAATAATCGCCTGATCAGTTGGTACGGCATCTCTTTGTGCAAATGCAGTTGGCCCTGAAAAAGCAAAGCAGCATACAATGGTGCATACTGCCATGAGGCGGACTAAAGCTCTTTTAGATATCATGAAATCCTTATTAAATAAATAAGACAAATAAATCGAAGAAAGTCTGATGGTTTGAGAGGTGGACTTCCGTCTGCCGACAGGTGTTCCATGCAACTTTTCGTAGTTAAATTTCAAACGCATGAAAGAGTTCGGTTGATTCACAGACTTTATGTTCTCAAAATCTGGACAAAGGTAGTATCGGAAGGTGTTATTTCAAACAATTTCAGCAGTCCTTTTGTAGAGTTTATTAGGCTGACTATCAGCAATCTACATGTATTTCAATTCGAAAATCTCTAATTTAGAACAATTTTAAATAAGAAATTTGGAGCAATACACGCAGCCATCAAAAATGTTGAAATTTAGTTTAGTGCTCATGACAAATTTCACCTTCGCTATCTGGTTATTCGCTGGATTGATCTCAATGCTCTTTAAACAGTTGTTATTATGCTGTCAAAATTAAAAGAGTGAATCCTGTTTTGTGCGTGTCAGGCCGCTATCCGAATTCTGAAAGAGAAGACTAACCCGTGGTTCCTTAATATCAAGAACACTCTGTATTCAATGTTATACAGTTTGCATCTATTGGAATGAAAAAAACATTCAAAAACTTCTTTCTAATAGGGACAATAGGAGAAATGGTTCCTAATGGGCATGAGAAAAAGAACTCCAACATACGCTTAACGTATATTAGAGTCATTCCAAGTTATTATTTCAATGAGGAATTCGTTAATTTAAATTAAAGACTAATATCATGAGCATTGCCGAACTAAGATTGCAACTTCATCAAGTGATTGATACGCTTACTGACAAAGAACAAATGGAAGCCGTTTACACTTTAATAAAAGGGTCGAGCAATTCATTAAAGCAAATGTCTGTTGAAGAATACGTTGGTGCAATTGACGAAGCAAAGCAGCAAATCAAAGATGGCCAGTTTATGAGTCATGAACAATTTGAAAAGGAATCTGAGAATTGGTAAAGAAGCATAGAGAAGTCATTTGGTCGAAAAAAGCGATTGACTCTTTAAAGGATCACTATGGCCGAATTGCAGAAGATTCTATATCTGCAGCAAAAAAGGTAAGAGCAGAGATTCTAAGAGCAGTCCAGGAGATTCCTCCATATGCAGACAAATATCAATTAGACGAATACTACCCTAACAATCCAGGTAACATTAGAAGGTTTTTTCGCTGGAGCTATAGGATAATTTATCAGGTCAATGAATCCACCATTGACATTTTAAATGTCATTCACACCAGCCAGGAACCTAATCAGGAGTAGTATTCACGCAACCGGTTAGTCCGCTATCTATATGGTGAAAGAGGATCGGACCGATAGTTGAGCAAAAAAGGAAGCTGTCTTTTGAGATTACCTCCTAGCCTCACCCTGCGGATTGCTCGTACCCGCGTGGCATGCCGCACAACCCCTCGTGAACCTTCACTTCGTTACGGTTTCGAACCTCCGGTTCGATCCGGGCCCGCCCGCGGTCAATTAAAAAAAGCACCCGAAAAGGGTGCTTTTTTTAATTGAGGCGCTGAGCGGATTCGAACCGCTGTACGAGCTTTTGCAGAGCTCTGCCTAGCCACTCGGCCACAGCGCCATTAATACCAAATCAAATATAACATGACGGATATAAATCATTTCTTACCGCTTGCTCTTCGTTGAAAAAATTAGCCATAACGATGATATGCCCTCATTTTTCGCCTTAATCAAACGATAATAATTTAATTTCTATTCGCGCCATTTCATAATTGAATTGGTATAAGATTTGTAATAGGTCGGCAAATTTATCAAATATACCGTATGCGACAAATGCCAGACCTTATAATTATTAATAAGAAAACGCCTCACAAAGCGAGGCGTTTTCTTTATATAAATCTAAAGCGAATTACTTCCCTTCCTCTGAAGCTTCTCCTTCAGCAGATTCAACTTCCGCTTCAGGTGCTTCTTCCTTCTCAGCGGCTTTTTTAGTCGCTTTCTTCTTCGCTTTTGGTTTCTCCTTAACCTCGGCTTTCACCTCTTCTGCTGGTTCTGCTACAGTTTCTTCAGCAGCTTCAGCTTTCGGCTCTTCGGTCTTCTTGACTTTGGCTTTGGCTTTAACTGGTTCTGCTACAGCTTCCTCAGCAACTTCGGCTTTCGGCTCTTCAGTCTTCTTAGACTTGGCTTTCTTCTCATTGGCTTTCTTGGTGTTGTCTTCCATCTCAGCCTTTAATGCTGACAATGCATCCAAATCACCCAATGTCGAAACTTCCGTATCGCTATTCACCTTGCTAACACCACTACCTCTACCGCCAGTAGATTTTTTCTTAGGCGCTGCAGGTCTTTCTTCTGTCTTAGTATGTGTATTAGTATGAGAAAGCACAATTCTCTTATCGTCTTTAGAGAATTCAACAACTAGGAAATCCAACGTTTCTCCTGTCTCAACCATTGAACCGTCTTCTTTCTTCAAATGCCTGTTAGTAGCAATACCTTCAAGACCGTAAGGCAATTCAAGCGTTGCTCCTTTATCGTTTTTAGAAATTACAGTACACTTATGTGAAGAACCGTTGGTGAATACCGTTTGGAAAGTATCCCATGGATTTTCCTCCAACTGCTTGTGCCCAAGAGCCAAACGTCTGTTGTCAATATCCAACTCAAGCACTTGTACTTCAAGCTCCTCTCCAACTTTCACGAACTCAGATGGATGCTTGATTTTCTTAGTCCATGACAAATCAGAAACGTGTACCAAACCGTCAATACCCTCTTCAAGCTCAATGAATAAACCAAAGTTGGTAAGGTTTCTTACAATACCGGTGTGGTTAGTTCCAACACCATATTTGGTAAGTACATCTTGTTTAGTCCATGGATCCTCAGTCAATTGCTTGATTCCAAGAGACATTTTTCGTTCCTCCCTATCAAGGGTAAGTACAACTGCCTCAAGCTTGTCGCCAACACTGATAAAATCCTGTGGATTTCTCAAATGCTGTGACCATGACATCTCAGAAACGTGAATCAATCCTTCAACACCTGGAAGCAATTCCAGGAATGCTCCGTAATCAGCAACATTTACAATGCCCCCGCTTACTTTAGATCCTATTTCAATAGTAGATTCAAGTTTATCCCATGGGTGCTCAGTCAATTGCTTCATACCCAACGAGATTCTCTTCTTGTCATCATCAAAGTCAAGAACCACAATATTCACTTTCTCATCTAATGTCAATACATCAGATGGGTCGTTGATTCTACCCCAAGAAATGTCGGTAATATGCAATAGACCATCTACACCACCAAGATCGATGAATACACCGAAGTTGGTCATGTTCTTGATCACACCCTCAAGTACTTGTCCTTTCTCAAGGTTCTTAAGAATTAGTGCTTTTTGCTTCTCAAGATCCTTCTCGATTAGGACTTTATGAGAAACAACCACGTTGTCGTTAGTGTAGTTGATTTTCACAACCTTCACTTCCATTTTCTTACCAACAAAAACGTCAAAGTCTCTGATTGGCTTAACATCAATTTGAGAACCAGGCAAGAATGATTCGATACCGTAGATATCAACGATCAAACCTCCTTTGGTTCTCCTTTTTACCATACCCTCGATAATATTGTCGTTATCAAGTGCATCCTGAACAATTTCCCAAGCACGAACAATTTTGGCCTTCCTTCTTGAAAGCACCAATTGACCTTGCGTGTTCTCTTGCTCTTCTATATATACTTCTACTTCGTCACCTACTTTAAGGTCTGGAGTATCTCTGAATTCAGAGGCGCCAACCAAACCATCAGATTTGAATCCGATATTTAGAACAACATCACGGTCAGTAATAGATACTACAGTACCTTTTACAACCTTCTTCTCCTCTACTGTGGTTAAGGTTTCTTCGTAAATTTTTGAAAGATCTTCTTTTTCTTTCTTAGAGTAACCTTCGCCAAAACCTTTGGTTTCAAAGGCTTCCCAATCGAACTCTTCAGCTTCGGCAGGTTTAGATTCCTTTGAAGGCTTAGCAGCTTTCTTTGGTTCTTCAACTACTTCTTCTGCAACAGGTTCTTCTGAAATTTCTTCCGTCTCGGTTGCCGCTTCAGGTGCTTCCTCAGTTTCGGCCACCACTTCCGGTGTTTCTTCTACTTCAGGTGCAGCCTCTTCGGTCTCAGCAGTTACTTCTGCCACTTCTTCAGTAACAGTGTCTTCTTGAGCTTCTGCAACCACTTCTGTTTCGGTAGTCTCTTCGGTTTCCGCTGGCGCTTCAACCTCAACTGTTTCTTCTGTAGCTACCTCTTCAACAACAGCTTCAGTGTTTACCTCTTCTGTTGTTTCGTTTGCTTTATTTTCTTCAGCCATAACAATAAAAAAGCTCTGGATTATACTCCTACCGGCTTCCAGAGCATCAACCGGTGGATTTTAGGTTTTGTTTTTCACTTTTAAGCAAGCTTAAAAGTCCGCTTCACTCGAAACGGACTGCAAAGGTAGAAAAAGAATTTGAATTTCTTAAAAGATCCAGGGAATTAGAACGATACCAAAACTGGTCAAACCTTATTTAGTTCACACTCAAATATTGAAGCCACTCCTGAGACGTGAACCCTGAGAAGTTTTTGAGAAAGACAATATATGAAGGCTTGTAAGGAGCCACTTTTAAAACCATCTCGGCCTTTTCTGGTGTAAGATCTCCCTTGGTAGAGTTACAAGTTTTGCAGGCGGTTACCAGGTTTTTCCAGGACGACTCGCCTCCCTTGGATTTAGGAATTACATGGTCAATGGTCAAGTCTCGCACAGAGCCACAATACTGACACTCAAATCCATCTCTCTTAAAAATATTCTGCCTCGAGAGCATTACACTTTTGAACGGTATATAAACGTAGTGCTGCAATCTAATAACAGAAGGCATTGGATATGATTCACTAACTGTTCGAATAGATCTCTCAACATCTTCATGCACCAGTTCTGCTTTTTCAAGGTACATCAATAAAAAGGCTCGTTCTGCTGAAGTAACAGTCAGTGGGCTATAATCCTGATTCAAGACGAGCACTCTGCGCATTATTTTTCTTTGATGATCCGTTTTATTTTAAACAGCGTATGCGTGTACGTATTTTGTTCGGTTGAAAAAATTCCCTTGGAGTCTAATTGATCAATCTTCACTTTCCCAGAAGCGTGAATAATCTGTTCATCTTTTAAAACAATGCCAACATGGTTCATTGTACCAGCCTTATTGGTGAAAAAGGCAAGGTCTCCGGGTAAGGCACTTTTTAATTTCACTTCCCTGCCTTGTAATATCTGCTGACTTGAATCTCTTTTAAGTTGATAACCTGCCACCTTAAATACCTGCTGCGTAAACCCTGAGCAATCTATACCAAAAGGCGTTTTTCCTCCCCAGAGGTATGGCGCATTCAAGTATTTCCTGGCCAGGCTTATCAGTTGTTCAGCATCCCACCGCTGATGTAGGCTTTTCGCCTCACCATTAAAAGCCAGTTGCTCTTCCAGCACAAATAAAGGGTTACCGAGCAATGGCAGAATTGCACCAATAGTGACGTAGATCACATTCTTTTTATATAATATCCTGGAGGTCAAATCAGTGCAGATTTTGTATTCTGTGTCTGAAAGCTGCTGAAAGTAGTCTAATGAAATGCTATAATGTTGTTTGACATCAATCCAACCCTCATAGTCGTCAAAGGCATTTTTGATCTGGCACCAAGCCCCATCTTCACTCGTGCTTGTCACGCTATAGTGCTCTCCAAACAGTAATTGAGAGGTCATTTCTGATGCATCCGAGCTTTCTGCTCTCACAGGAATGACGCTCAATCGGCAAATACCAAAATCAACAGGTTTCATTAATAATCAGCTCGGTCTATTTCTCTTTTGTTATCCTTTTCTTTTAGCGTTGCCCTTTTGTCATGCAGTTTCTTACCACGGCCCAATGCTATCTCCAATTTGGCAAAACCTCTATCATTTATAAAAAGCCTTGTAGGCACTATAGTAAGTCCCTTTTCCTCGCTCTTAGTCTGTAGTTTATCAAGCTCTACCTTTTTCAACAATAACTTTCTCTCTCTATCACTTACATGATTATAGTGAGTTCCCTGATCATAAGGAGAGATATGCATCTGCTTAACAAAAAGCTCCTCTTGCCTAAAGAAGCAAAAAGCATCCTGCATTTGAACTTTCCCTTCCCTTATTGATTTAATCTCGGTGCCCTGTAATTGCATACCGGCCACATATTTGTCAAGCAACTCAAACTCATACCTGGCTTTTCTGTTGTTTATGTTAATGCTATTAGAAAACCGGTTCTTGTCCTTCTTCATCTATCTTTCTAAACTAGTGAAAATTTGATTGATCTTATCCTTGGTTAATATTTTCTGACCGGTCATACCTGTAGCGATCAATCTTTCTCCAATACTCACCTCTATTTTACAGATTAGCTCATGGTGCTCAAGTGAATCAAAAATTGCCTTAACAGTTAATCTCTCTCCTAAAAAAGCCGGGCCGTGATGTTTAATATTTAAAAAGGTACCAACCCCTTCTTCATTCGACTCTATCATCTCCAGCACAAATAGTCGGGATGACCACTCCATTTCTCGGCCAAGTGCAAAAGTGCTACATACTCTGTGGACTGTTCCAACCTTAAAGGAAGCAAAGTCAGCTTCCTTAACTTCAAAATGATGGGTTTGGCAATCTCCGAGTTTAAAGATATTCTTCATCCGCTAAAATTTCATTCTCGGCAAGGCGCTTACTTCCTGTCCGACAAATTCTCCTGCCAAATATTTATAGTGGGCCGCCATGGCAATCATAGCAGCATTATCTGTGCAGTATTCAAATTCTGGAATAAATACCTGCCAACCTTCTTTTTCGGCCATTTCAGCCAGGCTTTTTCGCAAACCTTGATTAGCAGAAACCCCACCCGCAATGGCAATGTTCTTTATACGATACTCTCTGGAAGCCTTCCTCAATTTCTGTAGTAACATGCCAACCAGGGTTTTTTGAATACTCGCACAAATGTCATCCAAATTCTCGGTGATAAAGTGCTCGTTCTCTTTTAGTTTATCTCTCAAAAAATAAAGGATCCCCGTTTTGATACCGCTAAAAGAATAGTTTAATCCAGGCATTTCGGTTTCCGGAAAACTAAAACGATCGGGATTCCCTTTTGCGGCATGCTTGTCAACCTTAGGGCCTCCCGGATAGCCAAGTCCCAGAAGTTTGGCGGACTTATCAAAAGCCTCCCCAACTGCATCATCCTTGGTTTCGCCAATCACCTCCATATCCAGGTAGTCGTTGACTAAAACAATTTGGGTGTGCCCTCCACTTACTGTCAAGCATAAAAAAGGGTACTGAGGCTTTGGATCATCAATGAAATGCGCCAAAATATGCGCTTGCATATGATTGATTTCAATCAGAGGAATGTCCAAAGCCAGGGCCATCGACTTTGCAAATGAGGCCCCTACCAACAGCGCACCCATTAAGCCGGGGCCTCTGGTAAACGCTATGGCTGATAACTCGTTCTTATCTATGGCAGCATTTTTGAGTGCTTTATCAACCACAGGTACGATGTTTTGTTGGTGTGCTCTTGAAGCTAGTTCAGGTACCACTCCACCATAATTTTCGTGCACTGATTGCGTTGAGATGATATTATTGAGTACTTTGCCGTTATGAATAATAGCGGCCGAAGTTTCATCGCAGGATGATTCTATTGCTAATATTTTGACTTCGGAGGTGGGCATTGAGTGAGAAAAAATTAAGATCGCAAGTTATTAAAAAACGTATTGCCAAATCAATACTGTGGATCTTACTCACCCCTCTTATTTTATTACTCCTCGCAATTGGGCTAATACAACTTCCCCCAGTACAAAATTATGTCGTTGATGAAATCACAGATTACCTTACTGAGGGCACTGGTTACCACACTTCAATAGACTACGCCAATATTCGCTGGTTTAACTCTGTGGTATTTGATGGAATGGTCATTTATGATAAAGACAGCACCCAAATGATCTCAATAGATGAATTTGTCCTTTCATTTAAGCTAAGGTCATTGATCGGTAATAAGGACATTGAAATCAATGAAGCCTGGCTTGAAGGGGCAGAAGTCAATTTGAGAGATGAAGGAGAAGTTGGTTTGAATATAGATAAATGGGTTTATAACCTCACACAACTTACGGCATCAGGGGGGGCAGCAACTGGTGAACCGGGCTCTTTTGCTGTCGAAAAAATCACCCTGGTTGATTCGGAGTTCAGTCTTGCTGATGCAAGAATAGACTCTGTGGCTGATGGCTTTGATTACAGCCACTTTAGGTTAAAAAATTTGAATGCTAATCTGCGGAATATGAAAGCCATCCGCGACACCTTCCAAATAGACATAGAGTATTTTAGAACAGTTGATCAAAAGACTGGGTTGGACATCAAGGATTTGAGTGCCTTTTTCCAAATCTCACAAAAAGGCATGGCGCTGTATGACCTCAGTTTGGAAATGGGAAAAAGTCATATCAAAGATTCCATTGTATTCAGACATGCCAAACCCTCGCATATGTCTTACTTCGTTGACAGTGTTGATATCAGTGCCAACTTCAACGAGTCGATAATTCATAGCGATGAACTCGCCTTGTTTGCTCCTGAGCTCAAGGGGTTGGATGAAAGTGTTCAACTCTCAGGTCATTTTACCGGCACGGTTCGCTCGTTCTACTCCAATAATTTCCAACTGAAGTTCAAAGACCACACCTACCTGAATGGCATCATTGATGTAGCGGGTTTACCTGACTTTGGTGAAACATATTTTGTAGTAGGCCTGGAAAATTCCACCATTAAAACCACAGACATCAAAGATTATATTCCAGATCCCGCCTTTCGGGTTTCGGACAAACTTGGCTTGGTCAATCTCAAAGGACGCTTTGAGGGCCTTACTTATGACTTCGTAGCCGATGGTGAGTTCATTACAGAAATTGGAAACTTCAACTCAAACACCAAGGTGGAAACCACAGATGAAGGAGTCTTAAGCTATGACGGGGAGTTAGCCATGCAAGCTTTTGACCTGGGCTATTTTACAGGGGACAGCACCTTTCAAATGGTTGACATGAACGGCACCATAGTCGGGTCGGGCTTTACTTTGGAAGACGCAGATTTTCTTCTTAATGCGACCATCTCCAAAGTAGGCATCAATGGCTACGATTATCAGAATATTGTTACTACCAACGGCCGCTTTGCTCAATCTTTCTTCTCAGGAGGGTTGACAGTAGATGATGACAACTTCATTCTCGATGCAACGGGATCAGTTGACCTGAGAGATAGGAAAAACCTCTTCAATATTGACGGTACCATACAACGTGCCAACCTGGAAATGCTAAACCTGGCCTCAACTGATATTGTGGTAGCTACAGACTTCAAAACTGATTTTACCGGCATCAAACTCGATAGTATTAATGGGGAAATTGAATTAAAAAACACCTATTTCAAATATCTGGAAAAGGACATTCTGATGGATTCCTTATTCTTCTCTGCTAAACGTAACGATGAGCGAAGAATAGTGGATTTTGAATCAAATTACTTTGACATCAATCTGGTTGGTAATTTTGAATTCACTTCTCTACTCGATGAAATTAAAAGTGTAAACGAGCAGTATCGACTGATCTTTTCAAGTCAGATGAGTGAGATGGACGACTATCTGGCCAATCTTAAATACCAGGCACCCTTTGATGTGACCTACACCATAGACCTGCCTGAAATTACGCCCATCATCCATCTTTTTGATACGGCTATTTACGTTTCTCCAAACACCACCCTTCTAGGTAGATTTTCCAATAGCTCACAGGAAGATTTCACTATTATGGGGGAGATAGACACTATGCAATATGCCAATATCAAGTTTATCAATAATGAAATAAACATCAATGCCAGCAACTTAAGGGACAGTACAAATGTGTTGACATTAGGTTATTTATACTCTGAAAAACAGATTTATGCCAATACCTCCGAAACTGATTCTTTAACTATTGCAGCGGAATGGGATGGCAAACATATTGACATTGAGCAGAACCTTATCCAAAAAAGCAGTGGTAATTATGCGGCCATCAGAGCAGGAATCGATTTCTACCCTGATCGCACAGAGCTTAACTTTGAGAACTCCAATCTTATGGCGCTCGATCAGACCTGGTTGATTTCAGAAGACAATAGAGTGATCTTCGGAGAAAAGAGGATCGATATAAAGAATCTCAACATTTTTAATGCTGATCAATCGGTCAACTTCGAGGGAGAGGTTTCAGTTTTGAAAGACAGTGCCAAGACCCTTCAAATCATTTTTACAGATGTGGGTGTTGAGAACATCAATACCGTGGCCAGCAAGCAGTACTCAGGGAAAATCAACGGTAAACTGAGCGCACAGAACCTTTATTATAACCCCGTTTTATTTGGTGAAATCACTGTTGATGAGCTTAAAATAGATGAGTTTTTGGTGGGCGATGTAGATGGCTCTTTGCTATGGAATGATCAAAAAAAGCTATTTGACCTGAATTTTGAAGTCAATCGACTCAATAAGAAAATTATCGAGCTCACAGGTGATTTCTACCCTTCGAACAAAGTGGACCAACTCGATTTAAATTTGAAATTAGATGGGGCAAATCTCAATATTGCTGAACCTTATATAGAAGATTACTTCACTCAGATTGCTGGAACCATTGAAGGTGAGATAGGAATCACTGGTTCTTTAAAGGATCCCGTATTGAAAGGAAAAGGTGAGCTCCACAACGGATCGATGAATATTGACTACCTGAACACGGCCTATTCTTTTAATGGAGAGCTGAGCCTTGATAAGGACATTATTAGGCTGCCCGTTCTAAATCTTAAGGATAAAAATGACTCTGACCTCACCTTCTCTGGAGCTGTCAGACATAATTCCCTCAAGAACTTCACTTTCGACCTGAATGGTAACATGCAAAACTTCAATGTACTTAGTACAGATGATGAGCATGGTGAATTATACTATGGAGAGGCCTATGCATCTGGCACTGTCAATTTGAGTGGGGCGGCCAACAATCTAAGTATTGCTGCTGTGGTTACGACACAACCCAATACAAGTTTATACATCCCTATCAGTGAATCTGAAGATATTCAGGAGACAGATTTTATCAAATTCATCGATCGTACCGAAGTGGCAAAGGACACACTGGCCGTACAAATTGATGAAGTAAACAAGGTGAAAATTGAAGGATTGAGCCTTGATTTGGATATTGGGGTTACACCTGATGCATACACAGAAATTATTATTGATGCCAAGACCGGTGACATTATAAGAGGAAGGGGCAATGGTCAATTAAGACTGCAAATCGATACTCAAGGAGACTTTCAAATGACTGGTGACTTTGAAATTACTGAGGGGGCCTATAACTTCTCCTTATATAACATTATCACCAAAGAATTTCAGATTGAACAGCCTAGCAAGATTTCATGGTTCGGTGATCCCTATGCAGGTATTATGGATATTAATGCCTCCTATGCCCAAAACACATCGCTGACCCCTCTTTTGAATGATATTGGCATAGGAAACCCGAACGAAGCGGGCACAGGCAATGCCAGACGATTTCCGACCAAAGTTTTACTAAAGTTACAGGGCGAATTACTTTCTCCAGAGATCAATTTTGACATTGACTTTAGCGAGATCAATACGCAAGATTTTCAGTTCCAAACCGCCATCAATGCCTTCAAAAACAAAATTAACAGTGATGAGCAAGAGCTGAACAGACAAGTACTCAGTTTGATAGTGCTAAACAGATTTTCTGAGCAGGGTAACCTGAATATTGGTGGGAAGACTGCTACTCAAAACGTAAGTCAATTACTTTCCAATCAGCTTAGCCAGTTTATAGCACAATTGGATGAGAATCTTGAGGTGGACTTTGACCTGGCTGATCTGACAGAAGAGGCATTCAATACTTTTCAATTGAGGCTTTCTTATACCTTTCTAAATGGCCGCCTACGTGTGACAAGGGAAGGCGGGCTTTCTAATTTGGTAGATGTGAACAGTATAGCCGGTGACTGGACAGCAGAATATCTGCTTACTGCAGATGGCAGATACAAAGTCAAAGTTTATAGCAAAACAAATTATGATTTAGCCACAGCAGCCATTACCCAAAATGCAACAAGCAATACAACAGGCGCCAGCATTACTCAGACCACAAGCTTTAATTCCATCAAGGAATTTTTCAAAGGTGTTGGCAAGAAAAGAAGGACGAGAAAGAAAAAGCAAAGCAACAAAGTAACCAATCCGGACTCCGGAGGGAATTAACCCGGATTAATCAAAATTGTCTGAACTGATACCTTTGAATACCACAGCCAATGCTGGCTCAATGTGATTGATTATCTTTCCACATGAGATATCCTCTGTCCTTTTGCCTTATGCTCATATGCCTTACTACGTTTGGGCAACAGGACACATTGAGGAACAAGCGCCTTAATACAATACTGATAACGGGAGGCATCGGCTATAGTGCTGCCATTTATGGCCTCAGCGAACTATGGTATAAAGAACAGGGGCTGGGTTCATTCAGGTTCTTTAATGACAATGCCGAATGGAATCAAGTAGATAAGGTTGGCCATTTTTATTCCACTTACCACTTTTCACGCCTGGGCAATCAGGTACTTAGGTGGGCCAGTGTTGAAGACAAAAAAGCAGCCTTTTGGGGAAGCATAGCTGGCACAGCCCTACTTATCCCCATCGAAATATTAGATGGGTTTTCTCCTGAATTCGGTTTCTCCTATGGCGATATGATTGCTAATGCTGCCGGTTCTGCTTTTTTTCTAGGCCAGGAGTTGCTTTGGCAAGAGCAGCGCATCAAACCCAAATTTAGCTTTAGCCAAACCTCCCTGGCCCAATTAAAACCAGATCTGCTTGGGGATGGTTTAGCGGAAGAATGGTTCAAAGATTACAATGGCCAAACCTACTGGCTATCATTTGACATAAGGGCATTCGCCCCGGAATCCAACTGGCCCAAATGGCTAAATCTCGCCATTGGGTATGGTGCTCAGAATATGCTGCGCGCCCGCGAATTTCAAAACAACCTGGAGGGCTTTAATAGCTATCGACAGTGGTATTTAGGAATAGACCTTGACCTCACTTCCATCCCAACAAAAAGAAAATGGCTTAAAACTGCCTTGTTTCTTCTGGATATTATCAAGCTACCTGCACCTGCTCTTGAATTCAATAAGAACCAGAGCAAATTGCATTTCCTACAATTTTAGAATTCAGTTTCTAACTGAAAACATAATACCAAAGCCGCAAATTGAGTTATACCCAATAATGACCAACTTCAGTCGGATGCCAAAACTCTTGAATAAAACCACGCTGTTAGTTGTACTCCTGTGTACAATAGTGTCGTGCGGCAATAATGATGATTCGTCCACCCCACCTGACGATTCGTCCACCCTACCCATTAATGATCCCTTCGCCATTGAGGTAAGCACCGAAGCAATTGCCGAATTCATCGATGATGACATCGAAAAACTTGTGTTATTCCATCTTTTAAATCTGGCGCAATCCAATGAAGGAGGCATCATCGAAACCCACCTTCCCGATGATCCCTTCAGGAGCAGAAATGATTGTGCAAATCATTCCGTGAACGAAACAACAGGTGAAATTATCATTGACTTTGCCTCAGGTTGTGAAGGCACAAATGGTATTCTAAGAGCGGGTAAAATTACGGCTTCATTTACCGAAGAGGAAAATGGTGTTTTCAAAGACATCCAGATCACTCTCGATCAATATGCTGTGGAGAACATTGCCGTAGAAGGTTCAAGACATCTTATCAATAATGCCAACAGTGAAACTAAATATGGTGATATAAACAGTTCTGTAAACTCTGGTAGACTCAGTTTTGGAGACGGCACGGTGTATATCTATAATAGCGAAAGGAGCCTTTCGTATACTGAAGCTGGTGGTGGACAGGATTTTGAAGATTTCTCTTTTCTCACGAAAATTAACAAAACTGGTACCAATAGGGCAGGGATTTCATTCATAGCCAATTCTGAAGCAGGGTTAACCTATACCACCGAATGTTTTAGATTGGGCCTCTCTCTAGCTTCTGCCGGTATTCTCAATCTTTCAATTGGCGACACCCACAAATCGATCGATTTTGGAGTTTCAGGATGCTCTGGAATAGTTACCGCCACTGACGCTGAAGGCATGGAATTCAAAATTGACTTGACTGAACTGATCGTCAACAATTGATCCATTAACTTAACTATCTTTGCCCTCGATACAAGCCGTCTTATCGTTCCTGACGATTAATGTCAGGAGAGGAAAGTCCGGGCACCATAGGGAAGTATAGCGGTTAACTGCCGTCGGGCTGGCTGAAAGGTCAGTTTAGGACTAGTGCAACAGAAAGAATGTACAGGTTAAGCTGTAGTGAAATCAGGTAAACTCTATGCGGTGAAATGCCATGTATGCCAGTGTTTGAGGGTTCCCGCCCGATGCTGGTGGGTGGGCAGATTGATCCTGACGGCAACGTCAGGGCTAGATAAATGATAAGAATGCTGATGTTAAAGTCAGTAGACAGAACCCGGCTTATAGGCTTGTATCTTTTTTTTATTTAGTACAATGGTTGATTTGTAAATTGGGAAACTGGTTATTCGAGAGCCGGTGAAATAGGCAAATCATTTGTGCAATTATCTTTTCATCTTATCTCTGGATCTCCGTTTGCTTTTCAAGCTTTAGCATTATTTTGCACTACAATTAAGACAACGAAAAATTTACCATTTCATTAATTGACTAATTAACCAATCCACCATTTTACCAATTGACTAATCAACCCATATCATGGCAAAAATCTTAATCATAGATGACGAGCAGAGTATTAGAAGTACGCTAAGAGAAATTCTGGAGTACGAAAAATATATCATTGACGAAGCCAAAGACGGTGAAGAAGGACTCAAGAAACTTATTAGTGATAATTACGACATCGCGCTTTGTGATGTGAGAATGCCAAAGATGGACGGCATTGAGCTACTGGAAAGAGTACAAATGGCTGGTATCGATACCCAGTTCATAATGATTTCTGCTCATGGCACTATAGAGACTGCCGTAGATGCCACCAAAATGGGCGCATTTGATTTTGTACCTAAGCCACCGGATCTCAACCGACTCTTACTTACGGTTAAGAATGCTTTGGAGAAGTCCTCTTTGGTAACCGAAACCAAAGTCCTAAAAAAGAAGCTCTCCAAGAAATATGAAATGGTCGGTGAATCGGATTCACTGCTGGAGGTTTTGGAAATGATGGATAAGGTTGGACCTACAGATGCCAGGGTGCTAATCACTGGTCCAAACGGGACCGGTAAGGAATTGGTAGCCCGCGGTGTTCATGAAAGAAGCAATAGGGCCAAAGCCCCTTTTATTGAGGTTAACTGTGCTGCCATTCCCTCTGAACTTATCGAAAGCGAATTGTTCGGGCATGAAAAAGGCTCTTTTACCTCAGCTGTAAAGCAGAGGATAGGCAAATTTGAGCAGGCTGATGGCGGAACTTTGTTCTTGGATGAGATCGGAGACATGAGCCTCTCGGCCCAGGCAAAGGTACTTCGTGCATTGCAGGAACATCGCATTACCCGCGTTGGCGGTGACAAAGACATCAATGTTAATGTGAGAGTGTTGGCTGCCACCAACAAAGACTTGAAAACCGAGATTGCTGATAACAACTTTAGAGAAGACCTTTATCACCGATTGGGAGTTATCCTTATTCAAGTACCGGCTCTAAAAGACAGGAAGGAAGACATTCCACTGTTAGTAGATAAATTTCTTGAAGATATTGCCAATGAATATGGCACCAAAACGAAGGTCATTGATGAACAAGCCATCACCAAGTTGCAAGATTATGACTGGTCTGGAAATATTAGAGAATTGAGAAATGTAACGGAGCGGTTGGTAATTATGTGTGAAGAAACAATTACCGAAGCGGATGTAACCAAGTACCTGATTTAAGCCCTACCACCTGCCCTGCTTGGGCTTCTTCTGCTCTACATCAGACTTTGTATAGGTTGGGCATGGCTTCTGCAAACAAGAACTCATACCTAGCATAAAGACTGCCAAAAGGATTACTATAATCTTTAATTTCTTCATTGGGGCTTAAATCTATAAAAATTTTCGTTTACTGAAACGAGCTGAGGCATATTTTCCTAAACGTGCTCTACTAAACATTTATTATTATGCCAACATCAAATTACAACCTCTGACATCGGAATTATCCATTCTTCCAAGCACTTCAAAACTTCCGTTTGAGTGCACTCGCCCCAAATCCTTGGTCTCAATAAACGAGCAAGAATGTAGGTTTGCCAGATCAATCACATTCAATACTCCACTCTTCAAATCATCAGAAATGTTGAACGGATCGTTAATGTCTCTTGTCATCACTTTCATAGTACGTGCTGGGTAAAAAATACCCTCCTCCTTAGAGTAGGCCTGTGAGAAAAGCTCAGTCATTCCATATTCAGAATGAACCCTATCAACACCAAATTTGTCTTTGAGGAGGTCATGGACATCATTTCGAACCAGCTCATCTCGCTTTCCCTTCATTCCTCCTGTTTCCATCACAATCAAGTCTGGAAAATCAAAACTCGTCTTCTCCGCGATGTCCATTAAGGCGAAGGTCACTCCCAGGAGTACCACCCTCTTTTTCGCTCTTCTCACCTCTTTAAGTGCCTCAATCAGAAGATCATGATCGTGCAAGAAGAAGCCCGACTCTTTGGCCCCACTCTTTTTTATGAAATGATCGACCATAGCCACAAGACTGGAGTGCGACCTTTCCAGATAAGAAGGCAATAAGGCCAGCCAGACATACTCGTCCACATCACCATAAAACTGATTAAACCCTTTTTGACAATTCTTCAGATAGAAATCCGTCTGTGGGTAATAATGTTTGCTGGTTATTGAGCCTGTGGTCCCACTACTCTCAAAATATCCCTCAGTAGACCAATTCCCAGATTTAATAATATGACTCTTGAAAAACTCTATGGGCAAGAATGGTATTTTCTCCATAGTATTAACTTCACTGACGTCAATTCCCAAGTGACGTATATAAGCCCTGTATAGCTCATTTTCATTTGCCTGAAAGTCGAATACCTTCAGCGCAACTGACTCGAATTCACCTGGCTCAAGTGAAAAAATCTTGTCCGATAAACTTTTTAAATTATTCATTCGTTATTGAGTCACGTACTGAAAGACAGATTAGGGCAAATATTACTATAATTGTATTCTTTTATAAACAACAATATGAGATTAAATAAATCTCTCTTCACAATATTGCTGGTCGCTGCTTTTATAACCAGCTGCAATAGGCCGCCTGATCTTTCGATTATTCCGGCCATCGCCTTTGAGGATATTGAATTCAATATTGTCAATCCCGGTGATCCTCTTTTTGAGAGTAACACACTTACCCTTTCCATCAATATAGAGGACGGAGATGGTGATCTGGGTTTAGGTCCAGATGAAGTCGATTTTCCGTATAACACTTTTGATCTTGTCAGAGATGATAATGGCATAGCCATAGAATTTGGTGACCGCCCGGGTGATCCTATTTTCACCTGCGACAATTATGCCATTGAAGACAGGGAAGAAACTGATTTAAATTTTGATGGAGATTTTGCCGATACGGTATTGATCAATACTAATGTAAATCAATTCAATATCTATGTTGACTTTTTTAGAAAGGTCAATGGCACCTTTGAAGTGTTTGATTTCAGAGCTCTGCCCCCGAATGCCGCAACTTTATGTGGAACATCCTTCAATGGACGTTTTCCTTGTTTGTCTGCTCAGGACGGTCCTTGTGATTTCATTAGAGACAACAGAAGACCGATTAAGGGTACTTTAAATTACGACATTGAGTCATCTCTTTTCTTACCAATCTTTCGTACCGATACCCTCATGCTGAAGGTACGAGTTATAGATCGCGGTTTGCATCAAAGCAACGAAATAGAAACACCGGAATTTACATTGCAGAGCATAACTCCCGCAGGGAATTAGTAGATAGCGGGGTACTTCTTAGGGTCCGTTTCGCTCATCAATTCATAAATACTATCGTAAATAGTTTCAGGATTTGGCTTGGAAAAGTAATCTCCATCAGAAGCATAGGCAGGTCTGTGCGCCTTAGCTGAGATGGTGATTGGCTGAGAATCCAAATGGAAGTAAGCATCTTGTTCTTCTACCACCTTTTGCATCATATAGGCTGAAGCCCCGCCTGGAACATCTTCATCTGCAAAGACAACTCTGTTGGTTTTCTTTATTGATTCTATAATAAGGTGATCAACATCAAATGGCAGCAAGGATTGTACGTCAACTATCTCTACAGAAATTCCCGCTTCTTCTAAATCTCGGGCAGCCTCCATCACTACTCTGCACATGGAGCCATAAGTAACCACGGTTACATCAGACCCTTCCCTAATCACCTCAGGAACACCCAACGGTACAGTAAACTCACCAATATTATCGGGAATGCGTTCTTTAAGACGATATCCATTCAGGCATTCAATGATCAAGGCCGGATCATCTGATTTCAACATAGTGTTGTAGAAACCGGCAGCCTGAGTCATATCCCTTGGTACCAATACATTTATTCCCCTAAGGCTGTGCAAGATCATACCCATTGGAGAGCCCGAATGCCAAATTCCTTCGAGGCGATGCCCTCTTGTTCGAATGATCAAGGGAGCTTTTTGACCTCCAGCTGTTCTGTATTGCAGAGTAGCTAAATCGTCTGACAGGATTTGAATCGCGAACAACAGATAATCGAGATATTGGATTTCCGCAATTGGTCTCAACCCGCGCAGTGCAGCACCAATGCCCTGTCCAATAATAGTAGCCTCCCGAATACCCGTGTCGGTTATTCTTAGCTCACCATACTTTTCCTGAAGACCTGCAAAAGCTTGGTTTACATCACCAATTTTACCAACATCCTCTCCTATCGCAAATATTCTTGGGTCTCTTTTCAAAGCTGCATCAAAGCAAGCTTGTAGCACTTCTCTTCCGTCAACCAAGGCAGAATCTTCAGAGAAAGTAGCTTTAACCTCCTTCACTTTTGAGGCGGCTTCTTCTGATCCACTGGTTAACAGTGAACTATATCTGGCTTCATTTGCCTCTTGCACTTCATTGAGCCAATTAATCAACTGGGTTCTGGCTGGCACTTGTTCATTTTTGACAAGTCTCAATACTCTCTTGACAACCTTGATAGTATCCAGTCGAATAGGATTTAGGGTCTTCTTAAGGTTTGAAACCAGCTGCAAAATTGCACCGGCCTGCTCACTTTCAGAGGCCAGTCTTTCTATGAGCATAATGGCGAAATCCTGATCTTGTTTGATATCCTCGTTAAAAGCCTTCCAAGCAGCCTCTTTCGCCTGCTTCGTCACCGCTTTAGATTCCTGTTCTATTTTGGTCAGCTCTTCCTCATTTGCAAGTCCTTGAGTCAGGATAAGCTCTTTAAATTTTTTGATGCAATCAAAATCATCCTCCCATTGTAGGCGTTCTTTTGATTTATAACGTTCATGCGATCCGGAGGTAGAATGACCCTGGGGTTGAGTCATCTCATCCACATGCACCATAACCGGCACATGTTCTTTTCTGGCAATTGTAGCTGCTCGGTCAAAGGACTTCATCAAGCCCTCATAGTCCCAGCCTTTGACTTTTATAATTTCGTAACCAGGTCCTTTTCCCTCACGCTGAAGACCGGCCAACATTTCAGAAATACTGCCCTTTGTAGTGTGAAATTCTTTTGGAACAGAAATACCATAATCATCATCCCAGATGGCAATAAGCATTGGAACTTTCAAAACTCCGGCTGCATTGATAGCTTCAAAAAACGGTCCTTCAGAAGTAGAAGCATTTCCTATAGTGCCAAAGGCTACTTCATTTCCGTTAATCGAAAAATCGGTATACTGCTTTAATCCCGGGTTTTCCCTGTAAAGTTTAGAAGCATAGGCCAAGCCAACTAACCTCGGCATTTGTCCGGATGTTGGAGAGATGTCCGCACTGGAGTTTTTCATCTCGGTCTGCTTTTTCCAGGAACCATCATCATTGAGCAAACGATTACCGAAATGCCCATTCATTGATCTCCCCCCAGAAGCAGGCTCAGCCTTAATATTGGTGTGCGCATACAATTGCGCAAAATATTCTTGCAGTGTCAACTGGCCGATGGCCAGCATAAAAGTTTGATCTCTGTAGTACCCTGATCTGAAATCGCCATTTTTAAATGCTTTGGCCATAGCAATTTGAGCTACCTCTTTGCCGTCTCCAAAAATGCCGAATTTGGCCTTCCCCATAAAGACCTCCTTTCTACCCATCAAACTAGCCTCACGACTTACACAAGCAATGCGATAGTCATTCAAAACTTCTTCAACTTTCAGTTGACCTTTCTTAGCCGTTCTGGTAGCCCCCACTTTCGTAAAATTTTAGGTTGTACAAAAATCCCTTTTGAAAAGGACCACAAAAATAACAATTTTTGAATGCAAATCAAATTTGGTTTTTGATACATTTTCATTCCTTTTCAGAATTTTTTGTAAAAAATTCAGATTGAAAAGATTTAATATTCTGTTAAATTCAGTTAAACAGAATTTAATTTTTTGGTTAATTACTAGCTAAGAACATAATTTGCCCTGGCGTTCCAGGCAGACAGTCCTCAAGAGGCCGCAGTAGCGACTTATTTTTTATTTCTGGCAATCGAATATTGGGTGGTGTTGCTATCTTTGCCGCACATTTAATCAAAACGTCTTTAATCATGATCATAGGTGTTCCAAAGGAAATTAAGAATAATGAAAACCGCGTAGCTGCGACTCCTTCAGGCGTGGCCGAATTGACAAAGAGAAATCATACGGTGTATGTTCAATCGACAGCCGGAGAAGGTAGCGGTTTTAGCGATGAGGATTACACCAAAGCCGGAGCGCAGATTTTGCCAACCATTGAAGAAACTTATGCAATTGCAGAGATGATCATGAAGGTAAAAGAGCCAATCGAGCCAGAATATAGCCTGATTAAAGAGAACCAGCTGTTATTCACCTACTTTCACTTTGCATCTTATGAGCCATTGACAATGGCCATGATCGAAAACAAGTCCGTGTGCCTGGCCTATGAGACAGTCGAAAAGGCGGATCGAAGCCTCCCTCTGCTCGTCCCTATGTCTGAAGTAGCCGGAAGAATGGCAACACAAAAAGGAGCCAACTATTTAGAAAAGCCTTTGGGTGGAAGAGGAATCCTTTTAGGAGGAGTGCCAGGTGTATTGCCGGCCAAAGTGCTTGTGCTTGGTGGTGGTATTGTTGGCACCCAATCAGCAAAAATGGCTGCAGGAATGGGCGCTGATGTTGTTATTATGGACATCAACTTAAACAGGCTAAGAGAGCTGGATGACATTATGCCTGCGAATGTAAAGACGATGATGTCTAACGGGTACAATATTAGTGAGATGATCAAAGAAGCTGATTTGATTATTGGTGCAGTGTTAATTCCCGGTGCCAAAGCACCACACTTGATCACCAGAGATATGTTGAGCGAGATGAAAAAGGGAGTTGTACTTGTGGATGTGGCTGTAGACCAAGGCGGTTGTATTGAGACTTGTAAGCCGACTACTCACGAGAACCCAACTTTCGTAATAGATGGGGTACTGCACTACTGCGTAGCAAACATGCCGGGGGCCGTGCCATACACCTCTACCTTAGCCCTTACAAATGCGACTTTACCTTATGCTGTCCAGCTTGCCAATAAAGGTTGGAAGAAGGCTTGTGAGGATAACAAAGAATTGGCTTTAGGCCTAAACGTGGTCAAGGGAGACGTGGTTTATGAAGCTGTCTCACAGGCTTTCAACCTACCTTACACACCGATTGACAAATATTTAGATTAACCAGACAATTGAGAATAAGCAAGGCGGCTCAAAAAGTCGGTTTTGTGGTTTGGAGAATCTCTATTGCGGATTAATAAAGTTCTATATTTGAAATACAGGCAGTTATTAAAATGAGCAAAATAGCACTAATAACAGGAGCAGCCAATGGCATTGGTCTCGAGTTCGCAAAGATTGTTGCAGCCAAGGGCTATGATTTAGTACTGGTTGATATCAACGAGGCTGGGTTGAAAAGTCTTTCTGAAGAGATCCGCTCTAAATTTGGGGTACAGACATTCTACAAACAACAGGACCTATCACAACCAGAAGCAGCCACAAACATCAAGTCCTTTTTAGATGAAGAAGGCCTCAAAGTTGAGATTCTTTTCAATAATGCCGGTTTTGGGAATTTCGGATATTTTCATGAAACCAATTGGGCCAAAGACCAGGCCATGCTCAATGTGCACATGGTCACGTCAACGCAATTGATGAAACTTCTCGTGCCATCCATGATAGACCAGGGTTATGGCCGCATTCTCAATAATGCTTCTGTTGCTGCCTTTGTACCTGGACCGTTAATGTCTACTTACCATGCTTCTAAAGCCTATTTACTCTACTTTGGCACTGCGCTAAATGATGAGTTAAAAGGAACTGGCGTCACGGTAACAACACTCTGCCCGGGAATGACTAAAACTGGTTTTGCGAAGGCAAATGGAAATCAAGATCCGGATATCAAATTCAACATTGCATCTCCTTATGAAGTTGCCTTGTTCGGGTTTCAAAAAATGCAAAAAGGTCAATCCCTGGCAATTCCAGGTTTTTTTAACAAGTTGAGCACTTTCCTCCCCCGTTTCTTGCCTAGAAGAACAGTGGCAAAAATGGTAGGAAACATTCAACGCAAGAACCACACAAAGAGAATGGCAGATGTTAGTACTGAGGTATCAACAGAAGCCAGTGTACTTTCTAAGTAGCTTCGTAAACCGCTTTTTCCCATTCCTCAAGTTTCAGGCTTATCCATTTTAAATTATAAAGATGGTATAGCGGCCAGCATAATCATTGCGTGGTAACCAGAAAGGAATAATAAAAGCGGTGAGAAAGCCGATTCGCTTGATCAAACTCATTGAGGAATTTAGTCAAAATCAATCCTGATTCAAATCGGTATAAGAAGGTATCCGATCCAGAAAATCAAATTGATCAGAGTCTGGCGCTCTGCAACAGATATAATGCACCAAACCATTGGTTGCAATCATATATCTCGCACCCAGGGTTTTATTATATACTCCCAATTGATTAAATGTGTTTTGGTCTACCCTAACCGAGGCCGCTTTACATTCTATTAGTATTTCAGGTTTCAGCTCAGCATTGTAAAAGACAATATCAGAGCGCTTGTTCAGGCTATTGTAGCTAACTCCTGATTCTACTCTGATGCGTGACTTGGGATAGCCTAACGTTTCGATCATATAATTGAGAAAATGTTGTCGCACCCATTCTTCGGGGGTTAGGACAATTAACTTCTTCCTTATGGGATCAAAAATGACTAATTTACCGTCCCTTCGTTCGATGCGAGGCTCATACTTCGGAAGGTTCAGGGACTCCATCGACAAATATAAAAATCCTGAGTTGACCATTAATTAATGAAGACAAAAAAAGAGATAGTAGACAATTGGTTGCCCAGATATACTGGTGTAGAACTGGACGAATTTGGAGAGTATATTTTGCTTACCAATTTCAGTAACTACGTACATATGTTTGCCGCAAAGTTTGGAGTGGAGGCTAAGGGCAAAGATCGGCCAATGCAGTCCGCAACTTCTGAAAACATCACCATAATCAACTTTGGGATGGGCAGCGCTATGGCTGCAACCGTAATGGATTTACTCTCTGCTATAAAGCCAAAAGCAGTTTTGTTTCTTGGCAAATGTGGAGGGCTTAAAAAGAAAACTGAATTAGGTGATCTGATTCTACCCATTGCCGCTATCAGAGGAGAAGGAACCAGCAATGACTATATGCCTCCTGAAATTCCAGCACTACCTTCATTCCGTCTTCAGCGCTCCGTTTCCTCTATCATAAAAAAGTATGAACGTGATTACTGGACAGGCACCTGCTTTACCACAAACCGTAGGGTATGGGAACATGATGAAGAATTCAAAGAGTACCTGGAAAACACCAGAGCTATGGCCGTTGATATGGAAACGGCTACTCTGTTCACAGTAGGCTTTGTCAATGAAATTCCACGGGGAGCACTTTTGCTCGTTTCTGATAACCCCATGACACCTGACGGGGTCAAAACAGAAGAAAGCGATAAGAACGTCACCGGCAACTATGTCGATATGCACTTAGATATCGGGATAGATTCCATCCGGGAGCTAAGAGACTCGGGCGACTCCGTAAAACACATGCGATTCGAATAATTAAGAAATGAAAAAAATACTAATAGCGCTTTTAGGAGCTCTAATCCTATCGAGCTGTGCAAAGGATAAATCAGCCGATCTCATTATTCATAATGCCCAGGTCTACACCGTTAACGAAAATTTCGATGTTGCCACGGCCTTTGCTGTTCGTGATGGGAAATTTATAGCGGTAGGCTCGGACGAAGAGATTCTGGCCGATTACGAAAGTGCCAATGTCATCAATTTGGATGGCGCCCCACTCTACCCCGGTTTTATAGACGGTCATGCACATTTTTACCGTTATGGCCTGGGCTTGAAGAATGCAAATCTGGTAGGCACTAAATCCTTTGAGGAAATTCTTGAAATCCTACAAGACCATCGGAAAGAATATCCGAATGACCCCTGGATTTTAGGAGGAGGCTGGGATCAAAATGATTGGGAGAATAAGGAGTTTCCCACCAAGGACAAACTGAATGAAATATTCCCTGATGTGCCTGTATTGATCACAAGAGTGGATGGTCATGCCGCTTTGACGAACTCAGCCGCAATGAATCAAAGTGAGTTGTTCTTTAAGACTCAAGAGGTAAATGGCGGTAAGATCTACTTTGACAAGAATGGTGATCCCACCGGTTTGTTAGTCGATAATGCTATCCAATTAATTAGCCGATACATCCCTGAACAGACCCAGACAGATAGAATAGATGCTTTACTGAAAGCCCAGAAAAATTGCTTTGCGGTAGGCTTGACTACTATAGTCGATGCAGGCCTTGATGTCAATACTATCAATCTTATTGACTCACTTAACCAAACTGGTGATCTGAAAATGCGCCTTTATGTTATGGTTACCCCAACTCAGGAAAGCATTGACTATTTTAAAGCAAAGGGTAAAATCAAGACGGATTACCTCAACGTGCGATCCTTCAAGGTATATGGTGATGGTGCGCTGGGTTCACGTGGTGCTAATCTGATTGCCGATTACTCTGATGATCCCGGCAATTCGGGTTTTCTTTTACAAACTCCGGAATTCTATGATGAGCTAGCCAGGACTTTCAAAGACATGGGTTTTCAAATGAACACTCACGCCATCGGTGACTCTACCAGCAAAACAATCCTGGATATCTATTCCAGATACTTACCCGAGGGCAACGACCTCAGGTGGAAGGTTGAACATGCCCAAATTGTTAGCCTGGAGGATCTACCAAAGTTCGGCCAATTCAATATTATCCCCTCTGTCCAACCCACCCACGCCACTTCTGACATGTATTGGGCTGGTGATAGACTGGGAGAACCTAGGGTGAAAACTGCTTATACTTTCAAAGACCTATTGGATCAGAATGGAAACATTGCATTGGGCAGTGATTTTCCTGTGGAAGACATCAATCCACTGTTCGGTTTTCATTCTGCAGTGGCCAGGCAAGATGCTGAAAATTGGCCTGAAGGTGGCTGGCAAGCTGAAAACAAGTTAAGTCGTGAAGAAGCCCTAAGAGGCATGACCATCTGGGCCGCCTACTCCAACTTTGAAGAAAAGGAAAGAGGCAGCATCGAAATAGGCAAATTCGCTGACTTTGTGGTTACGGAAAAAGACATTATGACTGCAGCTGAATCTGAGCTCCGGAACACCAAGGTCACCACGACTTATGTGGCAGGCAAAAGGGTTTACTGAGTCTCGGAGAGTACTGTCTTATTGTTGATCTTCACTCCTCTCAAAAGAACAAATCCTATTACAAAAAACACACCAAGTGCTAAGGCACTGTTTCTCATGCTTCCGGTCAAATGGTCTACTAATCCATAGGCAAGAGTGCCCATCACAATTGACAAGTTATAGGTGACGTCATAGAAACTGAAATAAGAGGTGAGATCTTCGGTATTGGTAGGAATCAACTTTGAATACGTGGCTCTTGAAAGAGCCTGAATACCTCCCATTACCAAGCCCACTACGAAAGCAAGTCCATAGAATTGCACGTTTGAATTCACGAAGAAAGCTGCAAAACAAACCCCTATCCAAATTACAATCATGATTGATATTGAATATACATTCCCTTTGCCTTCAGAAATTCTGGCAAACAGATATGCCCCACCAATGGCAACAACCTGAATAATCAGGACAGTCATAATCAGATCGCTGGTCTCCATTTTGAGTTCAGCAGAACCAAAAATGGTTGCCAAATACATCACAGCCTGGACACCTGCATTGTAGAAAAAGAAGGCCGCCAGGTACCTTTTGAGGTTTGGCATTTTTTTGACATTCTGATACACCTTCCTGATTTCCTGGTAGCCTTTTGACCACAATTTTTCAAACTTAGCCGTTTGGGGAATACCATCAGGCAGGCGCTTGAATGGAATTTGAGAAAAGCCTGCCCACCAGACAGCGACCATTAAGAAAGAAACCCGCGCAGGCATAGTGCCTTCCTCAAGGCCAAACATTTCCGGAGATTGGAGCATCAGAATGTTAATAATCAGCAATAGGACACTGCCGATATAGCCAAATGAATAGCCACGAGCACTCAAACGATCATACTTATCAGCCGAAGCAATCTCCGGTAAGAAAGCATCATAAAACACCAGGCTACCCGAATACCCTATGCTCGCCAATACCGACATTAATATGCCAAACTCAACATTCTCGCCTTCAAAGAAGAAGAGACCCGCACAGGCCAGTGCCCCCAGGTAAGCGAATATCTTAAGGAACATTTTTTTACTTCCACCATAGTCAGCCATGCCTGACAGCATGGGTAAAATTAAGGCGGTGAACAAAAAGGAAAAGGACAAGGCATAGGAATACAACACCGAGTTGGGCAATTGCCAGCCAAAAAATGATACAATACCGGATTCATCTACCCCGGCAGTAACTGCCTGATAATAGGTAGGAAAGACGGCAGTGGTAATGGTTAATGAATAGACTGAATTCGCCCAGTCATACATGCACCAGGAATTGGTGATGCGTTTATTGTTTAGTTCAGTTGAAGACATAAAAAAAGAGGCTGTATTTGTGACGGCCTCTTAATTTATGAAATAAATGTTATTCTCTAGTTATTCTCCGTTTTGGTAGGCGCGGCATACATTACCTTTCTGGCATTTGCTTCTCTCAATTCTGTTTGTAAATCTACAATGAGTCCCATATGGGTTTCTTTATCCACTTTCATGGAAACAGTTAATTGATCTTGTTCGGATTCCGAGAGTTTTGATTTTTCCTCACTCACCCATTGGCCAATACTGTTCAGGCCTATGAAAGCATCCCTCGCTTGAATCAATGACTCAGAGCCGAATATTTCAGATTTGGGGCTACCTACATACAAATGGGCGATTAAGTCCTTCCTCTCCAATTTCACAAGTTGTTCTGCCCTGGGAATGTCCTGCTTGACTATTATTTCCGTTTCTCTGAGCACCGTGGTGACCATGAAAAAAAACAACAACATAAAAATAATGTCAGGGAGTGCTGCTGTAGGAATATCCTGACTTGACTCTGATTTTTTGATGAATTTCATAACTTTAACTAATTTAATAGTTATTTAACTATAGTAAAAGTTAATTCTTCAGGCACACAAAAAAACCTCCCTACTGGGAGGTTTTTTTTAATATGAAATAAAATTTATTCTCTAATTACCTTCGGCAGCCTTGGTTGGAGCAGCATACATAATCTTTCTAGCGTTTGCTTCTCTCAATTCCGTTTGAACATCCACAATTATACCCATCTTCGTCTTTTCATCAACTTTCATGGAAATAGTGATCTGATCTCGCTCAACCTCGCCTAACTTATCCTTTTCCGCATTCACCCACTGCACTATACCATCAATGGCAATAAATGCATCATTCGCTTGAATTAAGGGTTCAACTCCTAAATCACCATATTGGGGTTTAGGCTGGCCGATATAAAGATATGTCACCAACTTTTTCTTCTCAAGTTTTACCAGCTGTTCCGCTCTTGGAATCCTTTGCTCAACCTTGATCTCTGTTTCTCTCAAAACAGTGGTCACCATAAAGTAGAACAAAATCATGAAAATAATATCCGGAAGTGCTGCGGTAGGAATATCCTGACTCGATTCACTTTTCTTTTTAAACTTTGACATATTATCCTCCTACTTTAGTTGGTTCTGCTATAGAAATCGCCTTTGGAATCCCTGACCTGGCCTGATCATACAGTGCCTTTTCCCGAGGATTGCTCTTGTTGAGCTTTCTAAATTCCTCATCCGTCAACCCCACTCTTTCTCCATAGACGCGGTTATAGGCTGCGTTCAATTCATCCAAAAGCTGAATGAATATTTCATAGCTACTACCTCTATCCGCCTTTAGGGATACGATTGCTGCACTTGGGCCGTCAGACGAATCGTCTGCACCCAGGTTTCTATTGATATAACCCTTCATCGTT
>JAJCYM010000068.1 GCA_029262895.1 Roseivirga sp.
TAACAGTACCAACCAACAAGACTCTAACCACTTATTACGGCCTGTACTTAAAATCTCCTTCGGGGAGTATCACCAATAAATGGGGAATCTTTCAAGTCGACCTTAATTCAAAGAATTACCTTGCAGGCAATGTCGGGATCGGCACATCTTCACCTGGTTATAAGCTTGATGTAAACGGACGAATTCATTCAAATGACCGGATCTACGGAGATCGACTCTCCGCAGTAGGAGGAATTATAGATTTAGATGCTGCCTCAGGTAATAATTTTTGGCGACTATACAATGGTGCGGCCACCTTGTATGTTAGCGGAACTGCAGGAATATCTCAGAAGGCAGGCAAGGTAGGTATTGGGACTACATCTCCATCTGGTCATCTAGACATTGTTGGTCATACCTATCACAAGGGTCGTATCTTTTTTACCGATCCATCAGCTACAGACCCATCGAGTGGTACTGAGTACGCTTTTTTCGAACTTAATGATGTGACCAAAGACTTGGAACTCAATTCTTACGGAAGCGCTTGGGGCACTAGTGTGACTTTCAAGAAAGACGGCAATGTAGGAATTGGCACAAATTCCCCTACAGAAAAACTAGCAGTAGACGGCACTGTCCTGGCAAAAAAAGTACGTGTTTCCACAGCCGGGGCCGACTGGCCGGATTATGTGTTTGCTCCTAACTATGAGTTGCGAGCTTTGAGTGAGTTAGAGCAGTTTGTAAAAGAAAACAAACATCTTCCCGAAGTACCTTCTGCCAAGGAAGTAGAAGAAAAAGGACTCGATTTGGGCAAAATGGATGCTGCGCTGCTGAAGAAGGTGGAGGAGTTAACGCTATACACAATTGCCCAAGAGAAGGTGCTTAAAAAGCAAGTTGCGAGCTATGAGCTACTAGCTTCAAGTTCCAAGCTGCAAGCTGCAAGTCTCAAGGAGTTCAAAATAGAAAACTCGAAGATGAAATCTGAGAACCAAGAACTCAGAAGCTTATTTCTTGAACTCAAGAAAGAAATTCAAGAACTCAAAAAAGATAAATAACCTCGATTATGAAAAAGATACTCTTCTCTTTGTTAGCATTTTGTTTTGCTAATCTCGCTTTTACTCAAGTTTCCCAAACGCTTTCTGGCACCACTCCCTTATGGTTTTCATCGACAGGAACGGGTACTTATAATCAAACCGCCCTATACCATAGCTACACCTATGGTTACAAGTTGGAATTAGCAAGAACTTCGGACTTGCTCACGGCAAACCCAATTGACTTTAGAATAACGGCCAGGGGCAATCAATACAATCCTTTTTTTATTCAGGGGTCTACCGGTAATGTGGGGATTGGCACGACTGCCCCTACAACTTTACTACATTTAAAGGGTGCCGTTAATTCTAATTTTCTTAGAATAGAAAATTCTTCTACAGCCTTAAGTCAAGGTGATAATATTGGTGCTCTCCAGTTTTATAGCAATGATCCAACTGACTTCACAGCCGGGGTTGCAGCCAGTATTAACGCAACTGCAGGCCCGTCTGGAGGTGAAGGAAGGTTGGAGTTTAGAACACAAATGCCTTCAGAAGGTGCTGATCCAACAACATCAATGATCATTACGCAGACCGGAAAAGTAGGTATTGGCACATCTTCTCCATCTAATCTTTTGACTTTGCGATCAGAGGATGCGCTGGAAGGTTTGAGGTTAGAAACTTCGCAGGGGAAAATTGCTCTTCTCAGCAGCATTGGAACTTCATCCGCTCTACATCGAGGGGCACTTGAACTATTTGACAATGGAACAAGTCTTATAAAATTAGCAGCAGATGCCGGGGTTGATACCTATTTTAATGGTGGCAATGTTGGTATAGGTACAACTTCACCTGTCGGTGATCTTGAAGTTGCTGACTCCGGAGATGCCCAATTACAAATCACTTCCAATGGCGACTTTGGAAATGCAGAATTGAGCTTTCTCAATTCATTTGACAATTATGGTTTCAAGCAATTTCTTTGGAATGGAGGAGATCAACTACATTTTAACTATGGTACTGAATTCAACGGTGGCGTAAATGCAGCGACCAACATTATGACTATGCATGGCAATGGTAATGTAGGGATTGGCACCGGTAGCACTACTCCGGCCGAAAAAATGGAGGTAAGGGGAAACTTGTTGATTGATGCCTCAGTGGGTGGCGGACTATTCCTGAATGCCAACGAAGGCGTAAATATCGATTTCCGGTTTAGAGAAGGTGGGCTGAATAAATATAACCTGGGATACATTGCTGCGAACGATGCCATGACATTATATGATAATACAGCTCAGGCTTACAGGTGGTATGTAGCTAGCAATGGTAATATGGGAATTGGCACTTCTTCTCCAAATGGCAGGCTTCATGTTAACGACAATACCGGCCAAAAACACAGACCTCTTGTACTCAGCGGAAATTGGACCTCCTCCGGCACTCATTATAACCTAATGAGCTTTAAAGCCACCGATGCGCTTAATAATGACGCATTTTTAGACACTTCGAGCGAAGGACAGAAGAACTTTCACCTGGGCCTAGTTTCGGATGTTGGCTATTTCAATCAGGATCGATTTTCGATTATTCAAGGCGGACAGGAGAGATTTGTTATAGATGGGTATAACAATCCGGGGAACGTGGGTATTGGAACTGCTTCCCCTAACGCTCGGCTCGAAATCCTAAGTGATGGATCAATTACACAAGGTGCTGAAATCCGCTTACAACATGCAAATAATAACACCAATGATATCGTTTCGACTGTGAACTTTGCCAACAATGCAGGGTCAGTCGCCATGATTCAGGCAGGTACCAGCGGGGCAAATAACAATGGCTACATTTCGATATTTACTGATAACGCAGGGGTCTCGAGCGAAAGTCTTCGGATCAATAACGAGGGTAAAGTTGGCATAGGAACCAATAACCCTTACTACCCACTTTCAGTGGCAGGAAGAATAAACTCGGAAGCCAACGGTGATTATTATGGTGCCTGGTTTGGTGGAGAGGCGAGAACCGCCAACCCCTCAATCAATATTGGGGAATGGCACAACTATAGAGGAACTATTTACTGGGACAATGCTGATCGTAAAATGGTATTTGAGACTGAGTACGGTGGTATCAACTCAAATACACTGGTTTTGGAAGATGGCAATGTGGGCATTGGTGCGGCTAATCCCTCGGCTAAACTCGAAGTCAATGGAAACGCACTTTTCCAAGGCAACATCGAATCCAAAAAAGTTAAGGTCACCTCCACTCCCGGCAACTGGCCAGACTATGTCTTCGAACCCAACTTTAAACTTAGAACTCTAAACGAGTTAGAGGAATATGTAAAAACCAATAAACATCTACCGGAAGTGCCTTCTGCCAAGGAAGTAGAAGAAAAAGGACTTGATCTGGGCAAGATGGATGCTACGCTGTTGAAGAAGGTGGAGGAATTGACTTTGTATATGATTGAAATGGATAAGAAGGTTAAGAAGTTGGAAGAGGAGAACGAGGCCTTGAAGAAGGAAGTGAGAGGGAAGAAGTAGCTTAGAAGTTGGAAGACAGAAGTTGGAGCAGTAACGGCAGCCAAAATTTTGGTGTTTGGTATTTCGTTTTTGGAACTTGAGGTGCTTCGTTCCTCAGCAAAAGAAAATATATCGTACAAAGACTGTTTTCCTATTCTGAGTTTGCGAAGAATCTAACCTGCCTAGTATATTAGAACAAAAAAAGTCAGAAGGAAAACGGGGGCTTGGAATTTGGTGCTTGTTATTTGGAATTTGGTGCTTGAGTTTTCGGAGCTTAAGATGCTTCGTCCTCAGTAAAAGAAAGGGTATCGCACAAAACAGTTTCGTTTGAATCAATTATCTTTCGTGAAACTCAAAAACCATGCTTCGTAAATCTGGTCTAACCTATTTAATTTCTTTATTGATTGCTTCAAGCGGCCTGGCGCATCAGGGCAAAGCCCTTCCTGAACAGCAAGCATTAATCTCAAAACTGACAGGACACTCCGCCATTGACGGTCAAACCAAGATGACAGATCGAGCGAGTGCCGAAAGCAGAAAATTGACGGCTGATTATCTGTTAAGGGAAGTAAACAAATTTACCGATAAGGCTTATCTACATACTTATCGCGAAGATGGAAATAATGTGGTAGGTGTAATTAATGCCACTGTGGATACGGATTCTTATGTAGTCATCGGGGCACATTTTGATAGTGTGAAGAACTGTCCCGGGGCCAATGATAATGCTACAGGCACTGCATTGATCTACTCTTTGGCAAAACACATTTCATCCCTCGACCAAAGGCGTCACAACGTGTTGGTTGTTTTCTTTGACGAAGAAGAAAAGGGCTTGGTCGGCAGCAGAGCTTATGCAAAATTGATCAAAGACGAAGGCCTTAAAGTACATTCGGTACACACCGTTGATCAACTCGGTTGGGATAAGGATGGAGATCGGGGAATAGAACTAGAAATGCCGACCGATGAGCTGCAGGTTTTATACCGTTCAGTGGCCAAAAATGAAGGGCTGGAGTTCCCCATACACTATTCTAAGGTAACCTCCACTGATCACCGTGCTTTTAGAGACCTTGGATTTAAGGCTACCGGTATCACTGAAGAATATGTTAATAAAGACACTACGCCTCATTATCATAAGGAATCGGATACTTATGAGACTGTCAATTTCGAATATCTTGGATTTATCACCAGATACACACAAAAGGTGTTTGAGGCAATTCTAAGCAAATAGAGTCTCTATTTTAAACCCTTCAGAACTTCCTGGGTATGTTGCCCAAAACTTGGAGGCTGATGGAGTTTTGTACCAACCTCGCCTTCGGGTATCGCAAAAAAGCTCCTTACTCCTTTCAAACTACCACTGTTATGAAACCACTCTTGCGGACCATCCTCTAATACCTCACTGATGTTCTTTACACGGCCGGCTGGCACCTTGTGCTTGTGCAGTTTCTCAAGCAGTACCTCCGCCTCGAAGCCCTTTATGACTCCGGTTAATAGATCTCTTAGTTTCTCTCTATTTTGAACTCTTAGTACATTACTCGTAAACTCCCCTGAAGAGGCCAAATCTAAATCACAAATCTGACTCAAGGCCTGGAATTGTTTAGCGTTGCCAACAGCAACGATAATCTGTTGTTGATCGGCAGTCTCAAAAACATCGCCATATGGAGAAATGTTTGGGTGTTCGTTACCTGTCCGTTGGGGTATTTTATTTCCAACCAACCAGTTTGCCCCTTGATTGGCCAGGGCACTCACCGCTGCCTCCATTAGTGAGATATGAACGTAGCTTCCCTCTCCCGATGTCATTTTTCTAATCAAGGCCAAGAGCAACCCTTCTTTTAGCTGATGTGCAGCCAAAATGTCAATTAGCGCCACTGGCATTTTCAGCGGCCCTCCATTCTTCTCACCGTTGATGCTCATAAAGCCGGATTCAGCCTGAATTACGGCATCATAACCCACACGCTTGTTTTCAACGCCATAGCCTGTGATATGTCCATAGATAATATCTTCTTTAATAGTCTTGAGTGTCTTAAAGTCTACACCCAGCTTTCTATCATCTCCTGGCTTAAAGCTACTAATAACTATGTCGGATTGTCGAACAAGGGAATAAAGTTCTTCAAGACCGGAGGCAGAAGACAGGTCGAGTTCTACTGACTTTTTGCCCCAATTTACAGCAGAGAAATAAGCACTGACGCCATCGGCACATTGCTCACCTCTGAACAACCATGATCTGGTCACATCTCCGTTTGTCTTTGGGTTTTCGATCTTAATTACCTCCGCGCCCAATTCAGCAAAAAACTGACCTACTGACGGCCCTGCCAGCACAGAGGCCAATTCGAGCACTTTCATTTTTACAAACATCAAGTTGTTTTTTTGTTCGAAATTCTTTCGAACCCTTGCAGTATAAATTTGCTCAAATATAGTTTTAACAAACCGGCACTAGGGTTATCCAACTTTCAAAGTGTTAATGTTATGGGTATTACCAAAATATATTTATATGAAAAACCTGATTAAATCAACAGTGATTGTTGCAATGATAGCCTTCTTGGGCTCATGTGCAGCAGGGCCATCCAGGCAGGATGGATCTTCCATTCCAAAAGATTATTCAAAATACACATCACTGGGGGATGCCCTTAGAATTGTTGGCGGAATTCAGGTCACCGGAACCGGAAATGGTCGTTTAATTGCAGTGCGAGGAGGTGCTGCTAAAGGTGCCTCAATGACAGGGAATAATGCGCCTCTTTTTGTGATTGACGGAATTTCGGTCGGTCAGTCTTATACCAATGCGGCATCAATTGTCACCCCTGATCAAATCGAATCAATTAGAGTTTTGAGCGGAACCAGGGCCATTACTCGCTATGGTCAAGAGGCAAACGCAGGAGCAATTGAAATAAGAACCAAAAAGAAGTAGAGTTTTTAATTAAAAAAATCAACCTGGCATTCTCCCCACTGTGCAGATGCCGTTTTTTATAATGAATTGAAAGCTGTCAAAAGAATGACAATGCCTTTGAGAGCTTGTTTGTGTTAATCTCCAAATCAAAAACTAACCTACCAACAAAGAAGCCAATTCGAGCACTGTCATTTTCACAAACATTAGTTTATTTTTTAGTTGACAAACCCAACATCAATCTCTCAAAAACACGAAGATTTTTGATTGTTCAAATTTGTTTAATTTTGCCCAAACATAATTTTAATAAACTAACACTAGGGTTATCCAGTTTTTAAGGTGTTAATGTTACGGGTATTACAAAAATATATTTATATGAAAAACTTGATTAAATCAACATTGATTGTTGCAATGATTGCCTTTTTGGGCTCATGCGCAGCAGGACCTTCCAGACCGGGCGGATCTTCCACTCCAAAAGACTATACAAATTATAACACGCTAGGGGATGCCCTTAGAACGATTGGTGGAATTCAAGTGTCCGGATCCGGAACTAGTCTCCAAGTATCAGTTCGAGGAGGTGCCAGAGGAGCCTCAATGACAGGAAGTAATCTGGCTCTTTTTGTGATTGACGGAGTTTCGGTCGGTCAGTCTTATGCCAGTGCAGCAGCAATTGTCAGACCAGACCAAATCGAATCAATTAGAGTTTTGAGCGGAACCAGCGCTATTACTCGCTATGGCCAGGAGGCAAATGCAGGAGCTATTGAAATAAGAACCAAAAATAAGTAGGGTTTTAACGAATCATAACTAGCTAACCAACCTAGCACTCTCCACACCGTGGGGAGTGCTATTTTTTTATACTCAATTGAAGGTTTGTCCAGAGTATGGGAAGAAAATCAAGTTATTTTGACCTCTCAATAGTGAACTGGATCAACTGAGAAAGTGAGTCTTTGAAGATTGAATCTGGTGATGACTTTAAAATCTCCTGAGCCTTCTCGTAGTATTCATTCATCACTCCGATAGCATATTCAATACCTCCTGACTTCTTCACAAAATCGATTACCTCCTGGACTTTTTTGGGCTTATTGCTTTCGTTTTTAACAATCCGGATGATCCGTCTCTTTTCACCTTTACTCGCGTTGTTTAAGGCATATATCAGCGGCAGGGTCATCTTTTTTTCTTTAATATCGATGCCCAGTGGTTTACCTATTTCCTCGTTTCCATAGTCAAAAAGATCATCCTTGATTTGAAAGGCCATACCAACATTCAATCCGAAATCTTTCATTCGCCCTATCGTCTCTTTATCGCAGCCTGAAGAAGTTGCTCCCATGGCACAACAAGCCGCAATAAGCGAGGCTGTTTTCTGGCGAATCACATCGTAATAAACATCCTCAGTAATGTCCAGATTACGGGCTTTTGCTATCTGAAGCAGTTCGCCCTCGCTAATCTCCCTTACCGCTTGTGAACCTATTTTTAGGAGGTCAAAATCTTCATTATCCACTGCCAACAACAGTGCGCGAGTGAGCATATAATCTCCAACTAACACAGCTATTTTATTCTTCCAAAGAGCGTTGATGGAGAAAAAACCTCTGCGATAACTGGAGTCATCGACTACATCATCATGCACCAGACTAGCAGTGTGTAAAAGCTCAATAAAGGAGGCTGCCCTATAAGTACTCTCGGAGATTTTGCCGGTAAGTCCAGCAGAGAGAAAAACAAACATTGGACGTATTTGTTTTCCTTTTCGTTTTACAATGTACCCCATGATTTGATCGAGAAGAAAAACCTTGCTCTTCATAAATGACCGAAACTTCTTTTCGAATTCGATCATTTCTTGGGCTATAGGGGCCTGAATATCCTTGAGTTGGAGCGCCATCAGTTAAGATGGTACAAGTATAACAGGTTCGAAATCATTCACAAAGGCAATAAAACTTAATTTCTTGGCCCTGGAAGTTATTTCATTGGGAAGACCAAGTCACCAGGAAGATGTGTTGACGCTATTGGCTTCTTTTTTTAGACGGCCTAAACCTAAGTTGTAGCTCAAGGCCGATATAGGCATGTTTTTTAGCACCCACCACTTCTTCTGATAGATGATAGTAGGTCATTTTAAAAGTGGCTGTTTCTGAGTTTGCAGCCCATCCTATTCTCCAGTGCCTTACCAAATGATTCAGCTCTTCTGTATGAGGGCTTTCAATGTTCCAAATACTACCCCCGATCAATGTGTTGTGCACCACATATTCTAAACCGTAACCAAAGAAGAAGTAATTATGGCCCACAAATCGTTCGCTCCCTCTACCGATCAATGAATTTACAAAAGCCGAGCGATCAATATTCTGCAATTTTCCGAAGCGAACATCAAAGCCTTGCTGGGTATTGAGTAGTGAGGTGCCCAGCGAAACTTTCGAATGGGTGACCACATCAATGGTTCTGGGCAGCAAGGTAAATTGCTTATTGATTTCTGCTTTCAGGTTAAGGAATACTTCATTCCTGATTTGAAACTCCCAACCTTCAGGAGGTAGAAATCCCGCAAACCGATGATACCATTTTTGGAATGCCTCACCACCGGAAATCTCACCAATCACCCCCAACTCAGCACCGTAACTAATTTTTTTATCCGGTTTCGGGAATAGAGACACCGAAGCACCGCCTACCAAAAGGCCGGCATACGGACGGTCAAACTCGTCAGGGTTTGACAAAGTAATGCCTTCCGGGGTAAAAAACTTCTGTGCTAAATCAAATTGGAATATTTTCTTGGGAGAAGCTATGGTGGACGAGTCCAGAGAATTTGAAACTTCTCCTTTAGTAAAACGGTAGTTAAATAAAATTCCGTTGGAGTAATATCGATCTCTACGAATCAATAAATAAACATCGTTTTCGGTGGTAATAGACAATTCCTGATTGCGATAGGCTTTCTGGGAAAAGAGAGGCGTAGCGCATAGGAGCATTCCTAAAGCAAAAAACAACTTGAACTTTGAAACAACCATGTTTGATTTATAAGCCGCTAAAATCATAATTATTTCTAATTTTAACCATCGTTTCTATAAAAATGGCTCATGACGAACCCAAATTAAGCGCAGCACTTGAGAAACGCCAAGAGAAAGGCAATCTTAGGTCACTTAAAATTTCAGAATCCAACCTTATCGATTTTTCATCTAATGACTATTTGGGGTTGGCACAAAACCAAGCCTTGAAGACACTGGTTATCGAAAGGTATGAAAAGGACACTTTTAAAAACGGTTCAACTGGTTCAAGGCTTTTAACTGGGAATTCAGCACTTATTGAAAGGACTGAAGCCGAACTTTCCTCTCTGTTTTCCGCTGAAAGAGCACTTCTGTTTGGCTCTGGTTATTTGGCCAATTTGGCTTTTTTTTCCTCGATCCCCCAAAGAAACGATGTTATCCTTTACGATGAATTGAGCCATGCCAGCATTAAAGATGGATGCAGGCTAAGCATGGCGAAAAAAATCAGTTTTCGGCACAATGACCTCCCGCATTTAAGGGAGAAGTTGGAACAGGTTTCGAAAAGTGCAAATGTATTTGTGGCTGTTGAATCAGTTTATTCAATGGACGGGGATTTTACTCCCCTTGAAGAACTTGTTGCGCTATGTGATATCTTTTCAGCCAAACTGGTGGTTGACGAGGCTCATAGTACAGGCATTTGGGGGGCAAATGGAAGTGGGCTTTTAAAGGAGCTTAACCTTGAGGATAAGGTGTACGCACGAATCATGACTTTTGGGAAAGCCATGGGCACCCATGGTGCCTGTGTTTGTGGCAGTGACGTACTTATCAATTACCTGATCAACTTTGCGAGACCGTTTATCTATACTACGGCACCAGGCCCATTTGAGGTAATCGCCATCCAAACGGCTTTTGCTTTTCTGGCTGATCATCCAGCATTGTCAGCCGATCTTAAAAGGAACATCCAACTTTTCACAACGCAATTGCAGTTGTCTGAAACGCATATCATCAATAGTGAAAGCCCCATTCAGGCCATAAAAATTCCAGGAAACTCCAATGCGCAACAATTAAGCAACCTACTACAGACAGAGGGATTTGATGCCCGGGCCATTCTGTCTCCCACAGTAGCCGCAGGCTCGGAGCGTTTGAGAATTTGCTTACATGCTTTTAACTCCAAATCAGATATTGTCAACTTATGTGCGTTGCTGAATAGTTACTTTCAAAACTGAATCAGTTTTGAAGCATCTTTCTTATATATTTGGGGCTTACCGGATTAAATGAAGCCAGCAGACCCAGACTACGTTAAGCAAAGATATGATCAGGTTCACCCAGGTGGCATTAACGATTGGGCGGTTGTTAACCTTAGTCGAAACAGAGAGGAGTTCGTTCGAGAGGTTGCAAAAAGCAGTGTTCAGAGAATTAAATCACTCACTACTACTCGATCAGCGCTGATCGAGGAAATTGAAAACACACTTTTCAGAGAAAAATTAAGGGTTAAACGCAACCCATGGGCAGTAGATTCTCCCGATGAAGGTGATTTTCTCAAATCGGTCGAGGCAAAGCTTTTGGTAATCTCCAATTCCAAAAAGACTGATGAGATCACCCAGATGCTTGATTCAGTTTTGGAGGAAATGGTTTTTCGATACTCAGATGAGATTGCGGGCAATTTCAAAAAAACCAGATATCGATTTGCACGTTCGATAGCCACTTTCGGCTTTGCTCGTTTACTGAATGCATCACGTGCAAGACGTTTTTGGTCTTTGTTCAGTACCAAGTACAACCTCCAGGACAAAATTCATATCACAGGCGAAGTACAGCAGCTTCGCACATTGGCTAGAAAGGGAACGATTATCATGGTTCCTACTCATTTCAGTAATCTCGACTCTATACTCATCGGCTGGGTAATCAATGTTCTGGGGCTCCCTGCATTTATTTATGGCGCAGGGCTCAACCTTTTTAATATTAAAATTCTGGCCTATTTCATGAACAGTCTGGGTGCCTATAAAGTAGACCGAAGAAAGAAAAATCTGATTTACCTGGAAACGCTAAAGGCCTATTCAAGCCTGGCAATTCAAAAGGGTTGTCACAGTCTGTTTTTCCCCGGTGGAACCAGATCGCGATCAGGTAAAATTGAAAAGAGATTAAAGCTGGGACTGCTCAGTACGGCAATTGAAGCGCAGCGTGTCAATTATCAAAAGGGCAAAAAAGACGGCTTGGAGAAAGTTTTCATTGTGCCAGTCACACTCAACTACAATTTTGTATTGGAGGCTCCGAGTTTGATTAAGCAATATTTACGCCTTAAGGGACAGGAGAGATATTACACGGAGAATGACGAATATTCTACCTCTTACAAAATAGCCAAGTTTCTCTTAAAGTTTTTTGCCAAAGGATCTGACATTTCTGTTTCTATTGGCAAATGCATGGATGTGTTGGGCAACTATGTAGACGATGATGGCCAAAGTCATGATAAGCATGGTAGACTTATTGATACCCAGGAGTATTTCACAAGAGATGGCCGCATAATCTCCCATAATCAACAACGGGAGGACGAATATACCAGAATGCTCAGCGACCGCATCGTTGAAGAGTTTCATCGGATCAATAAGGTTTTTGCCAGTCATCTTGTGGCTTTTACCGCATTCCAGGTATTGTTGAAAAGGTATAACAAACTGGATTTGTATAATCTTCTGAGGATACCTGAAGAGAATCAGTTTATTGAATATGATGAGTTCAAATCCGTCTTTGAGACATTACTACAAAAGGTATTTGAGCTGAAAGAAAAAGGTAAGGTCAACACTTCTCCCTTCCTTACCAGGGAAATAGATAAAGTTATCAAACATGGAATTGCTAATGTGGGCATGTTTCATGCTAAAGCACCTTTAATAAAGAATAGGAAGGGCAATATCATAGTACAGGACATGAACCTGTTGTTTTATTACCACAATCGATTGGCTGGTTATAACCTTGAGCAATATGTCTGATCAAAAAGTTGGTGTAATTGGCGCTGGCAGCTTTGGAACGGCCGTAGCGAACATTTTGTCGAAGAATTCCAATGTTCTACTCTATGCCCGAAAGCCTGAAGTGGCAACAGCGATTAACGAAACGCGCCAGTCGGCCAATCAAAAACTGGCAAATAACATTACCGTAACCAATAGTTTGGAAGAGATTGCCAAGAACTGCAATGTTATATTTCCGGTGATTCCTTCTGCCAATTTTCGAGAATTAATGACCCAATTGGCACCACATCTTCATCCCTATCACACGCTTATTCATGGCACCAAAGGGTTAGACCTTAATCTTTCTTCTCATGGGGCAGATGCTGCCGATGTAAGTCGTGAGCATGTCAAAACCATGAGTGAAGTAATCAAAGAGGAAAGCGTTGTGGTGAAGGTTGGGTGCATGGCCGGGCCAAATATATCTGCTGAACTTGCTGCAAATCAACCTGCAGCCACTGTTATTGCATCGCCTTTCAACGAGGTGATTGCAGAAGGTAAAAGATTACTTCGAAGCGAGAACTTTCAGGTGTATGGCAACGATGATTTGAAGGGTGTCGAATTGTGCGGGGTGCTAAAAAACATCATCGCTATTGCTGCTGGTATCTCATCGGGTCTGGATCTTGGGCAAAATGCCAAAGGACTACTCATCAGCAGAGGGCTTGTAGAGATGATCTATTTAGGACAGGCGCTGGGAGGTGAAATATCATCATTTATCGGGTTGGCTGGCATAGGTGACTTGGTGACAACAGCGACTAGTACTTCCAGTCGCAATTTTTCCTGTGGATACAAATTAGCTGAGGGTAAAACCCTGGACCAGGTAATGAGCGAGATGGATGAAACAGCTGAAGGAATTAATACGATCAAAATCATCAAATTATTGGCCGATAGCCAGGGAATCAAGCCCTTGATCACGGACACATTGTACAAAGTTCTGTATGAAGACATGCCTGCAAGAATGGCTGTCAATTACTTAATGCGTTACCCAGGAAATATTGACATCGATTTCTTGTAATTGTAACCCTCATTTACTTATTATTTCTGAGTTTTTTTCGTTTAAGTACTATCGGCAACCGCATTTTACATATCGTCCTGCTCCTATTTACTGGCTTCACTTTGCTAGGACAGCAACAAAAAGTGCAGTATGACACAATTCCTCTAAAAAAGAACACAACCATAATTCTTAAGAATGAAACCTTACGGTTTGATAAGGACACTGTTCTAATCTTGCCCGACACCGTTTTCTACCAAGTCGTTAAACGCGATTTTTATAGAACGCTGAGAAGCCGGTGGTATCAAAAAAAGATCACTAAAGGCCTATTTAATCTACTCTTTTCACTCCCATCAGACGATTTCAGGTTGGACACGGCCAACCTTATTCAAAGTGAAAATCCGTATCGACCATACCAGGGAAAAATCATTGGCAGTATAGAGCTTACCAAGCTAGAGGCACTGGGAACGCGAATGGATAGCTTGGACAAACGTCCTGAATCGGTGGTTCAGAAGTTGGGGAATACCATTAATTTCAAAACCAGCGATAGGGTAATCTTCAATAATCTTCTTTTTACAATCGGTGATACGCTCAACCCTTCTGAATTAGCCGATAATGAAAGATTATTGCGTGAATTACCTTTTATCAAAGACGCCAGGATTATTGTTGATCAGCGGGCATCCAGTGATACTGTTGATGTGCTTCTACTTACCAAAGACGTACTATCGCTATCCATAGATGTTGAGGCTCGAGATTTTGACTCAGGAGTGCTGGGAATCGATCATAGAAATATTTTTGGTATTGGTCATGAGATCGACAACCGATTTGCGGTTGACAGTGATGGTGAACAGGCCTTCAGCTATGAAATGAGATACCGGATTCCCAACATCGGCAAAAGCTTCACCTCGTTTGAGCTCGGCTATTCCAATACCGCCAATCGAGATTTCATAGGGGTCAAGCTGAACCGTGACTTCGTCACTCCTCAGATCAAATTTGCAGGAGGCCTTGAATGGAACCAGCAGAAAACTCGGCAGATTCAATTAGATAATATAGTGTCAGATACCGACCTGGAGCTCAATCATATTGTGCAAAAGTTCGATTATCAAGATGGCTGGTTGGCCAGGGCCTTTCCCATAAAAACCAGAAACCCACAACTTAGGGATCGCACAAGGCTGATTGTTTCCGGAAGAGTGTCCAGAACCGATTATTTGGTCAGACCAGCGGTTTCCCTAACGGAAAATCGACTTTACCACAATCGCTTTCTCGCAATAGGGTCTCTTGGGTTTTCGCAGAGAAGGTTCTTCAAGGATCAATTGATTTTTGGCTATGGTAGAACTGAAGATATTCCATATGGGGCGTCTTTTGAAGTCTTGGGCGGCCATGAATGGGGCGAGTTTTACAACCGTTATTACTACGGAGCCAGAATTTCACAAGCCAACTTCATTGGCAAAATTGGTTACCTGGCAAGTAGCTTCGTGATAGAAGGGTACCTCAATGATAATAATTGGGAGCAAGGAGTAATTCGCACCGATTTTCGCTTTATCAGTTCATTGATTGATTTGAATAGGTGGAAATTCAGGCAGTTTATTACTATAAACTACACGCGGGGCCTGGATCGTTTTACGGAAGAATTCATCGATATTAGAGACAGAAATGGTATCCGTGGACTGACCAGCCATACTTTGAGAGGAAGCCAACGATTTCTGATCAATTTCGAGACCGTCTCCTTTACCCCACTTGAAGTATTAAACTTCCGATTTGCCCTTTTCGGATTTTATGATCTTGGCTTTATCAATTCAGGTGACAAGAACATTTTTAAGTCAAAAAGCCAACAAGGTTTTGGCCTCGGTCTAAGAGTGAGAAATGACAACCTTACCTTCAAAACCATTGAAATTCGCTTGGCCTTTTATCCTGATGCACCGATTGGCCTTGATAATTTTGATCTCGATTTTTCAGGAAGATCGGGTTTTCGGTTTTCAGATTTCCTGATTGGCCGGCCCCAGATCAACAATTTTAATTGAATTTGGAAAGTGCCTTCAATCGCTTAAGCAGTGGTGGGTGTGAGTAGTTTACAAAAACGTAGGCTGGATGAGGCGAAAGGTTGCTAAGGCTGGTTACTGACAACTTTTTTAGCGCACTCTGGAGCGCATCGGCTGCTGAAGTCTTTGCGGCATACTCGTCAGCCTCAAATTCATTTTTCCTACTGAGCATATTCATTAATAAACCTGTAAGTCTGGAAATTGGGCTGTATAACAAGCCAAATGCAATCAAGTTCAAATGAACGGACAGTTGTTTCCCTCCTAATGCAAGTGATAAATCTTCATTAAAAATGAGCAGAGACATAATGAATAATGTGATAGCCATTTGCACCAATGACAATAACAGGCTAACAACAATGTGTTTTTTCTTGAAGTGACCCACTTCGTGGGCCAGCACTGCCACCAGTTCCTCGTTAGTTTGTTTTTCGATTAATGTATCATAGAGGACAATCTTCTTTGTTTTTCCGAGACCGGAAAAAAAGGCATTGGCTTTCGTTGATCGTTTTGACCCGTCAATAACAAAAATATTGTCCAGGGGAAAATTCACTTTTTTCGAATAGTCCTCTATCATCGCCTTCAATTCTCCATCTTCCAAGGGTGTCAGCTTATTAAACAAGGGTAATATGAGGGAGGTATAAAACAGATTCATGAAGAGAATAAAACTTGCTATCACGATTAAGGCATATATCCAAAAGTTCTCCCCTAACGACTCAATTAACCAGAGGATAGAATAGCCCAGAAGAAAGCCAATAATTCCAGCCAATAGGTAGCCTTTGAGCTTGTCTAGTACAAATGTCTTTGGGGTGGTTTTATTGAATCCAAATTTTGCCTCAATTCCAAAGAGACTGTAAAGTTGAAAAGGCAAATTGATGATGTCTGACAGAATAGATAATAATGCAAAAAAACCAAGGGAGAGCAGAATAGGGTTTGCAATATAAGGCCGTAAAAACTCATCCAGGTAACCAAAACCACCAATAGCAATGATCACAACTGTGAGGGTTGTGCTAAAGGCGGATGTTAGAAACGAAAACCGGGATTGTGTTTTTTGATATTTTTGAGATTTTGCGTATTCTTCATCATTATAAATCCCCTTCAATTCATCCGGTAAATCCGTCTTACTATGCTTCAGATTTAAGTAATCCAAAACCTGATCAAAAATATAATCAAAGACAATAATCCCCAATATGAGGTAGAGGAGGGATTCGGGATTCATAGGATAATCTAGTTTTTAGGGCAAGGAATCTTCCACCTATCTCTTGGAACTCGACTTGGCGTTCCAAGCTTAAAAAAGTAGGATATAGAAAATTCATGAGCACCTCCACTGGCTACACTCAAATCTGAAATTGTGTAATCGTAGCTATACCCTATGTTCATATCATTAGTGGTAATACCCACAGAAAATACCAGAGCAGCATTTTGTGGGAACTGGGTTCCACTTAGCGTTTCAAGTCCTTTTAGCGGAAAGCCTCTATACCAAAATCCGAAATTAATAGGTTCAAGATGCAAGTATCCTCCCACGTCCAGTATTTGAAATGGCCCTTGACTTTTATATTGGAAAACGGGGGTAAAGCTCCTCTCTTTGTAGGTGTAGGTTAAATCTCTCCTTAGTGTTCGGCTTTTCAACATGAATTTGTAGCCACCATGAACAGATATTTTCATAGGTAACGGACTGTTCTCGTCAATCAACGACTGATTGGGCTCGTTGAGGTGTGCAGCAGTGACCCCAATAAAAAGGCTTTTGGAATAAAGAATGCCTCCCACGGTCATATCCACATAAGACACACTACTACCTCCTGGTGTGAGGGTTGGGTCGGGTGGTAGGTTTGGGTCAAATCCGGTAACTGGGTCAAGCTGACTTCCCCAAACCAAGTCTGTGAAATTCACATTTCTGGAGGTATAAGACATTTGAAAACCTGGTCTGAATACAATATTGTCATTGAGTTTTAGCTGATAAGCATAGCTAAGCCCTATCGAGGTGGACTTTAATCCTGCCAAACCTTCTTGGTCGGTAGTAATAATCATACCAATACCGCTATTATACTTCTCTATAAAATGATCGGCATAAACCGAAAATGTAACAAACGAAGCATCCAGTGAAGGCCATTGGTTTCGATAGTTTGCGCCAACTCGTGTAAAAGTGGATGCTCCTGTGAATGCAGGGTTGATATACAGCGGAGCCGCATAGAATTGAGAGAACTGCGGATCTTGAGCTCTTGACTCAAAAACAATCCCTAACACGGCTAAGAAAACATATAAAACTCTACGCATGCAAACCTTTAACAGTTAAACGTACGAATACCCTGACGGTATTGTACCAAGAAAAGTAAATTTTCTAGTATAACTCTAGACCAACGCGTTCCTTTCATCAAGGATTTACGTTATCTTGGGGCTAACTATTGAAGCGCTGAATATAATAAAAACTCTACGAATCGCGTAATAGGGTTAATGTTTTGCTTCGATGTTATTATAATGAGGAATTAAAACGTGGCGAGGAAAATTCGAATCATATTCACGTTGTTTTTTTGCTTCACTTTCACCTATACAATAAGTGCGCAAAATTTAACAAGACACAACTGGTTGTTCTCTGACAACGACCAGAGTCTGCTATTTGGCAAGCAGGAAGGTATCGATCCCTTCCTGGATATGGGCAAGGTAGCACTGAACAATGCGGGTGAAAAACTGACCGCAACGCATCCCACCTCAGGAGAAGTTCTTTTTTATTCGGATGGCACCAATATTTATGATGCCTCACATCAAATTATGGTGCGTGGAGATGGCATTAATGCTGATGTAACCGGCATTCAAAGTATGGCAGCGAGCCCTATTCCCGGTATAGGCAATGAAGACCGCTACTACCTAATTACCAGAGACAATTCAGGAGAAATCTTTTATACAATCGTTAATATGGATGCCCAAGGCAATCGCGCGGCCGGCCCTCTCCTTGGGGAAGTTGAATTGGGAGAAAGAAATCAGGCAGCAGGCATCACCAACAGAGGTGACGCTATGATTACTGTGGCTTCGAGGGATATGAGGAGCTTTTGGTTAATCACCCAAAACAGCTTAAGTGGTGATTTTGAAGTCTTCAGCATCAACGATCTTGGGGTCTTCACTAGTGAGTCCATACTCAATCTGACTGCTGATGTAAACAGCCTTCACTTTGCCTATAACAACACCACGGCAAGAATTGCCGTGATCCCTTCCAATAATGTGAACATTCAGATATTACTCTTCAATGAAGCTACTCAGACACTTGAATTAGAAACTGCTGTTGCCAATTCTTTTGTGCTTAACGAAACTTTTGGTGGCTCAGCGGCATGGTCCATTGAAGGAAGGGTGCTATATTTTAGTAGAAATTCGGGTGCTGATGGCAATGTCTACCGCTATGAAACAAGCGACCCTGCCGCATCAGTTATACCTGTTCTCCCTGCTCCTGTGCCGGAAAGTTTGAGCCTTTTAGTAGCACCTGATAGTTCAATTTACCATCTGTACAGAGCTACAGCTGGTGGGGCCAGAATCCTGGGAAGGCTTAACGAACCCAATTCGAGTTTGATAAATGTGACTTATGAATTGGATGTCATGATGGGCCAGGATTTCGGCTCAAATTACTTTCAACAGTTTCTGCCTGAGAGAAGAATAGCACCGGTCGTTAGCTTTACTTTTCAGGAGCCTTGTCTGAACAACCCAACATTATTTTTACCAATGATCGAGCCTCCAGAGGCCATTCCAACGAGTTATACCTGGGATTTCTCGGGAAGCGGTCAAACGTCACAAATGCATGCACCCATAGTCACGTTTGATATGGCGGGTGTAATTAATGCCAGCCTATCAGTTGTGATAAATGGGGTCAATTACCAGGCTCCTCCACAAATGCTCAATCTGGAAGATAATGATTTAGAGGTTGCTTTAATGGATACGACCATTTGTCCAGGTGAAGTTTTGGAACTTGATGCCGAACCCCAAAGCCAAGGAGGAGGTGGTGGGGGCGGCAACGTAACCTATACCTATCGTTGGAACACGCAGGAAACAACCCCTCAGATCTCAGTAACCGAAGCAGGAAATTACTGGGTAGTGGTTACCCCATCAACAGGTTGTCCCGTTTATTCCACCGCAGAAGTAACTGTTTATGGTGATGAGAACCCAACAGCGAATATCTGGTACTTTGGAGACGGTGCTGGTATTGATTTCAATGAAGTGGATGGGCTGGACCCACCTCCACGGAGTATAATCGACCCTCATGCCATGAATGCCCCGGAAGGCACCTCAACAATCTCTGATGCTAATGGGCAGGTTTTATTCTATACCGAGGGGGACTCGGTTTTTAATAACCTGAATGAACTTATGGAAAATGGCGCCACAATTGGTGGGGATCAGGGTTCAATGCAGTCCGTTATTATTGTTCCGTTCGTGGATGACGAAACCTTATACTATGTATTTACAACCCAGGCAGTCTATGGTACCAACGAATACCGACTAAAATACTCTGTGGTGGATATGAAGGAAGGTGATGGCTTAGGTGCTGTTACCGTAAAGGATCAGATATTATTTACAAAAAGCACAGAGAAATTAGCCGCCTTTGAAGGCGGAAATGGTTTTTGGCTCCTTTCCCATGAATATGGCAACAACTCATTTAGGGCTTATTTAGTACTGGCTGAAGGAATCGCCCCTCCTGTGATTTCTTCTGTGGGTTCCGTTCACTCATTGAATGATGAACTTAGTGGTCAGGCAGGAATGAAGTTTGGCCCTGCCGGAGATAGGGTTGCTGTTGCACTAATCGATGGCACTGATGATTTTCTGGAATTTTTCCAGTTCGATCTGGCTTCAGGAGAAGTCACTGAATTTGAATACGCGATCGACCTCAATGAGGGAGATGTTGGGATCAATGATGAGGTGTATGATGTTCACTTTTCTCCAGGTGGTGGCAAAATATTTGCAACAATGAACCAAAGAAATACCGGAAGTGCAGGCGGTCGAGTTTTAGAATATAGGATTGACACTTTCTCCACTGAAGCCACTAGACAAGCCTCAAAAATCGACATTGCTCAAGGAGCGGGTGGTGCTGTAAATTATGGTGGAATTCAAACGGGTCCTGACGGTCAGCTCTATGTTGCGCTCGAATCTTCTCCATTTGTAGGTAGTATAGCTGCCAATGATGATACGCTCTCGAATTCAGGTTTTAATCCGCAAGCTGTTGCACTTACTACTGGTACCTCACGCCTTGGACTTCCGAACTTTGTGCAAAATAGTGTCAACCCTCCTATGCCACCTTCCATGGCTGCTCCCGATACCACCTGTGTGGAGCAATTGGTGTCCTTTAGCGGAGTGGGCACTTCTGATATTGATGAATTCCAATGGACAATTCAAGACCAGACAAATACAGTTGTCTTTAGTGCCTTGGCTCAGGATACCTCCTATACCTTCCCGCAAGGGCAGGCAGGGTCATTTGAAATATCACTCAACATTTTTAATCGTTGTGGCTTTGATACAACTTTCGTCCAGACCCTGGATGTTTTTGATATCCCCCCCACTCCGACAATACCAGCTGCCGTTGTTTTTTGTGTAGGACAGCCCAACCTGCTTACGGCAGGTCCGGTAGACCCTATATTAAACTACGTTTGGACCGACAGTCAGGGTAACGTGGTAAGTACGGCCAACACCTTTGATATTACATTACAGGATACTTACACTGTGACTATTAGCAACGTTGCTGGCTGTTCCTCTACTAGAAGTGTTTTTGCGGGGCCGCCCTTTGAAATAACTCTGCCTCCGAACCAAACAATTTGCCAAAACGAAGTACTGACCCTGGATCCGAATGTTGCAGCGAACACCTATCTCTGGACCCGAATAAATCCGGATAATACCACCGTTGGGTTGCCGAGTCAGCGCACGGCAGACGTGGATTCAAGCGTGCCCGGAGTCTTTCAATATGTTGTTTCGATTGAGGACCCCATAAGCCCGGGTTGTTTTGTGAATGACACTACCGCTGTGACCATCAACCCTATACCCCTTGCAGTGGTAGACGCGATAGGTAACACAAGCTGTGGGACCACTACAGGATCAATTGATTTGACGGTGACTACTACCGGGAGTTATACCTATCAACTGCTTGACAATGGAGGCGCTTTGATACAGCAGAACAGTAACTTTACGGGGCCGGGACCAGTATCTCTTACGAATCTTGGTGCGGGTATTTACAGCATTGTTTTCACTGATAACAGCAGTGGATGTACCAATACCGTCAATGGCATGGAGGTAATCGACACGGCTTCAGATGTGAGTATTGTGAGCTCAGTACCCATTGATGCTGCATGCGGGGCCGCTACCGGCTCAATAACGGTGACCTTGAATAGTGCCGTAGTTTACCCTATTACTTATACGGCTACAAGTACTACTGATCCAAGCCTTGCTCCAATATCGGGTGGGGCTGCCGCTCCTGTTACGGTAGCAGAATTTGTGATTCCAGGACTTCCTGGTGGAACCTACGATATACAAGTCACCTCAGCTGGTGGCTGTACAGACACTGATTCTGGTATTGTAGTTAATGTGCCGACTGATGTAGATCTCACACTCACTGCACCAATTGATGTTTGTGGTGCATCGGTTGATTTGAATGCAAATGTTGCCTCAACCACTCCTGGTGTCAGCTTCACATGGCTCGACCCTAATGGTGCGGCAGTAGCTAATCCAAATGCTGCTACTCTGAGTGGAATTTATACGGTTACCGCAAGTGCTCCCGGATTTTGCGATGTCACGCAAAATGTAGTGGTCACACTTACTGTTCAGCCAATTGTAGTCATCAATCGGATTGGAGATATATGCACGGGGCAGATTACGTTAGAAGCTGAGGTTACCAACCCACAGGCTGGTGCTATCTATAATTACCTCTGGTCAACCGGAGAACAAACATCTCAAATTACAGTCAATGCAGATGGTAATTATGATGTAATTGTAAGAGAATCTACTGTTGTGAATTGTCAATCGGCCGTAGTGGTTGAGCCCGTAACCATACCTGTGCCATTGGAGGCCACGTTGACTTCTACCCCACCCTGTGATGATGGTCAGCCGATCACGCTTACAGCAAATATTCTGACAGGGACTCCAACAGGTTTTGCATGGACATTCAATGGTAACCCAATAGCAGGAACGTCTAATAGCATCATTGTAAATGATGAGGGAGACTATAGAGTTACCATTAACCAGGGCCTATGCAATATTGAAAGAAGCATCTTCATAAGAAGAAATGGAATCCCGGAGGGGCTATTGCCTGACGAAGAATTTTACTGCCCAACCAGAACAGACAATCCTATTTTAACAGCAGGAGTTGGCTTTGAAACTTACGTATGGACGTTGGATGGTGTTCCATTTCCAACTGCGGGCAGAACCTTGGATGTTCAAGCCCCTGGAGAGTATGTGGTTACCATGACCACGGCATTGGGTTGTGTGCAAATGGATACAGTCAATATTATAGAAAGTTGCGATCCTCAAATCGTAGTGCCCAACGTGATTATTCCTAGCGGAAATGCTCCAAACAATCAGTTCTTTGCATTCCCGAACGCCTTTGTTGCAGAATTTGAGATCTTTATCTACACACGCTGGGGAGAGCTTATCTACCAGAGCAATTCCACTTCCTTTGTGTGGGACGGTACTTACCAGGGGAACATTGTCCCTCAAGGCACCTATCCCTATATCATTAAGTTCACCAGCAGGTTTGAGCCTCAACGAGGCACTTTTGAACAGGTTGGAGGAATAACGGTGGTTCGTTAAGAATTCTACACCTTAAGTTTTAGGCCAGTGCCGCTACACCTGGAAGTGTCTTACCTTCCATGTATTCAAGCAATGCACCACCTCCGGTAGACACATAAGACACCTTATCTCCAAAACCGAAAGTGTTAATTGCCGCAGCCGAATCTCCTCCTCCAATCAAAGAAAAAGCACCATTTTCTGTCGCCTCGACAATGGCCTCTGCTACTATTTGGGTTCCGGCCGCAAAGTTCGACATTTCAAATACACCCATCGGACCATTCCATAGAACGGTTTTGGATTCCTTGATCGCATCAGCAAAAACCTGGGCAGCCTGAGGACCAATATCCAGCCCCATCCATCCGTCTTGAATGGCATAGTTCATAGCTACTTCTATATTGGCATTATTGTCAAAGGCATCTGCAATCACAGAGTCAATGGGTAACATCAGATTCACGCCCAGCTCCTTTGCCTTTTGAATCAACTCTTTGGCCAAATCAAGCTTGTCATTTTCACAGAGAGAACTCCCAATATTTCCCCCAAGCGCTTTGAAAAACGTATAGGACATTCCGCCTCCGACTATGAGGTTATCCACTCGGTTTAACAATTGCTCAATAATCAGAATCTTATCGGAGATTTTGGCTCCACCCATAATCGCGGTATATGGTTTCTTTGCGTTAGCCAGAACTTTTTGAGCATTATCCAACTCCGCTTGCATGACATAACCACAAGCTTTTTGATCAAAAAACTGTGCTATAATAGACGTAGAGGCATGCGCTCGGTGTGCAGTACCAAAGGCGTCATTCACGTAGATATCACCATGAACTGCAAGCGCCTTCGCGAAATTCTCATCTCCTTTGGTCTCTTCTTTGTAAAACCGAAGATTTTCTAGCAAGAGAATCTCCCCTGCCTCAAGATTTTCAGAGAGTTTATTTGCTGCTTCACCAATGCAGTCATCAGCGAATTTGACTTCACGATCAAAGACTTTACCCAAATGACCCACCAGATGTTTTAGAGAAAACTTTGCTTCCGGGCCTTCTTTCGGTCTTCCCAAATGTGACATAAGTACAACAGCTCCACCGTCATCCAGTATTTTTGAAATTGTGGGGATGGCTGCCCTAATTCTTGTGTCATCGGTAATTTCAAACTGGGCATTGAGTGGCACGTTAAAATCCACTCGAATCAAAGCCCTTTGGCCCTCAAAGCTATAATCTTCAATCGTTTTCATAGGTATCTATACTATCTGGTAGCTGCGCGTTTGAGCCTGTCGTTAATTGCTCTTCCCAATCCGTGGTCAGGCACCAACTGCGCAATAATCACGCGAATATCTGTTTTTTGATCCAATTCTCTCATTGCCCCAAACAAGTTTTTCGCGGCTTGTTCTATGTTATCCGAATCTGACAATGAAATTTGATTTTCCTCCGGCAAGTCTGTATACATTTCACCAAAGACCAAAGCCCCGATTTCAGTTTTATCAATGTCATTTGGAACCTCTTGCAGTCCTCCCAAAATCAATGGCTTGGATGGAGCGTAATGGCTCTTGAGCATTCCCGGGGCATCGGGCTGTGAAGAGGAATGCTCATTCACCTCTACTTCTCCGAGAATGTCCATGATCCGTTCAATGGGTTGACCTCCAAGTCTAAGAATAGTGGGGATTTTTTTCTCAAAACTTACAATGGTCGATTCCACACCCACCGAGCAAGGTCCACCATCCAAAATGTAATTGATCTCATTGCCCAACTGCTCATTGACGTGTGCCGGTGTTGTCGGACTGATGTATCCGAAGGGGTTTGCGCTTGGTGCAGCTAAGGGAAAGTCCAGAACCTTTAGTAAAGACAGTGTTAAAGGATGCCTGGGCACGCGAACCGCCACAGTATCCAATCCTGAGGTGACTAAGTCTGATATTATGTCCTTTTTCTTCAGCAGGATGGTAAGAGGGCCTGGCCATAATTGATTGGCGAGGTTTTCTGCTTCAGGCGGAATCTCCAGCACAAAATCAGCCACCCTCTCCAGGCTTGCCGCGTGCACGATCAAAGGATCAAATGAAGGTCTGCGTTTGACTTTAAAAATATCGAGCACTGCATCTTGTGAATAGGCATTCCCCGCCAATCCGTAGACGGTTTCAGTAGGAATTCCGACTAGTTTGTTTGCGCATAGTAGTGAAACGGCATGGTCAATATCATTTCCGACTATCGCCACTATTGGAGGCAGTTTTGAGAAATGGCTTGTGCGGCTTCTTCATAATTCAGGCTTTGCGCACTCTGCAAGTAAGAACAGCCTTCAGCCTTGTTGTTATCTGCTATCTCTGCAAGTCCGAGCCAGTAATATGCCTCAGCATAGTCACTCTTGTATTCGATAGCCTTTTTCAAATCAAAAATTGCATCCTCAGGGTTGTTGATTCTGAGCTCCGTTTTGCCTTTGTTCAGGTATACTAATGCATTGGATTCATCCAATCTCAAAGCAAATTCAAAATCAAACAGGGCGCGGTCATACTCCTCATACTTAAATAAGATCGCTCCCCTATTGATGTATATGTCTACAACATTTGGTTGGATATCTGATGCACGATCATAATCTTGCATAGCACCCTGATCATCCTCGAGCGTTCTTTTCGTATTTCCACGATTGAAATAGGCACGATAATCCGTAGAATCCACTTCGATTGCATCATTAAAAACACTTACGGATTCCTCCAAGCGCCCCACTCCCAAAAGAGCTACACCCTTGGCATTAAGCGCAACGTAGTTTTTCGGATTTTTACCCAGTGCCTTGTTCAAAACACGGATCGCCTGTTCGTAATTCGATTCTGCCATCAAATTGCGCCCTCTCTCCACCAATTCTTCTTCTGTAGAAGAACAGGAATAGAAAACAGAACACGAAACAAGTATTAGTATGCCAAACAACCCTCTCATATCTCAGATTTGGAGGGCAAAGATACTCCACAGAAGTTTTGAAAAAAACTCTTATTGTCGGCTAAGAATTATGCGCTTAACGACATTCTGATCTCGATAGCTCAACCGAACCAGGTAAATGCCATCAGCAAGTCGACTACCTGTTGAGTTTGTGCCATCCCAGAAAAGTTCGTTGATGCCTTCAAACGACAATCCATCGAAAGGAATGGTCATTAATTGGCCCTGCATATCATAAATCCGTAATGTCACAAAATCTGTTTCCGGCAGTCCGAACTGGACGGTTATATTGTCTGTGAATGGATTTGGAAAACTGTTGAGGATTGTCACCTCTTCAACTTGTGTATCAGTAGGGTTAGGCTCCACATTGGGGATCTGAGAAAGATATAACCCATTGCCATGAGTTGCCACAGCAATTTTACCGTCTGACCTTCTATAGTCCACCATTGTGGTAGCTACATTACCAATTGTATTGGCACCTTCTTGTGTCCAAACAGTTCCTGAACCATTTAGGGCAGTCGTACTAAAAAGCCCTATGCTAGTGGCAACATAATATTGATAAGTCCCATCCTGAAGCGGCACAACTTCCGACCACCGAACCGCAGGTCCATTTCCTGAGCCGTCCGAATTCTCTTCAAGATTACCAGATACATCAGTGAAAGTACTTCCCCCATCCTCGGTAAAAAAGATGCTTGGTATTTGGTAGTTACTGAAAGTAACCATGACATTATTTACGTTCACAGGATCTATTGAAATTGATGAAACATTCGCGCCATCTGGAAAATTCACTCCGGCAAGTCCATTTAGAGGATCAACCTGAGGAACATCTGTATGTGCATTTTGCACCCTGGAAACTCGTCCTACGGAGCTTCCATAATACATTACATTGGGCGTACTCGCTGATACATCGAGGGCTGAAATTGACCCTTCACGTATGATTGTGGGGCCAATCCTTGTCCAATTAACCGCAGTTTTCTCTTGACTTCCCGAAGGGATCTGACTTAAATTGTTATTGCGCCAAACAAAATTTCCACCGGCCAGGTACATACGATTTTGGTTGTTTGGATCAAGTACATATGGGTTAATAAACAAGTAACCCTGAGTCGGAGTTTGACCACCTCCTATCGGATCAATTCTTGTAAAAGAGGTAAGTTGCTGTTGGTCGTTAAGAGTCACTCTGAACATTCGGGCGTTTTGGAAGGATGTATAATAGTAGACTCCAAACCTTGTAGAAGCAACAAAACCACCATCACCACCCAGCACTAATTGTGTCTCACCCGCTTCAGATGGTGTGGCCAGCGTGCCGTTATCCTGGGTTCCACCAGTTACGAAATTGTCTTCCCGGAATTTGCTCACCTGAACAGTATAATATTGGGTGGTCACATATCCATTGTTTAGCGAAGTATATTGCACTTCTTCAGCCATGTTGTCTTCCGTTCTGAAAATACCTCCATCGTTTATCGAGAGCATGCGATTCCCATCAGAAGGGTAAAAAACAATATCGTGCTGATCCGGGTGATGATTTTCATAAAGGGTGGCATCATTCTCCAAACTATACCCACCAATCCAGGTGATATTTTCCGTGGTCGAAAAGCCGTCTGTACTCCTGTAAAGACTGGTGCCCCCCAGATATACCACCTGATCGTCATCGGGATGAGCAGTAATGAACATGTCGTAGGAACTCTGGGGATTATAATCACCAAAATTACCGCCAAATGCAGGAAGATTTGCACTGAGGTCGGTATAAACTGAAAGGTTATTATCGAACTTTCCGAGGGCAACTCGACTAGCCCCGTCAGTCACCATATATATCAAATTAGGATTACCGGATGAAGAACCCAGTTCGGTTCTGAGCGTAGTAGATTCTGACGGAGGCTGGATGAGTTCCCAGTTATCGCCATCGGTTGATCTGTAGATGCCTGCTAATGGAGAAAGCACCTGATTATTATTAGTAACACTACTCAGGGATGCAAAAAAAGTACCATCGCTTGTCACATGCACATCGGTATAAAAGACTCCTCTACTTCTATTTAAGTCGTCAAACCCTCCATTCAAGAGGTCATCTCCTAAAACCGTGTTCCAGGTGGTCCCTCCATCATCGGACTTTACCAGGCCTCCAAATATTGCAGCTATGACCTCATCATCATTACTATTCGGGTTAATTACAATGTCCCAAACGTAGTTGAACGGAGAGTCAAAGCTTGCAGGCTCGTTGGTTGTAGTGGAAGGCAATACATTCCAGGTTCTTCCACCGTCCAGAGATTTGTAGATCCCATCACCACGGAAAGGTGCACCTACACTCCGGGTTGAATTTCCTATGAGCTCTCCCGTCCCATAGTACCAAATATTTTCTTTCCCAGGCCTTGTGTCCTGAACAATTGCAGTGACGCTATGTAAATCGGCTGCGCCAGTAGTTTTAGCCCAGGACGCACCCCCATCTTCAGACCTCCAAACTCCACCAGATACGCCACCAGCGAGAATTATCTGTTCGTTGGTAATATCTAAGACAACAGC
>JAJCYM010000069.1 GCA_029262895.1 Roseivirga sp.
GTTGCAACAGTTGTTTTATAACAACGCCTAAGTAAATGTAATAGTCAGGTAAAGCAATCCAATCACTCCCCCAAACCATCAAAAAACAGCACGTTTGCTGATCCTTTTTGTAACGCTTTTAAAAGTCTCCCCCTCAAAGCGGATGCAAAGATATTTAATTAATTTTTCATCCTCACAACTTTATCCGAAAAATATTTAGAAAGTTTTTCAGGGCCGTTGTTTCTGTTGAAATCCCCTATCGTTTTAGGGGTCGCAAATGTAGGTAAGTCTTACTCAATGGAACAACCTTTTTAAGAACATTTTTTAAAGAAAATTGCAACTGATTGAGCATCAGTTTTAACTGGCCTTTGGTCTCTTATAAAGAGGGACAGTGCTGCATGGTTCTCCATACATTATTGTCTTGGCAATTGGCCTGAGCAGTCTTGTTATTTCTACATAGGCCGACTCTGGCACCGGTAATTTTCCACAACCCTTGATAACAACGGGTTTGTCTTGAAATTGAGCAAGGTCAATTTCTGACAGTGTTTTTTCAAACAAGGCATACTCCAGCACATCCAATTGGCCCATCACAACCAAATTGGCATAAGGCTCCAGTTTTGTTGTCAATAACATATAGGCCCAAGTAGGTACTATGGCATCTTCAGAGCAAATGATCGCTACATTCATTCCTTGGTACTGTGACCAATCGTTGGTTTTCACAAAATCCCTGAAGTCTTTCTCTTTTAATATGAGTCCTTGAAAAAGGTTCTGTGCAATATCATAGACTACTCTTTCTCCTTTATGATAGTACTCTTCCAGATCAAAAGTGATTAAGGGGCTTTTTGTGACTCTATTTATTATCTCTCTCTCTTCCATCTCACAGTAATTTCTTTGGCGTTGTGGCTACGAAGTCCTTCAAATAGTATGGCTCGAAATAGGCGACATCTTCGAATTCGTTATTCAAAAATGACTGATGCGCCAATTTACCCACAGCGGATGCCGAGGGAGAAATTCCATTGATAAAACTCGCTTTTCGATTTCCTGATTTCAATTCTCTGAACTTATCTGAACCATTTCCAAAGAACAACACCGAAGTTGATTCCAGCGTTTCATCAAAACTCGAATTGTCAAGAATCTTTGCACTCGTGGGTTCCTCTTCGTTCAAGTCTGTGTCATAAAGCGCTGTGTAAACCTCCATTCTTCGTGCGTCTATCATTGGACACAAAAGCGCACCATTGACGTTGAATTGATTTACCTCATATGCCATGGCCTTTAAGGTATTAATAGCAATTAAGGGTTTATCCAAAGAATAGCACAATCCCTTTGCCGTTGATACACCAATTCTAAGACCAGTATAGGAGCCTGGTCCTTTAGACACCGCGATAGCCTCTAACTCTGAGAATTTGAGCTTTGTATGATTCATCAGTGATTCAATAACCACAGTCAGCAAATTGGCATGTGACTTCTCCAGAAACAGTTTTTCGGTTGCAACAAGCTCTCCATCTCTCGACAAGGCTACGGAGCAAACGGTTGTTGAAGTTTCAATACTTAGAATAAGTGACATGGCCGATATTTCAATTGTGAAATCAGATGATTTGACTGAGCTTATTTATAATCACCAGGAACAAGAACAGTACAAAGATATAACTGATCAGGCGGTTGGAAAAACGACCGGCTAACCTTACTCCAATTGGTGAAGCAATAGAAACACCTAAGCCCAGGGATATTGCTACTGGGACGACTATATATCCTTGTGTTAAATATTCCAGATTAGCAGTTGGTTGTTGCATTAAGTTAACAATGGTGATTGCCAAGGAGGTGATGAATATTGCCCCTAAGGAAATAGACTTAGCCTTTCTCATCATCATATTCAAACCACTGTTCAGGATTGGTATAATTACTATACCTCCACCTAGCCCGGAAAGTGCCGATATGGCTCCTCCCAAAACTCCTGTTAAACCCAAGACCTTGAATCCTGCACTCTTTTCTTTTAGAACTTCTCCCTTTTTATGTGCTTGTTTCAAGGTTCTATAAATTATGAATAGTGCAATCCCAATTATAAGGGGGTTGAAGTGTTCTCTTTGGTACCATTCTGTGTTAACCACAAACTCAAGCGAGAGTATTGAAAATACCAACCCCACTATGCCGATGATCAAGGCTGGTTTTAAAAAGAATTCTTTCCGTCTTATGTGAGCAATATTTCCGGCAAGTCCTGCGAACATGGTGCCTACCAAGGAGTTTGCAATGGTGAATTGTATCACTTCCGACTGTGGCACTCCCATGTGAGCTAAAATGTAAGGTAAAGCAAGGACGTAGACTATACCCCCGCCAATACCTATAAGGCCTGCCAATAGACCTCCCAGAAGACCAATTAAAAATAGAATAACAAAATACAACATCCCGGAATGATCTGCTCCTGTAAAGGGATGCTAAGATAGTAGAAGTTATGAGATCGACTACTGGCCGGACAAAGTCCTTCTATATAGCTCCAGATCTGAAAGCACTTCGATTGCCTTTGTTATGTCATCATCGTTTTGAAGAGATACTTTGATTTGTCCTTCTTCCAAAAAATCTCTCGTAACAAACTCCTCCTTTAACAAATATTTGATCTCGTCCTTGTTGTCGTTCAGGTCCTTTACTTTGTCGTGCTTTACCGCTACTTCCAGATTATCAAGTTGAGTTCTAATAGATTCGAGTTCGCCAGAAGTTTCAGCTACTAATTTCAATCGCTCAATCTCCTTTTCAAGTGGCGTGGTATAGTCATAGTCCTTGTCTGACAGCCACGTAACAAAGTCGTTGAAAACTTGATCTGTAATCTCGAAATCCGCGATTTCACCTATTTCACCGATGCTGGTTGCATATTCTGTTCCGAAGTCAAAAAATAAGTCCTTTGCCAAAATCCCAACTGTGATAGGCGATAATTTTTCTTTATTAATGACAAAGTCAGGATCAACACCTCCTCCATCGTACACCTTTCGGTTATTGGTAGTTCTGAATTCAGTTTTTAAGGAATCGGCCAGTTTGCCAACGCTTCCATCTTCATTGCGGTTGCTGTAGTCTATGGCTTGGATACATCTGCCACTAGGTGTGTAATACTTTGCGATGGTCACCTTCATTTGGGAGTTATAAGAAAGGGGTAACGTTCTTTGAACCAGTCCTTTGCCATATGACCTCTGCCCAATAACAACACCACGATCATAGTCCTGAATGGTGCCTGCCACAATTTCTGAAGCCGAAGCACTGTTGCTGCTGGTTAGTACAACTAAAGGAACCTCTAAATCGAATGGATTATTTAATGTTTTATAAGAGGCATTCATCTCTTCAATCTTGCCCTTTGTTGTCACAACCAATTCTCCTTTAGGAACAAAGAGGTTGACAATGTTCACAGATTCTCCTAAAAGGCCACCAGGATTACCTCTTACGTCAAGTACAAATTTTTGAGCTCCTGACTTTTTCAATTCCTTTAGTGCTTTCTCAACTTCTTTGGAGGCGTCTACCGTAAAACCCGTTAGTTTGACAATACCAATTTCATCATTGAGCATTCCATAATAAGGCACGTTTGGCAGATCAATTTGCTCAAGTTCTACTTCGAACTCCATTTCGCCTACGTTATGCCGCAATACTTTTAGTTTAACCTTTGAGGCAGATTGCCCTTTAAGGTATTGACTTGCTTTGTCATATTCTCCCCTTACATCTAACTCATTTATGGCAATGATTTCATCTCCTCTTTTGAGGCCTGCCCTGTCTGCCGCAAAGCCTTTGTTCGGCAGTATTACCGTGACCTTGCCATCTCTGTCTCCAACTATAGCTCCAATTCCTCCATACTGACCGGTGTTTTCGGTTCGCACATCTTCAATCTCATCTTCCGGATAGAACTGGGTATAAGGATCCAAAGAACCGAGCATGGCATCTGCCCCGGTTTTAACCAATGTATTGGGGTTGAGTTCATCAACATACTGGGCATTAACTTCTTTGTATAGGGTAACAAAAATGTCAATGTTCTTCATGATTTCGAAGTACTTGTCATTTTGCGGTTTTGTAAATGACCAAAGGCCGATGACGGCTATAAGCCCGAATACCAAATATTTCTTCTTTACCTGCTTCTTCATAAATGACTATTTAGTTTTTGTCACTTCAACAATCAAACGGTTGATCGATTTGATTAGTTTGCTTTCGATCAACGGAAAAGGATGAATTTCTTTCCCTGTATAAATATAGGCAATGAGCAATGGGGTGGTAATCTTCTCTGCTGAATAGAGAGAATACTTATTCAAACGGTAAGATTCCTTGATTCTTCGCTTGATTAGGTTACGATCGACCGCACGTTTAAACCTCTTTTTGGAAACAGAAATAACGACCTGGTGTCTCGAATAAGACGTATCCGGATTGGGTAAGTAAATAACCTTAAAGGGGTACAAATAAAAAGAGGAGCCTTTTTCAAAAAGCTCCTGAATTAATTTCTTACTGTTTAGTCTCTCCTCTTTCGGGAAAGTTTGTTTACTCGATACAGTTAATGGGTGGGTCATTGAGGTCTCAAATTACAAAACCTCTAGATATCGAGGAACTTATTTCTGACCTCTGGTTTCGTCAGAAACTGTCAGCTTGTGTCTGCCTTTCGCTCTTCTCCTGGCAATGACGTTTCTACCGTTAGCAGATTCCATTCTTGACCTGAAACCGTGCTTATTCTTTCTCTTTCTCTGCGAAGGCTGGAAGGTTCTTTTCATGCTTATTAAAACTTATATAAATATTCTTTTCCCCAAAAGGAGTGCAAAGATAGAGAGCTTTTTCATTTTTACCAATCGGACTCAAAAAATGTTTAGCTTTAATCCGATCAGCCAAAATTATGCATTATAAATTCTCCTATAGCAATCCAAACACACATTTTATACATGTAGAGGTCAGAATTGACGCAATAACTCAACCAGAATTGGTCATTCATCTCCCTTCCTGGAGGCCTGGACGATACGAAATTGCGAATTTCAGCAAAAACATATTGAATTTAAAAGTGACGGATAATGGCGATTCGTCTTTGAAGGTCTCCAAAAATTCTAAAGACTCTTGGGTAATTCAAACCGAAGGTAGAGACTCAATTACTGTACACTATTCCTATTACGCCTTTGCCATGGACGCAGGTAACTCATGGCTTGACGAGGAACAGTTTTACATTAATTTTATCAATTGTGCAATATACGCGGATGGTTTTCTGAATGAGCCATGCACCGTATCACTGGATGTACCCTTAGACTATAAATGTGCTACGGGGCTGACACAGATTGACAATCATTCTTTCTCTGCTGCGTCTTACTATCAACTAGTTGATAGTCCATTGATCGCCAGCAACAGCTTGCGCCAAATCAAGTACTCTGTCCAAGATCATGACTTTAATATCTGGATTCAGGGAGATTTGCCAAAGACAGACCAAGAGTTAATCAAGGACTTTGAGCGGTTCACTCAGGTTCAAGTTGATGCGATGGGCGAATTCCCTTGTTCTGACTATCATTTTTTATTTCAGTGTTTACCTTACAAACATTACCATGGCGTTGAACACTTCAATTCTACCATCATTACCATTGGACCATCTGCAGAGCTTGCTGAGCGACAGAGATACAAGAAGCTTTTGGGAGTAAGTTGTCACGAGCTTTTTCATACCTGGAATGTGATTCGTCTTAGACCAAAAGAAATGGTTCCTTACAGTTTCAAAGAAGAGAACTATCACAAAACCGGATTTATCACTGAGGGAATTACCACCTATTATGGTGACCTATTCCTTGTTCGAAGTGGTGTTTTTAGCGTCTCTGAATATGTTGAGGAATTGAATGAATTGTTCAAAAAGCATTATAATAATCAGGGTAGGCGGAATATGTCAGTGGCCAATTCTTCTTACGACCTCTGGCTAGATGGCTATGAATCAGGAATACCTGGCAGAAAAGTCTCTATATATAATGAAGGTGCTCTCGCAGCTCTCATTTTGGATTTGCTCATTCGCTTAAAATGGACACATACAAAAAGTCTTGATGATGTAATGAGATTAATGTGGCGGGAGTATGGTCGGAATCTGAATGGATATGCAGAAGATGATTACAGAAAATGCGCTGAAGAAATTTTTGGTGAGTCCCTGGATGAATATTTTGACGACTTTATATATGGAACTTCTCCATTTGAAAAAGCCTTAAGACCACTATTGGAGACATGCGGTTTCACATTTACCTTAATGGATGCTGAGAAAAGCGAAGAAAGAAATTTTGGATTCAGGCTGTCTGGCAATCAAATCATACAAATTGCAACTGGTTCTGAAGCCGAAGAACTACTTAGCCTAAAAGACAAAATCCTAAAGGTGAACGGACAGGAATTTGTAAAAGAACAGGAGTTTGATGGTGAGATCAGTTTGGAGATTGAACGATTTGCTAAAATCAAAATGGTTCAACTCAATGCCTCCTCAAAATCATTCTTCCAAGTCTATCAAGTTGAGATATCAGATACAGGGAATCATCACCTAAAAAAGTGGTTCAACCAAAACTAAAGGGTGTTATCCTCTATTTTAACTCTTGATGAATTGCTTGGGCCTCGTGCCACTGTAACCTGGGTCCGTATTGAGAAACCACTTTCGAAGAGGCCAAACTCGCCAGTTTACCTGACCCTGCATAAGTATGACCATGCGTAATACCGTAAAGAAAAGCTCCGGCAAACATATCTCCGGCACCATTAGTATCTATGGCCTTTACGGGATAAGGCTCCACATCTATAAAGGTATCTCCATCATAAATCATGGCTCCGTTTTTTCCCTGAGTGATTACAAATCTTCGAGCATCCCTCTTCAAAGCCTGTCGTGCCTCTTCCAGATTGTCTTTTCCTGTGAACACTTTGGCTTCTTCTTCATTACAAAAGAGCAAATCAACAGAAGCACCAACCACGTCTATCATTTGCTCCCTAAATATTTGAACTATCGTAGGGTCAGAAAGCGTAATGGCAGTTAACACTCCATTGTCTTCGGCAATCTTCTTTCCAAATTTCATTGCCTCTACGCCATTATTGGAGGTAACAAGGTAACCTTCCAAATAGAGGTACTGAGAGTCTTTAATCGCATATTCATCAATCTGATTTACCGACATTCCGGTGGTAATGCCCAAATAAGTATTCATGGTACGCTCGGCATCCAATGTGATCATTACCAGGCACTTCCCGGTTATGCCATCCTCACGTTCTTTCCCATCAAGGTTTGTATCCACTCCGGCCTCCTTCATGTCCTTTAGATAGAAATCGCCAAACTCATCATTGGCCACCTTGCAGGAATAAAAACTCTTGCCCCCAAATTGGCTAACGGCAATGATGGAATTGGCTGCTGAGCCTCCAGACTTTCGGCTCGTATCTTCAGAATTAATGGCGTTGATCAAGCGAAACTGCGTGTCCTCATCAACCAGGGTCATTACGCCTTTCTCAACCTTATGATCATAGAGAAATTGTTCATTTACCTTAAATTCAAGGTCAACCAAGGCATTGCCTATCCCATATACATCGTACTTCTTTTTCATTCTTGACTAATAATTAAAGTTGAGTCGGACTCTGTTTCTTACACTCTTTATCAATGAGGAATCAAAAGTAATGAGATAAAAATTAGAATAAAATCGACCGCGTGATTAAACAATCACACCGACTAGAAAGTCATACTGGCTAAGGGCTCATTTAAAATGATAGCCCCGGGAAATCTAGTTTTTACTTGCTGAATATTTTGAGTCAAATTAGGGATAGGGAAATGCGAGATAAGGTAGTGCTCGGCTCCGATAACCGTTTTCATTTCAGCCAAAGCCTGTGGTTGAAACAGCAACCAATAAGGAAGAATAGCCACAGTGATATTTCTGTCAGGCAAATTTAAAGAACGCAATATGTCCCCCTCCCAATCAGGGTCACCAACATGTAAAACCTTGTATTCACCAAGCTCAATAATGTGTCCTAAATTTTGCACCCAAGACCATTGTGCAGGGTTTGAATGAGGAATTTTGAAAGCAGTAATATTAACCCCATTGAGTTGGAGTTCTGAAATATTCTCTGACAAATTATACTCAATTATTTGTTCTTGAATATCAGCAAATGGCGAAAATATTTTGCGCAGGCTATCTGCAATCTGCGGGGTGGCTATCATTTGGGCTTTATCATTTCTCTGAAGAAATGCTCCAACACGTTCAGGACGGAAGTGGGTATAGTGCACATGCGACTGAAGATATACCTGGACATCCTGAAACTGACCCGCTCCATTAGTCATTTGTGTTAAAAGGCCATCAGTTGGAAAGGTGAAATCCGGATGGGACTCCTCGTACAGTGCGTCTATAAGCACCTTTTGATCACCCGATTCTATTAGAAATCCCTCATTGCTAATAAACGTGAGTTTCAGCTCTTCTCTTATTTGAGATTTGGCTGAACAACCAACAAGAAAAATGGAAAGAAGGAAAAGACAACGCATCCTTATAGGGTTTAGCTTGGTTTAATTAAACATTTTAGTCCAGTTTCGCAGCGTCAAGCTATACCCCAATTAGACTAGGTTATCAGAGCTCATCGTACAGAAACTAACTACATACAAACCTATAACCTTAAATAAGCAATAAGGAACTGAAAATTATTGTCGTTGAAAATACGGCATGATATTAGGTCTGTTGTATCTTGTAAACTGAATTGAAAATTTATGAAAAGGATAGCATTGGTTTTAGCCTTCTTAACTCCGATCATGTTATATGGTCAGGAGAATTGGGGAAAGAAATTTGAACAACTGGGCACCACGTTGCCTACGCCTAATGAGTACAGAACGGGCTCAGGAGCGCCAGGCCCTGACTATTGGCAACAAAAGGTTGACTACAAAATTGCCGTTGAGCTTAATGATGATAACCAGCGCCTGACAGGTTCTGAAACCATCACTTACTACAACAACTCCCCCACCACACTCAACTACTTCTGGGTGCAACTGGACCAGAATGTAAGGCAAAAAAACAGCATGGGGGCAAGAGCCAACGGCTCACAAGCACTTCGACCTAATACAAGTCAGGTCAATGCCAAAAGCCTTCAATCCATGTTGAGAGACCATGATTATGATGGTGGTTTCAAAATTCAATCTGTGACTGACAATTCCGGCAAGCCACTACCACATGTAATAAACAACACCATGATGCGCGTTGATTTGCCAGCTGGAGTGAAGTCGGGTGAATCTTACAGTTTTAAAGTATCCTGGTGGTACAATGTTAACGATCGTGGGCTATTGGGTGGCCGCTCGGGTTATGAGTACTTCAAAGAAGATGGAAACTATCTCTATACAATAGCACAATTCTATCCGAGAATGGCGGTGTATGACGATGTGAATGGCTGGCAAAACAAGCAATTTTTAGGTTCAGGTGAATTCGCTCTATCGTTTGGTGATTTTGAGGTGGAAATCACAGTGCCGGAAGATCACGTAGTAGGAGCCACGGGCGTTCTTCAGAATCCTCAGGCAGTACTAAGCAGAACTGAAAGACAACGTTTTGACCAGGCTAAGAAATCATTCGATAAACCTGTGATCATTGTTACTCAAGCTGAAGCTGAAGCCAAAGAGAAGAATCCCAAAAAGGGCAAGAAAACCTGGAAGTTTAAGGCGGAAAATGTTCGTGACTATGCTTTTGCTTCTTCGCGTAAATTCATTTGGGACGCACAGTCTGTGAAAACAGGGACTACCACGCCATTGGCCATGTCTTATTATCCAAAAGAGGGCAACCCCCTTTGGGAGAGAGAATCTACCAAGGCAGTGGTAAACACTTTGATCAACTATTCTGAGATGACCATTGACTATCCCTATCCTGTTGCCATATCAGTACATGCAGCTAGTATTGGCATGGAGTATCCAATGATCTGCTTCAATTTCGGAAGGCCAAGACCTGATGGTAGCTACGATGATAATATCAAGACCCGCATGGTATATGTTATTGTACATGAGGTAGGGCACAACTTCTTCCCTATGATTGTGAATTCAGATGAGCGCCAGTGGGCCTGGATGGACGAGGGTCTTGATTCATTTCTTGAGTACCTGACTATGCATCGTTTTTATGAAGATTTGCCGTACAACTCAAATTCACCTGCTGCGATTAAAAACTATATGAAGGGAAGTCAGGATTTTATGAGGCCAATCATGACTAACCCGGAACAGTCGCTTCAACTTGGCCCCGAAGCTTATTCAAAACCTTCGGCTGCTCTGGTCATCTTAAGAGAAACCGTAATGGGTCCGGAGCTATTTGATGCGGCTTTCAAAGAGTACGCCAGACGATGGGCTTTTAAGCATCCTAAGCCAGGCGATTTCTTCCGAACTATGGAAGATGCTTCTGGGGTTGACCTTGACTGGTTTTGGAGGGGATGGTTTTATTCTGTAGACAATGTGGATGTAGAAGTGAGTGATGTTAAATGGTTTCGGGTTAAACAAGAAAACCAGAGCATCGAGAAGCAAGTAACTGCAGCAGAAGGCACACTAGGAAATGAACAGAGTGCTCAAAACGCAGATAATCCACTCTATGGCGAACCCCAGGAATTCGAAATTACCGATGCACAGCAGGGTGGTGAGTTCAGAGGTGAAATTGATAATGACGCTGTGAGGCAACGCTTTGCAGGTAAAAATATTTATCAGGTAAGATTCGAAAACAAAGGCGGATTAGTAATGCCGATTGTTGTGGAGTTCACCTATAAAGATGGCACCAAAGAAATAGAAAAGCTCCCGGCCGAAATTTGGAGAAGAAATGAAAAAACTGTTTCACACATGTTTGTCAAAGACAAAGAGGTGGCCAGCATCAAGTTTGACCCAAACAATGAGTTGGCAGATACGAATTCCGAGAATGACGTTTTCCCTAAAAATTCGGGAGACAGCAGGTTCGATAAATTCAAAAAGAAGGGTGGCAATTGATTGATTTCAACCGCTGAAAAAAGGAGGCAAGCGCCTCCTTTTTTTGTTATTACGCTTTACGCCAAGTTGAAAGTTAGAATGCTCACATTCCCTGGCAACCATCCTACAACCCAGGGCTTTACGACATTCTAATTAATTAAAAATTGGATTTTTTAATGATTAGATTGCCTCATTATTAAAAAGTGAAATTTGAACTTTAGCAATGAAACACTTCGTTTATTCCATTGAATTGAAATAAAAAATTTAAAATATTATACTTTTTTGAGTAAATAACGGCAAGTGTCAGCCACGCTGATAATTGGACTTTTCTTTTAAAAAAAATTAGTCTACTTTCAGCAGTATCATACTAGTATGATAAAACCGAATCTACCTAAGCACGAATCTCAAAGACTTGAGGCACTCAAGGACTATCATATTCTTGATACAGTCCCAGAAGAATCCTATCAGGACATTGTAAGCATTGCAGCACAAATTTGTAACGTACCCGTTGCACTTATTTCGTTAGTTGACGAAAAGCGACAATGGATCAAGGCCAAGATTGGAATCCCAGAAGTTGTTTCGGAAATACCACGAGAATATTCATGCTGCGGACATGCAATTTTAGATCCTGAAAACATTCTAGAAGTCCAGGATGCCCAAAAAGACGAAAGGTTTTGCGATAATCCGCTCAGCCTAAATGATCCTCATATCAAATTTTATGCGGGCGCACCCTTAGTAACCAGTGAGGGCCAAGCACTAGGAACACTATGCGTTATTGATCATGTTCCAAGGAAGTTAACTAAAGAACAAAGAAAGGCACTTTGGGCACTCTCCCGCCAAGTAATGTCTCTGCTCAATTTAAGAAAGGATACCGAGCAATTTAATTCAACGCATGGCCGTTTGCTTGAGATCATTGAGAACATCAGTGACGCTGTTTACGAACTCGATGACCGAGGTAAGTTTGTCTATGTTAATCCCACCCTATGTAGGCTCACAAAATATTCTGAAGCAGAGCTCTTGAACAGTATTTATTTTGATTTGATCAGGGATGATTTCAAACAAGAGTTGGGGGAATTTTACTACAATCAAATTAAGAATAAAGAAGATTCCTCCTATTACGAATTCCCCATGGTCGCCAAGGATGGAGAGACAATTTGGATAGGCCAGACAGTTAAAATCTTCTACGATAAGCATCAGGACAGGGTCTTAAAGGTCGGTGCTGTAGCAAGAGATATTACGGAGCTTAAGCGTGTGCGTGAAGAATTGCAAGAACGTGAAGAGCTCTATCGCCTGGTTTCAGAAAATTCAAGTGACCTGGTTTGCCTCCATGAACCGGACGGAACATACAAGTACATTTCCCCGGCAGTCATTGATTTGGTGGGTTGTACCCCTGATACATTGATTGGCAAATCTCCTTATGACTACATACATCCGGATGATGAACAGCGCGTGCGAACCGTCAGTCACAATGTATCAATAGAGGAAAAAATTGACACCTCAGTCTCCTACCGCCTCAGATCAGAAAATGATCAATACATCTGGGTGGAAACTGTGGCTCGTCCAATTCTGAACGAGAACGAAGAAGTAATAGCCATACAAACTGCTACAAGAGATATTTCGGGCAGAAAGAAGAACGAAGAGATAATCAAAAGAGAACAGGCCAATCTGGAAGCTCTAATTGAAAATACCCCTGATGTCATTTGGTCCATAGACACTGAAGACAGATACATTGCCTTTAATAAACCATTTGTAAAAACAATTGAGTTCCTCACTAACTCGACCCCTCATGTTGGAGACAAGGTGGACTTCGGGTCCATCGAAAATGATTTAGGTCAACTGCTGAAAAAATTACACAAAAGAGCGCTGAGTGGTGAGCGGTTTATGCACAATATCGAATGGCTCGAAAACCCTGTTCGTACTTTTGAACATTCTTTTAATCCCATTATTGATGAAGACAAAAAGGTCATTGGGGTTTCAGTCTTTGCCAGAGATATCACCAAGCGAATTCAGGAAAACAAGAACCGTGAAAGATTCAAGGATGGGCTTGCCCTGCTCAACGAATTATCGTCTGCCACTGAGTTGGACTATGGTGACTTGATTGACAAATCGCTCAAAGAGGTTTTACTGTTTTTGGATATGGATGTGATCCTATTGGGTCAGATTGCAAATGGAGAGATTCAGCTTGAGCGTTTTTATGACCGCACCGGGAAAATTCCAATTGAAAAAGGTGGCAAGTTCAACCTCAATCAGACACTTTGTGAAATCACCTATGATGTACAAGGCATTGTTGCAATCGGTGAGACTGGTTGTTCTAAGAAACCTACCTCTGAACATCCCTTGTTAAGGCAGGAAGCCTACCTGGGAGCTCCTGTTATGATTGGTTCGCAGCCCTATGGCACCATCTGTTTGCAGTCAGCCACCAAAAGAACAGCCCCCTTCGATAGCTATGACAAAGAGTTTTTGGGACTGTACGCCAGATGGATTGGCGCCATTTTGGAGCGCAAACAATATGAAAAGCTTTTGCTGGAATCTCGTGAAAAAGCACTAATAGCCTCTGAAGCCAAGGCCAACTTCCTTTCCACCATGTCGCATGAAATAAGAACTCCACTCAATGCGATTATCGGGATGACACATTTCATACTGGAGGATAACCCTAAGCAGAGCCAGTTGGAGAACCTCAAACTACTTAGGTTTTCGGGTGAGAACCTCTTGGCACTCGTTAATGATATTCTGGATATCAACAGGATAGAATCAGACAACCTGGTATTGGAACAGGCTGATTTCAATTTAAAAGAGCTCTTGGAAAGTATCCGGCAATCTTCCACGTTTAATCTTGAAGAAAAAGGACTTGAGTGCAAATTATATTATGATCTGGATTTACCGGAAGTGTTCAAAGGAGATTCAATACGGATTACGCAAGTCATTAATAACCTGGTCAATAATGCGATCAAGTTTACAGAGGAGGGCAAGGTTGAAATTATAGCGAAAAGCAAAGGTTTCTCAGATGGCAATTGCAAAGTATATCTGGAAATCCGGGACAGCGGCATTGGTATATCCGAGGAGGAACAGAAATGGATTTTTGAGCGCTTTACTCAGGCCAAATCCAGCACCACACGGGAGTATGGTGGCTCAGGACTTGGGTTAACCATTGTCAAGAGCATACTGGAACTGATGGACAGTCACATTGAGGTAAATAGCATACCGGGAGAAGGGAGCAAGTTCTATTTCGAAATAGATCTACCTCTGAGTAATCAGGCGGTTAGAAACAAAAACCACTTCTACCAGGCTGATTTGGTAAGTCTATCAGATCAGAACATTACCATTCTATTGGTTGAGGACAATAAGGTCAATCAGGTGGTGGCTGAAAAGTTCTTGACCAAATGGGGCATCAAGGTTGAAATAGCTGAGAATGGCAAAGAAGCTGTTGCATTGGTCCGAAAAAAGTCCTTCGATCTGATTTTGATGGATTTGCAGATGCCAATTATGGATGGTTATCTGGCAACCAAGAAAATCAGATCAATGAATAAAGACTTGCCAATTCTGGCTTTGACTTCCTCTACCCAAATGAGTGAGAAAAAGCGTGCGCTTGAGGAGGGTATGAATGACTACCTTATCAAACCGCTCACGCCTTCTCATTTGTATTCCAAAATTACTAAGTACGTAGAAATCAAAGGATTGATTTCTGAAAATGTAACCAAGAAAATTCAACCAAAGAAAAGTTCTGGTTTTCAAATGCTGACAGAATTGATCGAGAAAGACCCAAGTTTCAAAAACGAAATTATCCCGCTTTATATAGAGAATATCCGGTCTATCAGAGATGGCCTACCAAAAAAAATCAAGGAAAAAGACACCAAGGGCGCAGAGAAACTCAGGCACAAAATGCTCACTACGCTTAACACCTTAGACGCTAATGAAATCCTCTCTTTAATGGATCAAGGCATTCGCCTCATTAATCATGGGGAAAACGGGTTAAGAAAAACCCAGTATTTAAAAACTTTACACTCAGCATGTGACCAAATGGAATTGGATTTAGAAACATTAATGAATTGACCGCGGAACGACTCCACCTCTTAAAATGACAACAGAAACTACTACAGGATTGAACACAGATATACTCATTATTGAAGATGATAAAGTGGCGGCAACGCTTCTAAAAAAAGCTTTAACCGACCTCGGACATACCGTGGTAGGAATAGAAGCTGATGGCGAAAAAGCAATTGAATTAGCCAAGGAGAAGCGCCCCGGTTTATTGATGGTTGACTACAATCTGGATGGGGACTTAAACGGAGTTGATGTCACGCGATCCCTTCAAAAAGAACAATCTACTGCTGTGGTTTATGTCACCTCAAAGTCTGATGAGGCTACGCTTAATGAAATCGCAAATACGAGCCCTTATGGCTACATATTGAAGCCCTTTAATACTCAAGAAGTGCGTATGGTGATTTCTACGGCCTTGGAGAAATTAGAAAAAGAAAGAGCCCTAAAGTCTGCCAATCAGGAGCTTGATGAACAGGTCAACATGACCAGAGCGGAACTCGAGAAAAGCCTCGTTCAATTGAAAAATGAGGTTATGCTCAGAAAAAGAGCTCAAATCCAATTGGAAATTGCCTTGAAAAATGAAAAGGAATTGAGTCAAATTAAGTCCAGAATAGCAACTAGTATTTCCAACGAATTCACAAACCCCATCACTTCCATTCTATCTTCCATTCAGATTTTGCAGCTAAAAAATGCGGAAGCTGATGTGGACAAGAGCTATGAAAAGCATCTCAATCGCATTGAAGGTTCGGTGTTTCACATAAAGAGTATTATTTCAAACCTCTTATTAATCGAAAAGAGTGGTTTGGATAATAATGAAAATAAAGAATCGCGCGTGACTCTTGATAAGTTCATGAATTCTATTGTTTCTGACCTACAGGAACAAGGTTATGAGGACCGCAACATTCAAATAGAATTACCTGATTCGCCAAAGTCCATCATCACATTTGAAAGCCTTCTGAAGCAAATCATATTTAACCTCGCCTCAAATGCCTGCAAGTATTCTGCTGAAGACTCAACTATCAAAATTGAGGTCCTTCGCGAAGATTCAGCATTGCGATTTGATGTAATCGATCAAGGTATAGGAATCCCTGAAGGGGATCAGGAACACTTGTTTGATTACTTTTTTAGGGCGACCAATGTTGGCAAGATTGAAGGCAATGGGTTGGGACTGGCGGTGATTAAGAATTTTGCTACCATTATGGATGCCAAACTTACCTTTAAAAGTACTGAAGGTGTAGGCTCTACTTTCAGTTTTTCCCTACCTATGAACTAGGTCAACTCAATCTGCTTTGAGAGCTCCTCTATATTGGAACTCTTTAGGTCAGCATTAGTCATCCCTAACTTTCATCATTTAGCTTATTGCTCAATCACTGAATTCCATAGTGACAAATCAGAATCACATCCGTGATCTCCGATGAATCAAAAGGCTCGGCTTCCATACTCCATGTACCGGTACTACCCGTCATATTTGCTGGCGAAGAATCCGTTGGATTCAAATAAACCGTTCCCGCCAAAACACCTTCCATATCAGTGACACCTGATAGATTAGTGCCTCCCGTGTTGGTGTCATGTGCCACTGAAAACCCTGGATCAGAGCCGGCAGAAATTAGGTACACATCCATTTGTCGGATATCAATTTCATAATCCTTGAACATCTGAGGGAAGCGTTCCTGAACAATTTCCATGTCCATGCTGTGATTCTCACCGTCAGCAGGATTGAGGAACCTGTACCAATCGTTAGCAAAATCATGCTTAGCACTGAACATTTTGGTTAAGCCGGTATTACCTGAACCCATGGCAATCGCCTGGATGGCCGCTTCAATCTCTCCATTCACGTCAGAACGGAAAGTCTCGCCACCATCCTTCGCAGTATAACTTACTCTTAAAATCACATCACTTATGGTATTGTAATCAAAGGCATGGAAGGTGGTAGGCAATTGCAATTTCCATTGACTGATTGCCCCTGCCCCTTCAAAGGGTAGATAACGTTCATCGTTGAAGTTCAATTGGAACATGCCGGAATCTTGCTGCCCATTGCTGGTTGCAATAGATTGGGTGGCTCCAGAATAAGTTGTTAGTGATTCTTCATCCAAATTATTCTCGGTCCGTACAGCGTTCTCCATAAGAGTGAGTGTGCAACTTACACTGGTATAAGGACCAGCCACACAGGGAATGGTCATGCTCACCGATTTGATCCTTCGCTGATAGTGTCCAGGGTAATCCAGATCAAAAATAGTCTCAGGCAAATTGACATAGCAAGTGCCTGTTTGCTTCAAATTTATCAAGGCCATTGGATCCAATAATCCTACCGAAATATTCTTGGTGATTTCAAAGCCTCTTTTGTTTTGTTCAAGATAGGCCATTTCCATACGTTTCAAGTCGTGCTGCAATTTTTCACCCGCCAGCAGACCCTTTTTCAAGCTATTCCAATAACCATATTGGATGAATGTCTGATTTGAATTCAATTCGTATTGGAAGTTCTTCTGAGTACGTTTTGCACAATCATAAGCCAATTGATAAGCCTGGAAGTACAGTGAAGATAGCTGAGAAATCATCCATTGATAGAGCTCCTTGTTGGTGTATTTATCCGTCATGAATTCATGGTACTTCACTGCCTGTTCCATCTGTTGTTCAAAATTAACAAGCTCCTTCTCCGTGATAGCCAGTCTGACCTCGGAGGCTACAATCTGTTTTTCCAATTGCTTAATCTCGCTCTTTGCTAGTTTCTCCTGCAGTTTCCAGTCATTCCATCTACGCTGGTAAGAGGCAACAGTACCTGTTATGGAAGCCGCAGTATTCAGGATGGAGGCAGCAATATCAAACCCCCCACTCAATTTGTGCAGCGAAGAGGCTATTTTTCCGCCACCAGGCAATCCCACAACGGCCATTGGGATCGGACCTATGACGCCTGTCTCTGGATCAGGAATTAACTCCGTAACAGAGGCACCTAACTTGATCCCTTGGGAAACGGCTTGTAAAACTCCGGCAGTAATGGTCATGCCCATTTGAGTTTTTTCGCCAGCATTTATTTTAACAATATCCTTGTAGTATTTATATCGTTTCTCTACTGTAATTTTGCTCTGTTTCTGAGCATTCAGATTCTCCCTAGCCTCATCCACAAAGAGCTTTCTTAGTTCCTTGATGGAGGTTTGCAGACTCATTTCCTGGTTGCTTCTGAGCAAAGCCAATGCTTCCGCATCTTTCTTTTCGAGTGCACTAAGTAATGCAGATCCCAAACTCTGAATATCTCTGGCATACTCTTTTGCTCTGGATATATAGAATTGGAATCGATAATTAGGTAATGGTGCATTTAAGTCAGACAAGACCGCACCCAAATCTACTCCTGCAGCTTTCGCATTCACAAGCATCCCCGGGTCAATAGCTGGTTCAAATAGCGCCAGAGAACGAACCACCCCATCAATATTCATACAATTACGGATCTTAAAGAGTCTATCTTCAATAGTATCCCAATAGCCAATAAGGTGTTTGTTATGTGGAATGCAGAAGTATAAATTGTACAAATTGGTTACGGCTGTGTTATTGGAAGAAGACCCCGACTCCTCTCCTGAAACAATAAGAGATTCTATCTCAATCAATGCATTCGAGAAACCATCTATTCCTTTCTCCAGTAATTCACTGTAGGTGTAAACCTCTCTCTCATCTGAAGGAATCTCTTCCGGACGTTCACCCATCAATTTGTATGCTAAAATATAAAGCTGGGTGGCCTCATTGATTGATTCAATGGTATCTCTTTTGAAAAGACTGTCACCCCAATCAATCAGGTTATCGATGTACTTAAGTACCGTGTTCTTCATATAGGCCACTTTTCTTAAAGCGGCTATTGTATGCGGTTCAAAAGGGTCTGCCTTCCAGGCCTCTATCTGGGCTTCAGCCTCCTCCTTCTTATTTAGAGTTTGGGTATCAGTACCCGAATAACTTAATGCATACATCAAATCATTGACACTATCCAGATCATACTCCTCGAAAAACGGTTTGAACTGCCAGAAATGTTGAGGTGTATCAACCCCTTCGGTGACACGGTCCATCGGATTGAATATATAGTGATACCACTGCTGAGCTTCCTCAAATTGCTGATCCTGGTTCAACTGATTTGCTATGAGCATGGGCACATGATAGAATAGTTCCCAATTGTAAATCCCATATGCACTGCCGTAAGTGAAGTCAATTTCCCTTTTGGGATATGGACTTACTACAGCAAGTGGTACATAGGTATCAAAATATTCGCTCTCCCAAAGTTGGGTTTCTCTTTTCATCACCTCAGATACTCCAGACAGGTTCAAGCTCTTCATTAAATCGCTGGAATACGGATGATAAAAGTTTTCAAACTTGTATTTCATCTGTGTAATCACGGAGTCATACTCTACTTCATTGGGTTCGGATTTGCGAGATTTTGCTTTCGATTTACTTTGGGTTGAGGGTATATGAATGGTTTCTTTAGGGGTTACAAAAAAACTGTGGTAGGGGTCCTGAAAAAACAGGCTGTCCTGGGAATAATATTCAGGATGCTGGCCATGAATAGGTATTTCTGTTCCCCTGGTGCTGTCCAAAACTGTTACGGTAATCCCTGCAGCGTCTCTATGCAGAACAAAGTCTTTTCCTGAACTTAATTTGTACTTGTTGTGAGACAAATAGGTGTCGGGAAGAGCGTATTCATCCAAATCATCACTACCCTCAAATGAAAATGTTCCAGTGCTCAGGTCATAACGTATTTCCTCAACGGACACATCCGTGTCCAAAGCTACCGTGCCTATATAGCCACTAGACTGGAAGTAGCAGTTAATCACTGCATCATTTCCAGACTCTTTGGCATAAAACCTCAATGCACTCATTTCGGTTTTGTTCATATCTCCAGCGAAATAGGACAGAATGGTAAAAGCTCCATTTCCTACTTGAAAACTCTCTTTGGATGTTCTTCCCGGGGTCCATTTGTCATACTTATACTCGCTAACGCCTATGTTGATATCGAAATAGACAAAGGGATCAGTAATCTTCTCCAAATAGGCCGTTTTTTGATCATCAGTATAATAACCCCAATGCTCCAAAAGTGGATCAAAGGCCGTTGATTCTTCATTGTATAGTCTTGTAGCTTCTTTTACAGTTTCTCGAAATTTGGTCCAAAAAATCAGCAATCTACCGTTAACCACTACTGGCATCACAAATTCGCTATCAACCTCTAAATCGAGTTTTTCCCATGGGGTCCAATACCCTTTTTCCAATTTCCTGTGATAGTATACGTGTGGATGAGACTTCGTCCGCCCGATTACATGCAACACGTCTACCTCCTCACCATCTATAGTGGTATCCAGGTGATAGGTACCCAGGACTTCAAGCCAGGAAACGGAATCTACTTTTTCTATATAGCGCGTAATGGCCCGTTCTACGCTTTCATCGGTGATCTGGTCTTGTAAAAGCTCGTTTTCTAATGCTTTGAAAAACTCGCTTTTGGACGTTCTTAATTCGGGTTCCAACCAATTTTCCGGGAACAAGAAGACTTTACGGTTAGCTTCCCAAATCCTATATTGTGCCATCCACTCCCATTGCTCTTTTTGATCTGCATCGAGGGTAACACCTTCTTCCAGCCCCATAAAGCTTCTCTGAATGAAGAGTTGCAACGAGCTATTCGCCTGTTTGATTCGAGAGGTAAGCATGCACGCCTCCATTTCCGTATCGATCAGAAAATGATCGAACAGATCCATTTTATCTTCATAACCGGCCTGACCAACCAGGTAAGCAGCCAATGCATCTCTTTGTCTTTGTCGCAATGGGTCTCTCAAGGAAGGGGCAATGTTCAGCCATTGACTAATTCCATAATGAGACTTGACAGTCTGTCTAATACCAGAGGCAGTAGTGCTATCGAGATCAGGATCTGCCCAACTCCAAAGAGTAGTTGTACTTGCCTTCACTTGACTAGTCAATTGCAAGCACTCCTCCAACTGTACCAGCACATCCCCATTGGCACAATCAGCCAAGCTTAGGTTGTATGCAGATGTTCCTATTAGGAATTGGATGTCTGACAATTCCCAGCCCGACAATTCTTGAAATCCAAGAGCGAAATCCTCCAATGTAGGAGCAGTATCATATTCCGCTCCATTAACTGCCATATCCAACAAGCTCAAAGTGCTGGTATCTTCAAGTCTATAGGTATCATTGAGAGCACACATAGCAGACATTCTCGTCCATTGGTCGAAATCCTCATACCCATCTGTGACATAGGCTGTCGGTAGCCCATTGAGGTCTAACCAACTAATGGCATCATTATTTTCATAAACCCAAAGGAGCTCGTCATTCGTCAATCTACATGCCGAAACAACCATGGCAGCTTTATGTAGCAAAATCCAGGTATCGAATTGGGCCGAAAACAGGTCATAGGAAATCAACTCATCTTCTGCATACTCATAGTTGGTAAAAGTTTCATCCAGTAGCTCATCAATGGCTGGTTTTGTGCTGTCAGCAGCAGACGTTACTAAATCGCTGATCAGCAATAAACTGGTATCAAGATCCAAATCGAACTCATCGGCAATACTTTGTGCTACCCGTTCACTGCTCTGTATTTCCACAATATGATCGAGCAGTGGCTGAAATAAATAAGCATACCTAGCCTGAACTCTTGATTCCTCGCTCTGAGTAGTATCAATATTCATCAAAGTAGATATGGCTTCGGTCGCGTCCAGGAAGATCAAATTGTCTTCGATCAACTGCTGTTGCTCGGTCTCGCTCAAAGCTGACTGCTCATTAATCAGGGCTATTAAGTCATTATAGGCTTCTTCATCTGCAATCAGAGCCAGCTTAGTTATAGTCAATTCTCCCGTGGGGTCGGAGCTATGGTCGTTTTCGGCAACTATTTTTTGTAAACCCTCCTGAAGTACGTTCAGCGATTTACCAATGCTATCTTCGGAAAGACCAATTTTGTCGGTCTCGTCATAGTCATGCAGTAAGAGGTAGGCTAAAGCTCCTTCGTTCAAAACTCCAGAATGAATTTTATCCACCTTCCCTGCAAATACCAGGGCTCCCTCAGGCTGCGCCACAGCAAAGGGGTCCTCTTCAATTAGACTAAAGAGCTTTGAAACATCCTTGGGCTCTATATCAAAGGCATTGGTTAGTGAATTCAGCCTGTGCAGTTGGGACAGGTTGGCTAACGTAAGTGGAGGATTTTCAGCGAGTTCATCTATGAGGTATCCCAGATCTGCGCTGGAAACACCTAATGCGCCTGATATATGTGCCAAATGATCGTTTATAGGCACTACTGTTCCAGCATCCTCAATGGCCAAGGCTGTCCCTTCGCTGTTAAGCTCAAAGTCTGGCTCTAAGGGGTTGGAAATGGCCTTATTCAAGAATAATGACTCATAATATGAGCGGCTATGTTCGTCATTGACATCCTTATCGGTGCTAAGGTTGGACCACCAGCTTAAAAGCTCTATCAGATCAAGCCCAGTTGACTCTTTGAGTTCTTTTATGATAGACAGGCGCTCAAGGAAGGGGTCTTTTAAATTGACATTCCCCATTGCCTTTATGGTGTAGCCAAGCTCCAGAATTTCCCAGTTTATGGTCTGACGCAGCCTGAGAAACCGATGTGTCCTTTGAAAAAACTGCTGTGCTAGGCTCGTGCCATCCGATTTTCTTATGATGGCTTGGGAAATATCACAAGGGTCATCTGATTCTGAAAAGTCAATAATGATATCTCCATCGGGGTTAATAAATTCTACCTGGAGTAATTGCTGAAGTTCCTCATAACTTAAGCCTGTCTTATCTAGAAAATTTTTAACCTTGGCCAAAACACTTTTCCAGTTAGAGGAGTTTGCACCCCACATGTCTTTCACCGTGTAGGTATTACTTCCTATCTCAAGGTCTCCGGCAATAATCTTTTTCTGACTGGTCGATAAGCCCAAATTTGTCTGAGCCTTTTCAATCGCTACAGGTTCATTAACACCCCCATTGAATTCTATGGCCTTCATCACATCAAATTTTGAAACCTCGAGTTTCTTTAGGTAGGCATCACCTTCGGTATTCGAGAAATGAAAGGGAAGAATAAACGGGTATACTGCTTGGTCCAGAATATCGTATGCAGCAAGATTGATATTCTCAGGAAAGGCCTGAAGTTCTTGTGTGGTTCCCTGACTTTGGTAAGTGATATCAACTGATTGACCGTTATGGGCGAGCACGGCATTCTCTAAGATTTCAATTACAAGATCGATATATGGGAGTACTGTATTGGTGTTCTCACATGAGAGTTCTATGTTGCCAAGGTCTTCTCTACGTTGCAAAAGCAGTTGTAGTGGTGATTGATTATCATCATTGCTGGCGCTGTGCCTTAAAAATTCAAGCAAGTCGACCATATAGGCGGCTGGACTGAGAATGGACTTGCAGTGTTGACATTCACAGTAACTCTGACTGCCAAACAAAGTCTCTAAATCCGGAATATCCAAGGCATCGGAATTGGCTTGAACTGTCTCGGTGACCACCGCGGGTGAATTATTTGGAGCGGTGGCTATCAAGCCGCCCACAACCTGTTGAACCTGGGTGGCAATACCAGCCGCATTCTCATAAACGGCAGCTGCGTTAGCTGGGCCTCCCAGATTCTCCGAGTACTCCTGTACAAAGGCTCCCTGCGTTTTGTCAGAAGTGATACCGATAGCGCTGGATTGGCCTGATTGATCAAGTTTATCCATCACCTCAGACCTATTCCCAACTGGTGCTAATTTGTACAGGCGTTGGTTCTTTTTTAAATCATGAGCAAGTGATTCAAGGTTGTTTACCTCCTTCTCCAATTCACTACGGTTTTCACGGATGTACCCATCCACAGAAGTTCTTGAAATATCGAAATCGCCCCGATTCTTCAGGAACTTACCCAAATCATTCCTGTTGTTCTTATCAATCAGCTTAGCAGTGGCTCTTTCAGAAGGATATAGCCTTTCAAATCTATTGGTGATTGAAAGCGCGTAATTCCTACGTTTTTCTGCCGGACTCGATCCTGAAATTGATTCAGGGACTTTAATCTTATTTTTGGTGATCTGCCCTTCCCAGTCTTTTACGTCAAGCCTAGCCAAGTTTTTAATTCTGCTATCGGCCGTGCCTGCCATCTTTTTCATGGCTTTGGTCATCCCCAAGTTATTGGCCGAAAGATGTGATAACTCCAAGGTGCTTTTAACTTCCTCTACCAATTTTTTATCCAGACCGGCCTCAGCTTCAATCTCCTTCCACAAATCTCCAGAAGTGCCTGATTTTTGATGGAATGCGTCAAGTATTCGTTTGCTCTGACCTTTGTTTAGAGATGACGCCTTAATGGCATTCCCTATGGCTGTCTCCTTTCCACCTTCTTTGATATGGACTTCACTGGCGTGATTGTACAACTGTCCAAGTTGCTTGTCCAAGTCGCCTAGGGATGTTTTAGGAATTAGGTTTTCTGCGACTGCTCTTTCTACAGCTTTTCTCAACACCCTATCTGGCTGTTGCGCCAATACCAGGGTATCGGTAGTGAGACCCCTTTTATTCAAGGCATAAAAGAAGCTCCTATCAATTCCAGTTGATCTGTGCTGCTTATCCGCCTTGATGTAATCTGCAACCTGTCCTTCCTTGGAACCGCTTTTTCCAGACAAATAAGCCAATTGACTAGTATCCACCTCGTCCAGCTTTTCTGTCAGCAGTGGGGCTAACGCACGTTCTAATTTTTGATATTCTGACTGTCCGCTATAGATGTTTTTATCTACCACCAGATTGACCACCAAATCAGTAATAGCATCGTAATACACTTGAGAGCTGGCCACCTGCTCACCATCTTCCACAGCCACCACCTGGATATCTGGTTGATCACCTCCTTTTGACTTGTATGAGACGTTGAAGCTCCCCTCTTCATCGCTTTTGGTATTTGTTAGCAAAACACGACCACGCAAGCCAACATTGTAAACTTCGATTGTTGCCGTTATCGGGTCTCCGCCAGCCGTGGCCAATTTTCCTGAGACCTTGCCCGAAACGGATGCTCTGGAGTTTTTTCCTTTTTCGGAAGGCAAAGCGATATTGACTTCCGTATCATCTCCGGCATTGACAATTACTTCTTTTTCCGTGGAATGGATCAGCACTCCTTTTCGATAAATCCTGAAAAAGATATCTGGCTTTTTGTCGAACAACCCCTTAAAGGCAGAAGTGTCAAAGGTCATAGTAAATCCTCCCGATTTATCGGTAGTTGCTTTGCCCAAAAAATCATTGACAAGCAGATCTTTATCCCATGCTTCAATGGTTAGCGCAGCAAGGGCTCTTTTATTTGAGGAAATAATTCTTCCGGTGATCTTATAGTGTGTGTTCATGTTAATCTTTTTCTATTGTTTCGCATTGGATCTTATCTGTCTTAGTAAGATCTTTCGAGCGTACGTCATAATTATCTTCCGTGGACATTAGTCCATGTTTCCATAAGGTATTCATAAGAGTATGGGCCGACTTGAGCCCCTGAAAACTCTTCAAAGGTTGAGTAATTGGAAGGGTCAGATGAATCAAAAGATGGATCATCGTTGAGCCACATGCCAACACTAGGGACCGATGCTACCGCCAGTAAGGTTCCTGTCGTTCCGGGGGCCGTTAAGCCTGCATATACTTTTGTAGTGACATAATGAGTGGCAGGTGTTCCTACAGGTAATGTTGGAACCCCAGCTGCACCTAGAACATCAGCACAGGCATAAGTGGCACAATCGTTAGCCAAAAATTCGTATGGGCCGACACTACCACTTTCAACCGCATTATCTGCTACTCTTTGTGCAGCTTTTGCCTGTTCTGGAGTGACCGCCACATCGACTATCTTCGTAGTTTTAGGATTTGGACGTGGAACTGACTCCACGAGTGTATCACCGCTCTTCACCAATCCTCCACCAGACATCATTTCACGCCCTTCTGCCGGAACACGAAGATGGGTCCAAGCTTCTTCGGCCGTTTCATCGACTTTCGTTCCAACTCGACTATGTCCCACTACATGCCCCGCAGGATTAGATCCACGACCTTCTCTAAAGGACAAGCTAACCTGACCCGTTCTGGAACTATCCATCAATTGACCAACCTTATGGCCAACACCAGCTGTGGCAACTTCAAAGGCAACATTTCCCGCTGTTCCAGTATTAGTATCACCCAAAGCTGTGTACCCAAACGATTCAATAATACCCGCTGTTCCATGTCCCAACGCACTTAAGTAGTTACCCTGCTCCCATTGATGAACGGCTGCCGAACCGCGAACGGTCGCATATTCAAGAGCGGTCTGTCTCGTTAAAAAATCTCTACCTGATTCCGCTCTCTCACTTTCAATCACTGATATTAAATTGTCAACAGACTCATCCGAATATCCCTGGGCTTCTGCATAATTCCATGCCGATTTCTGTGCTTCAGACATGGGTGGAGGTGCTTCCTGCAAACCATTTGGGTCTACTAAATTGATCGGATTATTGCTTACATACTTGTAAATGTTCAAGCCGTCTGCCGGCCCTGAAGGATCAGGACTTAGCCACCTTCCCATCCATGTCGCATAGTACCTTGCACCGTAATAATAAAGTCCTGTTGTATCGTCCCTCTCTTTGCCTGTATATCTATATTCCTTTAGTTTAACCTCACTTTCATTAGCCCCAGTGGTAAATGCAGTACCTCCAAAAGGGAAATACTCTTCGTAAGAGATTATCTGTCCACTGATATCCAATTCAAGCGAGGCCGAACCCAAATGGTTGTCCAATTGGTAGTGAAGCTTGTTTGTATTTATGGTTACCGTAGAGTCAGAGCTTAAAGTCCAATAATATGCTATTGCAATCCTCCTTGCGTTATCAGAGATATGATGGGAATAACGTTCATCCCTTATGGTCTCAGAGTTGCCCTGATATCTACGTTTGAGCTCTAAACCTGCAACATAAAGTTTCTCCTCCTTCCATAACAGATCTCCGTTAGCGTTATGGGTTTCCTTTACCTTCCTCAAACGTTGGCCAGAGCTGTCATAAACGTAGTATTCAGCATCATTCTCGGTATCTCTTTCAATGATCGTAACACTGGCGATATTATTCCTGTAATTCCAGGCGATTGCTTCCAGATGCTCCAGTTGTATCATATTTCCGGCAGCATCAAAATAACTATCCACATCCACCGAAGTATCCATTTCATCAGTAATGGCTCGGTTGCTGGTTTCCGCAACGGTCATCTGACGTGTGAAGGCATTCTCTCCAACATGTTGAATTTGAGTGAGGTTGCCTGCGTTGTCGTAGCTATAATTTCTAATATAACCCCTTAGTTGTTGGCTATCATTGATACTCGCATGATGACTGCCCTTGTAATCTTCCCAACTGCTTTGATAGTCTGTTTTGCTTAATCCGAGATGCTGCCTACCCGTTGCCTGAGTGAGTTGATAAAGTGCATCATAAACAAAGTCATTGGCGGCTTCAACTTCTTGATTGGCGGTGAAAATAGTCTGATGTGAAGCGTCTGTGATCTTGACAATATTGCCAACCGGATCATAGACATAATGAATATCCTGCAGAGTAGTGATGCTACCACTTTCCTCTTGACGAGTAGTCAGCAAATCAGTCAACCTGAAGGTTTCTGCTTCATAGGCATAGCTGGTTTGAACTCCATTGCCATAGGTAATACCGTTTCGCTGACCCTTGGCATCGTAAGTAATGTTTTCAATGAATGCAGTACTCATCGATTCATTCTGAAGCTGTACACTCACACTTTTTAATAGGCCCATTTGATGGTATTCTGGTGTGGTAATACTACCATCAGGTTTGATCTGCTCGACCACACGGCCCATCGCATCGTATACCATTGTTGTGGTAAACCTTTCGGCTTCCATATCAACGGTTGATGGATCATCCCAGTCCACTTCCGTTTTGTATTTTGATCGAAGCGTGCGGCTTGTCGATAAAACCGCTCCTTTAAAGTCGAACAGTTCGTTTTCCAGCAAACCTGCCTGATCATAGTGCCTCACCATTTGCCCGTTGAGATTCTTTTCAGACGAATCAGTTTCCCCTTCTCCGTATTCCATTTGCTGCACAACCTGATCAAGTTCATTGCCTGATACATATATACTTTTTGGGCGGTGAAGTGCATCATAGATGGTTTGGCTATAATACCCACGCGCATTCCAGAGATGAACTGCATTGCCCAAGACATTATTTAACACAAAACTTTCCCCGGCATCTGCACTCTGTGTATTCAAAGCATTACCCAGTAAGTCATATTGATGGATAAAGTTCTTAACCTGTTCTTCCTCCGTTCTACTTGCATTAGCGGCATACTGCCTCGGGTCTGTTATGGAGAGAGCATTACCACTAATATCATATTCTGTATAAGTGATGTGTTCCTCACCTCCTTCTTCTTTCCGTTGTATACTCAGAAAAGTGCGGCCTAGCACATCCATTACTGTGCTTGTAGGGGTATTGTAATGCGCTATAGCATTGATTAGTGCCTCAGACTCTTCATCGCCATTTGCCACATGAGTAGCATAGTAATTGCTGTCGCTTACAGTATCATTTTCATCGTAGCTGTGCGTTTCCCATGAGGTAAATTCCACTTTGCTGTGAAAACCCTTTGGAGTATCCGTCCTTATTACCCTGCCAAGTGGATCATAATAGATAATAGGGGTAACACCTATGGGGCCTACTTCTTCTTCCGATTGATAGGCGTGGGTGCCACTATAGAAAGGCTCATACTGCTTGACCGGTTTTTCCTTATTGTTATACACTGTTCGACCTGAGACAAGCCAACGTTCACCGTCAGTAGTATCTGTTTCTGTCAATGGCCCATCATCTACTTTTACCTTGCGTTGCAATGATCTTCCAAAGCCATCAGAATAACCCAGCTGAATCTGTATGGCAGTATCTTCACCTTCGGCTAAATCACTAACATGGGTCTCACGCCAAAGACTGACAAAATGGGGAGGTTGTTGATCATCAGACCAGGCTTCCAAATTGTAATAGAAAAAACTAGTCGCTTCTTGTAGGTAATCCGATGGATTGGCTACCACATTCTCCATGTTTGGGCTGCTCTGTATTTCATAACCGCCAATGCTGCTATCACCTTTGAGAGTTCCATCAACACTGCCATAGCTTGAGGTGGCAATGACCATACCCAAGGCATCACTGATAGTCTCGGAAGTGTTGTTGTTCATATCGACCAATTGCCATGGAGCCAATGTGCGATAATTTATGGCAGCACTACTCGTATTACCCAGTGCATCGGAACTTTGAATAATGGCTAAATTATAAGCGTCATAACCTATTTCTGCAAGGTTGCCAAAGGGGTCTTCAATCCTGTAGGGTCTATAAAATGCCGTAGCTCCATGATAGTGCATGATGCTACTCGGTATCCACCAATAGCCATCACTTTCTATATAACTAGCCTCGTTCAGCATGTTTCCATCTACCATATCACCAAAGACCTCGGCCGGATAGTTGGTTGACATAACCACCTGCTCCGTATGGTGACCCAGCACCAGAGCCGACACCTCACCCCATTGAGCTTCGGTGCTCTCATCAAGCCAGTAGTAGTTTTTTGTCCAGCTCAAAAGCCTGGACTGCACCCCAGTGGTAAAGTCAGTGTTATGTGATAATATGGCAGCATCTTCAAATAAACCTTCCAATTGACTGGAAATGTTATCCCAACTGAAATAAGCATCAGTCTCAAGACTGAACCCATTGACCTCAAAGCTCCTTTGTTGCAATGGCACGCCCAGCAGGTAAAAATCTTCAGTGTTATTGATAAGCTCGTTGAGCTGGGCCACGGCTTTTAGCTCAGTCTGTTCGTCATAGGCACTGCTTACCGAACTCCTTCGTGGATAGGCGATGTTCACAGTTTTTAGAATATGCCCATATTCATCGATCTCCAGGTTAAAGGTGTGCTGTATTCTTGGGTCTGACAGTTCGCGCTCATAATGATGGGTAAGTGATTCCCTGCCTACGGCATGGAAGACAGCATGTGGTAATCCTTCATGTGGTTGAATTTGTGTAACCGCATAATTGGTCTCAGCCACATTATAGGGCATGTTTTGCCGTTCGCTACCATCCAGCGCATACGTCTCTACACGAAGAGGCCTTCCTTTCAGGGATCGGTAGGCCTCTCGTGTTGCCTCAAAGGACATCATATCTGCTCCTTCGATTACACTGTCGGCAAGAGGAGCTGCCATGGCATCTCCGTCAAAATATTCTGCCTCGTATTGTCTTGAAATCACGCCCTGATCCACATAAGCCCCAGTGTGGAACCAACTTTTGGTATACACTGGAGCCATATCCAGTTCATCGCCTGTATTGTAGGTCTCGAAGCTTTCGGCATCGGTTTGTTCCACCATGCCAAAGCCTCTGAATTCACGCTCAATACCGTCATAATAACCATGATGATATTTATAGCTCGTTGTAAGTCGGGAACCGGAAATTAGATCTTCAACTGTGATGCTGGCTACCACTTGAACCGGAAAATGCAAAGGTGTAATCCAGGGGGTACCAGCTCTTAAATCATCCAGATAATATTGTGTTGAAGCCCCATAGCTTATTGTGGTCCTTTTACCCATATTATTATCAATCGTGGATAACAAGTATGGTTTTTGACCTCCGGAAAGATCAATATACTGCCATTCATTAGGCTCATCCTTTGACAAGGGGGAGTTCCAAACTAAACAGGCTGTTCCCAGACCAAGCAGGTCTACCAAGCCCACTGAGGAAAGGTCGTCCACATCGGGAAAAGAGGCTATAGCCAGAGACTCACCCCAGCCATTGCCAGACTCGTTGAGCCAGTAAGACACATTTCCTCCTCCGAGATATAGAATATCCGTCATTCCAGATCCATTGATATCGCCAAGTCGAATTTGTTTTTGATCAAATAGCTCCAGGTAATCAAAAACAGGACTTCCAGACATCACAATCTTCGAACCGAAGCGCGCGTATCCCTTATTGGGCCAGTAGCAAACCTCACCATTCTTTATACGAACGAGATCTGTCAAACCATCACCGCTCATGTCGGCCAGGTATATGGAAGAGTCGCCATCAGAAAAAACTAATGTTGGTCCTTGTTCTTCATCATGACCTTTCGGTACGTATTCACCTGCATCGTAACCCGATTTGGCCTTAGATGGAAACCAACGCAATACATCGTCCTCAGTGATTAGAATATCCGCATATCCATCTCCATTCAAATCAATGAGCTTCATATTCGGGTCCTGCCAATTGATGTTTGGCTGGTTCTCTAAAATCTTAAATGTCTCCCACTGTCCCTGATTGTAATCAAAGTAACCTTCCATACCATCTGCACGACCTTGAAGTAATAACTCCTTGCGGCCATCACCATCTATATCTACAATCCTGGGACTGGCCAGGCCTGCTCTTGCCGGGCTCGGTTGTTGAGACAAAAGCCTGGCTCCATCAAAGGTGCCATCACCTCGATTAGGTCTATAGTACCAGCCATCTTCCTGTGTGGTGAGCAATCCGGGAAGCCCCTCGCCTTCCATATCTACCCACTGGTATTGATTTGGGTTTTTGGGCAATTCAGCACTTGATATAATATGGACTTCATCATCCGGGGGGGCTTCAGTATAAGTAAATGCCAGAGGTGGAAAGGCTTTGCTGCTATAACCGCCTAATTCAGCTTGTTTATAACCAAGCTGGATGGCTTCTGCTAAGAAAGTACCTAAGGTACTTTCATTATAAAAAAAGTCCGTGCTCTTCACTAACACAGGTTCTTCGCCTAGCTCATCAAAGTCGTGAAAAACCAACACGCGATCACATAGTCTATAAGTCCTAAGTTCAAACCCACTACGATATGTGCTAAAAGGGTCTTGCCTTACACGCCAGGGATTGGCATCTGAGAGGCTGGGCGCTTCATCATCATATTGCCCATAGTCAAAGGCTATGGTGAAGTGATAGTCACTATCATCACCAGCCAGTTTATTGCCATATTGAATTCTGGAAATATACTTATTGCCTAAGGCATAGTCATTCCCCAGCCGGGATTGTTCATGGACAAGACTTGAATCAATGCCCTCAAGGTTTTCCTGCTCATAACTATAACTGATGCTGTTCCCATGAGCATCGTAGCGCTTTTCAAGGAGCCACTCAAATATGTGGTCTTCTTGAGCAGGATCGAAGACCTTTGCCGCTGAACTTTCTCCAAATAGACTGGTCACTCCTTCTCTACTAACCGTCTGCCAATGTACAGCGCCCGACTCTTGATCTTTCCAATTTTCTATCCGGGCATATAGTCCCTCAATCCTTGGTCGATATCTGGTAATGAAATAACCATCTTCTTCTCGTTCATCTCTAATCCAGGAGCCTCCATCTTCCAGTAATACAGGCACTAGATCTTCAGCCTCTGAGAGCAAAAACACATCGCTCTCCTCTGAGTCTTTATATTGCGGTAGGCCCCTAGCTGTTTTGCGCTTTATTGATGGAACCGAAAGGGACCAACCATAACCAAAAAGACTATTGCCTGAACCGCTATTGTAGCTTACAGACAAACCGGGGGTGAGTGCAGATCTGCCCGAACTTATGGCTATAGGAATACTCATGGAAGAGGTACCGGTTACCGCATTCGTTTGGAACTTCTCGCCAATACCATTGATCGACCCTCCCCCACTGGGTAACTCAATCGAAGGCAGTTGAGCCTGAGTGTCCGACTGGTTAGAGTTTCCAAAAAAATCATCCATAGAAGATGGGGAAGACGTTATGATAATGTTAACGAATTCAAAGGTCTTGCGCAAGACGTTTTGAATATTTTTAATACTCTATAAATTATATATATAATTATAAATAGTTTCAACTCTTGATATCAAAATATTTATCTTAATTATATTACAATATTTAATTGTATTTGTTCCTATCTGAGCAGACGATGCTGCCTCAAACCTGATCAGTTTGCATCATTTCCGATTTCCTTTGGTCAGAGGTAACGAGCGCTTCATCTAAATAACACGACCTCTTTGACTCTCTTTACCACCGCAATCTTAATACCCACTTAGTTTCTCCCAAAGGGATATTTTTAGCAAAAAGTATGATTTTCATCCAATAGGGTTAGAGGCTGTTATCAGGAAGAAAAAGAAAGGATAATGGTACACCGGAATAGTACACCGAAAAGCATAAAAAAAAAGCTGATCTCTTAAGATATTGAGAAACAACCTTTTAGATGTGGAGTGTATTGGATTACTCATACCCGCAAGCATGCCGCACTTCCCTTCGTGAACCTCCTCCGCTTTAGGCGGACTCGGTTTCGAACCAGTTGGTTCTCATCCAATAAAATCTTAACCAAAAAACCACCCTCTGGGTGGTTTTGGAAAGTGGAGTGTATTGGATTCGAACCAACGACCCCCGCCCTGTCAAGGCGGTGCTCTAAACCAACTGAGCTAACACTCCATTCAACAGGGCTCCGCTGTGGCTGCAATATTATAAAATTTTAACAACTATCCTCTTCTTTTAGCCGGTGCCATCTTTAGGTATTAGAAGTGACATAATAAAGCCTGTTTTCTGCAATTTGAATAGGATTATTTTATGTTAATCCTTTTCTTTAACTTTGCCTGACACCTCGAACTAACACTTTTTAAGTGTTACCAATACTGTTTTGAAAATTACGCCTCCTTAGGGCAGGCTAATTTCAACACGTTTTATCTGTACATGTTTTAATTTTTGTTTGATTGAATCTCGTTTTCATAACGCAGTGGTGTGATTGTGCCTTCCAAGATTCATTCAGCTTTAGAACTTGAACAACAACCTAACTAAATGAGCATTACCCTAAGTGCTAAGCCTCTGCTATTGGCAGTGGCTGGTATTCTTTATTTTACCAACCTGTCTTTGGGTCAGAACTTCACCAATGTGGCTGGCAATGGTCAGGATGCCTCTGATATAAGACGGGATAAAGCGGGCGGCTTTGCCTTTGTTGATTATGACCTCGATGGTGATTTGGATTTACTGCTCAATTCAGATGAGACCAACTCTAATAGGAGATCCTACCTGTTCAGAAACGACAATGGGGTATTTATAGACGTGACCAGCAGTGTGGCTCCTAATCTGAAGGATACACGAACTGAACGCAGTGCCATCTGGGGAGATTTCAATAATGATGGTTTTCCGGATTTTGCCGTCAATGCCAGTGATCGAATCACTATTTTCCAAAACAATTCCGGAAGTAGCTTCTCGGTAATTCAGACGATTACCTCATTGACAAATGGGCTCAATGTGGAAGGTCTAGGTTGGATGGATTATGATAACGATGGCTTTTTAGACCTCATTATCGAAAATCACGACTCCGGTATCGATATCATGAAAAATGATGGGGCTTCTGTATCTGGCAATAGGTTCGATCAGGTAACACAAAACAATGTAGGGGCTTCAGGAACGGGAGCCGGGGGAATCGGACTCCCTCAGAATGGTTCCTCTACTGGTGATTATATGACCGTGGTCGATATCAATAATGACGGCTTCATGGACATCATTGCCAGGAAAGAAGGCACCTCTACTTCCTCAAATGCTGACAACAACAATTACGACCTGTTTCTCAATGATGGGGATGGCACATTCACCTTCAACACCTCTTTCAATGAAGATGCCGATAATGGCAATAAGGGAGCGATAGCTGTAGCCGATTTTGATGGTGATGGAGACTTTGATTTCATCTGGGGACCAGGCTCTACCAGTAACACACCCACGCTCTATCAACAGACTTCTTCGGGCGTTTTTGCCGCTGTGAGTAATCCTTTTGTTCGATCGAACAGCAGTGCTCTGAGTGATTCAGGCATTGACGGTATTGCTACTGGTGACATTGACAATGATGGCGATATTGATGTTTTCTTTGGGGATGCCAGTGGAGATGGCTACCTCATGCTGAACAATACTGCCAGCGGAGCATTCCTTTTCAATCAGCCAACCAATAACAACGGGCTTCAAGTCGGTGACGATACCCAGGCAGTGGCCTTCGTGGATTATGACAATGATGGTGATTTGGATGTATACGTTAATATAGACAATGATCGCAATCAGCTTTGGCAGAATGATCTTATCGGAAGTGGCAGCGAAGTAGCTACCAGTGGTTTTGCCGATAACTATTTAAATGTAATTCCTCAATTAGATTTAGGAAGTGGAAATACCCGAAGTGCTTTGGGTGCAACCGTTGTACTAAAAGATTGCGCTGGCACCATCCTCTCCCCTATTCAGGAGGTAAATGGAGGAACTGGTCTCGGTAAGCAAGACAGTCCTATTCTCCATTTTGGTTTACCAAATGGGCCGAGCGCCTCTTACATCGTCAGTGTTTCATTCCTCTCAAGTGGGGGATCAAGAACGGTAGTGGAGCAGACTGTGACTCCTTCTGGCCTCGCTGCATTGAACCTTGGCTCCTCCACATTGGAGTACGAACAGACTATTATTATTAATAATACAAATGCCACAAGCATTTCTTGTAATACCCCTCCCGTTCTGGATTTGGATGCAAGCGGAGCTGGCACCGGTTTTACCACAAGCTTTACTGAAAATGGTGGGCCGGTTAACATCACTGATACGGATGTTTCCGTAACTGACGTGGAAGATGCCAACATGGCGAGTGCAACGATCACCTTGACCAATCGTCCTGACGGTGCTTTGGAAAGCCTTACAGTAAACGGTGCCTTACCTGCAGGCATCACTGCCGGTGTTTATAACAGTACTACTGGCGTACTGACTTTGACTGGTTCAGCTTCTCTAGCTGATTATCAAACGGCTCTTGAGCAAATCCAATACGCCAACACAGATGTGGCCCCGGATGAAACCGCTAGAACTATTACAGTGGTAGTCAATGATGGAACAGAAAATAGCAATACGGCCACTTCCACAATCTCAGTAACAGGAATCAATTCTGTTCCAGTCATTGATCTCAACGGTGCTGCTGCAGGCACAGGATTTTCGGGAGCATTTACCGAAGGTGCAGGAGCAGTTGCCATTGCAGGTGGAGATATTTCAGTGACAGATACGGATGACACAAACATTGAAAGTGTCACCATTACGCTAACCAATATCCTGGACGGAGCTGACGAATCGTTCAGTGTAAATGGTGCATTACCCGCTGGCATTACCGCCAGTGCCTACAATAGTACCACAGGTGTATTGACCCTGACTGGTTCCACCTCATTAGCAGCCTATCAAACGGCTATTCAACAAATCGAATACAACAATTCGAATGGAGACCCGGCTGATGATAATAGACTCATTACCATTTTGGTAAATGATGGAAACGACAATAGCGCAACGGCAACCAGCACCATCTCAGTGGCAAAAGTGAACAGTGCACCTGCCTTGGATTTGGATGGAAGCGCTGGAGGAAATGATTTTGCAGCCTCTTTCACCATTGGAGGTTTCCCAAGCCCTATTGCTGATAGTGATGCCACCATCACGGATGCGGATGATACCAACATAGAGAGTGCCACGATCACGCTAACCAATATATTGGATGGTGCCAATGAGTCCCTTAGAATATTAGGAGCTTTACCTGGTGGTATTACAGCCAGTAGCTATGATTCGGGAACGGGGGTAATCACCCTAACTGGTTCCGGAACACTTGCCAGCTATCAAACAGCATTGAATCAGATCGTTTATGACAATACCGATGGCACACCGGATTTAACAGCAAGATCAATCACTGTTGTAGTGAATGATGGAGATGACAGCAGCAATACCGCAACCACTACATTGAGTCTGTTCTCTGCCGCCAACCTAACTGGTTGTGAAACTGTTGGTGCTGGGGGAAATAGCTCATTCGCCTATGCAGCCATTTCCAGTACCAGTGGTTCTGGTCTGAACGAAACAATTACCTATTCATCCATCGGCACGCAAGGGGTGACAACTGTCGACATGCGTGTGACTTCTACGGCACAAAGTAATACAGCAACTAATCACGGGCTTAGTGTCAGTGGAGACAACGCCAGTCTTTCACTAAACACAGCTTCCGATGTGACTTTATTATATGAGTTCTTCGAAACAGGGACCACTACTCCCATTAGCGTGAGTTTTGCTTTTCTCGTCAGTGATTTAGATGGAGTGAGTGGAGCAGCCGGTGAGACATTCACCATGAACACCTCAGATATTGCTGGCTTTACGACCGCCTCAACATCTAATGTACTCACAACACTTAACGGAAGTACTTTGAGCTTTTCCGGAACACAAACTCAGGGCTCATCTGATGAGGCGGCAATTGTACAGATCAACATTGTTTCGAAAACCTCCTTCAGCATTACTTACAGCGGTGGCGCATTCACTTCTGGTTCCCGCGATTTCACATTAGATGCTAATGGCGATCTGACATTTACCAGCCCTGTTTGTGGCCCTCCATTTGTTGACTTGGATGGAGACAATTCCTCTACTGATATCAACAATGGCTTTATCACCGCTTTCTCATTAGGAGGCACTGCCATTCCGATAGCAGATACTGATGCCACCGTAAATGATCTGAATGACGTTGAAATTACTGGCGCCACCATTACCCTGACAACCCGGCCTGACGGTACTGACGAGACTTTGCGTGCATTTGGCACACTACCCACAGGAATCACAGCAAGCAGCTATAATTCCTCAACAGGTGTCATCACCTTGAGTGGAACGGCTTCCAAATCAGACTATGCCACTGCGTTGAATCAAATTGTATATGAAAACACGGCAAGTTCACTGACTACCTCAGATCGTACAGTGACTGTAACGGTCACAGATGGCACAAGCACTAGCCGAGTTTCTACCACCACGATTGGCATCGACAATACTCCGGTTTGTTCTACCATACCTACTCAATTCTTTACCTCCTCAAGTCTTTCCTCCGGAACTGACTTACAAGAAGGAGCAATCTATCGATACACCACAACTACCACGGGGGTAGATGCCTTGATTGAAATTGTTGATATCAATAACGCGGTGATTGGAGAGCTTGATGCTACGGCTAATGGAGAAGCTCGTGCGTTCCAGCCAACCATCAGGGTTGACAATGCAAATGTCAATAGTGGAACAGGGTTTGTAGATTTCAAATTCACATTTGTGATTTCTGGGACAACAACTCCTGTTCAACAAACTGAATTCAGAACAACCTTTGCAGATATTGATGCCTCAAGCAGTGGAAGAAAGGAATTCGTTGGAGTAAAAACAGGTCAGATCTTTTTGGAAAGTGATACAAGGTTAACGAGAACATTCGAGGACCCATTCATCGTTTTTCGACCTACCGACAACACAGGGCTTGCCGGAGTCAACAACACGGAGGCCAGAAATATGGTGCATCTCAAGCATGAAAACGTTTCTCAGGTAGAATTCAGAATGGGAGTCTCAGGTGAAACAAGCACTTCTCCTCAATTAAGACTGTTCTCATCAGATTTTAGTGCCTGTCTGGTACTGAACTTTAATAATATCGTCAGAACACCTGAGAGTGCTGATAAGACGGTTAACGTAGACGAAGATGGTACCTTAGCCTTTGCCACAACAGATTTTGCATTTACTGACGATGATGGTCATGGCTTTTCAGCGGTAATCATTGCAAGCCTTCCTGCTGTTGGAACCCTGTTCTATAATGGTGTAGCGGTTAGCGCTTCAGACATCACAAACGAAACTAATTTTCCTGATCGTACGCTTTTCACTTATCAACCAGTAGCTGACGAAAACGGCACTTCCTATGCCAGTTTCCAATTCAAAGTGATGGACAATTCAGGGGATGCAGGAACAGAAATCAGTACCAATTATACAATGACAATTGATGTAAATGATGTAAATGATCTACCAACCACTGATGACATAACTTCTGCCACAGCAATAAGAAGTGATGGAGTCGGCAGCGCTATTGATGATTTCACAGGAGCTGATAGTGATGGAACGGTGGTTGCCTTTGTAATCAAAACATTACCAGATCCGGCACATGGCATTTTAACCTTATCTGATGGCACACCAATAACAGCAGGACAGGAACTAACAGTGGCAGAAGCGGCAGGATTACTCTTTGATCCAACGGGTACCTACAATGGCCCAGCCACTTTTACCTATGCTGCTAAGGACGATGATGGAGGAGAGGACGCTTCACCCGCAACATTTACAATCAATATTTCTAACACTCCTCCCGATACAAATGATATTACTAACACGGCATCAATTGCTTCAGGGCAGGCCGGAGTAGATATTGACGATTTAACCGGAACTGATGCGGATGGAACAGTTACAGCATTTATCATTAATACACTTCCTACAACCAATCAGGGTGTATTGACATTATCTGACGGAACTCCAATAACAGTTGGTCAGGAACTGACCGTAGCGGAAGCCAATGGTTTAAGGTTTGACCCCGTGTCAGGATTTAACGGCCCTGCTTCTTTCTCATTCTCATCAAAAGACAATGATGGTGATACTGACAGTACACCAGCCACCTATGTCTTGAACATAGGAATTGATACAGATTTGGACGGTATCAGCGATGAAAATGACCTTGATGATGACAATGATGGTATCCCCGATAGTGAAGAATGTCCACCAATCTTGAATGGCAGCTTTGAACTACCAGGCGACAACCTTTTCGGAGGAGCAACCACATTTAAAGTTATTGCACAAAATGAAGTACAGGGTTGGGGAACAACTGCCACTGATGGTAAAATCGAAATTTGGAGAACAGGGTTTAATGGCGTGCCAGCCTCAGTTGGTGATTTCTTTATTGAATTGAACGCCAACCAGGTAGCAGACATGTTTCAGGAAATTAACGTTGCAGCGGGAAGCGTAATCAACTGGTCCGTAGATCATAGAGGAAGAAACGGAACTGACGTGGCCGAGGTAAAAATAGGCAGCTCTGTGGCAACAGCCACCACGGTACAAACCATGACTGATGGGAATACGGCCTGGGGTTCATACGCTGGCACTTATACAGTGCCGGATGGCCAAACGACAACCTTCATAGTGTTTTCTTCTGTGAGCTCATCCGGTGGAAGTAGTTCGGTTGGCAACTTTATTGATAATGTGGTCACCACGGTCATTTCAGGTCCGGGATGCAATACAGATACTGATGGCGATGGTATACCAAACAGCCTCGACCTGGACAGTGACAATGATGGAATCTACGATTTAGTAGAAGCGGGTCATCTTCAAGCTGATGCCAATAATGATGGAATTATAGACGGTGCTGATACCGGTTCAGGAACTAATGGTCTTTTCAACGCACTTGAAACAGTTGCTGATAATGGCGTTCTGAATTACACGGTTAAAGACACCGATGGAGACGGTAACCTGGACTCCAATGAGCTCGATTCGGACAATGATGGCTGTTTTGATACACTTGAAGCCGGACTTTCTGATACGGATAAAGATGGAACCTTAGGCACCGGGGCGGCAACTGTAAACTCGGCAACGGGAGTTGTAACAAGCACAGCCGGTTATACCACACCTACAAGTACTTTGGGAGTTTTTGATTTCCAAAATGCAGCACTATTTTCCGCCTGCAACACCCCTCCTACTACGGGTGATATCACCAACTCAGGGCTTATTGTTAGCAATGACGCTGGAGTAGACATTGATGACCTCACGGGAGCAGATGCTGAAGGATCAGTGACGAATTTTGTGATCAAAACATTGCCTTTGGCCAGTACAGGAGTGCTCACCTTATCTGATGGCACACCGATCACTGTAGGTCAGGTATTGACCACTGCTGAGGCCGCAGGGTTGAAATTTGATCCTGCAGTCACTTTCACAGGCAATGCCACCTTCACCTATGCTGCGAGAGACGATCAGGGCGTAGAAGATGCGACTCCGGCTACCTTCACCATTCCGGTAAGCAACACCCCTCCGACTACTACTGATGTGACCAATACTGCGGGTATTTTAAGCAACGCAGGGGCTACCGCACTTGACGATTTAGTTGGTGCCGATGTAGATGGAACAGTAGTGGGATTTTTGATTAAAACTTTACCCCCTGCATCAGAAGGTGTTTTAAAATTATTAGACGGCTCGGTTGTTTCGCTTGGACAGGAACTAACCACGGCCGAAGCTGCCGGACTGACATTTGACCCAACTTCTGGCTTTGTAGGTACTACTTCATTTACCTATGCTGCCAAAGATGATGATGGTGCCGAAGATGCCACACCAGCTACTTTCACCATTAATACGTTGAACTCTCCACCAGATTCAGGTGACATCACAAACTCAAACAGCATTTTAAGCACAGCTGGTGCAACGGATATTGACAACCTAAGTACTTCAGACAGTGATGGCACCGTGGTTTCAATCATTATTAGAACAGTTCCCAATGCAAGTCATGGTGTGTTGACACTAGCCAATGGCACCGTAATTATACAGGGGCAATCAATCACGCCAGTAGAAGCATTGGGTCTACGTTTTGATCCTTCTGGTACCTACAATGGCCCAGCCACCTTTACATATTCGGCAGTGGATGATGATGGTGCCGAAGACTTGACACCTGGAACCTTCATTCTTAATATTGACAATACGCCTCCTATTGTTGCGAGCAATACGATCACAGTCAATGAGAATGTTCAGGACACACCCCTGGGAATCGCCACTCCAACCGATCCCGATTCAGGTAATACCTTCACAATCATAGTCACTTCCCTTCCATCGTTGGGTGCTGTAACACTGGCAGATGGTACACCAGTGACACTCGGAATGACTTTGACCAGTCTTCAATTGACAACCCTACTCTACGATGCGCCCGAAGACTATGATGGCACCAGCGATCCCGGAGACTTTGGCTATTCTGTAAACGATGGTGAGTTCACCGAGAATGCCGATGTAGACATTATCATTAATCCTGTTAATGATCCTCCCGTAGCCACGGATGCCACGGTAAGTTTATTAGAAGATGCTGTTGACGGCACTACCGTTCACAATCTGGTTGCGACTGACCCAGATACTGGTGATGCTCTGACGTACGAAATCACTGGGGGAAATAACACGAACATTTTCGCCATCAATCCAACTTCCGGAGAAATCACGTTGGCAGACGGCTCACAAGTAGATTTTGAAACATTAATGGTGTACAACCTCACTGTAACGGTCACAGATCAAGGCGGACTGACGGATACTGCGAACGTCACTGTAAATATTGGTAATGTAAATGAACCTCCTGTAGTGGATGGCGCCACGGTTCAGGCCAAACAAGATCAGGCTTATGTTTTCATGTCTTCAGATTTTCTAACGAATTATTCTGATCCGGAAGGAGCTGCAGCAACAGATGTCAAAATCACAGAGCTTCCAATACGTGGCCAATTACAACTCAATGGCTCCCCTATTGCAAAAGATCAGGTAATCAGCCTGAATGACATTACCTTGGGCAATTTCACCTATGTGCCACCGTCCGGGCTTTCAGGGGATACATTTACAGACTTCAAATTCACCATTTCTGACGGTGTGCTTTTTTCAATAGGGAATGATTCAATCATTATTGATGTCGTTCCTTTGACTTCTGATCTGGCTGTCATCAAAGCAGTGAACCCCTTAAATGCCAATGCAGGACAATCCGTTGACTTTACCATAACGGTAACCAATAATGGACCCGATCTGGCTACCGGAGTGGCTTTGACTGATCAAATACCTTCAGGCTTTGTATTTGTAAGTGCCGCCCCTACACTAGGAACCTTTAGCAGTGCAACGGGCGAATGGAGTATTGGTAATATTGCCAACGGAACAACTGTTACCCTGGTAATCACCGCCACTGCCAATTCAGCAGGAGACTTTACCAATGTAGCCACCATCTCATCTACCGATAACGTAGACCCCGATTTGGGCAACAACACAGCCACGGTGAATATCAGCACAGAAGCCGTTGATATACAACTAGCCAAATCAGTGGATTTGTCTACTCAAGACGTGGGAGACGTGGTGGTCTTCACAGTCACCGCCACGAATGCCGGACCAGATGTGGCCACGGGCGTGATTGTGACCGATGAACTACCTTCAGGGTACGATTTCGTGAGCAGAACCAGAACACACGGGGAGTACACAAATACAACAGGACTTTGGAATATAGGGGCATTGGCAAGTGGGGAAACCGCTACCTTGACTATCAGAGCAACTATCAAGGCAACCGGTAACTTCACCAATACGGCCTCAGTTATTGGCTTAAATCAAACCGATACCAATGCTGCCAATGACCAGGCAAGTACAAGTGCAGCCCCTTTGCTTTCAGATGTGGCAATTTCCAAGGTAGTGGACAATACAACACCAACACCTGGCGCAACTGTGGTATTCACAATCTCAGCTGTCAATAACGGAACGGCCACAGCGCAAGGCGTAGAAATAAGCGACTTGCTTCCTACCGGATACACATTTGTAAGCGATACGAGAACTGCAGGGACCTATAGTGCTACCACGGGGCTTTGGACCGTTGGAAGTATTACTGCAGGCGCTACACAAACCCTCATTATTCAGGCTACTGTTAATACAACAGGCACGTACCAAAACACGGCTACAGTAACCAATAATGATACGTTCGACACCGACAACACCAACGATTCAGCCTCAGCTTCAGTAACGGTACAGACCGCTGATGTAAGCGTAACAAAGGTGGCCAGTAATCTTGCCGCCAATGTGGGTGAAAATGTAACGTTTACCATCACAGCCAGCAATGCCGGACCCGATGCCGCTACCAATGTCAATGTGCTGGACCTCTTGCCTTCTGGTTTCACATTCGTTAGTGCCACGGAAAGTCAAGGTACCTACACTTCAGGAACCGGGCTTTGGGCTGTGGGAACAATTAACAATGCAGCGAACGCCACCTTAAGCGTTGTTGCTACCGTATTGTCGACTGGTACTTATGAAAATACTGCGAGTGTTCAGTCTGTGGATCAATTAGACCCTGATCCGACTGATGACAGCTCATCAGTTACGGTGACTCCCGCCAATGCCGATTTGACCATTGCCAAAACTGTGAATCAAGCCGGTGCCAATGTAGGCGATCAAGTGACCTTTACGATAACTGTTACTAACAATGGTCCGGATGCGGCCTCAGGAATTCAGGTAACCGATCAATTACCAACTGGATATACCTTCGTAAGTGCAACTCCTGTACAAGGAACCTACCTTAGCACAACCGGAGTTTGGACAGTCGGCAGTCTGGCTAATGGAACCTCCACTTCCCTGGATTTAGTAGGCACATTAAACGCTGCTGGCACACTCCTGAACAGCGCGAGTATTACCGCAGCCAATGAGTTTGATACCGATAACGGCAACAACACAGCCACAGCCGCCACTGCCATTGAAAGCTCCGATATCTCTGTGGCGAAATCCGTAAGTAATTTGGCGCCTAATGTTGGCGATAATGTCACGTTCACCATCACTGTGTCAAATGCAGGCCCGGATGATGCGGATGCACTGAGCATCCTGGATTTACTGCCAAGCGGATACACATTCGTTAGTCAAAATGCCTCCAGAGGCACCTATGTGCCAGGAACCGGTGTTTGGACCATTGGCACCTTGAACAACGCTGGAACCGCAACGCTGGAGGTAGTAGCTACGATATTGGCCACCGGTACCTATGCCAACACCGCCACTATTAATGGGGTAGATCAGGCAGACCCTGACAACACCGATAATTCCAGCACAGTCACTCCCGTACCTTCAGGCTCTGATTTAAACTTAACCAAAGCTGTCGACAACCCAACTCCTATTGCCGGAGACGATGTCATTTTTACAGTCAACCTATTGAATCAGGGACCAAGCACTGCCACCGGAGTTCAGGTGACAGATCAACTGCCGAATGGTTACAGTATTGTAAGCGCGGTTACTTCCCAGGGAACTTATAATCAAGTTTCAGGAGTTTGGGACATCGCAAGCTTACCAAGCACAGCTACGGCCACCTTAACGGTAAGAGCAACTGTTTTAGCAACAGGTAGCTACACGAATACGGCTACTGTGACTGATTCCGATCAATTTGACGGAGACAATACTGATGATACCGCAAGTGCTGCCGTGGTACTACAAAGCTCAGATATCAACCTGGTCAAAATTGTAGACAACCCTTCAGCGAATGTTGGTGAAAATGTGACTTTCACGGTTACTGCCACGAATAGTGGTCCTGATCGTGCTACTGGCATTTCAATCCTTGACCAACTGCCTTCTGGCTACACCTTTGTTTCGGCAAGTCCTTCGCAAGGCACTTATGTTTCACAAACCGGCATATGGACGGTCGGACAATTGAACAACGCTGCCTCTGCTACGCTCTCAGTTATTGCAACCGTGCTTTCTACTGGAGATTATGACAACACTGCCACTGTGAGCACCCTGGATCAACAAGATCCTGATAATACCGATGACAGTTCTACTGCATCTGTCGTTCCGCCAAGAGCAGATTTAAGTCTTGCAAAAACAGTGAGTGCCTCAAGTCCCAATGTAGGTGATGTGGTGACATTCACGGTAACATTGACTAATAATGGCCCGGATGCAGCTGCGGCTACCGGAATAGAGGTCACGGACAGGCTTCCATCGGGATACACTGCCGGAACAATCACACCTAGCGTAGGTACTTACAATACGACTTCAGGAATATGGGCGGTCAGTAGTCTGGCAAATGGTGCTTCCGCTACTTTGACGATGAATGCAACAGTACTGGCTGCGGGAGACTTTACGAACACGGCTCAGATTACTGCTTCAGATATCTTCGATCCCAACACAGGAGATAATACGGCCTCGGCTAGCATCGTAGCACAATCATCTGATTTGGCAATCACAAAATCCATCAGTGATGACACGCCAAATGTGGGTGATAATGTGACCTTCACGATACGATTAACCAACAACGGAACCGATCCGGCAACCGGAGTTACGGCAACTGATCAATTACCTTCCGGATACACATTTGTTTCTGCAAATACAGGGTTTGGCACTTATAACAGCACCAGTGGGATTTGGAACATCGGTTCTGTGGCGGCTAGTCAAACCGCTACTTTAGAAATTGTGGCCACCGTACTTTCGACAGGCACCTATAACAATACCGTGTCCATCACCACTTCAGATCAAAGCGATCCTGTTGCTGGTAATAACTCGGCAACCACTACAGTGGATACCCAATTCGCTGACTTGAACCTAACCAAGGTGGTGGACAATGCTACCCCTACGCCCGGCAGCGATGTAATCTTTACCATCACAGTGAAAAATGATGGACCAGATGCTGCCACCAATGTGAGCATTACTGATCAATTGCCAAGTGGATACACCTTCGTATCTGGCAATGCTTCTCAAGGAACATTTGTCAATGGAACTGGGCTTTGGACCATTGGAACCCTTGGAAATTCAGCTTCCGCTGTACTTTCCATAAGAGCTACGGTGCTTGCTTCCGGAGATTTCACCAATACAGCCAGTGTCACTTCGAGCGATCAATTTGACACCGATGCTGCTGATAATTCTGCGAGCCGCAGCGTAACCCTGCAATCAAGCGACATCAACATTGCTAAGACTGTAAATGACAATGCAGCCAATGTTGGAGAAAATGTTGTTTTCACTGTTACAGCAACCAATGATGGACCAGATGCAGCAACCAACCTGGAAATTTTAGATCAACTGCCATCAGGATATACCTTTGTGTCTGCCACCTCTACCCAAGGCACTTTTACAAACACAACCGGAATATGGGCCATTGGAACCCTGGCGAACAGCGAGACCGCCACGCTGGAAGTAACAGCAACAGTGCTTGCCAATGGTGATTTTGAAAACACTGCTTCAGTAAATAGTGTTGATCAACTCGATCCTAATAGCACCAATGATTCCGCTTCGGCAACAGTAACCGCACCCAGAGCTGATTTGAACCTGATGAAAACCGTAAGTTCAACAAGTCCAAATGTGGGTGATGTGATTACGTTTACAGTGACATTGAAGAACAACGGACCGGATGTCACTGATGCTACGGGCATCGCGGTAACGGATCAACTGCCTTCAGGATATACTTTCGGAACTGCCACTCCTAGTCTGGGTACTTATAATGAAACAACAGGCATTTGGAGTGTTGGAACGCTTGCACAAAATGCACAAGCCACGCTGACGGTAACTGCCACAGTGCTGGCCGCTGGAAACTTCACCAATACGGCTACCGTGACAGCGAATGATGTATTCGACCCTAATTCAGGAGATAATACAGCCTCCGCAAGCATTGTTGCTCAATCTTCTGATTTGTCTATCACTAAAGCAGTAGATGATGCCACACCAGAAGTAAGTGACAATGTCACTTTCACCATTTCCGTGAGCAATGCAGGGCCTGATGCGGCCACCGGTGTAGCCGTGACTGATGCGATTCCAAACGGTTATAATTTCGTCTCTTCCAATACAGCTTTCGGAAGCTTCAACAACACCAATGGACTTTGGACAATAGGCTCCATTGCCAATGGTTCAACCGCTACTTTGGAAATTGTGACACAGGTGCTGTCCACTGGTACTTACGACAATACTGCTACTATTTCAGCTTCTGATCAAAGTGATCCGGACGCAGGAAACAATACGTCTACAGTTAATGTTGCTGCTCAGTTTGCTGACCTTAACATTACGAAGGTTGTTGACAATGCCACTCCTATTCCGGGCAGCAATGTGATCTTTACCATCACGGCTTTGAATCAAGGACCCAATGCCGCAACCAACATAGAAATTACCGATCAATTGCCTGATGGATATGTCTTGGTATCTGCCACACCTAGCACCGGAACCTATACTGCTTCAACGGGCATTTGGGCAATCAGCAGCCTGGCCAACAGTTCTTCTGGTGTATTGACTATCGTGGCAACAGTGCAGTCTACAGGTATCTTCCTCAATTCGGCTACCGTAACTTCGGTTGATCAATTTGACACGGATGCCACTGACAACTCCGCAAGTGCTACCATAGCCTTACAGACTTCTGACATCAACATCACTAAAGTAGTGGACAAGCCTGCGGCCAATGTTGGAGAAACGGTCATCTTCACTATTACTGCCTTGAATAGTGGAAGTGACAACGCCACCAACCTGACCATCACGGATAAATTACCTTCAGGATATACCTTCGTGAGTGCCACACCATCAACAGGTACTTACAGCAGTACTACCGGAATCTGGACCATCGGCACCTTGAACAATGCGGCTTCTGCTACCTTAACAGTGACCGCAACTGTGCTGTCTTCCGGAGATTATGGCAATAAGGCTACCGTCACTACGCTGGATCAAAAAGACCCTGATAGCACAGACGATACGGCTTCAGCCACAGTTGTTCCTGCTCGTTCTGACCTGGCCATTACTAAAATTGTCAGCAACACCAATCCAAATGCAGGAGATATTGTCACTTTCACAGTAACGCTGACTAACAACGGTCCAAGCACCACTGCTGCTTCTGGTGTGACCGTAACCGACCTCCTGCCATCAGGCTTTACATTGGGCACCGCCACTCCAAGTGTCGGAACCTATGCATCTGGCACAGGCCTTTGGACTGTAGGCACATTGGCCAATGGAGCCAGTGAAACTTTGACAATCACTGCCACCGTTTTATCAACAGGTGACTTTACGAACACCGCTGCGGTGACTGCGGCCGATCAATTTGATCCGAATGCGGGCAACAATACAGCAACTGCAAGTATTGTAACACAGTCTGCCGATTTGGCCATCACAAAAATGGTGAGCGATGCCACTCCAAACGTGGGAGATAATATCACATTCACTTTACGAGTAACCAATGGCGGCAATGACCTGGCTACAGGGGTCACTGTCACCGATCTTCTTCCAAGTGGTTATACATTCGTTTCTGACAATACGAGTTTTGGAACATATAATTCAACTACTGGTGTATGGACCATCGGTTCTATCACCACTAGTCAGACCGCCACTTTGGAAATTGTAGGCACTGTACTTTCAACAGGTACTTATAACAATACTGCGTCTATCACCACATTAGATCAAGGCGACCCTGTAACAGCCAATAACACAGCTACCGCAACAGTGGATGCACAATTTGCTGATCTTAATATGACCAAGGTGGTGGACAATGCTACCCCTGTTCCTGGCAGCGATGTGATCTTCACAGTAACCGTAAGAAATGACGGACCCGATGCCGCTACAAATGTGAGCATCACCGATCAATTACCTTCTGGCTATACATTGGTATCGAGCAATGCTTCTCAAGGAACTTATGTAAGTGGCACGGGTATTTGGACCGTTGGAACGCTAGGAAACTCTGCTTCAGCGGTACTTTCCATCAGGGCTACCGTAGGTTCTTCCGGTACTTTCCTGAATACCGCTAGCATCACGTCAATTGATCAATTTGATAATGATGGAACAGACAACTCTGCCACAGCAACCACCACACTGCAAACGGCAGACATTGCACTGACTAAGACGGTAAGCAACGCAACAGCTAATGTGGGAGACAATGTGACTTTCACGGTAACCGCCACCAACAACGGTTCGGATGCCGCTACCAGCTTGAGTGTTCTGGATCAATTGCCTTCCGGTTACACGTTCGTATCTGCTACTTCTACTCAGGGTACTTTCACCAATACGACAGGCATTTGGAATATCGGAACCTTGAATAACGGAGGAACAGTTACCCTGGAGGTAATCGCCACGGTATTGTCAACAGGTAGTTTTGTGAATTCCGCCTCAGTCAATAACCTTGATCAATTGGATGGCACTTCAACTAACGACACGGCATCAGCAACCGTCACTGCTCCAAGAGCTGACCTGAACCTTACAAAAACCGTGAGTAACTCAAGCCCAAATATTGGGGATGTGATCACCTTCACAGTGACCTTGACCAATAATGGTCCAAGCACCGCTTCTGCGACTGGTATCAAGGTGACTGACCAATTGCCTTCCGGTTATACTTTAGGCACAGCTACACCTAGCATAGGCACTTACGCTTCAGGAACGGGTATATGGGATGTAGGGAGTTTGGCAAAAGATGCACAAGCCACCTTGACCGTGACTGCAACTGTTCTGGGAGCAGGTGATTTCACCAATACAGCTACTATTACAGCCAATGACGTTTTCGATCCCAACTCGGGAGACAACACTGCGTCCGCGAGTATTGTGGCCCAATCGTCAGACCTCTCCGTAACTAAGGTCGCCAGTGATGATACGCCAAATGTGGATGACAATGTAACTTTCACCATCACGGTAAGCAATGTTGGTCCTGATGCTGCTACTGGTGTAGCGGTAACTGATCAACTGCCTTCCGGTTATGATTTCGTTTCTTCTAATACTGCTTTTGGAAGCTACAACAATGGCAATGGGGTTTGGTCTATCGGATCGATTGCCAATGGGGCCAGTGCGACATTGGAAATCGTAGCCAAAGTAAAATCAACTGGTGTTTATGACAACACCGCTACCATCACAGCTTCAGATCAAACAGATCCTGTACCAGGCAACAACAGCGCCATTGAAACGGTGGTTGCTCAGTTCGCTGATCTCAATATGAGCAAAACTGTAGACAACCCTACTCCTATAGCGGGGGCCAATGTAATCTTCACGGTTACCGTATTAAATCAGGGGCCAAACGCAGCCACCAATATCGAAATCACAGATCAATTGCCTGATGGATATGTACTTGTTTCGGCTACACCGAGTACAGGAACATATACTTCTTCAACAGGAATCTGGGCTATTGCCAATCTCAACAGCAGTTCTTCAGGAGTATTGACTATAGTCGCTACCGTCCAATCAACAGGTACTTTCACCAATACCGCAACCGTTACAAGTTCAGATGTTTTTGATACAGATGGCACTGATAATGCGGCTAGCAGCACCGTCACTTTACAATCTTCTGACATTAACATTACTAAGGTGGTGGACAATACCACTGCCAATGTCGGTGAGAATGTAGTCTTTACAGTAACCGCACTGAACAGTGGTGCCGACAATGCTACCAACTTGAGCATACTTGATCAATTGCCTTCTGGATACACATTTGTAAGCGCCACTCCTTCAACCGGCACTTACAATAATGGTACGGGTATTTGGACCATTGGCACACTGAATAATGCAGCCAATGCTACATTGGCTATCACAGCTACGGTACTTTCCACTGGTGATTATACCAATACGGCTTCAGTGAATGCAGTAGATCAAATCGATCCTGACAATACAGACAATTCAGCCTCGGCCACGGTCACAGCGCCAAGAGCAGACCTTGAATTGACAAAAATTGTAAGTAGCAACAGTCCTAATGTAGGTGATGTGATCACCTTTACAGTGACATTGACCAACAATGGTCCAAGTACTTCTTCAGCAACAGGGGTTGCAGTGACTGATGCCCTACCTTCAGGATATACCTTGGGTACAGCCACTCCGAGTTCAGGCACCTATGCTTCCGGAACTGGAATATGGACAGTAGGTACAATAGCTAATGGAGCAACGGAGACTTTGACTATCACAGCTACGGTATTGGCTTCTGGCAACTTCACGAATACGGCCAGCATCTCTGCTGTTGACCAATTCGATCCTGATGCTGGAAACAACACAGCAACGGCAAGTATTGTAGCGCTATCTTCAGATTTATCACTAGCCAAAGTAGCGAGCGATGCCGCTCCAAACGTAGGTGACAACATTACTTTCACACTGACACTATCTAATGTTGGACCAGATGTGGCAACCAACGTTGAAGTGACTGATGCCCTGCCGAGTGGCTACACATTCGTTTCTTCCAACACAACTTTCGGAACATATACCCCCTCTTCAGGTATTTGGGATATCGGTACGGTTTCTACAGCACAAACGCCCGTACTGACCATCACTGCTACTGTATTGTCCACAGGCACATATAACAATACTGCCTCCATTACAGCTTCAGATCAATCGGACCCGGTAAGTGCAAACAACTCAGCTACAGCGAATGTGGCTGCACAAATGGCTGACTTGAGCATTACTAAAGTAGTGAACGATGCCACTCCGGCTCCTGGAAGTCAAGTAACTTATACCATTACATTGACTAACAATGGTCCGGATGCGGCAACCAATGTAACAGTAAGCGACAGATTACCTTCTGGCTTGACCTTCGTTTCGGCCACACCTAGTGCGGGTACATATGATTCCGGAACTGGCCTCTGGACAGTAGGCACTGTTGCCAACAGTTCAAGTGCAGTCTTAACGCTTACAGGAACCGTTTTAACCACCGGCAGCTTCACTAATGTGGCCAACATCAATAGTGCTGATCAATTTGATACTGATGTTTCCAACAACAGTGCAAATCAAGGTTTGACACTACAGCAATCAGATATTGGCATCACCAAGGTAGTAGACAATGCAACCGCCAATGTGGGTACCAACGTGACCTTCACAATCACTGCCTCGAATGCCGGACCAAATGATGCGACTAATCTGGTCATCAATGACTTGCTTCCTTCGGGCTATACTTTTGTAAGCCAGGCGGCAAGTGCAGGTACTTATATTTCAGGTACTGGTGTCTGGACAGTGGGAAGCCTGAGCAATGCAGCGAATGCTACCTTGACCGTGGTAGGAACTGTACTGGCAACGGGAGATTATGGAAATACTGCCTCAGTATCGAGTGTGGATCAGTTGGATGGAAATGCAGCAAATGACCAAGCCACTCAAAACGTGACACCGCCAAGAGTTGATTTGAGCTTGGCCAAAGTGGTAGACCTTCCTAGGGTAAATACAGGAAATACGGTCAACTTCACTATCACATTGACCAACAATAGCACAACAACCAGTTCTACTGGAATAACGGTTACCGATTTACTTCCAACAGGATATACATTCGTTAGCTCAACACCTTCTCAAGGAACCTATGCCTCCGGTACTGGTCTGTGGACGGTAGGTACACTTGCACAATCCAGCAACGCGACATTAACGCTGACCGCCACCGTAAATGGGGCAGGTGACTTTACCAACTCTGCTACAATTACAGCTGCCGATCAATTCGACACCGACAGTTCGAACGACACGGCAACCGCTTCTACTGTGAAGCAATCGGCTGATATTGCCATTGCGAAAACCGCAGACAATGCAGCTCCTCAAGTGGGTGGCCAAGTAGTCTTCACAATTACTGCCACACATACCGGGGATGATGAAGCCACAGGAGTTACAATTACTGACCTATTGCCAAGCGGCTACGCATTTGTGAGCGCCAGCACATTGACAGGCTCATACAGCAGTGGTACAGGTGTTTGGACAATTGGTACCATTCCGATCAACGGAACAGCAACCTTAACCCTCACAGGTACAGTACTCTCTACAGGCACTTACAACAATACCGCTACCCTGACTACTATTGACCAAGCTGATAGCAATGCTGGCAATGACTCAGCAACTGCCACCGTAATACCCCAAGTAGCTGATCTGAACATGAGCAAGGTGGTAGACAATGCCACCCCTATTTCGGGTGCAGATGTGATTTTCACGGTGACCGTACTCAACCAGGCTGGGACGGCCTCAGCAACCAATGTCACGGTAACCGATTTACTTCCTTCCGGATACACGTTCGTAAGTGCCACACCTTCTCAAGGAACTTATGCTTCTGGTACGGGCGTATGGACAGTAGGCACACTGGCAAATGCCGCCAGTGCAACCTTGACGCTTAGAGCTACAGTTTTATCAACAGGAAGCTACAGCAATACAGCAACTGTTACTGCATCTGATCAATTTGATGATGATGGTACTGACAATAGCGCAAGTGCTGGAGTGACTGTTCAAACATCCGATGTGAACATCACCAAAGTAGTTGATAATACGACTGCTAATGTCGGGCAAAACGTGGTATTCACCATTTCTGCAAGAAATGATGGGCCAAGTGATGTGACCAATTTGATTGTCTCTGACGAACTCCCAACTGGTTATACCTTCGTATCGAGTACGCCAAGTCAGGGTACTTATAGCAGCAGCACCGGACTTTGGACAGTAGGTTCGGTAGCGAATGGTGTCACGGCAACACTTGCAATCACCGCCACCGTAGTAAACAATGGTAGCAATACCAATACTGCTTCGGTTAGCTCTGTAGACCAGCTTGATTCTGACAATACAGACAACTCAGCTTCCGCAACAGTGACCCCACCAATTGCTGAGCTCTCGATGGCCAAGACAGTGGATGATCCAACGCCAATTGTAGGCCAGACAGTAGTGTTCACGGTAACCTTAAAAAGTGAAGCAGGCAGTACTGCAGATGCCACCAATGTAACCGTGACGGACTTGGTGCCTAGCGGATACACATTTGTGAGTGCCACCCCTTCTATCGGAGCTTATGCTTCAGGAACTGGTATTTGGACTGTGGGAACATTGACCAACGGAAGTACCGAAACGCTCTCTATCAGTGCTACTGTCAATGCAGGAGGCGACTTCTCCAATGTGGCGCGTATCACCGCATCAGATCAATTCGATCCTAACCTGGGTAACAATACAGCTTCGGTAAGTACAGCAGCACAGACTGTTGATTTGGCGGTAACCAAAACGGTGGATAACGCCACTCAAGATGTAGGAGAAAGCGTGATATTCACTGTTTCACTACTCAATAATGGGCCTGATCCTGCCACCGGGGTAACCGTAACAGACCTATTGCCATCTGGCTATACATTCGTTTCTAATACTGCTTCCCATGGCAGCTATGTTTCGGGCACAGGACTTTGGACGGTTGGAGGTTTAGCCAATGGTGAAACAGCCACATTGACGATGCGAACAACGATCAATGCAACAGGAGCCTATACTAATACAGCAACACTCACAACAGTCGATCAGACTGAATCGAATGCTGCAAATGACTCAGATAATGCGGTCTCGGCACCATTACTATCCGAGGTTGCTTTGACCAAGGCAGTCAATGATCTTACGCCACTTCCAGGTGGAACTGTACAGTTTACCATCTCTGCCACAAACAACGGTGCAAATACTGCCCAGAGCGTTCAGGTGACTGACCTATTGCCATCCGGTTATACTTATGTCAGTGACATTGTCACAGCAGGCACTTATAACAGCACAAGTGGGCTTTGGGATATTGGTAATATTACTGCTACCGCTACCCAGACATTGGTAATTACTGCGACTGTCAACACTTCTGGCGTTTATACTAACACCGCTACCATTACTCAAAACAATACCTTCGATACAAACGCTGCCAACAATGCCGATAATGCTTCGGTAACGGTAGAAACATCAGATTTAAGTGTGACCAAAACGGTTGACAATGCTGTTACCAATGTTGGGCAAAATGCGACCTTCACCATCACGGTTTCAAATGCTGGATCAGATGCAGCAACCAACGTCAACATTCTCGATCTTCTGCCTTCTGGCTTCACCTTCGTAAGCGCAACGCCAAGTCAAGGTACCTATACATCCGGAACAGGAGTTTGGGCAGTGGGAACAATTAACAATGCTGCAAATGCCAGTTTATCCATAGTGGCAACGGTTCTTTCTACAGGTACTTACCAAAACACGGCAAGCGTTCAGTCATTAGATCAATTGGATGCCAATGCTTCGAATGACAGTGCTAGCGAAACTGTTGATCCATCATTTATTGATTTGGCATTGACCAAAACTGTGGACGTAATAGGAGCTAACGTAGGTGACCAGGTAACATTCACGCTTGGGCTGACAAACAACGGACCAGATGCAGCAACGGCCATCGCAGTAACTGATCTATTGCCAAGTGGTTATACATTCGTAAGTGCAACTCCTGGGCAAGGCACTTACGCCTCTGGCACTGGTGTTTGGACTGTAGGTAACCTAGCCAACGGGGCATCCGTGAATATGCAATTGGTGGCTACCTTGAATGCTTCGGGTACACTTACCAATACGGCAACCGTGACCTCGGTTCCTGAATTTGACACGAATACTGCTAACAATACTGCTTCGGCAGCCGCAACGATTGAAAATGCCGATATCTCTGTGGCTAAATCGGTGAACAATCTGGCTCCAAACGTAGGTGAGTCAGTCACATTCACGGTCACTGCAAACAATGCCGGACCTAGTGATGCAGATGCTTTGAGCATTAAAGATCTTCTTCCAAGCGGATTTACTTTCGTAAGCGCCACACCTTCCAGAGGCACTTACCTTTCAACATCGGGTATCTGGAATATCGGAACCTTAAACAATGCCGGAACCGCTACCCTCACCATCAATGCCTCTGTACTTTCCACAGGTTATTAAGTCATTTCGGCAGCGGTTGATGCTGTGAACCAAGCTGACGCTGATAACACCAACAATTCAAGTATGGTGACGGTGGTACCAATGGTGGCCGATCTGAACTTGACTAAAACGGTCGACAATTCGACTCCTAACCCTGGAGATGATGTGATCTTCACCGTTAACTTGTTGAATCAAGGAACAAGCGCGGCAACGGGTGTTACAGTCACCGATCTTTTACCGAGTGGCTTCACATTGGTGAGTGCTGTTGCTTCACAAGGCACTTACGCTTCAGGCACGGGATTATGGACTGTCGGTAGCCTGGCGAATACGGCTACGGCAACGCTTACCATAAGAGCAACTGTCAAGACGTCTGGGGTATTCACCAATACCGCATCTATCACCACTTCTGATCAATTCGATGGAGACAATACGGATAATACGGCAAGCGATGCGATTACTTTGCAAACTTCGGATATCAACATTAGCAAGGTAGTAGATAATGCTGTCGCTAATGTGGGTGAAAATGTGACATTCACCGTCACAGCCTTAAATGATGGTACGGACAATGCGACAAACCTTAGCATCTCTGATCAATTGCCTTCAGGCTTTGCCTTCGTGAGTGCAACACCATCCGCAGGCACCTATAACAGTGGAACTGGTGTTTGGAACATCGGCACCTTGAATAACGCTGCAAATGCCACCCTATCGATCACTGCCACTGTACTTTCTTCAGGTACCTATACCAATACTGCCACTGTCAGTACACTCGATCAATTCGATCCAGACAATACGGACGACAGTGCCTCTGAAACTGTAGTTCCTCCATTGGCTGATTTGGCCATTACCAAGCTGGTGAATAATGTTAGTCCGAATGTGGGAGACTTGATCACATTCACCATCACATTAACTAATAATGGCACAGCCGCTGCCAGTGGTGTTGAGGTAACAGACCTTTTACCTTCGGGATATACAATTGGCACCGTAACTCCGAGTACCGGTACCTATGTTGCCGCCACAGGTATATGGAGCGTTGGATCACTTGCTAATGCTGCAACAGCTACCTTGACCATCAACGCGACTGCCAACTCAACGGGTGATTTCACCAATACCGCCACAATCACAGATGCCGATCAATTTGATCCAAATGTGGGTAACAACACGGCTAATGCCACCATTGTGACACAATCAGCAGACTTGGCCCTAACGAAAGTTACGAGTGACGCGACACCAAATGTAGGCGATGAAATTACATTCACATTGACTTTGACAAACGCTGGAACCGACCTGGCTACGAATGTAGTAGTGACGGATTTACTACCTAGTGGGTATACCTTCGTTTCTTCCAGCACCACATTTGGTACCTATAGCGCCACTACAGGCCTTTGGAATGTAGGTTCAGTATCCACCACACAAACACCAGTCCTAACCATTGGAGCAAGTGTATTATCAACAGGTGATTATAACAACACCGCTACAATAACCGCAGCCGATCAAGACGACCCGACTACAACGAACAACAGCAGTACTGCCAATGTTGATGCGCAAACTGCGGATTTGAGTATTGTCAAATTGATCAATACTTCTACACCAATTCCAGGGGCACAAGTGGTATACACCATTACCGTGACCAACAATGGTCCTGATGCAGCAACCGGTGTAACAGTAAGTGATAGATTGCCTTCAGGATTGACATTCGTAACGGCAACACCAAGTGCAGGTACATACGATTCGAACACAGGCATTTGGACAGTAGGAGGTTTAGTGAATAGCTCCAGTGCCACACTCGTATTGACCGGAACCGTGCTTACCACAGGGAACTTCACCAATGTGGCGAACATTGCAGGAGCAGATCAATTCGACACAGATATCTCAAATAACAGTGCCAGCCAGGGATTGACAGTACAACAGGCAGATATTGCCATTACTAAAGCGGTGGATAACAATACCGCCAACGTGGGCGAGAATGTCACTTTCACAGTAACGGTAGCCAATGCCGGACCGGATAATGCCACAGGCGTTGTAATCAACGATTTGCTTCCATCAGGTTATGCTTTCGTCAGTCAAACACCAAGTGTGGGAACCTATAATTCAACCACAGGTGTATGGACCTTGGGTAGTCTTAACAACGGAAGTAATGCCACACTAACGATAGTTGGAACAGTACAGGCATCAGGCGACTATGGAAATACGGCTTCTTTAGATGCTATCGACCAGATCGATGGTAACAATTCAAACGATCAGGATACAGAAACTGTCACTCCTCCAAGAGTTGATTTGAGCATTACAAAAACTGTTGACCAGGAACGTGTGAATACAGGAGATGAAATCACATTCGTCATGACTGTAACCAATAACAGCACTTCGGCAAGCGCAACGAGTGTTTCTGTTACGGATTTGTTGCCGACTGGCTACACATTAACTGGAAACACACCAAGTCAGGGTACCTACGTTACAGGCACAGGAGTCTGGACCATAGGCACCATTGCGAAAAACGCCATTGCTACCCTGGCCATTACAGCGACCGTAAATGCCAGCGGCAACTTTGACAATACTGCCACCATTACGGCAACTGATCAATTCGATCCGGATACTTCCAATGACAGCGCATCGGCAACTACCACAAAGCAAAGTGCAGATATCGCTGTGGCAAAAACGGTAAGTGATGCCAGTCCACAAATCGGTGATGAGATCACATTTACCATTACCGCAACTCACACTGGGGACGATGATGCTACCGGAGTTGCCATTACTGATGCGCTGCCAACCGGCTATGATTTTGTTGGTGCAACTACAGCTAATGGAAGCTATGACAGTGGCACTGGCATCTGGACGGTAGGTACCATTGCAACAAATACCACAGTTTCATTAACCATCACCGTTTCTACGAAATCTACTGGTACTTATGACAATACCGCCACCTTGACCGGTATTGATCAAGCTGATAGCAATGCGGGTAATGATGCAGCAACCGTAGTAGTAGTTCCACAAGAAGCAGATTTAAACCTGAGTAAAACGGTGGACAATGCGGCACCAATTCCTGGTGCAGATGTCGTCTTTACAGTAACTGTTGAAAACCAGGGCGGAGGCCAAGCCACCAATGTGGAAATCACGGATCAATTGCCAAGCGGATACAGTTTGGTTAGCTTCTCTACCTCTCAGGGCACATACGTCACAGGAACCGGCATTTGGACTGTAGGATCTCTTGCCAATGGCGGAAGTGCCTCACTCACTGTAAGAGCCACTGTTCTGGCTACCGGCAATTATATCAATACAGCAACAGTCAGCGCATCCGATCAATTTGATGATGATTCCTCAGACAATTCAGCCTCAAGAGCGGTCGTTGTGCAAAGCTCAGATATCAGCTTAACTAAAGTGGTAGACAATTCCACTGCCAATGTTGGTCAAAATGTAATCTTTACCATTACGGCTAACAATGCAGGACCGGATGCGGCCACCAACCTTGAAGTGTTGGATCAATTGCCAGCAGGCTACACATTTGTATCTGCCAGCACAGCGGCAGGCACCTATAGCAATGCCACAGGCATTTGGTCGGTTGGCACCTTAGCGAACGGAGCCAATGCGACTTTGGCCATCACAGCAACAGTGGCCTCCACAGATGACAACCTCAATACCGCTTCGGTAAATGAGTTAGATCAAATCGATCCAAACAACACCAATAATTCGGCTACGGCAACCGTCACTCCTCCGGTCGCTGATTTATCCATAAGCAAAACGGTAAATACAAATACCCCAACCGTGGGCGAAGAGGTGATCTTTACGTTGACCGTAACGAGCGAATCATCGAGTACTGCGGATGCTACCAATGTGGCTGTGACTGATGTACTACCTGATGGTTATACCTTCGTAAGTGCGAATACAGCAAGTGGCTCTTACACTGCCGGCACGGGTATCTGGGATATCGGCACCGTAACTAATGGAGGCTCAGTAAGCCTAACCATCAACGCGACAGTGAATGCCACGGGTGATTTGACCAATGTGGCGCGAGTGACAGCCTCTGATCAATTCGATCCGAATTTAGGAAACAACACTGCTACGGTCAGCACAAACTCACAAGCTATTGATTTGGCAGTGACTGTAACACCAGACGTTACCAGCCAGGATGTTGGTGGCAATGTGACCTTTACAGTAACCTTGACCAACAATGGCCCCGATGCTGCGACAGGAGTCATAGCCAATGATTTATTACCGACCGGCTTCGCCCTTGTATCGAGCACCCAGGATTTTGGAACATACGATGAGAATACCGGTACCTGGAATGTGGGTACTTTGGTCAATGGTGCAACAGCCACCCTGACGATTGTAGGAACTGTTCAAAGCACAGGTGATTATACTGACGTCATTTCTGTGATCTCCGCAAATCAGACAGATTTGGCGAGTTCCAACAATCAGGCAAGCACCACTATCACGGCCCTTCTTTCCGATGTTTCCGTGACTAAGGTGGTGAGCAACACCACGCCAATTCCAGGAGAACAAATTGAGTTTACCATTACCGCCTCGAATGCCGGACCGAATAGTGCGAGAGAAGTGCAGGTCACTGACTTACTACCAAGCGGCTATACCTTCATCAATGCGACCCGAACAAAAGGTACCTACGACAATACGACCGGTATATGGAATATCGGAACAATCGGCAATAGCAGCGTGCAAACACTGATCATCCGCGCTTCGGTGAATGCCTCAGGCACTTACTTGAACACTGCTTCAATCAGTAGAAATAGCACATTTGATACAGATAACAGCAATGACTCAGCCACCGCAACAGTCACTGTTCAGGCGGCTGACCTGAGCGTTACGAAAGTAGTGAGCAATAGCGTGGCCAATGTGGGAGAAAATATCACATTCACCATTACTACGGCCAATGCAGGACCAGACAATGCCACTAATGTGGAAATTCTGGATCAATTGCCTTCAGGCTTCACATTCGTGAGTGCTACTGCGAGTCAAGGCACTTACAATGCTACGAGTGGCGTGTGGAGTACCGGAAACGTGAACAATGCAGCGAATGCCACCCTGACAATAGTAGCAACCGTACAATCAACGGGCAACTTTACGAATACCGCTTCGATTCAGCGTTTGGATCAAAACGATACCAACACAGGTAATGACACAGCTTCAGCCCTTGTGACTCCGCCAAATGCAGATTTGACTATTACCAAAATCATTGATAATGCGAGCCCGAATGTCGGTAACAATGTCACATTCACCATTAGGCTTACCAATGACGGGCCTGATCAGGCTACAGGTATTTCCGTAACTGACCAGCTGCCTTCAGGCTTCACCTTTGTGAATGCAACGGAGAGTCAGGGCGCCTATGTTTCTGCCTCCGGCATCTGGACCGTAGGAAGTCTCGCGAATGGCGCAACCGCTACACTTGAAGTACTGGCAACCACATTGGCTACTGGTGACAGAACCAATACAGCCACGATCACTGCCTCAGATCAGTTTGATCCTGATAGTAGCAATAACAGTTCAAGCGTTTCTTCTGGCATTCAAAACTCTGACATAGGCATTGCGAAAACCGTCAATAACCTTACACCAAATGTCGGGGATGTGGCAGTATTCACGATAACGGTAAACAATGTGGGTCCTGATGCAGCAACAGGATTGCAAGTCACGGATCAACTGCCAAGCGGATTCACTTTTGTGAGTGCCACTCCTTCCAGAGGAACCTATGACAACACCACAGGACTTTGGAACATTGGAAGCCTCAACAATGCCGGGGTAGCCACTTTAACGGTAAATGCCACTACCCTATCGACAGGTGTCTTCCTTAACACTGCCACTGTTTCGGCAGCCGATCAAAACGATCCTGATGCCACCAACAATACCTCATCTGTAACTCTTGATCCGATGATTGCCGATCTGAGCATCAGCAAAGCAGTGGATAATGCCACACCGGTTCCGGGAGAAGATGTGATCTTCACCATCAACCTTTCGAATCAAGGACCGGATGCAGCAACTGGCATCCAGGTAACGGATCAGATTCCTAGTGGCTTCAGCATTGTAAGTGCAGTGGCTTCACAAGGCACTTATACTTTAAGTACAGGTATTTGGGCCATCAGTAGCTTAGCAAATAGTGCAACAGCCACATTGACCATCAGAACTACGGTTCAATCTACAGGTGATTTTACTAATACAGCGACTATCACCGCGGTTGATCAATTCGACAGTGATAATACAAACAACACCGCAAGTGCATCAGTGACCTTGCAATCTGCTGACATCAACATCACTAAGGTCGTTGACGATGCCACAGCGAATGTAGGCGAGACTGTGATCTTTACAATTACTGCAACGAATCAGGGAACTGATAGAGCAACTGGCCTGACCATACTTGATCAGCTGCCATCAGGTTATAATCTGATCTCTGCAAATCCAAGTGCTGGAAGCTATGTTTCTGCAACAGGCATCTGGACAATTGGCCAATTGACAAGTGGAAGTTCCGCCACATTGACTGTGACCGCTTCAGTACTTTCCAGTGGCACATACACGAATTCGGCAAGCGTCAATACATTGGATCAAATCGATCCTGACACAACAGATGATTCCACTTCAGCAGTGGTAACACCACCAATAGCTGATTTGGCTGTAACCAAAATCGTGAGTAACTCCAATCCAAATGTGGGTGATTTAATCACTTTCACAGTAACAGTCCAAAACAATGGTTCTTCTACCGCTACCGGAATCGAATTGACAGACCAAGTGCCTTCTGGCTATACATTAGTAACGCCAACACCAAGCGTTGGAACCTATGATACCAACTCGGGCATATGGACATTGGGAAGTCTGGCTAATGCAGCTTCTGCTACCTTGACCATGACAGCCACGGTGAACGAGTCGGGTGACTTCACCAATACAGCACGCGTTTCTGCTTCTGATGTGTTTGATCCCAATGAAGGAGATAATACGGCCAGCGTGAGTATTATCGCACAGTCTTCCGACTTAGAAATTACCAAGTCCATTGACGATGCTATGCCAAATGTCGGTGATAATGTGACTTTCACGATCAATCTGACAAACCACGGCCCTGACCCAGCGACAAGTGTTACGGCATTGGATCAACTACCAAGTGGTTACGATTTCGTTTCTTCAAACTCCAACTTTGGCACCTACAGTCAAGCCACTGGCATATGGACCGCAGGTTCGATTGCCAATGGACAAACGGCTACTTTGACTATAGTAGCTACCGTGAATGAAACGGTTGACTATAGTAACACCGCCACAATCACTGGATCGGATCAGGAAGATCCTGAGGGGGCAAATAACACCTCAACAGTAACTGTCACCACTCAATTTGCAGATCTGAATGTCTCGAAAACAGTGGATAACACCTCTCCTATTCCAGGGGAAGATGTGATCTTCACTGTAACGGTGTTGAATGAAGGACCAAACTCTGCCACAAATGTTCAGATCACCGATCTACTGCCTGATGGTTATGTACTGGTAAGCAGCAATGCCTCAGTAGGTACTTACACCGCTTCGACCGGACTGTGGACCATCAGCAGCATTGGTAGCACGGGAAGTGCGGTATTGACACTTAGAGCAACGGTTCAATCCACAGGTACATTCACCAATACCGCTTCTGTAACTGCTTCAGATCAATTCGATGTAGACAACACGGATAACTCAGCCTCCGAGTCTGTGACCGTTCAGGCTTCCGATATTGGCCTGACAAAAGCTGTAGATAATGCCACTGCCAACGTGGGTGAGAATGTGACTTTCACAGTGACAGCTACTAATAACGGAACAAATACGGCCACAGGACTTTCGGTAAGTGATGTATTACCTTCAGGTTATACTTTCGTATCAGCAACGTCTAACCAAGGTATTTTCACAAGTGCCACTGGTAATTGGAACGTAGGAACCCTCACCAATGCTGGTGTAGCTACTCTGGAAATCACTGCCACAGTATTATCAACAGGGGTGTATGAAAACACGGCATCGGTAAGCACATTAGATCAGGTGGATGGTATTCCTGGAAATGACACGGCATCGGCTACTGTCAATCCACCAAGGGCAGATTTGAACCTGACCAAAACTGTGGATTCGAACAATCCGAATGTCGGAGATGTGGTGACATTTACGGTTACATTAACCAATAACGGACCAAGTACCGCTACTGCCACTGGCATTGCCGTAACAGATCAATTGCCTTCAGGCTATGCTTTAACGAATGCAACCACTACTCCTGGTACTTCCTACAACAATGTCAATGGCATTTGGACAGTGGGCAGCATGGACCTAAATGATCAGGTAGTCCTGACTATCCAGGCCACTGTAAAGGAAAATGGTGACTTCACCAATACAGCTACTGTCTCTTCATCAGATGTTTTCGATCCAAATGAAGGAGATAATACGGCTAGCGCGAGTATTGTTGCACAATCTGCTGACTTGGCTATTACCAAGACCATCTCTGATGCTACGCCAAATGTGGACGAAGAAGTAACCTTCACAATAAGCGTTACCAACAATGGTGCAGACGCGGCAACAGGAGTTGTAGTGACGGATCAATTGCCTTCCGGATACGACTTTGTATCAGCGGCTACTTCCTTTGGTAGCTATAACAACACCTCGGGCTTGTGGACCATCGGGTCGATTGGAAATGGTGCAGCAGCTACTCTCAATTTGGCAGCCAAAGTAAAATCCACTGGAGATTACGATAACACCGCCAGCATCACAAGCAGTGACCAGGACGATCCTGATTCAAGCAATGATTCCGAAACCGTCAATGTTACGGCTCAATTCGCTGACCTCAATATCAGCAAGGCAGTGGATGATGCTACGCCAGTTCCGGGAGATGACGTGGTTTTCACGGTTACATTATTGAACGAAGGACCAAATACAGCAACCGGTATTGAAGTAACTGATCAGGTGCCTGATGGATATAGCGTTGTAAGTACCAGCGCCTCCGTTGGTACTTATAGTACGACCACTGGCCTTTGGACACTTTCAAGCTTAGGCAGCAATGCCTCCGCTACATTGACAATTCGAGCAACGGTGCAATCAGCAGGTATCTTCCTCAACACGGCAACCATCACGGCTTCTGATGTTTTCGATACCGACAATACTGATAACTTGGCCAGTGCTTCTGTTACGCCACAAACTGCAGATGTAAGCATAGCCAAAACAGTAAGCAATGCCGCTGCTAATGTGGGAGACAATGTGACTTTCACAGTGGTTGCCTCGAATGCCGGACCAAACACCGCGACAGGTCTGGTTCTTCAGGATCAGATACCATCCGGCTATACTTTGATCAGTGCGATAACCACACGTGGTACATACAATAGTGGATCAGGACTTTGGACCATCGGCCAATTGAGCAATGCAGGAACGGCTACTTTGACCATTACCGCAACCGTATTGGCTTCCGGTGATTATGCCAATACTGCTTCGGTCAATGCACTTGATCAAAATGATCCGGACGATTCAAATGATCAGTCTACTGCAACGGTTGATCCTCCAAGAGCTGATCTTGCATTGACTAAAATAGTGAGTGCCACCAGCCCGAATGTGGGTGATGTTGTCACGTTCACAGTGACCTTGACCAATAACGGTCCAAGTGTTTCTGCTGCTACCGGAATCCAGGTAACTGATCAGTTACCATCAGGCTATACGCTGGGAACCGCCACCCCAAGTGCGGGTACTTATGCGAGTGGTACTGGCATATGGGATGTAGGAAACCTGGCCAATGGTGCAACTGAGACACTCACCATTACAGCAACTGTGCTCGCAACAGGAAGCTTTACGAATACAGCCACCATCACGGCCGCTACAGAATTCGATCCAAATGAAGGAAACAATACGGCCTCTGCGAGTATCGTAGCCCAGTCGGCTGATTTGAGTCTGACTAAAGTAGTCAGTGATGCTACTCCAAATGTGGATGAAAACATCACTTTCACTGTCACGGTAACTAATGACGGAGCCGATGCTGCAACCAATGTGGAAGTGACTGACCTACTGGCCAGTGGTTATGATTTTGTAAGTGCCAATACTTCTTTCGGAAACTATAACTCAAGCACCGGACTCTGGAACATTGGAGCATTGGCCAATGCACAGGTGGCTACCTTGACGATCACTGCAAAAGTGCGTGCAACAGGAGACTACAACAACACAGCTACCATCAGCAATAGTGATCAGGATGACCCTCAACCACTAAACAATACAGAAACGGTAGAAGTGGATGCACAACAAGCGGACATCAGTCTCACTAAGGTGGTGGACAACACCACTCCTATTCCGGGAGAGCAAGTAGTGTACAGTATCACGGTAACCAACAATGGCCCGGATGCAGCAACCAATGTAGAAGTAAGTGATCGCTTACCAAGCGGTTTCAGTTTCGCAGCCTTTACCACAAGTACAGGCACCTACGATTCCAATACTGGAATTTGGACAGTAGGTGATTTGGTAACTAGTTCAAGTGCAGTACTGACACTTAGAACCAATGTTTTAGCAACGGGCTCTCACCTCAATGTGGCGAATGTTAATGCTTCTGATCAATTTGATCCTGATGAGTCTAACAACAGTGTGAGCCAGGGAGTAGTGGTTCAGGTGTCTGATTTGGCAATGACCAAAATCGTGGACAATGGCACTGCCAATGTGGGTGAAAGTGTGATCTTCACCATCACTGTAACCAATGGCGGTGTAGATGCGGCCACCAATGTTGAGATCACTGATCGTTTGCCATCAGGATATAGCTTTGTGAGTTCAAGCCCTGATCAAGGAACTTACGACCAATTCACAGGAATTTGGAATGTAGGCACAATTGCCAATGGCTCTGCGGTCAATCTCGATGTAGTAGCCACTGTACTTGCCTCTGGCGACTATGGCAACACGGTCACCGTAACCGAATTGGATCAAAACGATCCTGACGAGTCTAACAACACGGCTACCACTTTTGTTAATGCACCTAGAACGGATATTGGTCTATTGAAAGAAGTGAACATCTCCAGACCTAATGTCGGAGGCGAGGTAGAAATCACAGTGACTGTGGTCAACAATGGTCCTAATGCAGGATCGAATGTAGAAGTTACCTACCTCCTACCTGATGGTTTAGAGTTTGTGTCCGACAATCCAAGTCAAGGCTCTTATACTTCGAGCAATGGTATTTGGGACATTGGCGATCTGCCTAATGGTGGCACTCAGACCCTTACTGTTACTGCGAAAGTACTGGAGAGCGGATCCTACGTAAATAATTCAACGATCACCGACCTTGTCCAACATGACCCGGTCGAGGCAAATGATGAGGCAGATGTGACGATCTTCCCGACTCAGGCCGATCTTCTTATTGAGAAGGTGGTTGACAATGGCGGACCGAATATTGGTGAAAATGTGGTCTTCACAATAACGGTGACCAACAATGGACCTGATGCAGCTTCGGGAATTACAGTTGAAGATGACCTGCCAAATGGCTTTACTTTCCTTCTGGCTGATGCAAGTCAAGGTGGGTTCAACAATACAAATAGCGTTTGGACGGTAGGTGATTTGGTCAATGGAGCTTCCGCTACATTGAATATCACGGCACTCGTGAAATCTGATGGTAACTATACCAACACCGCCACCATCTTAGGCGCAGATCAATTCGATCCTGATGAAACGAACAATGAAGCAAGTTCCACTCCCAGACCTCAAAGGGCAGATGTTACTTTGAGCAAAACGGTAGACAATGCCAATCCTAACCCAGGAGATATTATCACCTTCCTGGTAACAGCTTTCAACATTGGTCCAGACGCGGCTTCTGGAGTTCAGGTTGTTGATCAGCTGCCAAGTGGATACAACCTCGAAAGTGCATTTGCCTCTCAAGGCTCATTTGATGTGCCAACCAAAACCTGGGATTTGGGAACCCTTGGAGATGGTGGAAGCGCAGTGTTGGTAATGACCGTAAGCGTCAATGCCTCAGGCAATTTTGACAATACAGCAATTATCACCGCTTCAGATCAATTTGATCCTGATGCTACCAATAACAGTGGCTCGGCATCCATCACCTTACAAAAAGCGGATGTGGGCATAGCTAAGACGGTAGATAATGACAATCCTAATATCGGAGATCGCGTCATTTTCACGGTCACTGTGAATAATGACGGCCCGGATGTGGCGACTAACGTGACAGTAAATGATTTGATACCTGCCGGTTATGATATTGTCAGTAGCACAGTAAGTCAGGGTGGCTATAATGCCACGACAGGTATTTGGGGTGTAGGTTCTTTGGATAACGCAGGGTCAGCTACACTTTCTGTCACAGCTACTGTCACCAGTTCTTCGGCCTACAACAATACAGCTGAAATCATTGGTCTGGATCAGTTAGATGAGAATGCCGCCAACGATGTTGCTTCGCAGACCATTACCTTACAGCAGGCGGATTTGAGCATCACTAAGGTTGTGGATAATGCCACGGCCAATGTTGGTGAGTTTATCAACTTCTCGGTTGTAGTCACCAACAACGGGCCTGACCTGGCAACAGGAGTACGCGCACTGGATCAATTACCATCAGGATATACACTCATCAATGCCAATACAAATGGCAATGGGGTATATAATGAGAATACAGGCGTATGGGTAATTGGTGAGCTGGCCAATGGGTCGAGTGTCACCTTTAATATTCAGGCAAGAGTATTACTTGAAGGAGAGTTTGAGAACATTGCCTCCATTTCAGCAGTGGATCAGGTAGACGCTAATGACAGTAATGACACTGCCTCTGCCGCGGTAAGCTCACCTCAGGTTGATTTGGCCATAGGTAAAACGGTAGACAATGCCAATGCCAACGAGGGTGACCCAGTGGTATTCACAGTTACTGTAACCAATATCGGTCCGGACAATGCCGATGCATCCGGAATTGAAGTGTTTGATCAGTTGCCTAATGGGTATACATTGGTTGGAACTCCAGCCACAAGCCAGGGCACCTACAATAGCACCACAGGCCTATGGCAAGTAGGCAACCTGATAAAAGATGCGGCTGCCACCCTCACCATCAATGCAACGGTGAAAGCAACTGGCATTTTCACGAATGTGGCTGAAATCATTGCAGCAGAGCAGTTCGATCCGAATACGGGTAATAACCTTGCCTCTGTTAGTGTAGGGCTTCAATTATCAGATTTAATCATTACCAAAACTGCCAGTGACGAAGTTCCAAACGTAGGAGACGAAATCACCTTTACTATTGAAGTGTTGAATGATGGTCCTGATCCTGCTACCGGGGTCACCGTGAACGATGCACTACCAAATGGCTTCTTCTTCGTGAGTGCAACCAGCACCACTGGCTCCTACAATGGTACAACAGGCGTATGGGACATCGGATCAATACAGACCGCAGCTACGGTTGCTCTCGAAATCAAAGCAACAGTCAGGTCTACTGGCGACTATGTAAATACCGCCACCATCGCTACGTTGGATCAGGTAGATTCTGATATCACATCAAACATCAGCACAGTTACGGTTGACCCTCAAATTGTGGATCTGGCAATTACCAAAACAGTAGATATTTCCAATCCTAGTGTTGGAGACGATGTCTTCTTTACCATAACAGTCACCAACAATGGACCGGACAATGCCACGAGTGTTCAGGCCTCAGACTTATTACCTGCCGGATATGCATTGGTGAACAGTTCTGCCAGTGTGGGCACTTATGATGACGGCACCGGACTCTGGAATATTGGAAACCTGGTTGCATCTGCCAACGCAGTATTGAATATTCGAGCTACGGTAGTTTCAAATCAGAACTTGCAAAATGATGCCTCCATCGATTTTGCTGATCAATTTGATCCGGATACCGCTAACAACACTGCTTCTGCCGGGTCGGATGTTTCAACATCAGATATTAACCTGCTCAAGGTGGTTGACAATCCTTTTGCCAATGTGGGTGAAAATGTAGTGTTCACGATTACAGCCAGCAACGATGGCCCTGATCAAGCTTCTGGTTTGAACATCACTGACAATCTGCCAAGTGGATACACTTTAGTCAGTGCCATAGCAAGTACCGGCAGCTATACGGCAAATTCTGGTGTATGGGCAATTGGAGATTTGGCTGATGGAGCCAGTGCAACACTCACTGTTACTGCCACAGTTCTTGGCGATGGAGAATACAACAATCTGGCTGCAGTTTCTTCGCTGGATCAATTTGATCCTGATGAAGCTAATAACCAATCCGATGCCAATACGGCACCGCCACAAGTTGATTTGGAGGTAATGGCCTCGGTCGATGAGTCCAATCCAAATGCCGGAGATCAGGTGACCTTCACCTTCACGGTACAAAACAATGGACCGGATGATGGTTCGGGCATTGCCCTCTCGGCCTTATTGCCTAGTGGATTCACCTTTGTGAGTGCTGACCCAAGCTTGGGTACTTATGATGAATCTACAGGTGAGTGGACTGTTGGGAACTTGGGCAATGGCTCTCTGGAAGTAATCACCATCACTGCCACTGTAAATAATTCTGGCGAGTTCACGACTACCGCAGCGGTGGCGGATGCAGATCAATTTGATCCTAACAACAACAATAACAGTGCATCAGCCGGGGTCACCTTGCAAGGTGCAGATATATCGATTGTGAAAACGGTTGACAACGCAGAACCAAATGTGAATGAGGATGTCACCTTCACCATTAATGTTGCCAATGCTGGCCCTAATGATGCATCGAATCTTGAGATTCTTGATCTGTTGCCAAGTGGCTATAGCCTGGTAAGTGCGACACCAAGTCAGGGCACCTATAATACTGGCACTGGTATTTGGGCAATCGGCACACTATCCGGAGGTGGAAGTGAAAGCCTGTCAGTTCAAGCCACCGTACTGAATACAGGCGACTACGACAATACTGCCTCGGTCAATTCTGTTGATCAATCTGATCCTAATTCTGGAAACAACTCGTCTACGGTTTCGGCACCGCCACAATTGTTGGATTTGGTGATCACAAAGGTAGTTGACAATGATACGCCTATCATTAATGAGGAAATTGTGTTTACCGTTACGGTTAGCAACAATGGTCCCGCAAGAGCCACTGGGGTTGTGGTCGAAGATGTTCTGCCTAATGGTTACACCTTGGTGAGCACTACTACTACACCAGGAGCTTCTTTCGATAGAACCACTGGAATCTTCACCGTAGGAAATTTGGTGAACGGAGGAAACGCAGTGCTCACTCTTAGAGTACGTACCCTTGCTACCGGTGAGCACGAGAACACGGCCACGATTACAGCAATCGATCAATTTGATACGGACGTCACCAACAATAGCGCAACAAGACCTGTGACCATACAACGAGCGGATATCAGCGTTGTGAAAGTGGTTGACAACGCTGCGGCCAATGTCGGTGCAGATGCTACATTCACAGTCACCGTAAGCAATGCAGGTCCGGATGATGCATCGAGCTTAGTCATTTCGGATTTGCTGCCAAGTGGCTTCACTTTAGTTAGCTCAAGTGTCGCTTCAGGTACTTATAACAGTACTACTGGAATCTGGACAATAGGTGATTTGGCCAATGGTGCTAACACTACCCTGACCGTAACGGGAACTGTATTATCGCTTGGGGATTATAACAATGTGGCAACTGTCACTGGCTCTGATCAGGTGGATGATGACACTTCAAACAATTCGGCAGCCATTGAGGTTATTCCTCCACAATCAGACTTGAGCATCTCAAAGGCAGTAAATGCAAACAATCCGAATGTGGGTGATCAGGTGACCTTTACTGTGCTGGTGACCAATAATGGTCCGGATCCGGCTGATGCTACGAATGTAGAAGTTACCGATGCCTTGCCGAGTGGCTACACCCTGATTTCTACTACAGAAAGCCAGGGTTCATATAACAGCACCACTGGTCTTTGGGACATAGGCACTTTGCCGAATGGCTCTTCTGCTACATTCACAATGACAGCAACTGTCAATCTTAGCGGAGATTTCACAAACGTGGCACAAATCACAAACTCAGATCAATTCGATCCGAATCTTGGAGATAATACGGCCAGTGCGAGTATTGTGGCACAGTCTTCCGATTTGAGCATGGCCAAAACGGTGAGCAATGGTGATGCTAATGTAGGTGAGAGCGTAATCTTTACAGTGACTATTACCAACAATGGGCCGGATGCTTCTACTAACACTACCGCACTGGATCAATTGCCTTCGGGCTATGAATTGGTAAGTGCCAGTGCGTCTCATGGAACATACAAAACAAGTACTGGAGTATGGACTGTCGGCACCATAGCCAATGGCGATGATGCGGTGCTCTCTATAACAGCCATAGTGCTGGAAACAGGAGAATTCACAAACACCGCTACAGTCACCGGCTCCGATCAGGACGATCCTGATGATTCCAACAACTCAGCCAGTGCTGTGGTAAATGCCTTACAATCAGACTTACAAGTTGTTAAGATTGTGAACATTACCACCCCTATCATTGATGAGCAAGTAGTATTTACGGTAACCGTTACTAACAATGGACCTTCCCCTGCCACCAATGTTGAAGTGACCGATGTGGTGCCTGACGGTTTCTTACTGACAAGTACTACCGTGAGTCAGGGTAGCTATGATGTCGCTACCGGCATTTGGACAGTTGGTGACGTAGCCAATGGAGGAAGTGCCGTGATTAACTTTATCACCAATGCGCTGGCTACTGGTGATCACACCAACATTGCCACAATCACGGGTGCTGATCAGTTTGATCCGGACGAGACCAATAACAGCTCAAACCAGTCCGTTGTGGTACAAACCGCAGATATTGGTGTCAATAAGATAGTAAGCGATGAGACCGCCAATGTTGGGGAAAGCGTAGTATTCACTATTAATGTATTCAATAATGGCCCGGATGCCGCCACCAGCCTGGAAGTACAGGATTTACTGCCAGATGGTTATGAGTTAGAAAATGCAACCGAAGAATCAGGGAGCTATACCTCCTCTACCGGAATTTGGGACATTGGTACGCTGGCCGCGAATGACACGCTAACGCTAACCATTCAAGCCGAAGTACAGTCGACAGGTGACATGACCAATACTGTGTCAATCACCAATTCTGACCAGGTAGACCCTGATACCAGCAATGATGAGGGCAGCGCAACGGTTGTCTTCCCTGAAGCTGATCTGGCATTGACTAAATCTTCGGACATTACCAGGGCTGATATTGGTGAGGAGGTAAACTTCACAATTACCTTAACCAACAATGGTCCGGACCAAGCCAATAATGTTGAGATTTCTGAAAATATCCCGAGCGGGTTTATACTTATCTCAACAGAGGCGAGCAAAGGTGATTATGATGCAGGAACAGGTATGTGGAGCTTAAGTTCAATGAACCTTAATGAACAGGCCACATTGAAAGTCACTGTTCAAACCAAGGCCGATGGAAGCTTCTCCAATACTGTCAGCGTAAATGATGTGGATGAGTTTGATCCAAATACGGCCAACAACAGCTCAACTTCCAGCATATCACCAAGAACAGCCGACTTAGGAGTAACTAAAACAGTGGACAATGACATTCCGAACATTGGTGGAGAAGTTACATTCACGATTTCCCTCACCAACAATGGACCAGATGATGCCACAGACATAGTTGTTACTGATCAGTTGCCTTCTGGTTATGAATTGATCAGTACTACGGCTGATGCGGGTTCATATGACGTTTCGCAATCTGCCTGGGTACTTGATGGCATTAACAATGGCCAAACACTTAATCTCAGTATTACAGCCAAGGTATTATCTGATGGCAACTATGACAACACGGCCACCATCAGCAGCCTGGATCAAAAGGATAACAATGCTGACAATGATGTAAGTGAAGTGGAAGTCAATCCTCCTAAGGTGGATATCGAAGTCATCAAGGTAATTGACAATGAAGAGGCCAATATTGGTGATGAAGTAAACTTCACCATTACCGTAAGGAATAATGGGCCAAATGGTGCTTCGGATATCAAGCTCGCAGAGCTACTGCCTTCTGGTTATACCTTTATTCAGCATTTCATTAGCCAGGGAACTTATGATCCGGTTACAGGTATCTGGGATGTTGGCGTAATGATCAATGGAGGAGTTTCCTTTATGATTCTAAGGGCTACGGTAAATGGAAGCGGTAGCTATACAAATACCGCCAGGGTAATTTCGGTATTCCAGTTCGACCGCAATGACGTGAATGATCTATCTTCCGCATTTACCTCCATTAGACGAGCCGATGTCGGGTTAACGAAAACTGTCAATGACATCAGCCCGGTTATCGGTGATGAAATTACTTTTACCGTCACATTAGCTAATGCAGGACCAGAAAGAGCCACCAACATTGTTGTAAGCGATCCTCTGCCTGACGGATACGTTTTTGTCGGCTCAACGAGCACTGGTAGTTATGATAGAGACACGGGCCTTTGGACAGTTGACACATTAAATGTGGGTGCGGCAGTAGTACTACAAATGAGGGCAATTGTCCAATCGTCAGGAGATTTTGTCAACGTGGCGAAAGTTGAGGATTTAGATCAAACAGATTTGAATCTCTCAAACAACGAAGCCTTAATTAAAATTTTGCCAGACATTGCCGACCTATCAATAACCAAATCGGTAAGTAATGTAAGGCCTGAATTGAATGAGGAAATCACCTTCTTTGTAACAGTGGTGAACAATGGGCCAAACACGGCTACCAATATCACAGCCGTTGACATCTTACCAGGTGGTTATACCCTGGTCAGCACAGTCATTGATATTGGCACCTATGATGAGGTGACAGGTATTTGGTCTATTCCTGCATTAGGTGTAGCTGAAACAGCAACCCTTGCCGTAACCGCGACAGTCAATGCAGCTGGTGAATACCTGAATACGGCCACAATAACCGGAGCCGATCAATTTGATCCTGATAATTCTAATAATGAAGCGTCTAAAAAGATCATCTTGCCACGAGCCGACTTATCCGTAGTGAAAACGATAAGCGATGATGATCCTGAAAGTGGAGGTCAGGTCACGTTCGTGATTCTTGTAAATAATGCCGGAGAAAATCCAGGAACTAATGTAGTCGTCAATGAAGCACTGCCTTCTGGTTATGAATTCGTTAGTGCCAATACTACTTTAGGCACCTATGATCCTGTTGCCGGCACCTGGAATATTGGAATTCTGGTGGCCGACCAATCTGCCGTTTTGAGTATTGTCTGCAACGTGCTTGATGAAGGAGAACATACTAACACAGTGGATGTAGCAGGCACCGAGGTGGATCCGGATGAGACCAACAACTCCAGTACCGTAGAACTGACTTTCAACAACCCACCTTTGGCTGAAGACGATGATTTCAATATGCTTCAGAATACCACCATAAACGGTATTGTCACTATGAATGACAGTGAAGCAGATGGAGATGTATTGACTTACAGTCTGGTTTCGGCTGGTACGGCAGGAGAAAACGGAACACTCACCTTCAACGGTGATGGCTCCTTTACTTTCGTACCAAATCCGAATTTCTTTGGTGAAGTAACATTCACTTATCAAATATGTGACAACGGAATCCCTGTAAGATGTGATGATGCCGTTGTAACGATTACCGTAACTGAAGATCGGGCAGTTGATCCAGGAAACGGACTTTCTCCTAACAATGATGGTTTGGGAGATGAGATATGGCCAATAGAGGGTATCGACAAATTCCCGAATAACTCTGTCAAAATTTTCAACAGATGGGGCAACCTGGTTTGGGAGATTAAAGGATATAATAATGCCGATAAGGCTTGGGGAGGCTTGGCTACCCGAGGCCTGTTGGTTAATGAAAACGGTGAACCGCTTCCTGCTGGTACCTACTTCTATGTAGTGGACCTTGGGGATGGTACTAAACCGTTGAGCGGATTTGTAGTTTTAAGAAGGTAAGGTGAAAAACATGAAGCTGATCAAAAGAATATCGACCTTAATTGCAATACTGGTTACCAGTCATGGGCTGTTTGCGCAACAGCAGGTAATGTTTACGCAATATATGTTCAATGGCCTGGCCATCAATCCAGCCTATGCGGGTAGTCACGATCATGTGACTGCCACCGTTCTGGCCAGAGAGCAATGGGTAGGTTTGGAAGGTGCACCCGCAAGTCAAACTTTTAGCATACACTCTCCTATCAACGCCAGTGGCAGTGCTAATCTTGGCGCATTGCTTATTCATGACAAAATCGGGGTTACGGAACAAACCACCAGTTATTTGGCCTTTGCTTATAGAATCAGGTTTAATGGCAGTTCACGGTTGGCTTTTGGTTTACAGGGTGGGTTTAGCAATTACAATTCAAAATTCAGCCAAATAAGCAATGTAGATCCGGTTTTTGCCAATGGAGATGTCAATGTTAATCGCGCAAATTTTGGCGCTGGCCTTTACTTCAATACCCGGAATTTCTTTGCCGGGGTTTCAGTGCCCCAGCTTATCAGAAGTAACCTGGAAGTGAATAATAGTGACTCTGATTCCAGGTTGGAGCGTCATTATTTCGGATATGCGGGCTTTGTCTTAAATCTCTCTCCGGATTTAAAATTTAAACCTCATTTGCTTATCAAATATGTGGAAAATGCACCCATTGAATTTGACATCAATGCCAGTATGCTCATTAAAGAGCTGGTTTGGCTGGGGCTGTCTTATCGTTCATTCGATTCATTCGATGCGATCCTTCAGGTTCAATTGTCCAAGCAATTTCAAATTGGATATTCTTACGATTTTGCAACAACCACAGATTTAAGAAGGGTGAATGCAGGTTCGCACGAACTTATGATACAATACCGTTTTGTGTTTGGCAAGAAAAAGATCATTTCACCAAGATACTTCTAGGCCATGAGATCTCTGAGAAAAATATTGACCGCAGCGTTCTTAATCATCATGACTTTGAGCACATTTGCCCAAAGCCGATCCCGATTGGATGTGCAAAGAGCCGATAAGCTCTTTGATGGTTTTGAATATGTAGAGGCATCCAAATTGTATGAGCGACTTATTGGCCGGGATTCGACCTTTAGTTATGCAAAATTGAGGTTGGCTGAATCTTATCGAAAAATGAACCAACCGAATCAAGCTGCCAGATGGTATGCAGAAGTGGTTGATGATTCTATTTCAAGCCCCATTCACAAACTATACTATGCCCAGGCACTAATGAGCGCAAGGGCCTATAACGAGGCACGAACATGGCTAGTACGCTATAAAAGTGAGTCTGATGACAAGGAAAGGGCGGATCAGTTGATTTCAGGAATAGACAACTTTGAGGCATTCTATCAGGACTCTTCGCGTTACAAAATCGAGACCGTTCATTTTAATTCTGAGGGAGCAGATTTTAGTCCGGTCTATTTCAGAAATGGCCTTGTATTCAGTTCCAATCGAGATAAATTCAATATTGTAAAAAGAAAACACGGCTGGGACGACACCAACTTTTTGCAGATTTATTACACAGACCACCTTTCAGACAGTGTGGACAAGACCGTACCTTTTAGTAACCTGCTTAACACTAAATATCATGAAGGGCCTTTGACCTTCTATGACAATTATGAAAAGGTAATTTTCACACGGAACAATTACAACAGGCGCAAAACGGTTAAATCCGAGGACGAAACAATCCATTTGCAACTCTACCTTTCAGAAAGAAGTAATATCAGCAAAGAATGGAGCAAACCTACAGCCTTTGCCTTCAACAATTCCGAATATAGCGTTGGTCATCCTTCCATAACTGCGGATGAAAAGACCCTGTACTTTGCTTCTGATATGCCTGGAGGACAAGGAGGGGTTGATCTTTATGTAAGCCGCTATGTAAATGATCAATGGACTGAACCTACCAACTTAGGTCCCAAGATAAATACTACCGGAAATGAGATGTTCCCCTTTGTGCGTGACAGTCTGCTGTACTTTTCGTCTGATGGCCACTATGGACTTGGAGGCTTGGACTTATACAGAGTTTCGCTTACCGACACTGCCGGTGTGGTGCAAAACCTCGGCATTCCTATGAATTCCAATAAAGATGATTTTGGATTCATATTGGATGATTCCGACACTTCAGGCTATTTTACCTCAGGCCGTGAAGGCGGCAGGGGCAGTGATGATATCTACAGCTTCAATATTCTAGAGCCACCAAAACCAAAGGAGGTTAGCATCAAAGGCATAGTTGTCGATCAGCGTACGAGCCAACCCTTAAATGCGGTAGAGGTAATGCTAAACGATTCACTTCGAGTCATGACAGACAATGAGGGCACCTTCGAATTTGTACTGGATTGGGATCAGACCTATGAGTTTAGGGCATCCAAACCGGATTGGACCACTGGATTGGATTCTGCTTCCACCTTTAATGATGAACTGGACAAGGAATTTTTAACCATCCCCATAAGACAGCTTTTAATCATCAGTGGAAATCTGCTCAATCCGGAAGATGGTGCTCCGGTAGACAATGCATTGTTAACTTTTACAGACACAGCTTCAGGAGAAGTTGATTCTGTTAGCACTGATGAACAAGGTGTGCTCTATTTTATTGCACAACCTGATTCAGAGTATGATGTGTTTCTGGAAAAACCAGGCTATTTCAATTTCAGGACTAAAGTCTCCACGGGATCAGAGCCCTTCGGTAAGATTGCTTTTGACCTGGAAATGGATCCCATTGTAATTGGCCGGGCAATCAGAATCGAGAATATCTACTTCGATTTGAATAAATCGGATATCAGACCTGATGCAGCAATTGAGCTGGACAAAATTGTGGCCATGATGACCGACAATCCAACCATTCAAATCGAGCTAGGTTCTCATACGGACTCCCGAGGTGGTGATCCTTACAACCTGGCCTTATCTGACCGAAGAGCCAGATCTTCAGCAGCCTACATAGTTTCCAAAGGTATTGCCTCCAACCGCATTGTGGGTAAGGGTTTTGGTGAAACACAATTGGTAAACCAATGTGTAAATGGAGTCAGGTGCGAGGCCGATGAACATCAGGCCAACAGAAGAACCGAATTTAAAGTGGTCTCCTTTTAGAGAACCATTACATTCATCTTCAAGTATACATAAGGGTTAGTCAATATTTTGAAGCAAAAAATCCTGTCATATAAAAACGCGATATGGGTGAAAATCGCTTTCACCATTGTCGTGGTATTCTTACTCTCTTCTATCCAGTTTGTTCAAAAATACGGTTGGTCAGAGGTGACTGGTCGAACCTTGCAATTCAAAGATGTACTGCTCATGTATATGGGCTATGGCATTCTGGGCTTGTTGAGTGGAGTTGTTTATTTCTTCCACAACAGATTTCAGTTTTACAAAGAACAGGTTTTAAAGTGCCTCGTGATCCATGCTGGGGTAAGCGTTATTTTTTCCTTTCTCCACAGCTTAATATTTAGTGGAGTTTATTATATAATCGAGCCCATTTGGCAAGATTATGCATTCTCCCTGCTCTATAAGGATGTGTTGCTCAACTATTTCAATTCAGGATTGATCTTCTATTGGATCGCAATTATCTTCTCCGAGGCCTACAATGGCTTTTTTGGCAAGGCAAAGTTCAGTACCGGGTCAGATCAGGCTCCGACATTGGTTATTAAAGACCAGGGCAAAACGTACATCCTGGCTATGAATGAAATTCAATACATTCTTAGTGCCGACAACTATGCCAAGGTGGTTTCAGCAGATAAAAAGGTAATGACACGTGAGAGTATGACCAATTTAGAGAAGAAACTCGACCCCGATTTGTTCCTGAGAATCCATCGGTCGGCTTTGGTGAACAAAAACTTCATCTCTGAAATCAATCGAACTCCTACAGGAGAAATTAATCTAGTGATGAGCGACTCTGCCGTCCTTCCTATGAGCCGAAGAAGGAAGGAAGTCAAATCTCTTCTTGCCCTGGAATACCTGAACTAGGTAGCCATTCGCTACAATTCCGCAGCCACTGACCACTTTGATTACCTAGAAACTAAATTTTACGGTTTTGAGAGAAAGATTGCACCAAAGCAAAACACTCAAACCAATGAAAACATTATTCATTACCGTTGCCTTTTCACTGTGCAGCTCACAGCTCGCATTCGCCCAATCCGGCCCTCCTATTCAGGATACCACCAAGGTGGTCAATGTGAGTAAGAAAGTACTCGAGTCTTATATAGGTCTCTATTCATTCGAAGAAGCTGGCATTCAGGTTGAATTTATGATGGAAGACAAAAAGTTAATGGTGTCTGTTCCCAGCACTGGCACATTCCAGCTTATTCCCGGATCAAAGACCGCCTTCAGGGTTAGGGAACTTGGAGCACAACTGGAATTCTCCAAAAACGGAGAGGGACCCGTGAAGCTTTATCAAGGAAGTCGCGTGTTCAACGGTGAAAAAATAGAAAAGCCTGAAGTTGATTATGTCAAGGTGATTCCCGGTGATGCCTCCGTAAATTATAACAAGTTGTTTACACCATTCACCGCTGAATGGAATCTAATAATTCGAGAAAAGAAGGTAGGAACAGCCACTACCATTTTAAGGCATACGGTATTTAATGAAGAACCTGCATATAGAGCAGGTTCAACCATTAGATATGAATCCATGAAAAATGTGCCTTTCGATGATATTGGGATATTTTCTAAAAAAGACTTTGCTAAAGTATGGGCACGTAATGCGATAAGTCAAAGCGATGAAATCACTTCAACCTTTAATGGCACTTCGGTAAAACAGGAATTTCTCAACATTAAAACTGGTGATGTTACTGAAATCAAAAACATTTCCTACGATGACAGTCCTGTCGGTGCGGGCATCTATCTCTTTCTGGCCTCGGATATTAAAGAGGGCTTGGCCATTCAATTCCCTGTAGCGGCCATAGCAAAGTCGGCCTGGGCCAAGGCTCACGTGACCGGCAAAGAGACCATCCGCATAGAAAGCCTGGATAAGACTTTTGATGCCTGGAAGATTGAATATGCTTCAGGAACTGTCCATTGGGTGGTTGATGAAGCACCCTATATGGTGAAATGGAAAATGCCTACTGGCATGATTTGGGAATTGGCCAGCTATGGCAATTGACGAAAGTTACAACTGGTTGTTCATGGCCAGTTGCATCTTATGAGGAGCTATCTGTTGGTGATAGCTCTTCTTTTCCCGCTCAGAGTCACACTTGTGGACTCTGAGAGTTTAGCTCCTTAGCCACCTCTTAAATTCTGTTTTGTATTTATTCGGAAAAGCCTTTTCCAGTACGATTTGCATACACCCACAGAATTTAGCGAAGGCTTTTATTTTTTCTGTAAATGCATAAAAGAAAGCTTCATCAGGCTCAAAGCCGTCCTCTAGCCAAATCTTCCTGACATAAAATTTGCCTGTTTTACGGTCTGCCTTGGGATCAAGTCGACCTACAAATCGATCACCGTAGAGAATCGGCAAAACATAGTAACCGTACTTCCTCTTTTTCTCCGGCACATAACATTCAATAGTATATTCAAAGTCGAAAATTTGCGAAGGTCTGTTTCTCTGGATCACCAGCGGATCGAATGGGCATAACAAGTGCACCTCAGTATTTTCTCGCGTATTTGGAATCAGATCCAAACAGCTCGGGATGGTATAATATTCTGTCGAAACACCTTTAATACTGGTTGGAATTATTTCCCTCTTGCGGACCTTGTCCTCCAAGACTTTGACAATGGATTTCTTTAATCCTTTTCTTAAATGCGCAATCTCACTTGCCGCAACAATACCTTGAGATGCTATCGCTCTATCAATTAAATAACCGCAGAATTGCTTCTCGGTGGGACGTTTTTTATCAATATAGTCCGGTACAACTCTTTCTGTCAAATCATAAATTTTCTGAAAACCCTGCCTTCCGGAAACCATCAACTTACCCGCCATAAATAGCTCATGTAAAGCAATTTTGGCCGGTTTCCACTCGTACCAGATGGGGGCCTCTCCTTTCGGGTGTTCAAAATCCTTGGATTGAAGAGGGCCTTCTGCACGAATTCGTTTTAGCACATGACGCATCATTTTCTTATCCGCATCGAACCAGAATTTGCCCGCTTTTGCAATCTCCCCTTTTGTATAAAGACTAAATCGATAATCATCCATAGGAAGAAAGGCAGCCGCATGGCTCCAATACTCGAAGATGACCTTATCAGTCATCATCTGGTCTAGTTGGGGCTGGGTATAATCCTGATTTCGGGTGAAAAAGACATGGTGGTGAGCTCTTTCTGCTACCGAAATAGTGTCTATCTGCACATAACTTAGCTGCTGAATAGTCTGAAGCGAATTTTGCTGAGGCTGATTCAAGCCCTGAGCATGGAGCACTAATTTTCGTGCTTCTTTTTTGTCGAGTTGAATCTCTTTTGACATTTAATTCTGATCAAAGAAAGTAGGCTGTGACTTTAGTCTCGCCAAATAGTTGTCAATCTCTGCCTGTAGATCGGCCACGACCTCAGGATTGTCCTTTGATACCTCCCACTCTTCTGAAGGATCAATGCTCAGGTTAAATAGCAAAGGCAATTTCCCTTCAAAGTAGTCCTTCCCAGTTTGACTTGACGTTTTGATATGCAACTTCCAGGGGCCCTTGCGAATTGCGTGCAGTCGGTTACCTGGTCCATGATAGAAATATGGGGCACCTTCCGACATCCCTTCTCCTTTCAATAAATTTGAGATGTCTCTCCCATCAATCGGCCTGTCCTTTGGGGCTTCCCCTCCTACCAGATTCAATGCAGTAGTGTAGATATCCAAAGTGCTTGCTCGCTGAGTTTGTATGCTATTGGCTTTTATCTGTCCCGGCCACCAGGCAATTCCAGGTACACGCATGCCCCCTTCCCAAGTGCTACCTTTGCCATCTCTTAGCAGCCCTGAAGAACCGCCCTTTTCGTTTTTAATAATCCAGGGCCCATTGTCGCTAGTGAAAAAGACCAAGGTATTTTTATCCAGATTCAGTGCTTTTAGCCGATTCATGATCTCACCCACACTCCAGTCTATTTCCTCAATCACATCACCGTATTTTCCTCTCTCGGAGTCATTAAAATTCGCTCCTGGATTTAATGGTACATGGGGCATGGCATAAGGTAAATACAGGAAGAAGGGCTCATCTTTACTTTTCTCAATAAAGGACAAAGCACGGTCTGTATAGGCCTTGGTCAATAAAGTCTGATCGGGGTTGTGTTCGATTGTGTCATTGCCATCAATCAGTGGAATGTCTTTCCACTTAGGTGGTATCATGTCATTGCTATAGGGCAAACCCAGGTATTCATCAAAGCCATTTTGCAGGGGCATATACTCGGTTTTGGTAACGCCTAAATGCCATTTCCCAAAAGCAGCAGTATTGTAACCCTGCGCTTTCATTCCCTCGGCTAAAGTCACCTCTTCAGGATGCATCCCTCTTGGAGAGTTTGGTACCAACACCCAGCCAAAACCTGATCGGTTTGGATATCGCCCAGTGAGCAAGGCATAGCGACTGGCTGTACAAGCCGGAGAACCGGAATAGAAATTGGTGAATTTCATCCCCTCGGCCACCATACGATCCAAATTCGGAGTTTTAATTGTGGGATGTCCATAGCTTGTGATATCACCATAACCCATATCATCTGCGAAAAGAATGATGATATTTGGTTTTACTACGTCTTGTTTTGGAATGCATCCCAAAAACAATAAGAGAAGAAATATTAGTGTAAAAGCGTATTTCATAGTTGGGGATTGAGGTTTACCAATTTAGAAAGAAAAATGGATTGCTCATTGTTATCGACAAGAAGCACCTCCGTCATAGCCCACAGCAAAAAATCCCCAGACGCACGGGCATCTGCGGCTCCACCTTCGTCCTGATGGGGCTCGCGTTGAGTAACAGAATGTGACCTATCTGTTAAACAGTATTCTCTATAATCCCAAAGAACAGCTTTTCAAAATTGAAGTCGATATACTAAGAGAACTTATCACAACAGCTCTTATGAAAATTAAGGGTAGAGCAGATGTAAGTTGTTTTTTTATCATCCATCCTATTTTAATCTAATTATGAAATGGAGATTCTTCTGTGAGATTCGCACTTACCTGGTAGTATTAATTCTAGTTTCTGCTTCCTGCAGTACCGAATTAGATATTCCTTCCTTTTCATCCGAAAGTAATGTGGTGGTCAACGCGGTGTTTACAGATGAAGAGAAAATACAGACAGTCAGGCTTTCCTTCGCCACTCCAGTAAATTCAGATAGCACTGCCCCTTTGACCAATGCTGTAGTATGGGTGGAAGATGATCTGGGTCAAATCATCAATTTTATCGAACAATCCTCCGGAGTTTATTCAACCGCCAACAAAGTAAAAGGTGAGGTAGGACGCTCCTATAAGCTTGTCTTTATAACAGATTCTGGAAGTGGAAAACGTTACGAGTCTACTCCTGAAAGATTGATCAAGTCACCGGAAATCGATAGAATTTACAATAAGTTTGAAGAATCAAGAGCAACCCAATTCGATAATTCTGAATTGGGATCACAATTTTATATTGATAGCAAAAATACAGGAGATGCCCATTTTTTTAGGTATGAGTGGAATGATATTGCTCAATTCATTGCACCCTATCCCAGCAAGATGAGTATAGATATCTTTCTGAACTCAATATATGATTGGGATTGGGTGGCTCTTAGCAATACTGACACCGATGTAGATGAATGCTATAAAAAAGATTCAACAAGTCGCTTGCTATTGGCTAGCACCTTAGGGTTAACGGAGAGCAGTATAATTGAAATGCCCATAAGATTTGCGAGTATGGATCATCTCAATTATATGCAACGGTATTCAATTGAGGTGGTACAATATTCTGTAAGTCAAAAGGCATTTGAATACTACAGAACGTTGAAGTTGTTTAATGAGTCAAATGGTTCATTGTTTGATAAACAACAGGGAACCGTTATTGGAAATATCCAGTCCGAAAATGATGAAATAGTTCTTGGGTATTTTGAAGTATCGGGAATATCCAGACGGAGGGAGTTCTATAACCCTAATGAATTGAACCTAGAGTTTTTTGATGCTTTTCTCAAATTATGTGATGCGTGCGATAGTAGAATGAGAATAGACTCTGCAAATATGTTTAATCCATTCAATCACGATGGAAACGAGTCAGTTCCAAGGGATTTAGATCTAGTCGCTACACCGGTTACAAGGACGGTTGTATTTGATAGGAACGATTCGCTTGCGCTGGGGGAGTATGATTTTATAGCTGATCGAAGACTAAGTCTTCTGAGGGTATTTTTTGCACCGCGCATTTGCATCAATTGCAGGACTCGCGGTGGAAAACCTACAAAAAAGCCAGATTATTGGATTGATTAACATCAGATTTTCTGCCATTTTCAGAACAGCCTTGTATATCGAATCCACGAAGCCGAAAGGCATACAAAAAATCCCCAGATACATAGGCATCTGAGGATTCAGTAAAAGCCCACCTACGCTAAAGCTTCGGTGGGCGAAGGTGGAGCCGCAGAGATTCGAACTCTGGTCCAGATAAGGAACACTAAGTGCCTTCTACATGCTTAGCAATTGTTCGGTTTTCGAGATAGTTAAGGTCTATTGCGGACCTGAGACTATCCTTATTTGCGATTAATCTTATTCCGATGTCACAAACCCACCGAAACCAGTTCCGCATTTGATGCCTCTGATCCAACCCGGCAGAACAGGGGGTTGGGAGACACATTGCTATCTAATACTAATTAGGCAGCAAGGGCGTATTGTCTTTCGCCAATTAAAATGTTGAAGGTTTGTCTACGGGAAATACCAACAACTCCCGACATGCTTACACTTGCATTACACCTACTGTCAATTCCAGTCGGCCCCATATTATGCACCGAAGCTTCAGCGCAGGTGTATATACACCCTAATTTCCGCTCAGGTGATGTAACCTTTTCGTCTAAAAGGTCATTTATAACAAGAACACCTCGCAAAAAAGTTCGGTGTTCAAGGAACTCCTGCGCCAAGGCTTCGGAGTTCAAGGCAAAAGTATAACCTTTTAAGGTCAATATAAATTACCTTTGCACGTATATATTCAAGAACAAACAATAAACGGATTAATGAAGCACCTATTCACCTTAGTTACCCTTACTTTATCTCTTTCACTACTTAACATTCAAACGGCCAAGGCCCAATCCACGGTTAATTTGCCTGAAGGCTTAGAACTAGGATTGAGAATTGGTGAGACCCAGGGAAGTTCCCTTGCCCTTGATGCCACCATACCTTTTAGAGGAAACCGACTTAGAGCCGACCTGTCTATTTTTGACAGGTTTGCCGTTTCAGCCCTTCATGATTGGAAATTTATTATCAATGAGAATTTTTTCTGGTACCCTGGTATCGGGGCGGTGCTTGACTTTGAGAATGACCTCGATATTGGAGCGGTGGCAGAATTTGGCATTGAATACCTTTTGGAAGATACACCACTGACCATCAGTGTTGATTGGAGGCCAACCATTATGCTCACCGGTGGTGGGTTTGGCGGAAAAGGTTTTGGAATAAATGTGCGGTATAGGTTCTGAGTCAATATTCTCTTTACATCCACATTGATGTTGCGACATTTTCAATGCCAGGCATCAGAATCTTTGCACAATAAATGCAACATCTTAGCTAAGATTTATATCTTGCGGTGATGGAGAATTTCGTTGTCTCAGCGAGAAAATACAGGCCTGTTGGATTCGAAGAAGTAGTTGGTCAGGAACACATTACCACTACGCTTCAAAATGCCATTGATAACAATCAACTAGCACAGGCCTTGCTTTTTTGTGGACCTCGTGGGGTGGGTAAAACGACCTGCGCCCGAATTGTAGCAAGGATGATCAATGACCAGAGCATTGACAGTCCGCTTGAAGCCAACGACACTTTCAATATCTATGAATTAGATGCGGCATCTAACAACTCAGTAGATGATATTCGAAACCTGATTGACCAGGTGAGGTATCCTCCTCAACAAGGAAAATTCAAGGTTTATATCATTGATGAGGTTCACATGCTTTCCAATCAGGCCTTTAATGCCTTTTTGAAAACACTCGAAGAGCCACCTTCTTACGCCATCTTCATTTTGGCCACTACGGAGAAGCACAAAGTGATCCCTACCATTCTTTCACGATGCCAGATTTTCGATTTCAATCGCATTGAGGTTTCTGACATCTCAAAGCAACTGCTTAAAATTGCCGGGAAGGAAAATTTGGAAACTGAGGAAGAAGCTTTGCATTTAATTGCACAAAAGGCGGATGGCGCCATGCGTGATGCGCTTTCTCTTTTCGATCTTATTGTCACTTTCTCTCATGGAGAAAAGGTTACCTATCAATCTACGATTGACAATCTCCACATTCTGGATTATGACTACTATTTCAGAATGACGGATTCTCTCTATGCCGAAGACACTTCCAAAGTCTTGCTCATTTTTGATGAGATTTTAAAGAAGGGCTTTGACGGACATAATTTCATTGTAGGCCTCAGCAGTCATTTCAGAGATTTAATGGTCTGCAAAGACGAAGCGACAGTTGATCTCTTACAAGTATCCGATAGCATCAAAGCCAGATATAAAGAACAGGCACATAGGGTGTCCTTGTCGTTCCTTCTGTCTTGTCTGAACGTGGCCAGTCTATGCGACATTAACTACAAAGCCAGCAAAAATCAACGGCTGCATATAGAGCTAGCCTTGATAAAGATGGCCCATGTCAATGCGGCTGTCAGCCTTGCTCAAATGAACGCCAACGGTGATTCATCAAAAAAAAAATCCTAGCTGAACCTAAGCAGGAGAAAGAAAAAGCAGCCGAGCCCGAAAATAAGCCAGAGGAAGAGCAAACAGCCAACCCTGAAAATCAGCAGGAAGAACCTACAGCACCTGAGCCTGTTGGTGCGCAATCGGAATCAGCTCCAGATGTTATTCCTGAAGTGGAGCCGGAAAAGGCACCGCAACCTACCCCTCCTCCTCCAAAGCCACAGCCTTCCAAGACCTTTGCCATGCCTGATCGGTCGGCACTCAAGGTGCAGGTTGATGCTCCGATCGAGGACACTAAGGCTTCTGATGAACCAGTTGTTGCCTCTTCCAGCAGGAATAAAGCGTTCACTGAAGAAGATTTGGCTGGGGTTTGGACGGAAATTCTAACCAAGAAGGAGTCTGAGGATCGAAATCAAGAGGTCAGAATTTTTCAAGGTGGTTATCGTTTGAAAGGTCATGAAATAGAGGTCAGCATTACCAACGAGGCGTTACTGCCAACTTTCGAAAAAGTGAAGTTTGACTTGCTCAATACTTTAAGAAATAAGTTTGAAAATGATCAGATTACTGTTTTGGCGAAAGTGGTAGAAGTGGAGAAAGAGAAAATGCGCTATACGGATTCTGAAAAGTTTGAATATTTGAAAGAGAAGTATCCTGCGCTCAAGGACTTACAAGATAAATTAGGGCTTGACCCGGAGTTTTAGGGCTTAAAGAATCAAAAACCTATTGTAAAACCCACATTAATGACATTCTTGAGTTGGATGTCCCTTCCCCTGCTTCCATCATCTCTGGTAAGAATGACATCATCATCATAAATCAGCTGAGTAGAGATATTGGAGCTGATAAAGTTATTCACCTTCATATTCAAGGCAGCCTCAATGTTCACTACTGTATTAGGAAATTTTTCGTAGTTAGAAAACAGGTTCATGTTTGCTTGAAGCTTTACATTTTCCCAGATGGTCTTTTCGTACTTGCCGGCCAAACTTATTCCAGCCTCTGATCTGATTTTTTCTCCTGGCTCAACTCCGAAAGCTCCGGCATTGGAAAGTGAGTCGTTCAACACAAAAGTGAATCTGCCTGTGAACGGTGCTAGCGTAATCCTGAACTCTTGTTCTTCCCTGTAGGTTAGACCCAATGACGCTTGTAAATAACCTGGAGCAAGGAAATCCGAAATAAATAACCTTACCTCTTCTCCATTTGCTCCTTTCTCAATTTTGACCCCCCGATCCATCTGTGTTCGAAAATTGACAGCAGTAGACATAAGTACTTTCTCTGTGAACTTCTGACTATACTTTGAACTGAGGATTATTCGATCATCTGTCTTTTCAAATCTGTTTCTTTCTCCTCCGTTTCGGATCACACCATAGCCAACTTTGAGATTATTTTCCCAAACTCTATCCGCCCTTTCGTAGTTCGCAAAGGTCTCTATTCTTCCCCCAATTGCCACAGATGAATTACCTCCCGCAGCCCAGTTTTTAAGCCCTACCTGTTGTATGTTAATGCTAAAAGATCCACCGTTTTTCCAAAAAATAAGGCTGTCGGGGATGGCTGGGACAGTATCTGTAGGGGCAAGGGCATTTGTTGCTGTACTATCTACCCGCACTGTATCTGCCTCTTGTCCATGGACAGGAACAAGGCACATAATGAGCAAAAAAATGCCACCTACAAATTTATTCATCTTTCGGTTGAGGAAGTCGGGCAAAGTTAACAATCCCGACTTATCTGTCTTTTAAAATTTTCAGCTTTTCACCAAGTGATAAACTATTCTCCTTCTTGTTGTTCCATTGTAATATCTGCTCCACTGTAACACCGTACTTTCTTGAAATTCCCCACAGGGTATCCCCCTTTTGTACCTCGTGCGTTGTTGATTTTCCTGTAGACCGCGCAGCCTCAATCAAGGAGGTTTTAGGCACTACTAACTCCAATTCCTGATCAATACTTAATCCATCCATGATATTCAATGCGTTCCACTCCAGAATGTCATCTATTTCAATGCCATATTTTCTTGAAATTCCAAAAAATGACTCCTTGGGTTTCACCTTATGAGTAATTATGGTTTCGGTAGCAGAAGCCACCAGTTCCTTTCTTTTGATCGGCTTTTCCTCAGGGCTTTCTTCTATTTCATCCTCTGGTTTGGGCAACTCAGCCCTTTTGATTTTTTCTGAAGCTTTTGGAGGATCCCGTTCGCGGATCAATCGGTTTTCTGCAATAATCTCGGATTTCGGAACCAATACATTGCTGTACTCTACGGGCACCTTAGCCGGACGAATAAACCTAAGCCACAAAACACGGCCCACCTTCAGGTCTTCAACCTCTCTCATCCGATTTTTTGAAAGTAACTTCTTCAATCTCATCCCATATTTCTGAGAAATGGCCCACAGTGTTTCTTCTGGCTGAACCACATGATAATGCACCTTGCCGCTGCCTTTTTTCCTTTTGAGATAATAGTATTGGCCGGGCCGGACATCACCCTTAACACCGATATCATTAAACAACTTTAGCTTAAGTACACTGACCCCTGTTCTTCGAGAAAGATCATTCACATTTTCATCGGCTTTTGCTCTAATCGCTGGAATGCGATTCAATTTGATTTGCCCTGGCTCATACTCCATTTTTCGGTTGCCAGTCATTAAAGGGTAGGCACCAACATTGTCAGCTACTGGTCTTTTAGAAACGGTGCGTTTATTTCCAGTAGACTTATTGCTGCCTGAATTGTTTGGCTTATTGCTGGTATTCTGACTCGTTTTACTCGAGTTTCTACCTGTATCTTTTGAAGAGGTTTCGCTTTTCTCTTTCTTCTTAGGAGAATCATTTCGAACGATTCTTCCATCGGCCTTCACAGGATAAATAACCTGGTAGTCCTTTTCACTAGGTATTTTGGACTGTGCCAACCATTTATTAAAGCGTTTTAATTCTTCAAAATCAACCCTAAGTTCCTGACTTACCTGCCTCAGCGACTTTCCTTTAACACTGTAATCCGACAATGCCACTTCAGGATGTTTTCTACCATCTCCAACAAAGTCTTGAAATGCCAATTTATGCGCAATGAACTTGAGGATATACCAATGAGATTTGGCAGAAATGGTCATTGATTTGGCACCATACCATTTCTCTGGAACAGAGCGCTGTGTACCGGTCAAACCCTGCAAGTAAGACTGCAATGAGAGTACCCAATTGTCAAACACAAAATTGCTCCGTTTTAAATACTTGGTGGCACCCACCGTGCTAACAATAATATGTTTGCGCTCATCAACCTGGGCATCCACCCTGAGACCCAGCTCTTGTGCGGAAGCCTTTTTGAACTGCCAAAAACCAACTGCGTTGGAAGTAGAAACCGCATCCGAGATAAATTCGCCTTCCTGTATTGCCAGGTATTTAAAGTCCTCTGGTATGCCTTCTTCCCTCAGCACCTTTTCTACAAAGTGCATGTACAGATTAGACCTATCAGCCTTTAATTGGAAGTGATATTGGCTCCGCGTAAGCAGATCCATCGTCTTCTCAATTTCCTTCTTCGCACTTTCTGTGATTTTGAGTTTGATGCCTGCAAACTCCATTTGAGAGGGGACACTGATCGGGGCTTGCGCTAAGGAGCTCAACGAAGCCAACAGAATGATGACTGCACCCAATATTTTTTTGATCACTATCTCTTTCTTAAAACCATTAACCCATCTCTGATCGGGAAAAGCACATTTTCAACACGATCATCCTCATGGACCAAACGGTTAAAGTCTATGATGGCTTGTGTATCCTTATCTATTTTATTGTCGGATTTTACCACCTTTCCACTCCAAAGCACATTGTCGGCAATAATGAAGCCTCCAGAGCGAACTTTATCGAACACTAATTTAAAGTAATTGTAATAATTCTCCTTGTCGGCATCAATAAAAACCATGTCGAACGGCCCTTCTATGTCCGGAATTAATTCCATGGCCTCTCCCAAAAGAAATTCTATTCGTTCTTCCACTCCGGCTTCAGCGAAATACTTTCTAACCATTTCTTCCAGTTCCTCATTCTTATCAAGGGTGATAAGTTTGCCATCATCCGCCATTCCTTCAGTCAGGCAGATCGCTGAATAGCCGGTATAGGTTCCTATTTCAAGGATTCGGCTCGGCTTGATCATATGACTCAGCATGGCCAGAGTCCTACCCTGCAAATGGCCTGAGAGCATTCTTGGAGTAATGACCTTAGTATGTGTCTCTCTATTGAGCCGTTGTAATAGTTCTGATTCCGGCTGCGTATGATTATGTGTGTATTGATTGATCTCTTCAGGTAAAAAATCCATCCTAATTGTTCGATAAGAAGGTTAAGTAACTTAGTTGATCTTCAGATAATCGCTCGTTGGCAATTTCCTGAAGCTCTTTGGCAGTAACGTTTCTGATTCTCTCGAAAACAGTATCGAGGCTCCGTATTTTTCCCATATCCAAAATGCTCTTACCCATCATAAGCATCAGACTGGTGTTGTTTTCCTGTGCCATGGCCAATTGACCAATCATCTGTTCTTTGGCCATATGCAATTGCATGGTACCAAGAGGTTGCTCTTTCAATTTCTGAAGTTCCTTAAGTACTAATTTCTTACTCCGATTGACATGTGATGAGTCCGTGCCAAAAAAAATGGCGAAAAGGCCGATGTCAGAAAAAGGGTGGTAGCTAGCTTCAACATTATAAACAAAGCCAAAACGCTCCCTCAATGCCATATTCAACCTGGAATTCATTCCCGGACCTCCAAGAATATTCATCAACATAAAAAATGGCAAACGCCTTTTGTCTTTTAAAGAATAGGCTGTCGTGCCAATAGCACAGTGTGCCTGAGTACTGTTTCTATGAACTACTTCGGAAGTAGGCGAATAGATTTCAAATGGCAGCCTTTCCTTTCTTGCATTCAATTGAGGAATTTGAGCAAAGTATCTCTGGGCTAGTTTTTTAACTTTTTTGGCAGGGATATTCCCAACACAAGAAAATACAACCTGTTCGGTGTTGAGATTCTCTCGGATGAATTTTTTGAAATCTTCCCGATGCATGGAGCGAATGCTTTCGTTGGTGCCCAGAATGTTCTTGCCAAGCGGATGGTCTCCAAACACTACCCTATCAAACTCATCTTGAATGGCATCTTCAGGGCTATCACTATACATTGCCATCTCCTCCAGTATAACCCCTCTTTCATTTTCAATCTGTTTTTCCGGAAATATGGAATCGAAAGTGATGTCCTGAAGCAATTCAAAAGCACTCTCGACATGTTTGTCCAAAGCAGAGGCATAAAAGCAGATCTTCTCCTTAGTGGTATATGCATTCAACTCACCACCTACTGAATCAAGCTTATTTAGAATATGAAAGGCTTTGCGCTTTTTGGTACCCTTAAAGGCCATGTGTTCCCAAAAATGGGCTATTCCGAGTTGGTCGTCACGCTCATCGCGAGAGCCTATGTCCAACACAAATCCACAATGCACAATTTTGGTACTGGGAACTTCCTGGTGCACTACCCGAATGCCATTGTCCAGTGTAAATAAATTATAATCAGCCATCACTCAATCTCCGAATCGTGCAAAGATACTAAATGATCTCCTTCAGAGTTAGCTGGTCTCCGTTTCATTCAGATACTTACTTTCAACATAGGCCTTCATACCCTGCAACCCCTGGTTGGATTGTTCATATACCTGAGTTGCAAAGGGTTCCGGAATCAATTTTCGCTCCCCCGTCAGTGCTCTGAAAGAGAGTATAGTTTGATCCTCTCCTTTCTTTTTGAGCTCATAATAAGCCAGCATTACAAATCCTGTGTTCATGGAGGTGGCTTTTTCTATGTACACCACATCCTCATTAGCATCTACTTCCTGAACAGTTTGTATATCAAGTTTGTCCCCATCAAACTCGCAGATATGAGAACTCCCAATGCGGTTGATACTCGAATCGTATTCAATGTTTTTCAAGCCCGGGACAAAATAGGCTTTTTGACTTTGGTCGGTAAGAATATAGTGAACCAACTTCATAGGTGCATTCACTTCAAGTTCAATGCTTTTTGCTACATTAAACAAGGATGATAAATCTTCTGCTTTTTGCGGTTCCCGAACCTCGCCCCTCAGGTGGTCAATTTTGGCATAATGGTAGTAAATATCTCCCAACACTACATAAAGGTCATGGCCTGCTTTCCAGGTCAGTTGGGAGTTGCCCATTTGTTCCTTATCAAAGTAATCATCGGACATTAAGATATATTCCGAAGCCGGCACATTATTCTTAAGAAGCCTGTGGGCTATCACCATATCTGGTCCTGAAAGCTTAGTGAAATGCGAAATTTTTATCTCATCAAAAGTGCCGTAATGCACTACAAACTTCAATGATAAATCTGTAGCTGCGAGGCAGGCTCCGCAACGACAAATTCTGTCCCTTTCAATAACCTTGAGATAGTAATGAAAGTTGATAAAAGCCTCCTGGCAAATACGCTCGATCTCCTCATGGGGCATCAAGCCTTTATGGTAAGTCAGCAAAGCATCACCTTCAATTTCTGCCAATGTGAATTTATCAGCAACCGTATCGGCCAGCACTTGCAATAATTCATTGACAATATGTGTGCTATGACTCAATTCGGTCTTGGTCAGAAACTGCGTGTATCCACTGATATCAGGGATTAAAATTGTTGCTTCTTGCATATTCAAATTTCAATAACACCATACATACGCACAGCAAGTACAAAAGGGCGAACAAAACTTATATATTTGCTGTGAGCCTTAGTTCAAATGCCTTCACAACAAATCCTCATAGTACAGACGGCCTTTATTGGTGATGTGATTCTCGCCTCGGCACTCATAGAAAAACTACATAGTTATTATCCTGAAGCGGATATTGATTTCTTGCTGAGGAAAGGCAACGAATCGCTCTTTGCTAACCACCCGAAACTCAGAGAAGTTCACGTCTGGGATAAAAAAGGTGGCAAGTATAAAAATCTCTTTAAGCTAGTCGGTAAGGTTCGCAGAAACAGGTACGACCTCTTGATCAATGTACAGCGATTTGCCAACACAGGATTACTTACCGCCTTATCTCGTGCCAAAATCAAAATCGGCTTTGATAAAAACCCATATTCCTGGGCCTTTACTAAAAAAATCAAGCATAGAATTGAAGAAGGCGTGCATGAAGTGGAAAGGAATAATGAGCTTATCAAAGACATTACTGACGAGGTTGTCAATCCTCCACGGCTTTACCCCTCAGATCAGGATTTTCAGCTAGTTTCTGAATATAAGGGGCAACCTTATTTATGCATGGCGCCTGCCTCTGTATGGTTCACCAAGCAGTTCCCAAAAGAAAAGTGGATCGATCTTATCAACCAGCTACCATTCAGTGGTAATATCTATCTTCTAGGTGCACCGAGTGACAGCACCCTCTGTGAGGAGATTATTCAAAACGTTTCGAAGGGCAACGTTGTCAGTCTTTGTGGTGCACTTAATCTGCTACAATCGGCCGCTCTGATGAAAGATGCTGTTCTCAATTATGTGAATGATTCTGCTCCCATGCACCTGGCCTCAGCTGTCAATGCCAAGACCTGTGCTATTTACTGTTCTACCGTCCCTCAATTTGGCTTTGGCCCTTTATCTGATTTTGCTGAAGTTGCCGAAGTAAATGACCTGGACTGCAGACCTTGTGGATTGCATGGCTTTAAGGCTTGCCCTAAAGGGCATTTTAAATGTGGCCATGATATGGACACTACAAAACTTATTAACATAATGAATAGCGTTTATGAAGGCGTTTGATTTAATAACCATCAAGGCTGACAATACCACAGAACCAGCAGTACCGATGGGCACACCTATCATCTTGATTGATGAAGAAATGATTGATGTAGGCAAGTTGGAATTTCAGAAAGAATACAATTCTCTTACCATTGCTCATCCTAAAAATGAAGGCGAATTGAAGCCCAGGGCGAAAGAGATGGTGCTGAGGAAAGTGCCAAAGCTACTGAACTCCAAGTCTTCAATTGTCATTGTCTGTCCGGAAAGTATTGCTCAAGACATGATTTTTTAAACAAGAGGAAAAACTTTGCGATGAAATACCTGCCAATTGGAAAAGACCTATTCACAACTAATCGTGACAAGCTCAAAGGAAAATTGAAACCTAATTCGGTGGCTATTTTCAACTCCAATGATATCATGCCCACGAATGCCGATGGCACAATGCCATTCAGGCAAAACAACAACTTGTTATACCTTTCAGGCATCGACCAGGAAGAGTCCATTCTGATCATAGCACCCGACTTTCCTGATCCTAAATTGCGAGAAGTGCTTTTTGTCAAAGAAACAAGCGAGCTGATTGCCATTTGGGAGGGCCACAAATACACCAAAGATGAGGCAACCGAAACTTCAGGTGTGGCCACCGTGATGTGGACCAGCGATTTCGAAAAAACATTGCTTACCATCCTGGCTGAATCGGAAAATATCTACCTGGATTCCAACGAGCATATCAGAAGTGGTTCTGACGTAGAGACTAGAAATCAAAGGTTCTCGAAATGGTGCAGAGAACAATACCCAAATTACGAGTACGAGAGAATTGCCCCAATCATTTATGACCTTCGAACGGTCAAAGAACTCAAAGAAATTGAGCTTCTACGTCATGCCTGTGCCATTACAGAAAAAGGCTTTAGAAAAGTACTTGAGATGGTAAAGCCCGGTGTTTGGGAATATGAAGTAGAGGCAGAATACACTTACGAATTTCTTAAAAACCGCTCCAGGGGATTTGGATACGAGCCTATAGTTGCCGGTGGTGCAAATGCCTGTGTACTTCATTATGTTGAAAATAATCAACAGCTGAAAGACGGTGATTTGTTATTGATGGATGTTGGTGCTGAATACGCCAATTACAATGCTGACATGACTCGGGTTATTCCTATAAATGGCAGATTTAACGAAAGGCAAAGGGCTGTCTACGATGCTGTTTTAAGAGTAAAAAACGAGGCAACCGCCCTGTTAACACCAGGCAATTCGATACCTGAATATCACAAAGAGGTCGGGCTCATTATGCAAAATGAGTTATTGGGCTTAGGCCTTATTGATCAAACGGATATCAAAAATGAGAATCCGGATTGGCCAGCCTTTAAGAAGTACTTTATGCATGGCACCTCTCATCATCTGGGATTGGATGTGCATGACGTGGCCAGCATTTATACCAAATTCAAGCCTGGAATGGTGTTCACAGTCGAGCCGGGCATCTATATCCCTGATGAAGGAATTGGTATCCGACTTGAAGATGATGTTGTGATTCAAGAAGGTGGACATGATAATCTTATGGGCAATATTCCGATCCTGGCGGAGGAAATAGAAGATTTAATGAATAGCTAGGCATGCCCTTAAAAATCGAACAAGGAAGCTTGAGTCAGGCAATTGCCATGTTGAAGCAGCTTCCCGAGTTCCATCAGTTGCGCCCCAAAGAATATTATGAGGAAAAGCTTCAGGATCAGGAATCCTTGATACTAATTGCTACTTCTAATGAAACTCCTGTCGCCTGTAAAGTTGGATATGATCGCTTTCATGACGGTTCATTTTACAGCTGGCTTGGTGGTGTACTCCCAGCCTATAGAAAATCCGGAATAGCCAGGGATTTAGCACATAAACAACAAGAATGGGCCAGGAATAATAAATATCAGAGCATAAGGCTCAAAACCATGAATAAGCACAAAGCAATGCTCATATTTGCCTTAGGTGACGGCTTTGAAATTTTTAATATCAAAGTAAAAGACGAACTTGAGAATTATCGAATTGAATTAATAAAATATTTGAGATGAGCGGAGCAGCAGCGAGCGGAGCAGCAGCACAAGCGGCTATACAGCAAGCCATCAAGGCATCCGGTACCTTGGTGAAAATTGAAGCAAATGATTTTAGCCGTTTGATATCCAAACTTGATGATGCCTTGGTAATAGAAAACGTGGGTAAGGGGCTTTTCAATGAATTTTACCGGTATTGCGTCTCTTATAAAGGCTTTGTCTTTTATTGCCGAACTTCCCAAGCTATTTCAATTCCGTCAAGACTTGAAAAAATCAATGTTAAACGTATTTGGCTACCTCAATAACATATTATGAGTACGAGAATCGATTCTGAAAGGGCCCCCGAGCCCGTTGGACTGTATCCCCATGCGCGACAGGTTGGAAATCTTCTTTTTCTTTCCGGAGTTGGGCCTCGACAAAGGGGCTCCAAAGATATTCCGGGGGTCACACTTGATGCCGATAGAAATATTATCGCCTATAATATTGAGGTCCAATGCAGAACGGTGTTTAAGAATGTCAAAATGATCCTGGAAGAAGCGGGCAGCAGTTGGGACCAACTCGTAGACGTAACCGTTTTTCTGACTAACATGAAGGCGGACTTTGCAACCTATAACAAAATATATGCTGAGTATTTTCAAGACAATCAGCCTTGCAGAACTACGGTTGAAATCAGCTCCTTACCAACCCCTATTGCCATCGAATTGAAGTGCATTGCGACAATCGATTCAACAAGCAGATCAATTGTATACACCGGTGAGCATCAGAACATCTCAACTCCGGCAGCGGAAACGCAGAACCCAGTGTCCATTGAGCATGAAGATGCCTCTGTTGAAAACGAAATGCGAACAGAGGAGGTCAGGCACGAAACTCAGGAGCCGGCAGTTCCTGAAACGGAAGAAGACACATCTGAAAATCAAAGTTCAGGGGAAGTTCCAAACCCGGGGCCCACAGCAAGCGAAAACAAGCCAAGAACACCCGAGTGGTGATTCGCACTCCTCTCAAGAAAAGTAGAGCTTGAGAATTCTTCAAACAACTTAGGTCCGGCCAGTCAACCTTTCTGGTTTTTGATCAGGGTCAATTAATGAGTATTTTCCCAATAGTCAACTTTAATACTATGCGCAACTTCTTCATCAAAATCTGGAGAGCAATTATGAGCTTTTTTCAGAAAATCAGTCCCGGACCAATTGCCTGGACTGGAGCCAAAAGAGCTATCATTTTCACGGTCATAGTCATTTGGGTTATCTCAGCACTTCTTGTTTTCGTTATACAGCCCAATACACCTATCGGGCTTGTGCTTTTAGTGCTCGGAGTCGGGCTTGCTGCTCTTGCCGGGGCAGGCCTGTTACTGGCTTTGCGCATTGTAAATTGGATTCCAAAGAGCTTCATATGGATTGTCCCCGGAACGTTTATCCTGACCACATTCACTTTTAGTTCAGGAGCACTTTCATGGCAATTTCCCTTGTTCGTCATTGTATTTGCAGGTGGTATGGGATCCGCCATTTACACTTTTAAAAAGTCGACACGTAACCAACTCACCACATTGCAAAAAGTTGTGGCTGCAGGCGGATCTCTTATTGGACTGATCGGACTGATTTGGGGGCTGACCTGGTTAATGGATACTGGATTTCTTCCAGAACCTGATCATATTAACGCTGCTCAAAAATCAGAGTATAGTGCACCTCACATCGAGCAACCGAATCCTGCTGAGCCCGGTGCATTTAATGTTAAATATCTCACATATGGAAGTGGTGAGGACAAGCAAAGAACTGAGTTTGGTTCGGAGGCTGTAATCATTACTGATTCGATAGATGGTTCGAGGCTTCTTGACAATTGGGAAGGGTTTTCGGCAAAACTCAGAACCCGCTACTGGGGATTTGACGACAAGTCTTTACCCATCAATGCAAGAGTATGGTACCCTGATGGTGAAGGTCCATTTCCGCTTGCACTTATTGTGCACGGAAATCACAGCATGCAGGATTATTCCGATCCCGGCTACGAATACCTTGGGAGACTGCTGGCCAGCCAGGGCATCATTATGGCAAGTGTGGACGAAAATTTTCTTAATGGCTCATGGACTGACCTTTTCACAAATGGTTTGAGAGAAGAAAATGACGCCAGAGGCTGGTTGCTATTGGAACACCTGAAATACTGGAAAAAATGGAATGAAACACCTGGGAGTATCTTCCACGATAAAATTGACATGGACAACCTGGCACTAATGGGGCATTCACGCGGAGGTGAAGCTGTAGCAGTGGCAGCTTTCTTTAACAAGCTGCCCTATTACCCGGACGATGCAAAACAAAAATTCGACTACAACTTCAATATTAAATCAGTGGTGGCTATAGCCCCGGTTGACGGACAATATAGACCCGGTGAAGATAGAACCCCACTTGAGAATCTGAATTACTTAGTTATTCATGGTGCCAACGATGGAGATGTCCAGTCATTCGCGGGATTGCGACAATATGAGCGCATCAAATTCACAGATGACCAGGATTACTTCAAGTCGGCAGTGTATGTCTATGGGGCAAACCACGGTCAATTCAACTCGACCTGGGGAAATCGGGACGCAGGAATGCCATTTGGGTCATTGCTTAATGTGGATGCACTAATGCCAGAGGCTGATCAGCAAACCATCGGCAAGGTGTACATCTCTGCCTTTCTTCAGGCTACGCTCCAAGGTAAAGAGGACTATATCAATTTATTTAAAGACTATAGATCAGGAAAAGACTGGTTGCCTAGCACCATTTACCTCAATCAATATGAAGACCCTAGTTGGCAGTTAATCGCTGACTTTGAGGAAGACCTTGACCTTTCCACCACCTCCAATGGAGGAAATATTAGTGGCGAAAACCTAACCGTGTGGAAAGAAAAGCTGGTGGGCATGAAATGGGGTAACAGGGGAACAAGAGCCGTACATATTGGCTGGGACTCTCTTGCCCATGAAGGAGATACAGCTCGCTTTCTACTCGAACTACCGCAGCCTCCGGATGAACAGCAACTCAACCACCTCGTGTTCGAACTTTCTGAGGGTAAAGGAAATACATATCCGGATAAGGAGCGTGACAAGGAACTGAAGGGCAATAATGAGAACGAGAATGAAGAAGAGGTAAATAATGAAGAGACCAATGAGGAGTCAGAGAATGAAATTGAAGACGATGACAAAGAGGATGAGGAAGATGAAAAAGAAAAAGCTAAAGACCCTCTGGACTTCAGTATTCTCATTGCCGATACGGCCGGTCAGGAGGTTAAAATGAAATTGAGCGATTACAGTTATCTTCAAAGACAGCTGGGAGTTGATGTGCTAAAAACTACCTCACTCCAGTCTACCTCAAGATCTGAAGCTGTCTATAATACTTTCTTCATAAATCTTGAGTTATTATCTGCTATTAACCCCGAATTCAATTCAAAACAGATAAAGAACATCAGCTTTATTTTCGATCAAAGTCCAAAGGGCATAATCATATTAGACAAAATGGCCTTCTCCCATTGACCCGAAATAAGAATAGATTCCCATTCTGGGTCTGATTTGGGGTCAATGGATTCTGAGAATCGTCCATTTTAAACATATCCCCAACTTTTGGTAGGGTGGTACAGCTATTGAAGAGTAGTATTTGCACGACTGAAAGCAAGATATGAGACCATCAAAACCCTCCTACCTAAAGAGTGAAACACCGGTATCGCATTTACTCAACTTTTCAAGTGGAATACTATTAAAGATTTTGGCACCTTTTAAGATTGGTGACATTATCGAAATCAACGGAGTTCTCGGAACCGTTTTGCACAAAGGCACATTCGTATTTAAGATCAAAACCTCCAATGATAAATTCGTGGTTTTCTCTAATCGAACTGTCTATAATCAGGGCATCAATAATCTTACGGCCAAAAACATGATGAGACTTGATCTCAATGTTCAGGTGGCTTATAACTCAAACATGACAAAAGTAAAAAACACCCTTATGAGTGTTTTGAATAATAACAACCTAGTATTGCACTCCCCTTCACCCAAAATTTCGGTATCCAGACTTAGGGAAAAGTCTATAGACTTGACCCTAAGCCCCTGGTGCGAACCCGATGATTATTGGACCGCATATCAACAACTTCAACAAGAATTGAAGTCCGGCCTTGAATCACAAGGTGTTTTTATTCCTGATGTCAATCCCAGCTTGGTAGAACTCAGGAAAGTGATTTAACCTTTCCTGCACTTCGTTCTTTATAAACAGATATATTTGTTGAAAACCCCTTCAACAAATGGAGATAATCTGGCTTATAGCAGGAGTAGCATTAGGTGGAGCCGCTGCCTGGTTCATGGCGAAAAGTAAATTTCAAAGTAGTTCAGCTTCGAATGGAACCAGTGATTTGCAAACCTCTTTGACACTTGCCGAAGAAAGAAGGCAAATGCTGGAAAAAGAACTCAATACCATTAAACCGGAATTAGCTATAGAAAGAGAAAAGGTAGTTGACACCAGCAACAAGTTGTCGAGAATAGAAGTTGAAAAAGCTGGACTGGAAGAACGCCTTAAAGAACAGAAAGGTGAGTTAGAAAATTTGAACGAGCGTTTTGCTCATGAATTCAAAAACCTGGCGAATGAGATTTTTGAAGAAAAGAGCAAAAAATTTACGGATCAAAATAAAAGCAATCTAACAGAACTGCTCTCACCTCTTAAGGAGCGTATAGGGGAATTCCAGAAAAAGGTAGAAGAAACTAACAAGGACGGGGCAGAGAGAAATGCTTCTCTCGTCCAGCAGATCAAACAACTCAGCGAGCTGAACAAGCAAATAACCAAAGAGGCCGAAAACCTTACCAAGGCCTTGAAGGGGGATTCCAAAACCCAGGGCAATTGGGGTGAGGTGATTTTGGAGCGCATTCTGGAGAAATCAGGCTTAGAGAAGGGACGGGAGTACGAAACTCAGGTTTCCGAAACTACTGAAGAAGGGAAGCGCTTTCAGCCCGATGTAGTAGTCAAATTACCCGATAGTAAGAATATTATCATTGACTCAAAGGTCTCACTCACTGCTTACGAAAGATCTGTGAACGCTGAAACCGATGAAGAGCGTATTTCTAATCTAAAACTGCATATCAGTTCAATCAGAACTCATTTAAAGGGGCTAGGAGAAAAAAACTACCAAAACCTGTTTGGAATAGAAGGACTGGACTTTGTTCTGTTATTTATCCCGATCGAACCAGCTTTCACACTGGCGGTCCAACAAGACCCTGAATTATTCAATGATGCCTACTCCAAGAACATTGTCATTGTAAGCCCAACGACACTTATCGCCACTTTAAGAACCATCTCTTCCATCTGGAAACAGGAGTATCAAAACAAGAATGCCATTGAAATTGCCAGGCAGGGAGGTGCCTTATATGACAAGTTTGTGGCCTTTACTGAAGACCTCAAAACAGTTGGAAAGCACATTGACGGTACTCAAAAGGCTTATGTAGAATCCATGAAGAAGCTATATGATGGTACTGGAAACCTCGTGAAAAAAGCTGAGGACATCAAAAAGCTTGGAGCGAAGGCCTCTAAACAATTGGATCAGAGACTCTTAGATCGTTCAGAGCATTAAGTTTCAGGGTTTACCTAAATAGGTCAAGGACACAATCGAGACACCCCTTTCGAATTGAGTTTTTTAAAGGTTCAAAGTTGTTCTTGTCAAAACATGTAAATCCTTGTCGTTCACATACATAATTATTAAACTACACAACATTTTTTTCGCTGATTACAACATTTTTTATTATGTTTGTGCAGTTCGAACCGGAGCCCGTTAATTCCGATCGGACGACAATGTATGGTGTGTGTGCTATTACTCTGGGAATATTGTAGCCTCTGCCGTGCTGGTTTAATCGACAACCTAAACGTGATGTGTAGTACAATCTTTTCACCTTTAAGGGGAAAATTGGCGCTTATGCTGGTTTTAACCTTAAGTCTTGGGACCGCCATGGTTGCTCAGGATGAAGAGGCTGCTGTACATTTTGTTCCCGTACCTGTCGATAACATGCCTACCCTTCTTCCTACTATTGTCACTCAGAATATTACCGTCAATTTAAATGCAAGTGGAGAGGTTATTATAACCCCCGAACAAGTTGATAATGGCTCATTTGATCCAACTGGAGTTTTAACCCTTAGTTTAGACATCACAAACTTCAATTGTTCTAATTTGGGTGACAACACTGTCACACTTACAGGCACAAATGGTTCTGGTGAGTCTGAATCAGCCACAGCAATCGTTACGGTTGCAGACCCTATCGCTCCAAAAGTCGTAACACAGAATCTTACCGCTCAAATTACAGGAGGTGTCTATACCATTGACCCAAATGATTTATTAAAGTTTAGCGGTAGAGGTAGAGGCGGTGTTACTGGAGATAACTGTGGCATCGTAAGCGTTACGGCTGACCCTCCAACCTTGAGCGTTTTGAATCTCGGAATGAACAGTATCACGATTACTGCTACTGATGCCGCTGGAAATTCTACATCAGGAACGGCAAATGTGACTTTGGAGGATAATGAGTATCCCGTTGCTATTGCCCAGGACATTTCAGTAGAGTTAGATGAAAATGGTTTGGTCTCAATCACTGCACAGGACATTGACAATGGCAGCTCCGATAATGGAGGAATCAACAGCATGTTTCTGGACAGAACTAATTTTGATTGCAAAGATTTGGGTATCCAAGAGGTGGTATTAACAGTGATTGACTACTTAGGGAGGACAAGCACAGCCACAGCCAGGGTTAACATTAATGACAATATTGCCCCGGAAGTAGTCACAAAAAACATAGTTGTCAGCTTAGCAGCCGATGGCAAAGTGACCATAGACCCCGTTGACCTATTGGTTTTATGCCCGGATGCTGATATAATGATTGGTACCGGAGGTGGTGGCAGCGGTGAAACTGTTCCAGGAGCTGGTGATGGCTACGAATTGGATGCTTTATTTGTTCAGGCTCCTACTTGTACAAAGGATAATTGTACCATTACGGATGTTACATCCAGCATCGAAATATTTGATTGCAGCCATGTTGGTGACAATGTGGTGACGGTAAGTGTAAAAGATGGAAGCGGTAATATTACCACTGCCCTTGCAACGGTTACCATAGTAGATGATATTTTTCCGACAGTTCAAACCAAGAACGTAACGGTCTCTTTGGACCAAACAGGAAATGCCTCCATTACAGTGGAAGATGTGGATAATAATTCATTTGATAATTGCGACATCTCCCTTTCTTTGGACAGACTTAACTTTACCTGCGCAGATGTTGGGGATGTGGTAGTAACACTAACAGGTGTTGACCCAACCAGTAATTCAGCCGCAGCTACTGCAATCGTAACCGTAGTAGACAATACTCCACCAGTTGTTATTGCACAAACCGTTACATTGGCTCTGGATGCCAATGGCAACGCAACGCTAACCGCGGAGCAGGTTGACAACGGTTCTAACGATAGTTGTAGTGGTGTTTCTATTGCCATTGATAAAACTTCATTTACCTGTGCCGACATAGGTGATCATACTGTTACACTTACGGCTACCGATGGTGGTGGTAATTCAGCATCCGTTACTACTACCGTGAGCGTAGTTGACAACACAGCTCCAACTATCATTACCAAAAACGCGACTGTCTCCCTAGATGCCGATGGCAATGCTTCGATTACCATAGCCGACATAGATGATGGGTCTTCTGACAATTGTGATATTAGCTTAAGCCTGGATCGATTGAACTTTACCTGTGATGATTTAGGGAATGTCACAGTAACACTGACTGGGGTTGATGGAAGCGGTAACACCAGCACCGGTACGGCTATAGTAACTGTAGAGGATAATCTCCCTCCACAGCTCTTTACATTAGCCAAGAGCTGGTTTTTGGACGAAAACGGCACTTACATTCTGGATCCAAATGACTTATTAAAATGGGTTGCTTCAGGCCGTGGGCGCGGTGGAAATGACATTACTAAAGACAATTGTGGTATTGCCACGGTAACGTCAAGCAAAACCGTTTTTGATTGTAATGATATCGGCATAAATACAGTAACAATAACGGTAACTGATGCTGCTGGTAATAGCGCATCGACCACCACGCAGGTTACTATTGGTGATAACACGCTACCTACCATTGTGACCAAGAATGCCACCATTGAATTAGATGAAAATGGCATCGCCACTTTAAATCCTGCAGATATAGACGGTGGCAGCTTCGACAATTGCGGACTTACTTTGACCGTTGATCAACCAGAATTTACCTGTGCCAACCTTGGCGTCAATACAGTCACGCTGATTGGAACGGATAGCAATGG
>JAJCYM010000070.1 GCA_029262895.1 Roseivirga sp.
ATTAGAGCTGTACCCAAGAAAAATCAAATAGGTCATCAGAACAAAGAACCACTTGACGATGTGCTCAGAATTGCGGTTATGCCCGGTACTTGACTTTTTCATAGACCAGCAAGGATAACACTTTTATGATCATCTTATTTGGAAACGAGACGAAACACACTTTTTCATCGTGATTTAACATGAATTGGCCTTTGATCGCTCAAAACCTATATTTTCGGGGAGGCATTGGCTGCGATCCGCCATGTTACTGCCTAATTCAGCAGCTTGTCTCAAAACAAATTTTGCCATTGATTTATCCTTTAACCTTGAAGCAAAAATCAATAAAACAGACTTATGAAATCAATATTTACAATTGTTATGATGCTTGGGCTTTGCACTGTGTTGATGTCTCAGAGCAAAGGAGATGAACTCAAGAAGGAAGGCAAACTGGAAGCAGCCATGTTTGCTTATGGGAAGGAATTTATGAGCAATCCGAGCGATACCGATGTAGCATACAAACTTGCCTCAACCTTGGCTTTAGTGAATCTGACAGACACGGCTTTCTACTTTTTGAACGTAGCACTTCAAGACAATCATTCACTCAGACCACTTACTGATTCGGACCTGTATACATTGACGTTTAATGCAAAATGGAAACAAATTGAAGACTCACAATTCCAGAAGTATCAGGCCAAAAATGGTGATCTGAAGAACCCTGAATTGGCAAAGCGCTTGATCAGAGTGATCATGAAAGACCAGGCATTAAGCTATCACATACACCAGTCCCGAGCTTTTTATCAAAAAAATGGCCGTGGACCGCATTGGCTTTTTCCCATGGGTCAAATCAAGGGGCAGTTGAATAAGGAGAATTCACTCGTCATGGAGGAAATTCTTTCAGAATTTGGCTGGCCTACCTATTCAGAAGTAGGGGAGCTGGCAGCTGATGCAGCCTTGCTTGTGATCAATCACCATGAAGATGATGCCATTCGCAAGAAGTACCTTTCACAAATCAAGTCAGTCTGTGAAGCGGGTGAGGGTAGCTGTATGGAATACGCCAAGATTCATGATCGCATATTGGTGAATGAGAATAAAGAGCAGCTTTACGGAATGCAGTTCCGCTATAATTCGGCTAACCAGCTCGAGCCATTTCCCATTCAAAACCCTGAAAAGGTAGATGAACGCAGGAAGGCAATTGGGTTGGAGCCATTAGCAGTCTATCTCAAGCGGAAGATCAATTATGATTGGTCTATTGATAAAAATTAGAATGGGTATATCACTTCATCGGAGTCCCCAAGAGGGACTCTGATGGGAGTACTTTTTAAATCTTTAAGCGTATATTAAGCGGTTATCTTCAACCAATAACTAATCTATGGCCTCTTCTTCACGCGGTGAATTCTCCTCTTCATTTGGTTTTGTAATGGCTGCTGCCGGTTCGGCAGTGGGGCTCGGTAATATCTGGGGTTTCCCCACGCAAACGGCCGAGAATGGGGGAGCAGCCTTTGTTCTTATCTATGTTATCCTGGCCTTTTTGGTAGGGTACCCTGTTTTAATGGCAGAGTTTACCATTGGTAGATATACGCGTATGGCCCCTCCTGATGCCTACAAAAAGTTAGGTGGAGGAAAATCCTTTTTCTGGATAGGCATACTGGGATTGGTCACTGTAGGGTTCATTCTTAGCTTCTATTCCATTATAGCAAGTGGCATGATTGCTTACTTTATTGAACCTATGGGGAGGCTATTCGGATTGGAGGCTTTTGCCGATTGGGTCATTTCTCAGAGTGTCACCAGTAATCTCTTGTTCACCTCTATCTTCTTTTTACTGACTATTCTGATTGTGTCAGGTGGGGTAAGTAATGGAATTGAAAAATGGTCGAAACGGTTTATGCCAATGCTGTTTGTCCTGTTTGTTGTGTTAGTCGTATATGTGCTCACCCTGGATGGAGCCATGGAGGGTGTTCGAGTCTATTTACTGCCTGATTTTAGTAGAATACTTGAACCCAAACTATTAACCAGTGCCATGGGGCAGGCGTTCTTCTCACTTTCTTTGGGAGTTGGAGGCATGTTAGTTTATGGGTCATATACTAACAAAAATGCCAACTTAGTTAAACTCGGCTGGTTAGTAACATTGTGTGATATCGGTGTGGCTTTTATTGCCGGACTATTAATTATTCCGGCTATGTATGCTGCTGCTAATCTGGGTACTGAAATATTTGATGCTTCTGGGGCCATGATTTCAGGGCCAAACCTCATTTTTCAAATACTTCCCGAACTGTTCGAGTCAATGGGCTCCCTTGGATGGGTTGTTGCTTTTGTCTTCTTTTTATTGATGAGTATTGCAGCTCTGACATCGTCCATTGCCATGCTAGAACCCGTAGTGGCCTATGTTCAGGATAGTAAAAAAATAGAACGCAAAAAGGCGAGCTGGTTTACTGGCGGCTTCTTCTGGATAGTGAGCATTATCATTATTTTTAATTTCGATCAACTCTTCAACCTTGTTCTTACTGCTACTACCGTTTATGGTCAACCCTTTCTTGGCTTAGCGATTGCCATATTTGCAGGCTGGGTGATTAAGAAGAACGTGCTATTGAATGAATTGAAAGAAGGTTTTCCGGAATTAGAGAAGAGCTTCTTTTATAAGATATGGCCTATCTTTTTGAAAGTGGTTTGCCCGATTTTGATCCTACTGGTGTTTTTGCAGTCTTTCTAGAAAGAAGCGTGCTCAAACTTTGAATTTAGTCGGCCAGTTTAACTCCGTAATGTTTCAACATCTTTTCAACCTCAGATTTGAGGTCTTTCGCCAATTCCTTGTATTCGTGCCAGGCGTCCAGTTGAAATTGATCCCCTAAGGTATAAGTGATGGCCTCAAAGTAGCGTTTGTTTCTAGCCAATTTTTCAAGGTCAAGGGGCGGAAGTTTGATCTTTGCCTGTGTAAACCCTTCGAAGATTTCCTTAGATGTAAAAACCTCCTGGACCATGATAGGGGTTACATATTCGTTTGTGGTTTTGTACTGAAGCTTGTCGTTATCCCTTTCGTTTGCGATTTCATTGTAATAATGAAAGAGTTTTTCCCTTAGTTGGTGATCCCTGATGAATTTCAGTTTGCCTGAGGAGACAGCCTCATCAAATGTTCCACGACTTGACACAAAGTAGTCATCTCTAGTTATTTCAATTTGTAGACCTATAAATTCTACAAGGTCGATCTCCTTCGGGTTCTCTAACATCTTCACAATACGAATGATGTTTTTGCCACGTTCTTCAGTTTCTGAAATACACTTTTCAAGTGTTTCTAAATCTTCCGCCAATTGTCTGTTGAAACTCTCCAATAAATAGAGTTCTTCTTGATAATCTTTACTGTTTTGATTCAAATTGTTAAGATAAAGGGCGATGAGTATTCCGATTGCAACCAGTAGGATTTCACCGACTGCATACTTCAGATACTGGGATGCTTTTCGTTCACTCATAAGTTGTTTTCTTATCGTTCTAAAGAATTTGATCATAACATTCTTAAATCCACCGTGTGCTCTCAATCCCTAAAGGGATTCATCACGCAATTGCATGATAATGAACTGAGTGACGGATTCAAAATCGGACAAGGTTTGGGTATTTGATTTGCGGTGAAAATTTAGCTCTGTATTTTATGACCATCGCTTGTCCTTTAATTCCCTAAAGGGAACCTGACCCTTTAGGAGAAGTGGCATCCTGTCCTTCGAAAGAATTCTATCATGAGCTAACTTTTAACCTAGTCCCTTTAGGGACAAGATATTCGTAGAATTATTTTTGCACCTAGATACATCGTGCCATAGGTACGAGACATTTTCAAATATCCTTGAAAATGTATTCCTCATTGTATTCGATTTCAAAATCCTTCAGCAACCGAATATATTCGGATCTGAATTTTTGTTTTTGATGATGTTCTTCCTGATTCTTAATATAATCAATAACCCTGTGTAGCTGAGATTTGGCATATGAAAAAGCACCATAACCCGCTTCCCAACTAAACTGACCTCTCAAAAAGCCTTGTTGATTAATCCATTTTGAAGAATCTTGTTTGACCTGTTTCATTAGATCAGACAAGCTTTGTGTTGGTCGCATGCTGATAAGAATGTGAATATGATCTGGCATGCCATTGATTTGAAGTACTTTATGTCCATTGTTTTGGACTATGCCAGTGATGTACTTATATAAGTTGCTTTTCCAGCTATTGTCAACTAAACATTGCCGTCTTTGAACTGCGAATACAACTTGAATGTAGATTTGGGTGTATGTGTTCGCCATAGTTTTTGTCCAGTACCTAATGGCACTGGCTTCAGTATGATGTATTTGTTTGCTATTGATGGAATGTCCCTAACGGGACGGGCGAGGCATAATGAATATAAGGCTTTCAGCAATGACTTTCTAAAATTGCGAAGAGGAAATGTGACAAGCTAGATGGTTTATGATTGAGCCCAATCAAAACCATCGGCTACAAATGGGACTATCTATTTTCTAACATTTGCTTAAGTCTGGCCTGCATTCCCAATGCAATAATATGATTTGAATCGGCTTCAACCACCTGATTCACTAATTCAAGGGCTTTTCCCAAACTGTCTTGTGCCTGATAAATCTGTGCCCGGGTCATCAGAGGGCTGAGGTAGGAGGGATCAATGAGGGTAGCATTTAATTCCTTGGACAAGGCTTGTGCCTTATCAATATTATCCAATTCCAACTCCAAAACTGCAGCATAACTGATATAAAAACCAAGCTTCATTTGTCTCGGTAGTGCAAGCAACCTGAGGGAATCCAAAGCCACTTGAGCACCATGGTTGGCATGCAAGAACTCGATGTATTCTGCTTTGAAGTAATCGTCTTCAGGATATTTACGAGCAAAGGCACCAAAACTCTTTTCTGCTAATTCTCGCCTCATTTTACCGGATTCAGGTGGGTTAGGAATACCCAAACCGCGATTGTTGGCGGCTACCATGCTCTGCATATTTACTTCTAAAAGCCTAAGTTCCTCTTCACCCACTTTGTCTTTAATCCGTTCAAGCTCGGCCAGTAATTGCTGGCGTTCCTGAAGATTTCTCGTAATTCGTCCGACCAAGCTTTTGCCCAAAGCCCAGTTGGGATCAAATTCAACTGCTTTTCTGAAGGCTTCTTCTGACTCTGTCCAGCGGCCATTGTCCAGAATTTCTTCCCAGCCTTTTTGGAAATAATAGCGAGCAGAATCACTTTGGGTACCGTAGTCGTAGGATTCTTTAGAAGTAGGGGAGGAACAACCTATTATAAGTAAGGAAGTGATGAAGAAAGAAGTGATGGTGAAGATGGAATTGTTCATTGTTATGTGGTTTCTTCTCCGATTTGGGTCAGAGTTTGATTGCGCAAGTCAATCGAGCCCTGCAGGTAAGGTTGGCTGTTTAATTCTTTAAAGCATGAGATAATGCCGAATATTAGAGGTTTGCGTGTCATTGTTTTAGGCCTTAGGTAGCAAACAAGAAATGAATCGTTTGCCATGGCATAAGATAAATGGAAATTATAACTATTCTCGCGAATTTGTATCTTAGAATATCCAGCAACTACCCCTTAATGAATAAAGTAACCAATTTACTTATCGGGCTTGTCCTCATATTGATGCCATCGGTACTTGAGGCACAAGTGAGCAAGACCTTTCCTAAAAATCTCAGACTGCTCACTAATCAGGAGTTGATGAGTCTTGGTAATGATGGTATGAAGGGTGATATACCTACCTATGATTTGGATGGCCAATTGATCGATGAGGAAAACCCAATATCAGAAGAGAAACGAGCGGAGTATATATCCGAATATTTTACAGATGAGTCTGGTAAATTGGTAGCAATCAAATTTAGAAAACAAACTGATCAGGAAGCTGCTTTCATAAAGCAGTTTTATGAACAGCAGGCAAAACTGGCTGCTTTGATTGGCACACCAGCCAAAGATTTTGAGACGGTTGATATGCAGGGTAATTCAGTGAAACTAGGAGACCTAAAGGGGTCAATTGTGGCCATCAATTTCTGGTTTATTGGATGTAAGCCTTGTATCATGGAAATGCCAGAATTGAATGAACTTGTGGCTCACTTTGAAGATAAGGGCGTGAAATTTTTGGCCATAGCAACGGATAGCAAAGAGAAGCTGGTGGAATTTGCGAAGAAAAGAGACTTCGATTACAATGTGGTACCTGATGGCAAGTCTTTGACCAAATTGTATGAAATCACAGGCTATCCGACCCATTGTATTATTGATCAGGAGGGTAATATTACCTACTTCAAATCTGCGTATAGTCCTCAAACAGCATCAGAATTAACTGCCGCAATTACTTACCTCTTGGACAAATAGGTATAGGGTAACTTTGCTTTAGGCTTTTGTTTCATTATAAAGAATTGGGTCTAGATGTTCTTGAAAAACACCTGTAACAGAGCGCAATGCTATTTTCCTGAAGGCCTTTGTCCTTTAGAGGTACTTAAAATTGTCCCTTTAGGGACATAAAAGCCGGTAGCCAAAGTTGTACCCAACCATATTGTGCCGTAGGTACAACATATTTATTAAATAGCTTTGAACAAATAATCATCGTTATAATCAATATCGAATTCCTTTAACAGTTTAGTGTATTCATTTCTGAAGGTAGATTTCTTGTGGTGCGCTTTCTGGTTCTTAATGTATGTAATAACATTGGGTACTTGGGATTTGGCATACGAAAATGCGCCATAGCCAGCTTGCCACGAAAACTTCTCCTTAACAAATCCGCTTTGATTGATCCATTTGGACGAATCTTGCTTCACCTGTTTCATAAGTTCAGACAATGATTGTGTTGGGCGCATACCAATCAAAATATGTATATGATCAGGCATACCGTTGATCTGAAGCACCTTGTGATTATGGTTTTGTATGATGCCCGTAATATATTTATAGAGATCATCTCCCCAATCACTTAGAATTAGGCTTTGCCTATTTTGAACAGCGAAAACCACCTGGATATGGATTTGTTTATAGGTGTTTGCCATTTTTCATGTTGCGTACCTAAAGGCACGAATTTGTTTATACCTTTGGTTTCTACCCGTTTTTTGTCCCTAAAGGGACTAATGAAGGCAGTCCAAATGATTGATCAGTTCTATCTCGTTACATCGATTCTTACTTATTGCCATAAATTTAATGGGCATTAATCCCGACTTAGTCCCTTTGGGGACCGCATAACGGTAGCACCATTATTGACCATAATAACCGTGCCTTTGGGTACGGTACATAATTCGTTTAATCCTTAGCCGTGATCTTTCTAATTTCTGTATCCACTCCGGTCATTTCCCAGTGACCAAGCGCCACGGGGATATTGCCAATGCTGTTGAGCTTGTCGAAGAACTCCTTAAGCTTAAAATCACCTTCATTGATTCGGGCATATTCAGCCATCGCAGACTCCAGCAGATATTTACCGGTGATATAGCTGGTGCCATAACCCGGTTGACGCAAGTAGAGGTGCTGCTCAAAAAGGAGTAACTCTTTCTCGGTTTTCATCCAGCCTCTTGGCGTCCATTCGGAATGAATGCCTCCGGCTTCTTCCATCGTCATTTCATTGGCATGTGCGTACAGAGACCCTAGCCCTCGAGCGGCACGTTGGGCAATCATGATATAGACGATCTCTCTCACTCTTGGGTCATCTTCATACAAGCCAGCATCCATGAACATCTCTTCCACTGCTGTAGCTGTGCCCTCGTTGCGTGAGTCATAGATATTGTAGAGCACCGGGCCTTTTCTCATTTCACTTTTGTTAGGCTCATTGTCCATACGGGCCAATTCAAACCAATGGTAGAAATGAGAATAAAGTGGGCGGGGATCATAGTGCATACCAATGAGGAAAAAATTTCTTCTTTCTTCTGGAACATATTGACCCATATGTTCTCTGAGGGCCGGTTCAAAGTAATCCTTGACCGTAACGATCTCGTCCTTGTCCAAGAAATTGATGAAATTTTTAACAGAACGTTCTGCCATCGCCTCGAACTCAGCTTGGGTGTTGGCTGCCACCAATTCGGGCAAATCTCGATTTCGATGTTCTTCCAATTTTAGAGAAGTCCAGGCTCTTGCCAGCTCGCGTTTGAGGATCATTACTTCGTCTTCCCAGGTCAGAGGAACCAGGTGCACGTTCTGCATGTACCAGGTATAATTGTCTCTGCCGATGCCCGAAGGACCGGTCTTGTCTTTGCTTTCTTCTTCCAGCCAGGAGGCAAATTCATCGGTGGAGGCAATGGCATTATCAATGGCTGAAACCAAATCTGCATCCTCCTTGATACCTTCCCATTCACGAACTGCTTTTAGACTGGCAGACTGTGAACGTATATCACGAATGCCGGCAATCCATAAGTCTTTTGCGTTGCCGGTTAAATTGCCTTTTGCCTGTTCGTTCAAGGAAGGAATAACCTGAAAGTCTTTTAATAAGCTCGCCTTTGAGTCAGAATTCAAGGGGAAATCATAAGTCCAAATTTCCGTTGTACCATGATGCGTGGGCCCTTCATGAGCTGGCACATCGCTTCTTCCCATCCAAAGTGATTTATAATAAGCAGGGTCCCTTTCCCATGGTTTGAGAATGCGATGATTAAAATCATAGCCATTCATTTCTGCCCAAACCACGTGATAGTCAACCTGGTTAGGAGTTGACCACCCGGAGGTGTCCATGGCCTGCAACCTGGCCTGAAGTTTCTTGAATTCAGGCCAACGTTTTTCGAAAGAGGCTGCTGTATAGTCAGGCGCGCCATTTAGCTTTGGAGGGTTTTCAAATGTCCGCCATTCTTTGAAGAGATTGACTAAGTCTTCGTAGTCGCGTGTAACGGGAGCATTTGACTCTTCGGTCGGAGAGTCACAAGCCATAACTAGTACAAAGAGGAACGGGATGAGGTAACGTGACATAGGTTTAAGGTTGGTTGATTGCTTAAGATAAGGAATCTCCTGTTCCCCGCCTATGACGAAACTGTCGAGTGCCGTTTATGCACAAAAAAAGATGAACAAATAAGGCTATTAAGGCTTCTTATTCAAATCCACATTCATCATCCAGGCAATGCCAAATTGATCCGTGAACATTCCAAAATAAGAACCCCAGAACGTCTTGTTCAAAGGCATGGTAATACTTCCATTCTCAGATAATTCTGAAAATAAACGATCAGCTTCTTCTGTGGTGTCGGTATTAATAGAAATGGAGAAATTGTTGCCCTGCTTAAAGTTCGCTCCCCAATCTCCTGCAGTATCGCTACCCATAATGGTGGTTTCTGCACTTATGGGCAAAGAGATATGCATGATTTTGTTTTTGTCTTCTTCAGAAATTGGAGGCATTCCTTCTTGCGGAGGCATTTCACTAAACCGCCCTACATAAGGAAATTCTCCACCAAATACAGATTTGTAGAAATTGAAAGCTTCTTCACAATTGCCATTAAAGGTCAGGTATACGTTTACAGTGGTCATATCAAGGTTGTTATTGTTCTAGGAAGGGAGCATAAGCTCCATTCAATGAATAATTTACGTTTTGTGAATGGTAATTGAAAGAATCAATTGGGCCGAAGGAGATTTATTAATTAATGGCTATTTTGGGGCAATGATCGACCGAACTTACCTGATTTCTTAGCATGTCTGGCTTTGAGAGACCAAATAACTTTTGGGAAGAATTAAAGAAACGGAATGTAGTCCGTGCCTTAATCTTCTATGCGGTTACCGCTTGGTTGATTATTCAATTTGCTGCCACAACATTTCCCTATCTCAACTTACCGGCATGGTCAGTGACAGTTGTGATCGTAGCTCTTTTGATTGGTTTGCCCATCGTCTTGATTGTTTCCTGGATATATGAATTGACTTCGGATGGACTGAAGAAGACTGGTTCGGTAGATCATGAAAAATCAATAACTGTCAATACGGGCAAAAAATTGAATCGACTGACTATTGCTGTGTTGGGTCTAGCGGTGGTCTTTCTTTTGGTGGATAAATTTTATTTAAGTACCCCCGCTGAGACAAGTGTTGCACGAACGGAGTCCATAGCCGTTTTTCCATTTTCCGTTCAAGGGGGAGAGGATATTCAGTTTTATAGAGAGGGTATGGTGGATCTGATTAGTGATAAACTGGACGCGATACCAGGTATGAATGCTACGGATCCCAATATTATACTGGGTGCCAATATTAAGGGAATAGATAGTCGAAACCCGATTTCGGCTGCCAAGGCTGCCGTTGAACTGGGAGCAAATCGCGTAATAATAGGTAGTCTGACAGAGGTTGGTGATCAACTCCAGGTTAAAATTTCTAAGTATGACGAATTGGGTAGTCCTATTGGGAATACCATTATAGAAAATGGTACTGAGGCAGAGCTATTGTTGAATGTGGACAATATTGTTCGAAGATTAGTGGCGGATGAGCTAAACGAGCAAGGAAGTGAGTTTGAGAGTGAAGCCGTACTAACCACCAACAAAATTGAGAGCATTGTACCCTACCTCTACGGTTTGCAAATGAGGCGTAAAGGGCGTTATAGGGAGGCTAGTGTCGCATTTAGAGAGTCCATATCTGAAGACTCTACTTTTGCCATGGCCTATTGGGCTTACTTGGAAAGTGACGGTTGGGCAAGACAGCTTGAACCAGAAGTCTTCAGACAGCACCTTAGCAAACTAGAAACACTTGTGAGTAATCTTACCGGTAAGAATAAAGAATTCATCTTAGCCGGAATCGCTCAAGACAAAGCCGATATTGCCGCCATTGAAAAATTTCAGCATCTGTTGGATAAATATGGAGAATCTCGAGAAGTGCTAAATGGTTTGGCAGAATCGACTTTCCATTTTGCCACGCTCACGGGTGATAATACTTCCGATGCAAAGCCTTACTTCGATCGATTGATTGAAATAGACCCCACAAACAATGAATACCTGCAGCACAGACTAGATATAGCTAGAACAGAGGGCAATGCTGTCGATTATGAGAAATTAGCTGCGATGTTCGATGGTGAAGCTGATAATGGCTTGTTGAGAGATTTGCAAAAAATGATGTTGAAGGACAGTGTAACAGATGAGGAATTGCAAGAATTTATCTCTTCATCAGGGCGAGCTGAGTTCTTTTTCGTTCCAGCACGTGGGCCAGAGGCATTGAATAACTTAAAGTTGCTGGGTAGGGTTATGGCGATCAGCCCGGAACTTACCGAGCGTCACAAGTTGGATTATGAGGAGGGGTTAATGTCTATGGGAGGGCAACATACTGATTTGATCAATACATATTTGAATGCACCGACTACGACAAGAGCAAATAACTATATAGGTAGCTTGATTTTTCTAACAGGTTACCCTGGAAACCCGAATTTTGAGGGCTTTGACAAGACAATAATCGACATGATGGAGTCATTGGTAACCAACCCTGAAATAGCAGATCTCTACATCAATCAGTACCTCCTTTCTTTGACATATCTTAACGTCAGAGATTATGCCAAAATCGATTCTACATTATCAGCCTTCAGAAAAAAGTATGAAGTCGGTGAACCGGACCCGCTTTATGGCACCAAAGAGGAATACAAGCTGATGTATTATAATTTGGCTGGTATGCGCGATTTTCTGCAGGAGAAGTATGAGCAATCTGAATCCTACTTTGACTCTGCGGTCTATCATGTGAAGGGTATATCACTTCCATTTGCTGAGGCATTTTCTTTAACACGCCTTATTTATCGGGCAGAGACTATGATCAAATTAGACAAGCCAGCTGAGGCATTGGCCTTGTATGTGAACCTGATATCCACCTTTAGCAACATTGAGTTTATTCCTCTTGGTACTAATTGGGGGTTTTTTATGTATCGAATTGCTCAATTACATGACCAACTAGATCACAAGGATGAAGCAATCGCGTACTATAAAAGCTTTGCGGAAGCCTATGTAGATGCTGATGAAAAGTACCAAGGTTGGGTGAGTGATTCTTATAGTAGGCTCTCGATCTTGATGGATAGGCCTGAAGCGGAACTTCGTGGTGAAATTATTGAACCCAAGAATTAATGCTATAAGCAATGGACAGATTAGAAAAATTTTGGGAAGAACTAAAGAAGAGGAACGTTGTTCGGGCATTTCTTTTCTATGTGGTTTCCGCCTGGTTAATCATTCAATTTGCGACAGCGACTTTTCCTTATTTTGACTTGCCTACATGGTCCATAAAGGCAGTTATCGTTACTTTACTAGTCGGAGCTCCAATTGTACTTATTGTTTCCTGGATTTACGAGATGACCACTGACGGTTTGAAAAAGACTGATTCAGTAGATCATGAAAAATCCATTACAATCGAAACAGGAAAGAAACTCAACCGATTGACCATTAGTATTTTAAGTCTAGCGGTGGTCTTTCTTCTGGTGGATAAATTTTATCTGAGTAAGGCAGGACCAGCCGAAACCGAAAGAACCGAGTCCATCGCGGTTTTTCCATTCTCTATACAAGGTAGTGCTGACATTCAATATTTAAAGGATGGAATGGTCGATCTGATTAGTAGCAAGCTGGATGCGATGCCTGGTTTGAATGCCACTGATCCGAACATTATCCTTGGTGTATCCAATACCACCGGATTAGACAACCGAAATCCTGTTGCCGCAGCGGAGGCGGCAGAGGATCTTGGTGCGAATCGAGTGATCTTGGGAAGTATTACCCAGATAGGTGATTTACTTGAAGTCAAAATATCGAAGTATGATAATGCTGGTCGACCAGTTGGTAATGCTATTATTGAAGATGGTACGGCTGCCGAACTCTATAGTAGAGTCGACAATATTATAAAACGGCTTGTCGCAGATGAACTAGACGAACAAGGTAGTGAGTTTGCCAGTGAGGCTGTATTGACCACCAATAAATTGGAAAGTATTGTTCCATTCCTTCAAGGAATCCAGCTTTCAAGAGCAGGTAAATCTGAAGAGGCATTGGCTGCCATGAAAGAGAGCATTGAAGCCGATTCTACATTTACACTTGGTTACTATCGCTATATAGAGATTGCCGGTTGGATTGGGGACGTACATGGCGCGATTGGAAGAAGGCGGCAGTCTGAGTATGATCCCTATTTTAATAAACTTGAAACCATGGGTGTTGACCTTGGTGGGAAAATGGGTGAATTGGTGAGAGCCAAAGTGGCCTATTTAAATTCAGACATGAGGTCGGAAAATTTGTATCGTGGTTTACTTAAAAAATATGGAGAATCGGTAGAAATTATTAACGGATTGGCAGAGTCAATTTTTCACCATAGAGAAATTGTTGCTGGGGACAAATCAGATGCTAAACCTTATTTCGAACGCTTGTTAGAATTAGACCCCACTAATGATGAGTATTTAACTCATATCATAGATATCGCTGAAAACGAGGGAGACTTAACGGCATTTGAAACGTACGCTAGTAAGCTAAACGCTGAATCTGCAAGACAAAATCGCTTATTATGGAGAAAACTAATGTTGCAAGACTCAATAAGCGATGCTGAAATAATTGAATTGAGCAAATCTTTAGATCCAAAAATCATTCAATTAGCAGATCACAAAATCGATCTTTTTAGAGGGTTTGATCAGTTTAAAAGAATATCGGAAATCGATAATCGATTTGCATGGGTTAATGCTTGGATAGATAAATATGGTCGTAGAATTGGAGGTGAACATGAGGACTATTTTCAAGAGAAATTTGCTGAATTTGATAAGTTTGGTAATGTAAGTGCTTCGGTTTTCCTCTTTGTAAGCCTGTCAAGTATTGACGAAATTCCGATCATGAGTACTTATGGAAAGGTGTTGCGGCCGAAAGTAGAGGCGACCTTGGGATTAGCGAACACCTATGATCCTGATGCTCCAAAACTAGAAATACAATATGCATTAGGCCTCTTGCACTTATTTGAAGGCAATGAAGAGGAGGCAAGTGAATTTTTAAAAAGTATTAGGGTACATTTTAATAATTCTGCGCTGACTTCTTGGGGGAAAGCACGCGACCAAGCGCGACTACTTTATTATAATTTTGCTGGAATTCGTGATTATATGCATGATGATTTTGAAAGGGCAAAAATCAATTTTGATTCTGCTGTTAACGAGGTAGAGCGTGTTAATATGACTTATGCAAATGCCTTGGCAAAAGCTCGTAATTTCCATATCGCTCAAATGCATATTAAAAATGAAGAATTCCAGGAAGCTTTAGAGATATATAAGAATACTTTGGAAAGTATGCCCTTTGGTGTATCACCTTCCACAAGTACTTGGGGATTCAATGTTTATCGCATTGCTCAGATGAATGATCAATTGGGGAATAATATGGAGGCCATAGGTTACTATAAGAAGTTTCTGGAGGCCTTCAACGATCCCGATGATATGTATAAGCCTTGGGTGGATGATGCGTATAGAAGACTTTCAAATTTGGTCAATCGTCCAGAGCAAGAATTGAGAGGAGAAATTACGGACATTGATCCATGACTTTATTCCTTCGTAAAATTCGCCATGGTAGGATAAAGAACAATGAGGTGTATGGCCCAAATTTTGGCTCTGGTTAGTGTTGTGACCAACAAAAGAGGACTTTGATTTGTCAGTGAAGGCATCAACAGGGGCCCGGAATGTATCTTCTTTATGCTTTTAATAAAGCCCTATTTGAATAGCGTTAGGCATTTGAAAAAGACCTATCTAAATTAAGGCCATGAAGTTGACAGTTTACTTATCGGGAGAAATTCATTCGGATTGGCGGGAAGCCATTATCAATGGTTGCAAGGAGGAAAACCTACCTATTGAATTTTTAACACCAGTTGTTACGCATAGTGCATCAGATGATGCGGGAGATGTGTTGGGAGAGGAAGAAAAGTCTTTTTGGAAAGACCATAAAAGTGCCAAAGTCAATAACCTAAGAATCAAAACAGGTATAGAACGAGCAGATGTTATGATTGTGAAGTTTGGAGAGAAATATCGTCAGTGGAATGCAGCTTTCGATGCAGGAAGAGCAGCAGCCTTGAATAAGCCTTACATTGTGATTCATCCCGAGGAGTTTATACACGCCTTAAAAGAGGTAGATGCTCAAGCTATGGCTGTGGCAAGTACGGAAAATCAGGTAGTTTCTTTATTGAAGTATTCGACTACACAGGTTTAAGAATTGGCTGTAGACTAAACTCAAACTTCGAGTGGTGTCTTATCCGAATTGGCCCATTCCTTCATGGAACCATCATAGAGTTTGACACTCGGGTAGCCCAACATTTCCAGGCAGAAAACCATAAAACTGGCCCGGATACCGGATTGACAATGCACGGCTATGGTTTTATCTCGTTGAATTCCAGCACTGACCAACAGATTTGTCATTTCTTCCTTTGATCGAAAATAATTGACTCCTTTGTCGTTGGCTTCATGGGTAAGCAACTTGTTCCATTCCAAATGTATTGCTCCGGGAACATGACCACCTCTTTTGTTTTCTGCCAGATCCTTCCCTTCAAATTCAGCATCTGATCGCACATCAAGAATTTGCCAATCCGGATTGTCGAGGTTGGCCATAACTTCTTCCAAATCGGTTTTAAACGAAGGGGTTTCGTTGATGGCAAAATTGATCGTTTCGACAGTCGCCTTCGAACTTGAAAAGGAAATTGGATGTCCGGCAGATACCCAGCCCTGCCAACCACCATCAAGTAGTTTGACATTGTTAAAACCATAATAGCGTAACACCCACCAAAGCCGCGTGGCAAAATGATTCTCCCATTCATCATAACAGATCACTTGAGAATCTTCATCAATACCAAGTTTCTCCATCAATGCCAAACACTCGTGGGCCGTTGGCATCTTATTGGTGACTTGCCCGTCTTCTTCCGATTTTACAAAGGGATGCCTAGGCCTCATCAATGCACCAGGAATGTGTGCACGCAGATAGGCATTAACATCCCAGTGGCAATCGACAATGACTAAATTTTCATCATTGAGATGTTCTGATAGCCATTCGGCATTGACGAGGAAATTGGAATTGAGGTTTTGCATGACCTGTTCTTGCTTCGTTTCTCCTTCAATTTACTCATTTCGCCCTTGTTGGTCTTGTGACCAACAAGATAAGACGACTGTTTGTTGGTGAAAACACCAATAAAGACAGCGAATATTGGTGTCTTTTGACGAATGACTTGACAGAAGTATTAATTTTAAATTATGAGGGACCGGTTGGATGAAATCCTGCAGGGGATAGGGTTAGAAAGAGCACTTATTGATGAGATAAAGCAGCAGGGTCGGCTCCTGAAGATTGTCGGTGAACAGCCTCTTATTAGCACTGGGGTGAAGTCCGGTGATATGCCTTTGGTAATTTCGGGTACACTAAGGGTTATGCGCGAAGATGAGATGGGGAACGAGGTTTTCCTTTACTATTTGGAAGGGGGAGAAGCTTGTGCCATGTCCATCAGTTGTTGCTTGAGCAATCAGTTAAGTGGTTTCAAAGCGGTGGCAGAAACTGATGCAGTACTTTGGATGGTGCCTATGCATTTGATAGACGATTGGATGTCCAGATTTCAATCATTTAGAAAACTAATTGTCGATTCATATCAAGCACGCTTTGATGAATTAATGCTAACCATAGATAGTATTGCTTTTATGAAAATGGATGAGCGTCTGATGAAATATTTGTTGGACAAAAAGCAAAGCTCAGGCTCTTACGAGATTCACAAAAGCCATGAGCAGATTGCGAATGAGTTAAATACATCCAGGGTTGTTGTTTCTCGTCTATTAAAAAAACTGGAGAGAGAAGAACGTGTAGCACTCTATAGAAATAGGGTAGAGGTGCTTTAATTATGGTTGTCTGATGCCCGGTTATGAGCCTGTATTACCATTCTAATTTATAGCCCAGATACTCTACCACTTTGATGTCGTTTTGCTTGTGTAACTTTGGTTGCTCAGGTTAAAAAACGATCTGCTACATTTGTGACTATTATCATATTACATGCAGCGCATTAAGTCATTTATTCCAATCTTAAGTTGGTTACCTAATTATAAAAAGGAACATCTCAACGGTGATGTCTTTGCAGGAATCACCGTGGGCATTATGCTTATCCCACAGGGAATGGCCTATGCATTAATTGCAGGACTTCCTCCGGTTTATGGCCTTTATGCCTCAATAGTTCCTCAAATCATTTATGCCATTCTGGGCACCTCGCGTCAATTATCCGTAGCTCCGGTAGCCATGGACTCTTTATTAGTGGCTTCAGGAATATCTGTATTAGCCACCGAAGGAACAGATGCTTATATCAGCTTTGCAATACTTCTGGCTTTCTTTATGGGGGTTTCGCAATTTCTTCTTGGTTCCTTAAGGCTGGGGTTTATCACTAATCTCTTATCAAAACCAGTAATAAGCGGCTTTACTTCTGCCGCTGCTTTAATTATCGGACTCAACCAATTGAAATACCTGATCGGCACAGATATTCAGAAGAGCAATCGTATTTATGAGGTAATCGCGAACGCCTTTGCCAGGATCGATCAAACTCATTTAGTGACATTACTAATAGGAATTGGAGGAATTGCCCTTATCAAAGGTGTTAAGAAGATTAACAACAAGATTCCCGGAGCGTTATTGGCCGTGGTTTTCGGAACCCTCATTGTTTACTTTATGGGGCTGGATAAAGGAGGCGTGAGTATTGTACAGGAAATACCTGAAGGTCTTCCACCATTCAAACTACCCGATTTTTCACTTGGCCAGTTTGGTGATTTGATCCCATTGGCCTTGACTATTTCTGTGGTTGCCTTTATGGAAGCCTATTCAGTTGCCAAGGCACTCGAAGCCAAGAAGAGAAACTACAAAGTTGTTCCGAATCAGGAATTACTGGCACTTGGTGCCTCGAATATTGTAGGTTCATTATTTCAGTCGTATCCGGTCACGGGGGGATTCTCCAGATCGGCAGTCAATTTTCAGGCTGGGGCTAATACACCATTATCATCTATTATTAGTGCCGCGTTGGTTGCGCTTACCTTGATGTTTCTTACACCGGCATTCTACTATTTGCCACATGCCATATTGGCTTCCGTGATTATGGTTGCGGTAGTCGGATTGGTTGATTTAAGGTACATCAGAGAACTTTGGGCAACCAGTAAGTTGGAATTTGCTTTGCTGGCAGTTACGTTTCTGGTCACCGTCAATTTCAGTATGGTGCCGGGAATTGTCGCAGGAATTGTCTTTTCAATACTGATTTTACTCTATAAAGCTGCCTATCCTCATGTTGCCATATTGGGAAGGGTTCAAAATTCTCAGGAATTCCGAAACCTGAGTCGATTTGAGGGCCTTGCTACTTGGGAAAACCTACTTATCATGCGCGTTGATGCCCCTTATGCCTTTATTAATATTCAGACCATTAAGGAAAAAATTGTTAAGGAGGCCTCAAAAAAAGATAGAGAACTGACATATGTCATTTTAGACGCTAGTTCAGTAAGCTATATTGACGCTACGGCTGTTCAGGGTATAAAAGACTTGATTTCGGAATTGGCAGAAATGGAGATTGATTTGATATTGACTAGTGTGATCGGGCCAGTAAGGGACTCACTCAAGAAAAATGGAGTTCTGGATGAAATTGGAACCAATGTTTTTCTCAATACGCATCAGGCAGTAAAAGCACTGAGAGGAGAGCCTGTCGAACTACACCATGAGCATGCTGTTCAAGTAAATGTGTAACAATTGTTACACTCTTTTTGAACAATGGAACCGATATTTGTTGAGATTTGTATGACAATAAAGTAGATGAAAATGAAGATAGAGCAGATTTACACGGGATGTTTGGCTCAAGGAGCCTATTATATAGAAAGCAATGGAGAAGTGGCCATCATAGATCCTTTGAGGGAGACTCAGGCTTATATTGATAAGGCTGCAAATGATGGAGCCGAAATCAAGTATATTTTTGAAACTCATTTTCACGCAGATTTTGTATCAGGTCATCTGGAGTTGGCTAATAAAACAGGTGCAACCATTGTGTATGGACCAAGTGCCAGAACCAACTACGATATCCATGAGGCCTCAGATGGTGAGATTTTCAAAATTGGAGATATCCAAATCAAAGTACTTCATACACCTGGTCACACGCCAGAGAGTTCCACATATCTATTGATTGACAAAAACGGAAAGGACCACGCCATCTTTAGTGGAGACACCCTTTTTATAGGTGATGTAGGAAGACCTGATTTGGCTATAAAATCTGATCTGACTCAAGAAGACCTGGCGGGAATGTTATATGATAGTCTTCGCAATAAGATTATGCCATTGGCTGATGATGTCGTTGTTTACCCAGCGCATGGAGCTGGCTCTGCCTGTGGTAAAAACATGAGCAAGGAAACCACCGATCTCCTTGGAAATCAAAAGAGTACCAACTATGCCTTAAGAACTGATATGACCAAGGAAGAATTTATTGAAGAGGTCACTACAGGTATTTTGCCTCCTCCTCAATACTTCCAGAAGAATGCCATGTTAAATAAGATCGGTGCTCAGGATATGGATAATGTACTGGCCAAAGGCAGCGTGCCCTTGGATGTAGATACCTTTGAGGCCATGGCTAATCATGAAGGGGCGCTGGTTTTGGATACAAGAGATAGATTCCAATTTGCAGAATCCTTCATCCCTAATTCGATTTTCATTGGTCTTGATGGAAGCTTTGCCCCTTGGGTGGGTGCTTTGATTCCAGATTTGAATCAGCCAATTATATTTTTGACGGAAGAGGGCCGAGAAGAGGAGGTAGTGACTCGTCTATCAAGAGTGGGCTATGATAACACGCTCGGCTATCTAAAAGGTGGAATTGAAGCCTGGAAAGCGGCTGGAAAGGAAGTAGATCATATTGATTCGATCACTGCTGAGAACCTTGCCGAAAAAGTAAAAGCCGGACATGTGGATATTCTGGATGTAAGAAAACCCACCGAATGGGAGGCAGAACATGCTGAAGGTTCTGAAAATGTGGCTCTCGATTATATCAATGAGAATATGGATAAAATTGATGGTAGCAAAGACTATCAGGTCCATTGTGCTGGTGGATATCGCTCAGTGATCTTCGCCTCAATTTTGAAATCAAGAGGCTTTGATAACGTTACCAATATAGAAGGGGGTATGGCAGACATGCTCAAAACAGATATCCCTATGACAGCTTACGTATGCCCAACTACTGGGAAGTAAGAGTCAATTTAAAAACGCACGTCATTCCCGCGCATGCGGGAATCTCACTGATTACATTATTTGGAGATTCCGCCTTCGCGGGAATGACGTCTAGATATGAACTATTCTAATTATGCTTGAATTTATAAATCAACCCTGGCCCTGGTGGGTAGCGGGACCAATCATCGCTTTGGTGATGTTTTCATTACTCTACTTTGGTAATAATTTCGGTGTCTCAGCCAATTTCCGAAACATGTGTTCCATGCTCGGAGGAGGTAAATCCTGCGAGTTCTTTGACTTTGATTGGCGCAAACAAACCTGGAACCTTGTATTCGTTTTAGGGACGGTGATTGGTGGGTTTATTGCTGCACAATTCTTAATGCTGGAAACACAAATAGGGATCAGTGAAGCGACTAAGTCAGATTTGGTTGGTTTAGGAATTGCCAATCCGGGTGCAGAGATTTTACCTCCTGAAATATTCAGTTTCGAATCACTGTTAAGCCTCAAAGGCATTATAATTATTATAGTTGGTGGTTTTCTAGTGGGTTTTGGAACCCGTTATGCCGGTGGATGTACTTCAGGCCATGCGATCAGCGGTTTGAGCGATTTACAGCCCGCCTCCCTGCTCGCTGTAGTTGGCTTCTTTATAGGAGGTCTGGCTATGACCTGGTTAATCATCCCTTCACTTTACACACTCTAGACCATGAAATATTTCAAATATTTAGTACTCGGCATAGCTTTCGGAATTACACTAACTAAAGCTGAGGTAGTCTCATGGTACAGGATTTATGAGATGTTCAAATTCCAATCCTTCCATATGTATGGGGTGATTGGTTCTGCCGTTGTCTTAGGTATTATCATTACACAAATCATAAAAAGGACCAAGATGAAGTCCATGTCTGGTGATGTGATTGATATTCCACCTAAGAAATTCTCTTATCCGAGATATCTTATTGGAGGCACTATCTTCGGTTTGGGTTGGGCCATGACAGGCGCTTGTCCCGGACCAATGTTTATTCTGGTAGGTAATGGATTTTTGGTGATGCTTGTAGCGATTGCCTCGGGTCTATTAGGTACTTATGTTTATGGCAGACTAAGACACAGATTGCCACATTAATTATATTGCGTTAATTATTCATAGTCATCCCGTCTTGCTTTCGCGAAGCTTCAGCGAAGCAAAGAGGGATCTTTTTCATGACTATTGTATGGAGATATAAAAAGGATTTATTCACTTTGTTACGAAATGACGCTTATCCTTACTCCTGGCTCTTAATGAGGACAGTGGCCCATTAGCTAAACCTAACATCTTTCTTGCCTTAAGATTTGCTCCGCATCAGCCGGAAACCTTAACTTGGCTGAATGAAGCTGGACGAACTGCTTGGGCTTATTACGAAATTCATTGGGGGCATTCTGACCTTCACGGTACTGATCTTCCTGTTCCTTGTCTTTCTTTGGACGAACCCAACGGTATTCAGCAATAAGTCAGTGAATCCTGAGGATTGGCAACCCAAAAACCCATTGACTGATATTCCAGATGACCAAAAACATAAATTGGTCAAGTATGGGTACCAGTTGGTTGTGGAGTCATCCAAATACATGGGGCCAATGGCTGAGAATCCTAAGGTGCGCTATGCAGGAAATAACCTGAGTTGCCAAAATTGTCACCTCAAAGCGGGAACCACTCGAGGCTCTGCCTCATTTGTGGGCGTGTCCAATCGCTTCCCTCAATTTCGAGGCAGAGAAAACAAGCAGGGTAACCTTGCAGAACGCATCAATGGCTGTATGGAGCGTAGCATGAATGGCAAGGCCATGCCGGTAGAAAGTACTCAAATGAAGGCTATCATCGCTTATATGGATTGGTTAAGCGAAGGCGTTCCCCCGGAAAAGGAAGCCGAATACAAGGGCTTTGTAAAGGTGGAAATCCCTGATATCAAAGCTGACCTGGTAAAAGGCAAGGAGATTTATACACTTCAATGTATACGTTGTCATATGGAGGATGGTCAGGGGATGAGGCCGGACCCAAAGGCCAAGCACCTTTATCCACCACTCTGGGGAACCGACACTTACAATCATGGGGCGGGTATGCATCGTGTTTTGACCGCTGCACAGTTTATTAAGGCCAGCATGCCCTTTGAAGAGTCTACCTGGGACAATCCGAAGCTGACCGATGAGGAGGCCTATCATGTGGCAGCTTATATCAATAGTTTTCCCCGACCTCAAAAATCAAATCCTGAAGTGGATTTTCCTGACAAGAAGCTCAAACCTGTTTCAACACCCTACGGACCGTGGGTGGACAAATTTTCTCCCGAACAACACAAATACGGTCCTTTTCCACCAATTGTTGAGTGGTATCAAAAGGAGTATGGGATTAAGAAGACGAAGTAGTTTTTCGTCATTCTGAGCGTAATGTAGGGGAGTAAAGAACCTTGTTCGACTCAGCTCGATGAGATTCTTCGGTCGTGTCATTCCTCAGAATGACGATAAACTCTAAACATCCTGCACGATGAAAATGGCATTGTTATTAAGGTCATAGAATCCAAATTCATGCGTGCCCCATGGGGTGTTCTCCTGAAGCTTTTCCGGCTTGATGGTTCCCCTTTCTACAAACTCGTCAACATATGGACGAATATCCTTGACAAAGAACTTAATCACAGAACCGTGAATTGGATCTTCTTCATTGCCATGGTGAAATTGTAGATGAATTTCATGGCCTTCTCTTTGCAGACCTGCATACCCCTCATCTCCAAATACATATTTGAAACCAGTGTACTTCTCGTACCAATCAAGGTCACGCTTGATATCTGAGGAGGGGAGAACAGGGATAATATAGAGAGGGGAAGCCGGGCTCATTGTTCAATTCTTTTTTAAATATTTGGTCAAGATATAAATCTGTTGTCCTTCCACCTTGCCTTGAATATGCTCAGGGTCGTCATGTACTAATCCGATATTCCTGACAGCGGTACCACGTTTAGCTGTGAAACCGGCACCTTTGACATTCAAATCTTTGATTAAAACAACGGTATCTCCGGCCTTCAGTTCAGCACCATTGCTATCTACTACCTTAACTGTGTTTTCTGAACCATCGTCTTTTGCCCAGACCATCGTCTCCTCATCAAGGTATAGCATATCCAATAGATCCATTGGCCAGCCTTCATCCTTTAATCGATTCAGCATTCTCCATGCTACGACCTGAACCGCAGGAATAGTGGTCCACATGCTGTCATTCAAGCATCTCCAATGATTAGGGTTGGTTTGGTCGGGGTTTTCAATTTGAGATTTGCAGGTGGAGCAGGTTAGAATGGATTTGTCAATATCACCTGTCACTACCGGAGGGACTTCATAGACCTGAAGATGCTCAGCTGATGAACATAACTCACAGGTAGCGTTGCTTCTTTCTTTAAGGCTGGTTTCTAAACTCATATTGAATAATAAGAAATTCGAAAGTATAGAATATTTATTTCATTCAAGACAGATGATTTAATTAAAAAGAATGGTTTGTGTTGCTCTATTTGGTAATTAGGCACTATGAAGATGATCCGAATTCTGATATTGATCTCAATCACAGGATGTGCCAATGAAAGCTCTAATGTGCCTGAATTGGCGAATGCTGATGATGCCTGGATAAAAACCTACGAGGCCCTCTCGTTGAAACTCTATCCTCAGATTAGTCCCCCCGAACTACTTGATTCGGTTGTGTTAAAATTTGATGTAGATAAGAGTGTAGTAAGGCATCTGATTCGTTTTACAACCAATTACACAAGGAATGAATTTAGCGTTGAAAAGGTGCTCTACCGGTATCCTCACTACAGCGATTCGGCATTGAAAAATGATTTGAAGCTCCTGCAAAGTTCTGGACTTGCTACAAATGTCAATTCTGAGGAGTATAAATTGACCGAATTGGGAGAATCAGCGCTTGATTATTTTTATCAACTGAGAAAAGACAAAGCTCAACAATTCAATGGGCTTTCTGAAGACCAGGTAAATTCAGTTTTAGAGGTATTGGAGAAGCTTGTTAAAGCGGCTTCGGAGCTAACTGATTTTAAAAATGAGTCCATTCAATATAGAATAGATAGCCGCCCTGAGGACTTCAACCGTCTTCCCAACGTTCTTAAAATTCTACACCTAAGAGGTGAGTATACTGCATTTAACAATGATAAATCTCATTATAAATACGACAATTACATTGCCAGATCCGATAATCAGACTTTGAAATCGCTTAATCTCAGCGCGTTAGCAAAAGAACTGATGAGTGCAACAAGAGAGGGAAGAATATACCCGGTGGAAAGGTGTTATAACCAGTCTAATTGGAGGGTAGGGAAGAGCGGTTGTGATGTAGCCATTGATGAACTAATAACCAAAGGCTTGTTGGTTAGGCAAGATTCTGTGATAAGTCAAAGTAGTGAAGGAGCTGAGTTATCCGCGAAAGTTTGGGAATCTGCTGATGAGAGGCTCTATGCCCATTGGGATGTCCTGAATACTGATGAATATCGAGCTTACCTAGAGGTTTTGAATATTTTAAATAATAATTGATAATACCTGACGGGTCTTCAAGACCCGTCAGGTATTATCAAAGAAACATTTCCAGGAATTTACCCTGCAATGCCTCGGCTTGATCGTTGTAAGGCTCGTAGAGCGCTTCAGTCATAGGGTCTGCTACCACACGAATTGGTCGTTCGCCAAATGGTGTATTGATCAGCTTTAAAATCGAATCAGCCACGATTTGAGGATCGTTGAAATTTCCGCTTTCAACCATTTGAGCTACCTTTTCACCAAAGGCTTGCGGCATATTGGCCAAGTCACCATAATCAAGGTTGACCACATCATCAGGGCCCGGTGAGTGTGACTGTAGTTTTTCAAAGAAGTGCGTGGTAGGGTAGATGCCTGGTTCAACAATCACAGAATCTACGCCAATAGGGGCCAACTCATACTTCCATGACTGAGACATTCCCTCTACTGCAAATTTACTTCCGCAGTACATGCTGAACATAGGAAATACGGCTCTTCCCACAATACTTGAAATGTTGACAATCAAACCACTATGTTGTTTTCTCATGGTAGGGAGTACGGCTTTGGTCACGCTGAACAAACCGAAGACATTCACTTCAAATTGCTCTTTGGCAAGGGCCAGTGAATAGGTCTCAATAAACCCAAGACCACCCCAACCCGCATTGTTGACCAATACATCGATGGTTCCGGATTGAGATAGAATTTGTTCAACTCCTTTTTGAATGGAATCTTCTTTAACCACGTCCATTTCTATAGTTTTGAGATCCACTTGCTTTTCCTGTGCCCAGGAATTGAGTGCCTCAGCTTTGATGGAGTTTCGTCCGTGCATGTCGCGCATGGATGCATAGACGGTGCATCCGCTTAGAGCAAGGGTCTTAGCTGTGATTTCACCGAATCCGCTGCTACAACCAGTAATTAGAACTACTTTATTCATGACGTTTGTGTTTAGTTTCGCTCAATTTATTTGTAATTGATTCTACTTATTGAGCCGGTTGATTGCTGTTAAAAACTTCCTTATTGATTTTCCATACTCCTGCCAATTGTTTCCAAATGACCAGATGATTGCCCTTATCGAGAATAGATTGTTTGGATCCGATAAGATTGAATTCACACATATCAATGACTGTATTCCCCACAATGTCCATCTCCGAGACCCCCATTTGAAGGTCTACGATCTCCATATCCATTAGGGATTGCCAGAAATTTCGTATGCCCTCCTTACCTCGAATGAGATCACTGTTCGGAGCCAGAATTCGGGCATCTTCAGCATAGAATAAGCTAAGCGCGAAAGCACGACCTTCTCGGTATAGGGCTACAAATTCTCCCTTGGTCCTAAGGATTTCCTGCGTTACGCGCTCACCTTCCACTTCTTTTCTATTGAAGAGTCAGGTTATGGCATTATTTCAAAGAGGATAGCTAAAACTGTTGTGTCTCCTATGTTTTCTACGCGATGTGTCCAGGGACCATGGTGCATCACATGTCCATCAGGAATTTCGGCTTCCATTGGATCGTTTCCCTCTGTGTGAATGCGCAAATGGCCTCCTTGAATAAAATAGACCGTTTCATGCGGGTGGGAATGTTCATTATCAATAACGCCAGGTTCAAGGCGCATTTCAACAACGCGCACTTTACCTTCCTGTGACAGAAGCTTATAATTCTCAGATGCCGCAATGCATGGGTCGATATAGTTTTCCATAATTCTTGTTTTTGATGAATACTAAATGGTTATCGACCGAAGTTGATGAGAAACAAAAAGGAGAGCGATTATATATGTTCCAAAAACATATACATATGTTCCAACCCTTCTGAAAGTGACGTGAAGGCTGTTTTGAGGATGTCTATTCTACCTTCACAGGTAAAGCATCTTTGGGAGAGACACCAAATTTTTCCTGAAAACACTTTGAGAAATAGGGGGGACTGCTGAATCCGACAGCATAGGCCACCTCGGTCACATTGCCGGCACCATTTTCAAGAAGTTGCCTGGCTGTTTTTAGTCGGATTGAACGAACAAAGCCCGTGGTAGACTGATTAGTTAGGGCCTTAAGTTTACGGTGCAATTGTGTTCTGCTCATGCCCATCTCCTGACAAAAAGCCTCAACATCAAAATCGGGATCGTCAAGGAATTTTTCAACTACGTCTTTCGCTTTGCTTAAATAAACGTGCTCCTTGCTCTCAATAAGTGTGGAATCTTCAGAATCACTTTCCGTTCCAAGGCGTTGGTATTTTTCCTGGAGCAATTTTCTGGTCTCTAGTAACTTTCTGATCCTGAGCAGCAATTCATCACGATTGAAAGGTTTGGTCAAATAAGCATCGGCACCTTCTTCCAGACCTTGCAAGCGACTCTCTGTAGTTGATTTTGCAGTTAGCATAATCACAGGAATATGACTGGTAAGCTCATTTCCTTTAACATGTTGGCAGAATTCATAACCATCCATTTCAGGCATCATCACATCGGTGATGATCAGGTCTGGAATATGATTTCGTGCCTGATCGAGTCCGGTTTGGCCGTTGGTTGCTTCAATAACTGTGTAAAGTGGATGGAGTTGACTTTTGACAAAATCCCGCAATTCGGCATGGTCTTCAACCAAAAGAACCAGGTCCCGATTGTCTCCTTCTATAGGCTCGTAGTTATCTGGTTCAGTGGAATCATAGACAATTTCTTCGGGAGAACTGTTCGTGACCCCATCAAGAGATACTCGTTTAGGTTCCGATTTCTCAAGAAGTTGAAAGGGTAGGTGAAGGATAAACTTGCTACCTTCTTTTTCCTTACTCTTGACTTGAATAGTGCCTCCCATCAACTGAGCCAACTCTTTTGACAAGGCAAGTCCGATACCCGTACCCGCAGTATGGCGTTCTTGTGTACTTTTAGCCTGATAGAAGCGATCAAAGATATTTGGTAAATCTTCTTCCGAAATTCCCGGGCCGGTATCCGTAACCATCACACTCACCCATGGATCGGGTTCCTCAAGAACGGCAGAAGTCTTGACTAGTACAGTACCGCCCCTTTGGGTAAATTTCAGGGCATTGGACAAAAGATTGCGTATGATCTTTTCGAGTTTTTCGGAATCAAAGTCGGAATCCGGAACGGATGAGGCAGAGTCAAAAGACAATTGAATTTGACGATGTTGAGCCAGTTGGTTAAAACTCAGGGTAATATCCTGGATGAATGAATTGATATTACCACGGCTCAATTCTAAGGGCATGCGCTCGTTTTCCAACTTGCTGATGTCAAGCAATTGATTAATCAAACCGAGTAGATGTTTTGATTGTCGTTGAATCGACTCTAATGAAGCGCGGGTTTTGTCTTCAGCATTTTGGCGCAGTAATTCTTCGACCGGCCCCAAAATCAGGGTGAGTGGCGTTCTGAACTCGTGCGTAATATTGGAGAAAAATCGATTTTTGGCATCTTCCAAGGCTCTTAGACTTTCAGCCGTTTGTTGTTCAAGAAGCAGTTGGTTTCTGAGCCGAACTCTGCGCATCTGAATAACAATGATAACAGCAACGATAGCTATGATAAGGAGCAAGTAAATACCATATGCCCACCATGTTTGCCACCAGGGAGGAGTGATAATTATCTTTACAGAAGCGCCTTGCTCATTCCAAAGACCATCGTTGTTGGTGCCTTTTACCGTGAAGGTGTAGGTCCCTGGATCGAGATTAGTAAAGTTGGCCAATCGGCTATTCTCTGCCTGAATCCACTGATCACTGAGTCCCTTCATTTGATAAGCGTATTGGTTTTTGCCCGGGTTGACGTAGTCCAGCGCGGCATAAACAAAGCTGATCATGTTTTGCTCATGGCTCAAATGGATTTCGGTGGTGGCATTGATCGATTTTGTAAGGACTGACGCAGAATCCAGATGAGAAATAGGTTGATTGCCAATCCTAAATTCGGTGATAGCGATTGTAGGTATCTGTGGGTTGTCCACGATCTCTTCCGGGTAAAAGGCATTGATGCCATTAACTCCTGCGAAAAACAACTCTCCATTTGCACTTTTGAAATAGGCCATGCGATTGAACTCGTTGTTTTGCAGTCCGTCTGCCTTGTCAAAAATCCTGATGGCCCTTGTTTGAGTATTGAAACGAACCAACCCTCTATTGGTACTCATCCATAGGTTACCATTGTCATCAGATAAAATCCCATAGATTGTATTATCAGGAAGCCCATGTTCGGTTGTAAAGCGCTCGCTTTCACCTGTGACTTTGTTCATTAAATTAAGTCCTCCTCCCTCTGTCCCAACCCATAAGAACTTGCTCGGATTGGTTGGATCATCTAAAACGGAGAGTATCCGGTCTCCACTAAGACTTTTTGGGTTTTGAGGATCGTTTCGAAAGGTCTCAATCTTCTCATCGGCTTCATTGAACTTGATTAAACCTTGTTGAGTACCCATCCATAAATGGCCGTTGGCGCCATGCTTCAGAATGAAATTGAAAGTTCCTACCGGGTTGGCAGCAACATTAGGATCATAGGAGAAACTCCTAAAACTGGAATTGTTTGGGTCAAACCGGTGAAGGGTACCTTGACTTCCCCACCATAAGATGCCTGTGATGTCAGCATAGATTGGACCGTTCGGTGTGGCTGCTTTCTCATAATTAAAAAATCGCTCTTGATTAGTTTCCAAATTGTAACCCCAGAGTTGACCTTTTTCTGGCATGGCCCAAAATACTCCGCTACGGTCAACAGTGGCATACCTGAAACCATCAAGCCTCTTGGCTATTAGGTCAGGTTTGTTCCGTTCTCCGGTTTTTCGGTCTACGATTTTATTATCTGCCCAAAGTCTGCCTTTATGGTCTTCATGCACGTGATTGATATAAGCTTGCGGCTGGTCGGTGAACATGCCTAGTAAGGGGCTGAATTGATTTACGCTTGGCGAAAACTTATATAATCCTCTGGAGGTTCTGCCCATCCAAACCACATTGGACTGGTCGACCAAAACCGCGTTGATAGCTTTTACTGATGCTTCGGGTATGGCATTAAGTGTGGAAACACTGTCTTTGTCAACCACGTATAGTCCACGACCCCAGCGATCCACAAACCAAAACCTTCCTTGTCTGTCAAGACTCAGCTGTTCCACCCAAACCTGTTTGGGATGATGAGATGTAGGAGGCCTACCTCCCCATTCGTGAGTTTTTGTGTTAAAGGTTTGTATAGTGCCTGCACGCCCAAGCCACAATAGATCGCCTTCCTCGAAAATGGAGAACACACCCGAATGCGGCATTTCCTGGTCAGCCAAATAATCGTTATGTAAAGTAAATTCCAGTTTCAGCGTATTGAGATTCGTTGAGTAAAGTCCCAGCGTAGTGCCTACCCACATACGGTTCTGTTGATCAATATGAATGTCAAAGACATCGTTATGCTGTGGAAACGAATCGGGGTCTAATTGATAGGGTGTTAGGCTGAACTTTGTTTGTTCATCTTCTTGGAGTTTACTGGAATCCCATTCGAGTTTGAACAGGCCGTAGGATGAGATCGGTGTTTGACCTCCAATCCACATATTGCCGCTGGCATCTTTAAGGAATTGCCAGACATGTAAATCTGCTAGTTCACTATAAGCGGAATCTGTGGCTTCTATTTTGTAGATCCGTTCGGTCTGGCGATCGAGCACGTTAATGCCTTGTCCCCAGGTGCCGATCCAGATTAACCCTTCACTATCTTCATAAAGGGCTGAAATATTGTTTCCAGAAAGAGAATTGGACTTGCCAGGTTGATGTTGGTATACCTTAAAATCATAACCATCATAACGATTTAATCCCCCAAGGGTACCAAACCACATAAATCCCTCACTGTCCTGTAATATGCAAGAAATATAGCCCTGGGACAGGCCATCATCGATGGTGACTTCTTCGAGTTGAGAAGAGCTTGGAATTTGAGCTTGCAGCAAGGAGGGTACTAGCAATAATGCTATCCAGATGAGGATATATCTACTTCTGCATGGTTTCATAACAGGTCGAGGTATCGGAAAATGACTGATTCACAGCTGTCCTCCTTAAGTAAGTTACAAATAATGGGGGTCTCTAGAAATAGCCGGTCTTTAAGCCGACAAAATGAAAGGGCGGTCTCGATAGTTGAAACCGCCCTGACTTAATCTAAGTTTATTCACCATTTTCAAAACCTCCTCTGGTTTTAGGTCCTCCAGCCATCCTGACAATTTTAGGATGGAAGCTTCCAAGAACATCTACCAGATCAGTCTGGTGACCCATCACTTTGTGAATGTCTTTATAGACCTGAGGTGCCTCATCCAAACCAGACCCCAGTAAAGTGATGCCAGCTTTTTTAATGTGCTTCGTCACTTCCTTTTTCGATAAGGTTTGCTTCGCTTTGGTTCTGGACATCAGTCTTCCGGCTCCATGAGAAGCTGAATTGATGGATTCATCCTGCCCTTTTCCCTGAACAATAAATCCAGGGGAGGTCATTGATCCGGGAATAATACCCAGGACACCTTGGCCAGCCGGAGTGGCACCTTTTCTATGGACAATAATCTCATTTCCATCCGCATCTTGCTCTTTCCAGGCAAAGTTGTGATGGTTTTCGATCATTGCCAGTGGATTTTCACCTAGGGCATTTGCCAATCGTTCATGAATCTGGTGGTGACATGCCGAGGCATAATCACCCGCAAGGTTCATGGCCAGCCAATACTCCTGACCGGCCTCTGATGCAAGATCGAGCCATGCAAGATGTTTGGCTTCTCCCGGTAACTTGCACATATCCATGGCCAACTTGGTGTAATGTCTCGCGATATTAGCACCAAGCCCCCTAGATCCCGAGTGGGAGAGTACCGATAAGTATTTGCCAACAGGCAGTCCTGTATTGCCTTCTTCATCAGTGATTTCCGTGATTCCGAATTCCACAAAATGATTTCCACCTCCTGAAGACCCTATTTGACTCCAAGCCCTGTCTTTCAATGATTTCACAATATTGATCTCATTGAACAATGGGCTATCAAGCACCTCATGATCCTTCGGACGTACGAACGCATTCTGACCGAACTTTGTATTGTTCAAAAGCATATCGGTCAACGTCTCGGTGCTTTGATGAACAAAAGCCGGAGGAATGTCATAAATGGTCATGCACATTCTACAGCCAATGTCTACCCCAACACCATAGGGTATTACCGCATTCTCGGTAGCCAAAACTCCACCTATAGGTAATCCATACCCCTGGTGAGCATCGGGCATCAATGCGCCTGCTTTTGCTACTGGAAGTTTCATTGCCACTTCCATCTGGTTGATAGCACCAGGTTCAATGCCTTCTCCTCCATAAATGGCATAGGGCACCTTTCGATGATTGAGTTCCAGCGTTTTGTTATGATCCTTTTTAATGATCAAACTCATCGCCACAGCACCAAGCGTTTCATGCTTGACATAAAACGCAGGATTTTCAACCACTCGTTTAAGTAGCGCTTTCTTATGTAATATGGACTTTCCTTTGAAATGCTGTTCCATTGCCCGAATCGCTTCGCCAACGGCTCTTCCTTCGGGGAATCCCAGCTTTCTCAAATCCTTTCCTGTCAACTTTTTCGTTGCCATGATTTCTAAATATCAATAATTAAAATTAGGTAGCACGCACAAAAGTGCCATCGTCAAGTGCTTTCCTGATATACCTCATCATAATGATGGCCTTGTCCTTATTCAAGAATGTAGCATCACCAATATCAGTGGTGGGTACCGGAAAGCTATAATCGCCCTCTGCGACTGAAACATTATAGTACAGATGTCCTGCACGATAATGTGAAAATTGTACTTGATTATTTTTTACGATGTCTTTTAATGTCAAATTCATATTTGAAAAGGCCTTCCTGACTTTAAGGGGTAGGAAGGGCTTAATGCTCCCCGCTGTAAAAAGGCACTACTGCTTTTTGGAAGTAGATTTCTTTTTATTCAGCTTTCTCAACTTGTATTTAATTCTCTTGATGTGATCCTTGAGCTCATCGGTCTCATAATTATTTTGAGATTCCATAAGTGCTTTTTTGAACAACCGGATGGCCTTTTTATACGTCTTTTCTCTTTCCGCAACTCTGCCAAGATTTCCGAAGACAAAGGCCTTGTTTAATTCTTCTACTTGTTGAGCCTTGCTCATCCAATAGAAGATACCCTTGTCTTTTTTATGCTCTCGATAAAGCTGTATCAGGTATTCATATGCTTCCTTATACTTAGGATCAAAGCGTATTGCCAGCTGGTAATGTCGCTCTGCCCTTTCCAGGTTGTTCATATGACAATGGTATAGCTCACCCATTTTTGCATGCAGCTTTGCATATCCGGGTTCTTGGGCCAGTCCACTATCTAGTAGCCTTCTGGCTTCTTGATAATGGCCATCATCCATGGCTTCCTCTGCCAACAGGATCACATTTTCGATATATGCTTCGTAAATGTCCATTGTTTTAAAATTTAGAGTGACCGAAACCCCAAATCTCAAGACTCGGACACTCAGTTTTTATTCCACTTTTTCTTCACTTTCATAAGTTGTCCACTTTTAGGATGTACATAGAATCGTGGATAGTAATAAGAGATTAACTCTTGCCGCTGTCCCCAACGTCCATGTCCGATTATCTTTCCGCTTTCAATGGTGACTGTGGTTTCCACAAAATCATCCAAATGATCGAAAAGATGTTGACCCAATAGCGTCTTCTTATCCATCTTTTGACAGAGCTCGGCATAAACTTTATTCCAGAATTTACCCTGGTGCTTTTCCAAGAAGCGAATCAAGGGCTTGAGATTGTCAGTCTGCATTTTGGTACCTCCGCTTCTGATTTTTATAGACTCTTTGTTCATGGCACCTTCAAAATCCTTTTCCTTCAGATTCTTGTCATAGCCCTTCCTTTTATTGCCGGTCCAATAACCACCATTGCGGTAACACTCAATCAATTCCTCTCCCATGCGCTTATCTCTTCGCTTTTGTCGCTTGCGTAAAGACGGCTTTAGTGTATCAGAATTTTCCATTTGTTTCTATTTAATGGTCATGGGCCAGAGCCCATGACCGGTTACTTAAATCCGGAGAACACCTCCTTCAATTGTTCCAATACCTGGTTACCACCTGATAGAGAAATAGTGTTGATCTTATCCGCAATCTTCTCCACATATTCCATCTCCTTGAGCTTGAACAACATCTCGTTATCCTCCATCAATTTTGCGGTGTTCAACAAGCTTCTTGTAGAAGCTGTTTCCTCCCTTCGGGTGATTACATTGGCTTGAGCCTGCTTTTGAGCTACCAATACCTGGTTCATGATGTCTTTAACTTCACCGGGCAGAATGATGTCCTTGACGCCACAATCCCTGATCTCAATTCCCAGATTATCAGCTTTGCTCTTAAGTTCTGCTTTCACGTAATCCGCAATCGCAGCTTTTTGCTCAAGCAATTCATCCAAGCTGTATTTACCGATGAATTCCCTCAATGCCAGTTGCATTAGTACGTACAGTTGCCTTTCGAAGTCCTTATTCTCGACCAGGGCTTTGACAATGTCAATCACCTTGTATTGGCCGTAGAAGTTGATCCTTAGAGCAGCTTTGTCGTTGGTCAGAATTTCCTGACCAGAAACTTCCAACTGTACTTGCCTCATGTCTACTTTCAAGAGATTCAAAACCACTTCATTTTTCCAGAAGTAGTATTCTCCTGAATTCAGCATTCTATTGAATTCACCGTTTACAAAGAGTACTGCTTTTTCATAGGTTTCCACTTTGCAAACCCTGACGTAAGGCACTAGTTCTCTTCGTTTTCTAACTACCAGATCAACATCCTCTGTGATTTCAATCTTGCTCAAATCCGCTTTCACAAATTTGTAATCGATTAAATCCTTCCAGAAGGCATAGCGACCTGGTGACAAGACCTTACTAAAATTGCCATTCTCATATTGCATGACTATTTCATTGTCTTGTACCTCTACCACTTCGAGCAAATCGGCTAGCTTATGATCTTTCAAAAGCATATTCAATTCTCTTGATGGGTAGAATTCCTTGGTCTGGTCGTATTCGATTACTTCATCGAAAAGAGATACCCAGTAAGTACCTGCGGTAATCACAGTTTTGTAATCACCTTTCCTGAAAACCAAACCCACTTTTCCTTCGTTGATTCGTATCCTTTTCATTTTTCTAACATTTGTGAGCGACTTCGTTTTTAGTTTTGAAATCACATCGTATTCAACATTTATTTACCATTATTGGCCAAATAATTTCATTTAAAAGGAAGGGGGTAGACAAACCATTTTTCCGAGACGGAACTCCCATTGAGCCCGATTAAAACCTTGAGTTCATCGTTGGAGAAGATGACCGACAAGATCCATAATGGGTCTTGAGAACCACCTTTCCTCGGGCAAAGTCAAAGACCGCTTCAGACGGTATCCTGATTGCTCAAGTCTTTTCAAAATGTTCCTGATCTATTCGTCCATCAAATCAAGATTTGATTTTTGATTAGGTCAGGGGTTTGTCTAAACACCCCTTCCAGGTGTCGATCGTTTTTAGAGAAGTCGATCACTTCTTAACCTACATTAATAGTGTAGTGCTCTAGCCATCTGAGCTACATCAACCAGCCGATTCTACTCGGAGTTGAAGGCGGGAGTCGAACCCGCGTATCCATAAAGAGCTTGTTACTCTTACCTAACTGAGTTACCCCTTTCGGGAGAAGGATTCGAACCTTCGTCTACAAGCGATGTGGGAATCATCATGAAGCAGCATACCTAAATCCATGGGATTAAGGCACTATGGGGCTTTTCAGAAACCCTCATCAGGTCTTCTACCTGATGGTATCCCGTGTCCCAGGTAGGATTCGAACCTACATTCCAAAGTGGAGGCAGTTTCTAAAACTGCTGTGTATCCCAATTCCACCACTAGGACATATGCGGAAACAGCTGGATTCGAACCAACAACCTTCTCCTTAACAAGGAGCCGCTCTACCATTGAGCTACATTTCCAAAAAGGTCATTCCTCCATCTGAGGGCTGTTAACCATTCTTTTGTCAGAATGACCTGCTATTTGTTTTGGAGCTTTTACCAACATCACAGCCCAAACGAAAGACTGCTTAGGGGCTTTAACCCTTCCCCAAATTGAGGAGACACTCGTTTTGCCTCTCCTTTAGCTTCTTTTCAAGCCGATTATTGGCTTGGATTGGAGGATATCCTCTAAATCGATTTCCATATCGAACCTGCCTTTGCCGGCAGGCAGGCCCTCGACCTCATCATAGACAGTGATGTATTCTACCCCTGAACTACAGTACCCTATGTTGGCTCACCAGGGCTTGAACCTGGAACCTCCAGCTTATAAGACTGGCACTCTAACCAATTGAGCTATAAGCCAATAGAAGCCAGAACAGGATTCGAACCTGCCTTTGCTGGCAGGCAGGCCTGTACTTCCGGGGCCAAATCCCGATGTCTTACCGTTAGACGATCCGGCTTTGAGTCCAAAGAGAGTTTAACCCCTCCGGTCTTTGACCACCTCCCCTCAAGGGGAGGACAACAAAAAAGCCCGACCTTAAGAGGCCGGGCTTTTAGTACCTGATACACTTCTTATATCAAGTCATATTCCTCCTGACCTTTTGCAAAAGACAATCTTCACCTGTTCCAAAACCTGAGTAATTCAGACTTTGAATTAGCAAACCTGCTATGCGTAATTGTTTCATTTCCTTTTGCATAATTTTATCTTTTTTTAAAACAAAAAACCCGAACCAAATGGCCCGGGTTTCTAAGTGTCTTTTATCTCTAATTCAACTTATAATTCCGAGCCGAAAAACATTACGATCAAACCCACTAATTTTAGCGAGCAGTATGGCTAATTGTATATGTGAATAATTACTTTTCATTTCTTTTTTCGATGTCACAAATGTACCGAAATACATTTCGCATTTGCAAATTGCAATATTGGTGCCAACCACATTTTTTCCAATTAATTAGGTTTAACTATTTGATAATCAGTAAGAAAAAATAATTAAAAAATATTCAATTTTGATTGATTTGATACTGTTCTCCATTTTTGATTTTTTTATTTGGCTAAACATTGGCTTTCGATTTGACATGTTTTAGGCTTAATGACTTGTCAATTTAAGCTGCATAAATTAGCCTTTCATCAGTACAAAAATGATTGAATTTACCATTAAATTATGGCGCAAAAAACAGGGCTTATTCTATATTAAATAAAGATATAAATTACTTCACATTCTGATTACAAAATATGAATACTGAGGGCGCACTTAATCAAATGAATTTTTGGCAAAAAATCAGGTTAATTCAATCGTCTATAGCCTTATAAATGAGGCTATACATTTCATCCCAAAAATTGTTGTATTGAAAGGGAAATACCTGAGTCATTCCGACAAAGATCAATTCTTCTTTTGGGTCAATAAAGAACTTAGTATTGAAGTATCCTCCCCATTCATAAGTGCCTGGGGACTTGGGGCTACGCTTGCCAGGCTTGTCTTGATAAAGGGTGAAGCCAAGCGCAAAAGAGCTACCTCTTTCATTAGGTTCATAGTTAGTGATTACATCCGGCATTTGATCTCGCGTCATTTCAGCCAGCGCATCGGCTCCCAGAATTTTCCCACCCCCGGCTACGAGAGTCTGAATGAAATTCGCATAATCGATGGTAGTAGAGGAGAGTCCTGCGCCTCCGGCAAAGAGATTTCGAGGCCCTTCCAGAGGATAGCTCGCCTGATCAGCCCGACCAATTTCGTTGATTGTCATGAGCTTGTCTTGGACCGTGGTGTAAACCTGCACTAATCGATCAAACTTTTCATTCGGTAAATAGAAATGAGTATCGGGCATTCCCACCTTATGGAAGATGTTTTCTTTGAAATACACGTTCAAGGGCTGCTTGGAAACCACCTCTATTATTCTTCCCAGTACATCCATATTCAGACCATAGGAGAACCGTGCTCCTGGCTGATGTGCCAGTGGTACTTTTGCCAGTCTGTTGATCCATTCTTCGGTGGTCCAAGTATCATGGGAAAAGCCAACATTCATATCAAACTTCTCATAGACGGCCATCAATTTCCCCGGATTGAAACTTCCATAAATAATGCCTGATGTATGCGTAAGGAGGTTTCTGATGGTAACAGGTTTTTCAACAGGAACGGTGGTAAAACTTGAATCAGCCGGATCAAATGTGTCTAAGACTACCTGATTTTTATAGGCTGGAATATATTTGTAAACAGGATCATCCAATGAAATTTTATCTTGTTCATAAAGCTGCATCACAGCTACGCAGGTTACCGCTTTGGTCATTGATGCAAGCCGATAGATATTATCGTCTTCATAAGGTGTTCCTTTAGTGGAAGTGCGAAAACCAAAGTTTTTCTGATAGACAATTTTGCCTTCTTTCGCAACCAAAAAGCTCCCGCCTGGGACCTTGTTTTCATCCATATATTTCTTGATATGAGTGTCAAGAGTGGCCTCAAAATCACTGGACATCCCAATACTTGAGGCAGATGCCTTTTGAAGTTGTGAATGGGCTTGGTCGCAACCTACACTTGCGACAATCAGGAATAGACTCAGGAATAGAATTTTGGTTTTCATAAGGTTGATTTTGGTCGAATATACAAATTTGGAAATGAGTGGGTGTAGTGCTGAACTTATAGTGAACAGTCGATTAGGATTTTACCATTCCTTCCGGGAGCCTTCATATGGGCTACTGCTTTTTGAATGTCGTCCAATGTATAGTAGGCCTCAACATCTGCTTTGAGTTCTTGCTTGGTGAGCATGCCCAGCACTTCAGGAACAATTTGAAAACGTTGTTCTTTTGAAAGCCCGGCAAACCAGGTGGACAGCCAAAAGCCTTTAATCGTCAGGTTTTTGAAAATAAGGAGTCCACTATTAAGTGGTATAGGTTGAAGGCTGAGCAAACCATAAACGAACATAGTGCCATTTTGCTGAAGGGTATTTAATACTTTATCACCCAATTCGCCTCCAACGGCATCGAAAGCAGCCTTTACCATAACACCATCAGTGGCCGCTTTAACTGACTTATAGAGACCCTCAGTTTTTTCATTGATAATCGCTTTTGCTCCTAGATCCAAAAGTGCCTGCTTTTGTTCATCCCGTCTTACCGTGCCGATGACATTGATCCCTCTTTGAACGGTCAATTGAATCACGAACTTGCTAAAAGCAGAGGCCGAAGCCGTGAGCAATAACCAATCACCAGCTCCGAGGTTTGCCTCCATCAACATCCCGTAAGCAGTAAATGGATTCACGAAAGCCTGGCAGGCCACATCATCCGACATTGGTGCTGGTTTAGGAATTATCACTTTGGCAGTTACACAAACATAATCAGCCCAAACACCGGAATTTGTAAAGATCACTCCTGAACCCAATGGCATTTCTACGCCTTCTCCAAGGGCATCGATGACCCCAGTTGCTTCAAAGCCACCAATCTGTGGAAGTTCTGGTTTAAGTCCGTACATGCCCTGGATAAACATGAGGTCTGCGGGAATAATATTAGCCTTGACCACCTTAACCCGAACTTCGCCAGGCTGGGGTTCCGGGATGGGTAAGTCAACTATTTTCAGGACGTCTTTGGGCAGACCCAGACTTTCAAATTGGATGGCTTTCATAGGATTCTGAAAATAGCGAATCCTGACAATAATGGTAGATTTTACTTCCAGTTATTTCAGCTCGATGGCATAAACATAACCATCATAGTTACCAAAGTAGATGTTGGAGCCATCGGTGGCAGGTGAAGAAAAACTACCCATTGGCAGCTCGAGTTTCGAAACCAACTCTCCATTCTTCTTATCAACTATAAATAAGTTGCCGGGGTCTTTAACCTTATAGCCGTTTCCACTGGTAAAGATCAAGTACAACCCGATAATCACAGGTTTTGTGTAGATATTTTGACCTGCCTTGAACTTCCATTTGAGGGCTCCATTTTCAGGGTTGAATGCGAACATGCTCAGGTTGTCAGAACCTCCGATGTAGAGCGTATTGTCCTCGATTACAGGATCACCAACGATCCAACCACCGGTAGAATCGGCATAGGTCCAGACCATGTTCCCACTAATGTCTTCCATAACCTGTAGATTGTGATTTCGCGCTCCAAAATAGAGCCTACCCTTATAGGGAAGTATTTCCGATACAATCCCACCAAATGACTCATAGAGTTTCTTTTCGTAAGTCTCTTTCTTCCAGAGTAATTTTTCCTGTTCCAGGCTGTAGGCATAGACTTTCCCCGCCCAGTCTCCAAAGAATAATTTTGATCCTAGAATTGAAGGGGTAGTACGTACGGGTTGACCATATTCTGATGGAATCATCACTTTTCGTTCGCCTGTTTTTACATCAAGACCTATGACTCCACCCAGGCTCGTTCCCGAATAGAATATTCCTTCATGGACTGTGCCGCTCGAACGCTTGTCATCCCAGGGATCAATTTTATATGCCCATAACGCAGAGCCAGGGTCATATTTCCATATCTCTTTTCCCGTTTCCTTGTCCAGAGCGTAAAAGATGTTCCCAGACTCAAAAATGACCGAATTTTGGTGGATTGTTGCCTTACCCATAATTCTATCCCTCGTATTGAAGTGCCATTTTTCGCTGCCTGTCTTGGTATTCAACGCGTAGAAATTACCGTCTTCACTGCCTATATATAAGGTCTGCTCACTGATAACAGGAGGAGCAAGAACTTTATCCTGAGTTTTAAATTTCCACTTGACCGTTGGCGATTGTGCAGATGCTAAAAAACCGCAAAAGAATAAGGCGATTACTAAAGTTGTTCGTTTCAACATAATTCTTGTTTTGAGTTTACCAAAGATGTGCCTGGACGCTGGTTATGCGATTAACAGAGGCTTGTCAAAACCTTGTCGAATGCATTTGACTATCCGAAATTCTTATTTTTGAACAATGTCGGATGATCGTTTTTTTATAAGCTTATGCAAAACACTTATTTGCGATAAACTGGATTGGAATCCTGAACAAATCAGACAACGGGATTATGAATACTTGAGTCATGAGATATTCAAGCAATCGAAGGTTGATTTGAGCACCACCACCTTGCGCAGGATTTGGTCTAATCAATACAAAAACACACCACAAACAGGCACGTTGAACGCCCTCGCTCAATTTTTAGATTTTGACAATTGGAACGACTTCAAACTTAAAAACCAAGTTTCTACCTCCAAAAATGTTGAAACGAGAGTTGACTTCTCTCAACGCAAGGCGATAGTGTTAGTGCCGGCATTGCTGGTAATCGTTCTTGGGGTCATTACAATATTGACCGCATCCTCCAAGCCAGCCGAACTTGATTTGTCTTCTCTTAAATTCACAGCGGACAAGACCCTGTATGAAGGAGTTCCGGCTACCGCTGGTTTTGAATATGATATTTCAAAAATTAAAGAGAAGGTACAAATCGAGCTCTCCTGGAATCCATATGAGCGAGTCACGTTAGCCCCTAATAAGGATTTTTATACTGGTGTCTACTATTATCCTGATTACCACTATTCCAAACTATTGATTGATGGGCAAGCGGTAGCCTTTCAACCAGTTCATGTGATTACCGAGGACTGGCATGGTTCATTGATGCGATCGGATTTCGAAAAACGACCAATCTATCTGGAGCATGAAGAATTATTTGAAGAGGACAGAATGGAAGTTTCCAGATCAATTATTGACAAGTATAATTTCGGGCCTAATGATACTTTATTTAGCGAATTGGTCTTTTCCAATCCAATGCTGGATACCATTTCTATTAACGATCTCATCCTTGAAACTTCTGTCAAAACAATTGATTACGGAGCAACTCGTCAATGTGATAGGTTGTTGATCTATTTGAAAGGGGAGAAGGGCTTTGCTATGATACCCTTGACGGAACAAGGTTGTTATGGGGAGCTAAGCCTAGGGTTCTCCGAAAAGTGGTTACAGGGTAAATTCAGTGATCTATCAAACCTGGAGACCTCCCTTGAAACCTGGCAGGATGTTCGAATTGAAGTTTCGGAAAGAGCCGTTCAAATACGAGTAGCCTTAAATAAGCCTTTGAATCTGGAGTATGAAAATGATCTGGGTAAGCTGAAAGCGGTGAAATTCCTTTTTACCGGACTTGGTGCGGTTGATCATGTGTACCTCTATAATAGCAATGGAGAACCGCTTTTTGTCGATGATCTATCACGAAGCAGGCTGAATCACTGAACCAGCCACTTTTTAATTTAATCTTAAATTGAACCTATTCTCTTTTTTAGAGACTCTCATATGAGGTTCGATGGAGCGTAAGCCAGAACATATTTTTGATGAACTCTTGGTTATGAAGTGCCAGGATCGAGACAGAGAAGCTCAGGGCTTGCTCTGGAAACGATGGCAACCTAAGGTGTTGAAATGGTCTTTTGATTTCATAAAGGATAGGGAAAGTGCCTATGAAGTGGCCCAGGAAAGCTGGATGTCAATCTTTAAGAGTATCGGGAAATTGAAGAATCCGAGCTTATTCCGGTTTTGGGCTTATCGGATTGTCCAACGAAGATCGGCTGATTGGATTAGAAAAGAACAAAGAAACAGAGCAAGTATGGCTGAGGTCAGACATGATCATTCTACAATAGAAAAGAATGAAGAAGTTATTGACCCAGTGGCCAAGATGTTGATGGCGATTAATGATTTACCAGCCGATCATCAGCAAATGTTGCGGATGTTCTATCTAGATAAAACACCGATTAAAGCTATGGCGAAGATCATGGATAAACCGGAAGGCACAATTAAATCGAGGCTGTATTATGCACGAGAACAATTAAAAAAGAAACTAAACGAAAGCAATCATGAATAAATCAGAAAAAGAAGTCGATGACCTGATTCATCAGGCATTAAGTAAGGAAGAAGCTGAGTATTTTGATCAGCTTGGTGAACAAAACATACCTCAAATGCTTTTTGGCCTTTTTAAAGGCAAGCTTGCCTGGATGAATATATTGATGAGTATAATCACGCTTGGGGTTTTTGCATTCACCGCTCGCAGTTTTATAGAGATGTTAAATACTGAGGTGCTCAATGACAAATTGGAATTGATGACCTATTCAATTTTGGGTTTTGTAGCCATGGCGCTCTTGAAGACTTGGGGTTGGAATCAGATTGATAAAAATGCCCTGTTGCGTGAAATAAAACGTCTCGAATTTCAAATATCGTTATTGAAAAAGAAAGACTAGCATTCTCCCGAGTGGATAATTCTGGATTTATTTAGTGTACCTTTGTGGCATTAAGTAAATGACATGATTAAGAGTTGTCATTTTTTAAAACAATTCATATGTCATTTGATGATTTAGGGTTATCCACCTCCTTGCTACATGCTGTAGAAAGACAGGGGTATACCGAACCTTCACCTATTCAGGAAAAGGCAATCCCATTAATCTTGGAAAGAAGAGATGTGCTTGCTTCTGCACAAACTGGGACGGGTAAAACGGCCGGTTTCACCTTGCCAATTTTGCAAATATTGTCGGAAGGTCATCAACTGAGAAAAAGACCCGTCAGAGCCTTGGTGCTTACACCTACAAGGGAACTGGCAGCTCAGGTTTCTGAGAATGTAAAAGCCTATGGTGAGTTCCTTCATCTTCGTTCCACTGTGATTTTTGGTGGTGTTAATCAGAATCCACAGGTCAAGGCCTTAAGGAATGGAGTCGATATTTTGATTGCCACACCTGGGCGTTTGCTCGATTTGCATAATCAGAGGTTATTGTCCTTGGCCAGTGTAGAAATCCTGGTGTTGGATGAGGCCGATCGCATGCTGGACATGGGCTTTCTGAGAGACATCAATAAAATATTGGCTTTGATGCCACCACGAAGGCAAAACCTGTTGTTTTCGGCTACATTTTCCAAAGAGATAAAACAATTGGCTAATGGATTTTTACACAATCCTGTTTTAGTAGAAGCCACACCAGAGAATACGACTGTTGAGAAGATAATCCAAAAGTCGATTCGGGTGGATAAAGGGAAAAAACCAGCCTTGATTATCAAGCTGATTTCGGAAGGCAATTGGAAGCAGGTGCTGGTTTTTACCAGAACAAAACATGGCGCTAACCGGCTGAGCGAAAAAATGAATAAAAGCGGCATCACTGCTTCTGCTATTCATGGTAACAAAAGCCAGGGAGCCAGGACCAAGGCACTAGCGGGATTCAAAAAAGGAGAGGTACGCGTTTTGGTGGCCACAGATATTGCCGCCCGTGGATTGGACATACCATTGTTGCCTCATGTTGTCAATTTTGAAATGCCCAATGTGGCTGAGGACTACGTGCATAGAATTGGAAGAACGGGTAGGGCAGGGGCTAGTGGAGAGGCTGTTTCTTTGGTAAGCCACGATGAGGTAGATTTACTAAGGGGAATTGAGCGATTAGTAGGCCAACGTATTCCAAGCCAGACTATTGAAGGTTTTGAGCCCAGCAGTAATCCTCCACCTAAAGCAGCGGCAAAGCCCAATAACCAGAGGCGGCATAAGCCCAAAAACAGTGGTAATCGTGATTTTCAAAAAAGACGCAAGGGAGGCTTTAAGGGAAGGTCTAATCGTTAAGTACCTGAGTCAATAGTGTCTCCTTCGTATGACTCTGAGGGGCGAGAATATCCCAACCATATCTCAAATAATTTGATAATTGATTGGCATAGGCTAGAGATGGTATGATTCACTAGTCCCTGCCGTGGTGAACTTGAGTTGCTATATTAACCAACATTAACAGTAGTTAACGGCACTTAACCAAGAATTTGTGATGCTATAGACAAGTTTGTAGAAACTTAAAATCACAATTATGAAAAAGCTTATCTGTATTACCATGGTCCTGGTAGGACTACAATTCCATGTTAAAGCGCAAGTCATTGATACCCACAGGGGGCCAATGGAGATATTCGGTTTAAAGAACTGGACAGTTAAAATGATCGAGGACACCATGCGACATATAGCCCCAAATCAACCTATGGTCGCCTGTGCTGCGGTAATGAAGGAACAATTGGGTTTTCCTGAGACCTCTGTGATCGGGTATGGAGAGAATAACAAGATGTACTGGTATTCAATTTTGGTAGAGCCGGAACGAGCCCATTTGATTCAAGCAATTGAACACAACTTTAAACGCACAGACAAGACCTATGAAGCGTATAAACCGATGTTGGAGTATTACAATGCGTCCTTTAGAGATCATCAAGTAGCCATGGGAACTTACGGGAAATGGCGCACAGGAAAAGTAAAAGAAGCCGAAGAAACGGTAAAAAGAGTAAAAGTCTCAATAGAAACAGTTAGAAGTATTTGGAAAGAACTTGCGAAGTTCAGCACAGCACAAGAACTTAATCGCGCTATTGACATTCTTAATAATGATGCCAATGTGGGTAATCGGATGATTGCGCTTACAGTCCTAATGAACTTTCCCAACGAAGATTCGGCTTGGCGCCAAGTTATTAAATCACAACTGGATAGAGATGAGATGATGCATGTATCTACGATGAGCTCCTCGGTATCTCTTGTATTTAGCCGAGACTACAGAAAGAAGGTTGATTGGTCTCCTATAAAAGAAGAGATTCGCAAGTTGATCAATGGAATTAATGCCAATGCATTTATGCCCACACTGGAAATTTTGAACAACGGAGAAATTGATGGGGAACTGGTTCGATATGCACTCCAGGACGGGGGACACATTGTGACTTCCGTACTTAGCTCGTCACACGAAAAAGTTCGGAAACCAGCACATGAATTCTTGCTCAGAGCCTCTGGGAAAGACTTCGGGAAAGACCCACAAGAATGGGAGCAATGGATCGATTCGGAATTAGTAAGAGGACAGTAAGAGAAATTCCGAGACGATTATCATCAGGTTGAGATTCAAGAGCCCCATATCCATATGGGGCTTTTGAATTTTGTAAACCTATTCTGTCAAAGTCAATTTGATAAATTTATTGGCGTCCGCCAGCGAACAGTAGAGTGCGATAGCGACCGAAATTCGCAATTATTGTTTTTTAAGTGGTTGAAAATCAAATACTTAAAACTGGTATGGGGATTGGTAGTATTTTGTAAATTGTTTTAGAGCCCAAAGCTTAAACTCGACAACCATGATTAAAAACTATCTAAAAATTGCCTACCGAAATTTGGTCAGAAACAAGGTATACTCCGCGCTTAATATTGTGGGGTTAGGCATTGGATTGAGCTGCTTCTTTGTGATATCCCTGTTTATTCGACATGAGCTTTCTTACGATGATCATAGTAATGGGGATCGTATTTATAGAGTGATTGGCAATGAATCCAACTCATCTTCAGGAAAATCTAAAACTGGCATGGTTAACCCGTTGATAGCATCAGAAGCAATGGAGAAAATACCAGCTATTGAGAAGTACACTCGGGTTTGGAGAGACATTGGAAGGATCAAACTCTTCTCAAAACTCGATTCCTCATTGTTCAGTCCAGCCACCTTGGTTGATCCTGATTTCACGACTATTTTCGACATAGAATTTTTACTGGGGAGCAGAGAATCTTCTTTTAAAAAGGTCAACTCTGCATTGATTACTGAAGACGAGGCCATACGAGTTTTTGGTAGTGCGCAAGAAGCAATGGGAGAAGAACTAAGTATTAGACAAGATGTCTTTGTTATCGATGGAATCGTCAAAACCCCTCCGACTAATTCATCACTCGAATATACGCTCCTGCTTCCCTATGATGCAGTTGAACCTTCATTGCGTCTTGCGTCAAGCTGGAGGTCCTATTTTTCCGCTCAGGTCTATTTTTTGCTCAACGACCAGGCGAATTTGGAAGAGGTGGATAGTGGGATTGAGAATATCTTTATTGCCAATGGAGTTGGAGAAAAGGGCACAGATAAAATTGCCCTTCAGCGCCTAAAGGATATCCATTTTTCGTTAGATGTAAAGAATGACAAAGTAAGGGCTAAGTCTGACCGTCAGTATGTTTTGATATTTTCCGGAGTGGCATTTTTTATTCTACTCTCGGCCGTCTTCAATTTCATCAGTCTCACGCTGTCGCAGTCGGTACAAAGAACGAAGGAAGTGGGGGTGAGAAAGGTGATAGGTAGTGGTCGGAAAGATCTCTTTGTTCAATTTTTCATGGAGTCGCTGCTTTATGTTATTGTGGCAGTTATTTTGGCCATAGTGCTGGCCGAGTTTCTTATCCCTCAGTTGGAAGGCCTATTAGAAAGAAAGATACGTGGTGTTTTTGAATACAACCTCAGTCTTTTCCTATGGGTATTAGTGCTGGTTATTGCTCTGGCGGCCATTGGAAGCATTTACCCTATGGTGCTTGCCAATAAAAAGCGGACTGCTGATATGTTAAGAGGGGGAGGAAAAATGATGTTTAAATCGCATCGATTGATCAATGGGGTTACGGTATTTCAAATGGTCGTATTTGTGTTATTGGTTTGCGGTGTTTTTGTAGGCAAGAGACAAATGGAGTTTTTGCAAAACGAAAATTTAGGCTTTGACAACAAGAATGTACTGCTGCTTGATATGTCTTCTTCTCAATATCTCGAGAATAAAATTGAACCCCTTAGGAATGAGTTAAGTAGAATATCCGGAATTGAAAGTATCAGCAGAACGTCACAGGTTCCTCCGGGAACTGGCGGGGTTGTGGTCAATGATGCCTGGGACTATAATATCTATAATTACAGCATTGACGAGCGTTTTTTAGAGACCCTTGGGATGGAGCTGGTTGCGGGGCGTAATTTTGTTGCTACTGATGTTGTCATATCCTCGCGTGCGATGTTCTTGCCAAAAGAGGAGAGGGACAAACTTATTCAAAATGTGTTGATCAGCGAAACTGCAGCTCGAAAATTTGGTTTTTCACCTGACTCAATTGGAGCCTTTGTCAATACCGGCTTTATTAAAAGTAAGGTAATAGGTATCGTAAAGGACTTTCATTATGTATCTAAAAGGGAGCCTATTGATCCGGTCGTCTTTCAAAAAGGAAGCCCTGACCGGGCCAGGAAACTTGCCATCCGGTTAACGCCAGGAAGCATAAAGGAGTCGATGAAGTCAATACATGAAGTGTATAAGTCAGTTACGGATCAGGCGAATCCCGACTATCACTTTTTAGATGAGCAGTTTAATCAACAGTACAAACAAGAACTGGTAATGACCAAGGTAATTGACGGATTAACCATAATCTCTGCTCTGATTGCTTTTATGGGACTTTTTGGTTTGTCGGGCTACAATGCTAGCAGGAGGATGAAAGAAATGGGCATTCGCAAAGTCTTAGGCGCGGGCTTTATGTCTATTCAGAAAACACTGAATATAGCCTTTCTTAAAAAATTGCTGCTGGCCATTACTATCGCTACGCCTGTGGTGGTGTATTGGATGAACCAGTGGCTAAGCTCCTTTGCATATCAAATCAGTCCTCCTGTGTTTATTCTTGCTGTTGCCATACTGGCGGCCACATTTTTCATTTTGTTAACCACCTCTATTCATAGCATCAAAGCGTTCTTGATAAACCCAGTGGAAATTTTGAAAGATGAATAAGGGCTTTGTTGGTCAAAATTGGCTTGCACACGGTGTGGGCTTAGACGAGCACGCAAGTGTTTGTTCAAGTTACACTCTTCTTTGGGCAACAATAGGGGCAAGCACCTACAAAAAAGCCCTATAATTTACGTATAAGGTGATTAAGTGGGCCCACCTGGGCTCGACCTGAGGCTTTCTGATTATGAGTCGGTTCGAATTGAAATCACCTGAATATAAATGTCCTTAAATGAGTAATAGAGAGTGATTTTCTTTTACCTTGTGCCATCTCATATCACGTCATACCGAAAAAAACGTGCAGAAAACGTGCAGAATATAGGAGGTTCAAAGCATGGCAACAGTTAGAATAGTCTTAGATACGCGCCCAACAAGTATAGATAAAAATAACAAATTTCCACTTGTTTTGCGCATTGGGCATAAGACCCAAAGGCGAGATATTCCCTTTGATATACGTATTGCTAAAGGAGATTTTGTTGAAGTAGATACGGGCGAAGGAAAGAAAAGTGCTCATTTTCAAATCAAGGGTGTGCCCAACCCTGCGAGAAAGACCAAACGCATTCAAAAGACTTACAGTGACGTTGATTTATGGTTAGACGAGAATAAAGGCGATATTAAACTATGGCCGATCAGTCTTCTCAAAGAGAACATTGAAAAGAAGTTCTTTAACAAACAGTCGCAGCTTAGTCTCTTGGAACATGGCGCAAAAATAATCTACCGCTTTCATGTGGAAAAGCGATATTCAACAGCCTCATCCTATGAAGATGCTTTAAAAATTGTCGTCAAATACCGTAAAAAACTTGGCCGAAAGGACGACCGTGCCCAGATCAAAGACCTGTTCGATAAAACCAAAAAAGACCTCTTTACGGTCAAAGAGGAGTTTCAGCCTTATGATATGCCAATGAAAGCATTCAATGTGGAGTTTGCGAAAGATTTCAAGACATATCTGAGTTACCGTCTCAAATCTAAAAACTCAATCAACATCCACCTTAGAAGTCTGCAGGCCATTCTCAATGATGCAGAGAAAACCTATGACGAGCTAAAAGGACATAAGCCCTTAGAGAGCTTTAAAAAGAGTAGCACGGCTAACGCCCCCGTAGTCTTAACCAATAAAGAAATGGCTGCCATTCGTGGCGCGTCCTATCCAGAGGGTAGCTCTAAATTTCATGTGCGCAATTACTTCCTATTCATGTTTAATAATATGGGCATGAATTTCTATGATATGGCGCTTGCGCGGATCAATCAATTTGATGGAGAGCGTTTGAGCTATACGCGCAAGAAGACCGAAAGCGAAGGTGATTTCTTTTCTATTAAACAAAACACTGAGAACCAGGACATCATCGCTTACTATGCGAAAGGCAAAAAGCCTGAGAACTATATCTTCCCTATCATTCCCGAAGACCGAGTTGGAGAAGCCATATTCAAGACCAAGAAAGGTAAACTGTCTTGGTTCAATGACAATATCAAACGAATTGCTGAAGACTTAGGGATACAGAAAAACCTGTCCACGTATACACCAAGAGACACTTGGACAAACCTTGGTTTGCAAATGGGGATTGATATTCGAAAAATCTCGTCTGGGCTTGGACATTCTAGCGTAGAAGTAACTCAAAAACATTATAGCCAGATTATTCAAGAGAAAATTTTGGATGAAATTAATGCGCAGATAACCAAGTCTCCATTACCTTCTTAAGTTTAGATTACCCAAATCAGGCTAAGCGTGTAGTTATAGGAGGGCACAAATAGACAGAACTCTCTAATCATGTAGTCTTGTTCTTGGTGTTTGAGTTTAAGCCAACAGGATTTGTAGATGTCCTGCATACGTTCATCTCCCTGATAGACATTTTTTGTGTTAAACATCTCAAATGCTACTGTTCCAAAAGGGGGAGGCATTCCATAATCAAATTCTATGTACTCCTTAAAATCATCGGTAGCTTTAAACCATCCCATCTTATTGTCTTTACAATAGACAAGACCTACGGGAACATGGCCACATTTCACGAATTTGAGCATGGCGGCCGTCTTGCTCACATTAAATCCATCAGATAAATAATCTATAAGGTCAGGTTCAAGGTCTCCACTACATTCTTTCCGGAAAATCTCAGTTGGCATCAAAAACTCTGCTGCAAATTCGTTTGCTTCTTTTTCATAAGGGTTAGATTGAAACCAACTGACCATGTTATATTCAGTATCTGAAATCATGGGCAAGATTTCTCGATGGAGTTCATAATGGCCCAATTCATGAGCTTGGGCGAAGCGTTTCTTAGGGAAAAAGTCAATTCCTGAATTGATCGTAATTATGGACTGATCATGAAAGCTTACTATTTCCCCTTCCTTACCTGTGAGTGCCTTTTCTTCATAAGAGCATCCTCGCCCTCTGATTATCGTCTCGATAAGGAAGTCAGTTGGTTCATCTAGGCCACATTCATCCAGCACTTTTAATGCCTGTATTTCTGCTCTGGAGTAAGAAGGAGGCATTACTAATATTGTTTGTCCTCTTTTGACATCTTCATATAGTAGAACTGCTCTAATGTATTTCTGATATCGTCTTCAGTAAATGATTCAATACTGCGATTATGAAGAGCGATTTCATTTTGACTAATAAAATTGAGAAACGAGAAATCCGGTTCTAAAAGTAGACGGTTAACAATCTCTTTTGCTTTCTCTTTCAGAGGAATCCTAAGTTTATCTGTTTCAAGCTTGGCTTCCGCTTTGAGCCTTAACTTGAGTAGTTTAATTCTTTTTAAACCTTTTGCCTTGATAGCTTCAAAGTCAAGTCCTTCATCATCGGCATATCGTCTTGCCGCATCCTCTGAGCTACTTATCGCATCTAACTCACCCATTATTAGGTGTGTGAAGCTTTTTTTATGTTTTTCTTCTGAACTCATAATTAAGACCTGTTAATATTAAACATTTTTTGAACTCTCTTCCGAATCGTCCCTAAACGTCTATATGCATTGAGGTAGTCTTTTTCGGATAAATCAAACTCATCCATAATATCACCGCGTTTCATATTATAAACGCATACACCCAGATATACATCTTCTAAAGCCTTATTACCTGCATTATTTACTTCTTTTTCCAATTCTGCCAATACGAGATTTAGATCAATCTCATCACCGAATGTGTTTTCAATTACTGGGTAGATTCCATCTAGATAAGAATCATTAGTGTTTTCATACCTAATCTGCTGTGCCAATAGGTCCCTACTGTCTCTGTTTTCTTGCCCACGTGCATCAACACGTACTAGGTTTCTAACTACACTTAATTTTAAGTAATTAAGCAGTGTGCCACTGTTAGGTCTGAAACCGCGAGGGTTTCTTAGGTGGCGCTCAATGGCTTCCATTACATAGTCCTCGACTTTTTTACCCTTAATTGATGATTCATTATCAAGTTTAAGGTACCAACTCATTGAGTTAATCAATTCTTTGGTATAAAAGTAAAGGGGCATGTAGACAGCTTCGAAATCAATTTCTACTTGGTCTATATCCATGTTCCTATCACTCACTTATTTCTATATGTATCCGGTTTGAATTTTTTTTCATCTGACCTGAAAAAAATGTGAGTGGCACTACATATAGAAGTAGAACGAAAATTAAAAAATATGAGAAATCCCAAATTTCAAATTTTCCGAAGTAGTGCGAATGCTCAGTATTACTTCAGGTTGAAAGCGAGCAATGGTGAGACTATTTTGGCAAGTGAAGGTTACAATTATAAACACTCTTGTCAAAATGGCATCACTTCGGTGAAGGCAAATGCGCCTTATGATTCACGTTATGATCGTAGGACGGCTACCAATGGACGATATTATTTCGTTTTGAAAGCCACAAACGGTGAAATTATTGGTACTAGCGAGATGTATAACAGCACTGCAGCCCGTGAAAACGGTATAAATGCTGTAAAACGAGACGCACCAAACGCACCTACGGAGGACATAACGTAAAGCTGTATGGTAAGCAAATAGCTTCATCAAATACGCTTATTAAAAGCTGAATTTATACTTAAATAATAAATTTGGCAAAGTATTTGGTGAAGTATTGCTGGTTCATAATTAATTCGGTCTTAATGAAAGTGTTAATAGTAAACTCTCCCTTATTTAGGGAGAAGAACAATAAGTATGATGAAGATTCCTTACCACCAATTGGTTTAGGGTATATTGCTACACGCTTAAAAACCGTTGGACATGACGTGACGCTCCTGGATGCCGTTGAGCTGAACCTTCCATTAAAAGTACTAATTGAGCGTATTGGAGAGATACAGCCAGACGTCTTAGCGACTAATATCTTCACGACCAATTATGAGCTGGTCAAAGAGTTGGTTGAAGCTACGCTGTCTGGTGTACATATAATTATTGGTGGACTCTCAACAAAGGATTTATATCAAGATATTTTTAACTGGAAATCTTCGAACGCAATCGACATAGTTTTTGGTGATGGTGAGTTGATTTGTGAGGATATTATTTCAGGAGAGTTAAAACAAAAAGCATTAGAATTTAAAGGTATTAAACGAGCCTTTAAAGTAGATACTCATTCACCTTACTATGTCCAAGACATTTCTCATTTACATTTGGATCGTAGTTTCTTTATAAATGAGCCAATTGTTCACCCTTTGGGTTTTATTGAGGCAAACATTGTGGCAAGTCGAGGTTGCATCTACAATTGTGCCTTTTGTGCGGCAGCAAGTTCTGTAAATAGAGAATTTGGAATCAGAGAAAGGTCCGTGACTTCTCTCCAGCATGAGTTATATGAAATAAAGGAGAGACTCCCAATGGTAAACTCGGTTAGAGTATTGGACGATCTTTTCTTGAAAAACTCAAGAACCATTGATAATGCTATTGAAACGTTCAAACCATTTGACTTTCAATGGCGATCCATGGCTCATGTAATGACCTTTAATCGTGTCGAACCAAAGACTCTTGTGGAACTTAAAATGTCTGGATGTAGAGAACTGTTTATTGGAGTAGAATCTGGATCACCAAAAATCCTGAGATCTATTCATAAGACTCCTAAACCAGATACTATAAGAAGAAACCTTGAATCAGTGATGAGAGCGGGTATATCACTGAAAACTTATTTTATTTATGGATTCCCTGGTGAAGAAGAATCTGATATGGAATTGACCTACCAACTGGCCGAGTCTCTTAGAGAAATTGCAGACAAATATGGTGTTGGTTTTCGTACTAGTGTTTTTCAATTCAGACCTTATCATGGCACTGAACTTTATCATCGACTACAAGATTCGGGTACTCTTGAAGAGGGTGTTACAAGGATTGAACCCAATGTTGATCTTTCGGACAAAATAGGCCGACTTCAGTTCAATTTTCATAGCGGAAATCAATCTAACGTTGCGTCTCATGTCGTCCATGACTATATTTATCGCACTACTAACTTAAGTTGCGGTAAAATACTTGAAACGCTTACTCAAAATAAACCCCAAATCCAATAGGTCATGCCTTGCCTGTGGTCTCTTTTTAAATCAACTTCCATTAGAAGATAATAAACCTCACGCTGATATTTTTTGGGTTGGGCTTTCTGCAGTAAGGCAAGAAGAAGGTACCCAGGATGTTCCATTGTCTTCAGAAACTAAAACGGGTCAATTAATAGCTGAAATTGAGGAACGTTGTAAGGATCGATTAACATTTTACAAGACAAATGCTGTTAAATGCCTACCACTGAAAAAAAGTAAAATAAGATACCCTTCTAAATCTGAAATGAAGGATTGTTATCCTAATCTTGAACTCGAACTCGAAGTTTTAAATCCGAAAATAGTCTTTTTGCTTGGTAAACAAGTCTCTGATTTTGTTCTTTCCCAAAATGGTTTTAGGGTAGCTAATTTTGATCCTGATTTTGATTATTTACCTCAACTTATTGGTGATACTGTCTTTATTCCTATACATCACCCATCATATATTTTAGTTTATAAGCGTAAGTGGGTAGATAAATATGTTCGATCCATTTGTAGGTTGATTAGTAAAGAGCTGGTATTTAATAAGAAAGTAGCTTGAGATTTCAGATTTTGTCTATTTTGAAGACTTCTCCTCACTATTTATCTACTTTGAACTCGCAATTAATCGTGGGATTTACCATGAACAACATCACTTTCGGATAGGGTCAGACATAGAAAAATAGCACTATTTTTTTCCCTATGTAACCAAATTCATTGGTAGGCTATGAATAATTTGAAGGAATAGACCAATATCTTTTTTAAAGTCTAATTTTGTATCTAAATTATCCTAAATAATTCAGATGCATGCTAAGAAAGATTGGTCTTTTCTTCTTGTCCCTTTGGCTTCTATTTGTTTTGATAATAATCATAACGATAAAAGTTCCTGTTTGCATTTCAGATGATTGTCAATTTATAGGTGTTTGGGCATTAATTAAGATGAATGTCATTCCAATGATGTCCATTTTTGCGCTGATAGTAGGTGCTGTGTCATTTTGGGATTTTCGGTGGAGAGTCAGAGGTACACAGGAATTGTCCTTCAAAATCGTTGAGATTGAAGGCATAGACTATGAACACCTTACTTTTCTGACAACCTACATCATACCTCTGGTCTGTTTCAATTTTACGGATACTCGCTACCAAATTGTTTTCTGGCTAGTGCTTGTGATTATAGGAGTGATTTATATCAGAACTGATCTTTTTTATGCTAACCCTACTTTAGCAGTGCTTCAATTTAGGCTTTATAAGGTAAAAGGAGAGTTCCGAAATGGAGAAGTCAAACAAGGAAGAATACTGATAACAAAGGATACATTTCAAATGAATGATATGGTCAAGTATATCAAACTTGATGAAAGAATTTATTACGCTTACAAAACACGACAATGAACAAAGAACAACTAGATCAAGCTCTTCAGGTTTTTATAGATGGAGGCGATAATGTGGAAATCATAATGTATGGAATCACTCAGGATGATGAGGTTCCTAAAAGACTTGATATTGAAGCTGCTGATTTGCCTCCCATTAGGAGCTTGTTTTTGGACTCAATATCAAAAACTATTGTGAATAAGGAAGATCATTCTGTCATGGAATTATCTAACGCTGATGAGAGAGGGAATTGTTTTTATAGTTATGACCTTGAAGTACCTCAAGAGTTGACATTTCTCGAGTCCGTGATTGGCGATGATACAATAGAAACTCTGAATTTCCGCGATAAGAGATTATCAGACATCAGCTCGATGATAGTTGTAATGGCTATAGGCGACCAGGAATTATCCTTATACAAGAATGTTACACCAGTCGAGGTTATAGGCCGAGGTGGATTTATCTTGGGTAAACATAATGAACGTTTAAAACGGTTTGAGGATCAATTGTTAAGAATAAGTCCAAAGTTTCAAGTTGTAAGAGTGGCTGGCGAGTTGATCATTGTTAATCTTGAAGCAATTGAAAGGGGATTTGGATTTCAGGAGGTAATACAAAGAGAAGCTCAGATCAGCCTCAATGCCATTGGAGACATGAGGATAATTGAGAATATGGATGCTTTGACGGAACTAGTAGGAGATATTCGTTTCGCAAGAAAATTAACGAAAGTAGCGAAGAGTTCTCCTGTCATTTATAATGAAATACCCAACCATAGAATTTTGGAGTTTTCTAGAACTCATCCAGCCACACGTGGAAAAATGAGATACAGCAATGACAATTTGCAGTTTCAACTTGACACAAAAGTTTCCAAAGACCTCTTTATTAAGCTATTGAATGATGATTTCTTAACCTCCGAACTGACTACATTACATTATGAAAGTCTCGCGAAAGACGGTGTGGATGATGCGCCTGATGGAGATGGTGAATAATTAAAGTACCCCCAACATGAATTAGCCGGGGGTATTAGGTTTAGGCTACTATCTGAAGCTTATTATCATTCACGGCTTTAGCCATCTCGAAAGGCATTGTTGGAGGCTCATTGTCATTGGCTACAATAGTAATTTTTGAATCAAGAGCATCTGCCCAGCAGTGAAGAGTGAATATGCTTGGGGTTCTATGTCCTGACTCATATCTAGCTATTTGACCATCGCACATGCCTATTTTATAGTTGAGTTCTTCCTGAGAATAGCATTGCTGAATTCTTAGTTTAATCAGTTGATTAACAACTGGGGCTAGAAAGTCTTTTCTCAAGTTTTTGGAATGAATTAGTGCGCTCATATCAATCTCCTATTGGTTAGTGTTGCGCTCAGAGTTCTCATTATGGAGTTACCCACAACTTTCATCTATGGACTATATGGCAAATAATCAGATTGAAAAGGAGAAAATGAGATTATGGAAAATATAAATACCACCATATTGGTACTATTGGAATGGTTACAATGGTCTTACTATCAGAACTTCTTAAGGCAAACCTTATCCATCCATTCTTTTTTCAGCTCTAATGAAGCTCCCTTTCCATATTCAGGTCGATTGAATTTGTGTCCCATTAATTGAGCCTGCACACGATCTGGAGCATTGACACTAGTCAAACGATCTTGGAAGCTGTGCCTCAACGAATAGACAGAGTGGTTTTTAGTTGGAAGAAGTTCATGGTGCTTCAGGTACTTATTAAGCAAATTAGAAAGGCTATCAAATCGGTCGCGATAACTTGTAAATCCATCTGGGCAATTTTCAAAGGCTTCCTGTGCGTAACCGACTAAAGGGATAGTACGATTACTGAAAGGTGTTTTTAATTTTCTGGTTTTGCGGTCGTGGATATTGATATGAGGTATCCCATTCTGAAGAAGAATATCATCCCTTTTCAATTCCACCAATTCCGAGCCCCTGGCACCTGTTTCCGCCATAGCATAGAGAAAGTATCTTGCCTGTTCATTAAGCCCAGATAGTGCCCCGGGATTCAGGAAATGGTCTCTTAGGTATTTTGCATCAAAAGGCAACCTTTGACGTTTAAAACCCTCTTTAAGGGTCGTTTTGCTGAAGAGCCAGCCTAAATCGATTCGAAGGCGATAATGTTCATTCAGGCTATCTAGAATATCTTTGATCTTGCCAATATCTTTATTAGCACTATTGGCAGTCAGATTATCATCCTTAATACGCATCACCCACCAATCACGAAATTGAATTATATCGTCTCTTGTGAGCTCAGTAATAGTCTTGTCACCAATGAGGTTGATCAGGTTTCTAATTGCCTTTATTCGAGGGTTTTTCCATTTACGGATTTGACCTTCAGATTTATTCATTAACCTGTCGTTGACTAGTAGTAGGAACTTATCAAAGGCATTAGATAACCTCAATTCAGGTTTCTTGACTGTACCAAAAAGCGCACTGTCTTTATCAAAATCAATGGCTTCTGTGAAAGCCATTCTTTGGACGAGAGATTCGAGCTTATCATGCTTTAGTTCATCGATTGGTTTGTAACTAAACCCAAACTGCTGTGCCAGTTCTACAGCTCTTCTATAAGCTTGTTCAGAATGTTTTTCGCCAGTTAAAATAAGCTTCTGCCAATAGGCTTCAATCTGCTGATCCATTGATGCGGCTTTTTTAGAGGCAGATTGATAGCTGTCAGTTTTGAGGGAAATACGAATTGTCTCTCGCTTATCGTATTCATTTAAATACCCTGGTACTCTCCTGTTGTAGTAATAAGTTTTCCCACGCTTGATAATATGCTTCATAGGTCTCTCTCTGAATAGAAATGTGTGACAAATTGTGTGACAGAATTAGTCTCCCACAGGACTAAAGAGAAGTCAAGAAATTTCTGGAATGCTTCTTTTCAAGTACTTAGAGTAGACTTGAGGTGGTTATGGAATTAGAAAAGTGGAGGAGAGGAAGAGCGTCACACAAAATTCATTAATATTCTAAACCTTTGTTTTCACAGCATTTTATAGAATGATTGTGGCGAATGAGTTTCGTTTTGTGTGACATAATGTGTGACAACTCTCTGTTGTTAATGATTAGTTTGAAAATATTCTCATAATAAGGATAAGTTTAGATTGATTTGGACTCTTCAAATAAGTAGTTATATTAGTGAAATTCTATTTTAAATAAATATACTAATACTTCAGATGCTTGATCCAATTGGTATTGCAACTCTATTATTTTCAATTAGTCAATATATAAACCAGCTTAAAACAGAAGCAAAAAAATATTCTGATAGTCCACCCGACTCGAAAGTTAGAGCACTTAAAAAAGATCGCGATGATCTAAAAAGTATAATTAAGACCATTAGGAATCTCAACAAGGATTTGAGACCCCTGAAGTTTCTTTTACATCAAGCCAAGGACTTTCACGAGACTTTTCAGGAGCTTTTTGAGATAATTGATAAGGTCGATTTGCTAGATAGCCAAAAACTCGAGCGATCCCGAATGGCATTAAAAGAGCTTGTTAAGGAAGTAGACAAGACATTCGAGGATGATCTAAAAAGCTTGAGAAATTATTTTGAAAGAATTCAAATTGATCAACATATTGTTGATGGACTTCCATTCATATCAGAAATCAAAAAGAAGATTGAAAAGGTTAGAACGACTACACCCAGGAGTACTGAAATAATTGATGAACTACTAGTCAATATTGGAGATTTGCGAACCTTCGTAAAGGATAATAATTTCTCATCCAATTCGGCAAAGGAATTGGTCACGACTATTGACGACAATATCAAACAAGGTCTATCATATGCAGACCGAATGATCCATAGTCTGATACCTATAATAGAGACTTGTGATTTAAATGCCTATAATTCGTTGAATGGATTGGAGTTACGATGAAATATAACGAGCTACTAAATATTCAGTCTCAAGCATATAAAAGAATTGAGAACCTCAAATCTGAGGACTTTTCTAACTTGCTTAAAGAAATAATTCAGTTCTCTGTTCAGAACAGTGATGATATGTTTCTTGTAGAGGAGAGTTTCGCTCTTTTTCGCAAATGGTCTTCCTATCTCTATAGATATAGAGACGAGGTCTATCCATTGAGTATTGGAATCGAATTCAGGCGTAATAAAGAAAACGCTCTAATTCTCGCGAAAGAATTAAAACGCAAAAAAAAACAATCTCACCATGAGTTATGTGAAACATTAGACGGACAGAATGATCTGGTTCTTAGAAATCCATTGTTAGCGCATGAGATATTTAGAGGAAAGGACTCAAGCTTAAATTCCTTATTCTCTATATTCTTAATTGAAAAGTTAGAGGAAGAAAGGCCTTTTCATAGATTACTTTTCTCTAAGGTTAGAGATTACATAATTGCAAGATCGGCTCTGTCAGTGATTGAATATACTCAATCATTGAGAGTAATGGATGCGTTTGGAATGTATGCTAATCTAACTGGAAATGGTTTTGCAAATAAATTTGGATTTGTGGATATGGTATACGATACCCTAAGAGAAAAAACCACATATGTAATTCCAGACAACCAGAAATACCCATTGACTAACAATACTGAGAATGCACTACAAGCCTTATGAATTAGTTAGAAAATCGCTATTATTTACTCTTTCAAAGAAAGATATTGAGAGCTTGATCATTGAGGAAAAATTAAAGAAAGATGGCTTCAAGATCAATTATTTTCTCGATACACATGATATCATCCAGTATGCTTTTCCATTAGGCATCAACCCCGGTCTTAAAATGGAAAGAAATGCTTACCTAGTCGCTGACATTCATTTGGGCTATCAATTCTTATTTAAGTATTCCGACCTTAACCTCATTCTACCCAAAAACTACATTGAGGAAGCAAACAGGGTGTTTTCTTTTGCTCTAGAAGTAGCAAAGAACAACTATCGTGATCTCGATGTTGAAATTGACTTGATTTTTGACCAGCTCAATAAATCGAACGGCGAGTTCTTTCAAAGTACAGCTGTAGATTTAATCAAGAACAACCTGTCGCTGGTAGCCTATATTATCCTTGAGCTTGCAGGTGAGAGTATTAAAAGGTTCGATTACGTTTTATCGGAAAAACTAAAAGCCGAGACCAGTGAATTTAAGAAAGTTGGTGTTAATCCAGAACTCTATAAAACCATTATTGATCTTTTTGAAAATATCATAACCATACGAGAAAAGAGATATGGTCGAAAATTGTACTCTAAAAGATACAATGCACAATCCGACTCTTTAGTCCTTTCAAAAATTATATCTTCCAATAAGAAGCTGAAGAAAAAAACTATCAACTTCTATTTTTCTTCTTCAGATTGGTCACATCCTGTTGTCGATCGGCTCAAGGAGTTTTGGCCAGAATATCAAGGTAGAAAGTTCAGTTTTCTTCGATCTCAGAAGCATACATTTGCACAATTTGTTTTAAATGAGATGAATCCTGACCAGAGGATCAAATTTTACAACGAAATATTGGAATTGCTAGGGACAATGGATAAGGTTAATGATCTGGACCAGCGAAGAATTCTTTTAGCAAAGCTCAGTCAATTTGTAGAGGATGAAAGAAATTCCTTCGAAAACTATGGCATAATTAGGAGGTATAGTGATTTAAGAGACGAATTAGAAAAAGCTGTTAACTCAAGTATGGTTAGTAGAGTCGAAGGCAGAGACTACTTCTTAGATACTCTACAAACCGTCAAATCACATTTGGCCGATGACTCAAATTTGAAACTCTACACGTCTAAATTGGATTTGAAACTGTTACACTTGAATTTCTTCGATAACTTGCTCGATCAAATACAAAGTGAGAGAGGGTTTACGGAGAGGAATTTTGGAGTTGATCCAATAATAAGTATTAAACAACAGCTTCCTATAATTTTCAATCAAAGAAGCTTTGAGGACAATGGTTATATTCAAGAGCTTATAGATGATATTAAGAGGTTCTATCTGAATAAGAAACCAAAGCCAACCGATATAAAGAAATTTAAGACGAGCCTGTTAAACAGTACAGTTCTCTCTGATGGAGATGATTTTACATCAGAATTTACAAAATTGTTAGCCTACCTTATTGTTCCTAAATCCTCCGATAATGATTCTCCCAATCTAAAGATTATGAGCAGGGTTGAAGAAATAATTGAGGACTGTAGGATTATTAGTCCAGATAAGTACAAACAACTTAAAGGGTCAATATTTAGAGAGTTTAGATATATCCAAGTCTGGGCGGCAAGGCGGGTGGGAAATTTTATGGACAGTTTAGAGTTATCTAAAAAGTATTCTAAGGTATATTCGAACGACCCCAGGTTTGTCCACGGTAAGTGCTTGGCAAGCTATTGTTTAGCTTCTGAAATAGAAGATTCCAAAGAAGAAAGCGATAACACAAAATTGTTGAAACACTTGAATAACTCAATAAAGAGTGCATACGAAGCTATCCAGGGTTACGAGGAGTTCATAAGGAACGGGCAAAAGGAAGCAATTCAAGGAAAGGAAGTGCTGCTCAATACACTATCTTTTTTGGAGGTCAAAAAGTCTGTAGTTACTGGTTTAAAAGATCATTTAATAATCGGTAGGAAGATGATTATTGAACTTAAGAATATTGTCCTAAGTCAAGAAGATGATTATCAGAAATACCCAGAATATTTATCTACAGAGGCTTATATCGAATTGCACGAGAGTGAGCTTGAACACGATCCAAGTGTTAAGCTTGGACATGCCCTAAAATCAATAACGAAAGCTATTTCTTTGTGTCATGAATATAACTACCCAAAAAAATCCATAGGTTGGCTGGAGTCTTTGAAAGAAGAAATTTTATTCAAAACTAGATAAGATTTTGAGTAAAAGTAATCAACAAGTTTTGGTGTAAATAGACTGTTTGTCTAACACATTCTTAAATGAGAATTTCCTTTGTTAGACCTTGTTTCTCAGAAAACATGCGATGATACTTAAGTGCTGGCTACCTTTTGAGCCATCTCTTTAAGATATCTCTTCTTTGTTATTTTTTCCATTTCTTCTTGAAAGCGTTCGAAGATTGGTAAAAACTCATCTCCATGGTTTTGAACTAACTGGGCTGATCTTTTATGAGCCAGTTCTATCTCTAAGTCTGTCAAAGGCTCTTTTGAATAGTCTCTTTTGTTAATACTAGATGGATTCATATTATCTCCTTTGTTCAAGTCGGAGCAACAAGGTATCACGTGCTTTTAATTGATCTATGACCCGTATGTACATGTAATTAAAGCAGTTAGTACGTCATATTGAGAAGTGGCGATTATTGGTTTCCGTGAGTAGAAGTTAGCGCTAACTCTCGGGTGTCTTACATCATATCTAGACTAAGACGTAGTATTGGCTAACCATAATTATTTAATAATTTCTGAAAAAAGCAGATATATACTTATATTAATAAGCTTAATAGATATACATATATCACAATAAATACAAGAAAATGATTTGCTTCAACCAAAACATCTTTTCGATTTGTGCCCTGATAATCATTATGACTATCTCCGGTAATAAAGCTGTGTGTCAAGGTTCAAAAGGAGATACCATTCAAGTGTCAGAACCAGCAGTGATTTCTGACGACTTGGATTTCGTAGTAATAGATTTAAATAGTACGATTCTGAGTGATTACCAGGGGAATGAAAAATTTCAAATCTTCCCGCTAGGTAAGTCTGCTTTAGACGATAGATATATACCGTGTGCATTGGCCGATTCATGTGAGAGCCGATTTCGTTTGACACCGGAGCTTCTTATTTCCAATTCTAAGAACCCTTTCGATGGCAAGAAATTTCCGTTAGTAGTTGCTAAAGGGGAAAAAATTAAGGCTGGCACTTACCTTATCAAAGTATCCAATGAGGAAGGGAGATTTATTCATCTAAGAAAGCTTGAGTTGAACTACCCAAAGGCCAAAGCTGATGTTGTCGAAATTATACATGGTGATGGTCAAAAAATGACAAACCAGCTTGAAATTGATCTACAAAGAGATATGGATTATCTCACTTTTAATTTTCCTATCCGTTCATTGGCGGATTCCCATAAAAAAGTCAGGCTTGGACATCTTGAATTAAAAAGAGAGACAAGAAATAGATACAAAAGTACTGATAAGTGGACTGTTGAAGAGATAAAAAAATTAAGCTTAGATAATCCTCATATTGTTATAGAAAGATTTTTTGGCAATGACCATAAGTATATCCCCGTTAAAATTCTTTCACCGAAACCGATTATAAATAATGAAAGTGTACTTCCTGTAGACTATAGCAAGAACATTTTTAATCTAAAACTCAATGTCTCAAACCTATTCAAAGATGCTGAATTGATACTAAAGGATGTCTCGCCAGATAAGTCTGTTCTCCTACAGGAAGGTATATATGATGGTGCGAAGATAAATGGTAATGATTTAGAGCTTGAGGTACAGTTAAAGAGAGGCGCGCTCAAATCGGGAAGTGCTCAGATTCAGGTTGCGGTGAGAAATCAAGGCGGTGAACCTAGTGAGGAAAAAGCCATTACGCTTTCATTATCCGAACAGTCGGTCACTGCAGAAGCTGAATCTTCAGATAAGCCCTTCTTAGCAGGTTTTAAGACGGGTGTAGTCTTTACTAGGTCTGAAAGTTCAACGGCATTTCCGAGAAACGGTCAATTAAGAATTTCATTTGCTGACACGTCTTATTTAGTAGATATAGACGTGGATCAATCGAATGTTAGTCAGGTTGTAACTCAAGTATCTTTCCCAAAAAAGACTAATAGTAATTCTTTAAAATTCGAATTGAAGACTTTTAATGATAATAATAATGATGGTGACAATGTGACAACATGGACTGGGTACTTCCCTAAAATTAATCATGTGCCAAAATTGAATATGAGGGTGAGTGATTCTTATTTGTATCCTGGAAAGGCATTTTATCTTATTTCTGAAGAAGCAACAAATGACATTAATGTGGTAATAGATGGCCCTTTCGGTATATCTCAATCATCACCTAATTTTGAAACAGGTAGAATGAACATTGTTATTGACCCAAATTCAGTCAAAGCGGGTACAAAATTTAAACTGAAGACTTTCTACAAAAAGATAGCCATAGACAGTATTGAGTTCGAAGTACAAAAATGGCCTTCACCTGCGAAAGAGCTTGAAGCAGAAATAATTAATGATTTGAGTCAATCGAATTCGCTTACTCTAACGGATACAGAACGTTTTTCCATGGGCGAATTTAGCTCTATTATAGCTAAGAGTTCATCCAAAAAACCTATTGACCTGAGTGCTTACAAACTCCAGATTTCGTCATTAGATGGAACTATTTTAGGGGCGGAAAATCTTATCTTTAACGATAGTTTAAATGTTTATTCTGCGAAAATTTCGCCTTTCACCAAAGGTCTAAAGGGAGGTAAAGAGTTTAATTTGATACTTGAGGCTCCCGATAATTCTAAGGTTGAAAAAAGAGGCTACCTTAAGAGGGTGGGCTTTTTTAGGAAAGTGGTAATCCAAGCTGGGTTTTCAGCATTGAATTACTACACATCTGACACTGAAGTAAATGGAATAGATCGACTTAGCTCACTGAATGGTGTGTCCTTAGGTGCCTATTGGATACCGGAATGGTCAAGGAGCGAGAACCTCAGACCAATTGGTTTTGGTTTTAGTCTTCTAACAATTCCTTCAATTGACATCATTGAAAACAACATGCCTAGTGTGAGAAAGGCAGGTACAAGAGTCAATGTTGGTATTCTTCTTTTTGAAGCTATTTCCATTGGTGCAGGGTTTGGAAATAATTTACCACTTTCATTATCCGTTGGTGCAAATATTACTTTTTTGGATTTTTCTAAAATTAAGCCCAACAATGACTGATGTTTTTGAATCTGAATTAATCTTTTACTGGAGATTTAATCGAGGATTCAAAAATGCAAATGGTCATGACTAAGTTTTAATACTATTACTTCCCATAAGAGCCATTTTTTGAGACAGTAGTCAATGTTAAAATTCTCATTTCAATCAACAATGGAAGAAATTTTTTATGAAATTACTGAAATCAACTGTTGCAGAAATAACGCTTTCTTACTACCCAGATATCAACATTCGAGACTGTCAGAAAATCAATAGTTCTCAGGATGCAGAAAGACTTTTTAGAGAGAATTGGAATGATGCCCAAATTGGCTTTGTTGAAGAGTTCAAAATCATGCTTTTGAACCGGACAAATAGAGTGCTCGGTCTCTCTTCAATTTCAAAAGGTGGTGTTTCAGGAACAGTTGCCGACCCGAAAATCATTTTTGGTTTAGCACTGAAGGCCGTTGCTTCGGGGTTGATCGTTGCCCACAACCACCCCTCAGGAAACCTCAAGCCGAGCCAAGCAGACCTTGTCCTTACAAACAAGCTGAAAGAGGCAGGGCATCTCTTAGATATCGCCCTCCTCGATCACATCATCCTAACACCTGATAGTTATACATCATTAGCGGATGAAGGGTATCTGCCGTGCTAAAAAAAGTTAAAAATAATTCTGATGCTAAATGGTACGATCTGAACCTACCTGAACGCTCGGCACAAATACCGTATTCCATTTCAATTCATGTAATCACTTAACCTATTGATAGTCAGTTTATTGACTTAAACCTTTCATAAGGAGCTGACGTTGAGGAAATGGAGACGGGCAAGGCATGGGCGGTATGACCGCCCCCTTGCAAAGGGGAAATACTTTCCCCGTTTGATCCCCTTGATTGATGGCTATGCCATCAGTGGAAACCCCGAAGTGGTTAAAATGAGTAGCAGCGAAAAACGACATCGAAATGAGCGCGTCATCTTCCGATTAACTTCGGAAGAACGAAGCGATTTTGAAGATCGTTGCCAGGCCTCCGGGGTTTCCAAATCGGACTACTTTAGAAAACAGTGTTTGCAAAATGCACCCCTGCGCAAGCGAAAATCGCTCAATGTCGACAGACAAGTCTTGATCGCTTGCCTGGGACAATTGGGTAAAACAGGTAGCAACCTGAACCAAATTGCCAAGGAATACAATATGGGTTATCTACCATCAAATGATGAGTTGGATATTGCCCTTGTTGAGTTAAGAAAAACACTTCTCCAAATCAGGAAATCGCTCGGCTATGATTATTAACGGACAAGCTGTCAAAGGCGGTAACAGATTGGCTAATCACCTCTTAAAACAAGAGAATGAACAGGTTCAGGTTCTTGAAATCTCAGGCGTGGCTGCGAATGATAATTTGCATGAGGCATTAAAGGATATGGAGGCCGTTGGTGCCCTCACCCAGAGCCAAACAGGCAAGGTGCTTTATCATGCCAATATCAATCCTAAAGCTAATGAACGTCTGACTCCAGAGCAGTATATTAAGGCGAGCGACCACCTGATGAAAGAGCTTGGCTTCCAAGGGCAGCCAAGAGCTATCGTGATGCATCAAAAGCAAGGCCGTCAGCATGCTCATCTTGTCGTGCAGCTCACCGATATAGAACAACAGAAACTGAAGCCAATTAGTAACAATTACTATAAGCACCGCACAGTCGCAAGGGAGTTAGAACAGAGTTTAGAATTAGAAAAATCACCACGTAAGTACACTGGAAAATCTTACTCACAAAGTGAAGCGCAACAAGCAAAGAAGCACGGGAAACCAATTGGCTTCTTGCGTCAAGACATTCAAGATGCCTTTGTCTTAAGCAAAAATGGGAAGGAATTTACGCAACGGTTAGCAAAGAAAAACCTTACCCTTGCTAAGGGTAGAAGACTTGTTCTTATAGATAGGTATGGAAATGCTCAAAGTCTCACACGTCAGCTAAAGGAGATTGCTAATTCTAAGCTTATCGAAAAGAAGCTGAAAGACGTGCTAGAGAGATTGCCAGGTGCCAGTGTAGTGCAACATGAGGTACGAGAGTTTATCAATGAACATAAGCTGGAAGGTAGAAAAGGAGATTTTGATGCAAAGAAGAAAAACTATATAAGACCTCAAGAATTCGATATGGTTCAGGATGATTTTGAAGAACGCCTGGATTACTATAAACAGCGTAAAAATGGCAAGGAGTATGATTTAAGCCGTTGAGATATCGTCATTTACGGCTTTCTTCTTCCAAAAATTAATTTTTTCACTTTTCGTCAATTTTCTCCGTAATCTCCGCATTTCTTGTTGGTATGATTTAACGGCTTTTACTGCCTCATCATGAACTTCATGGATTGGCCTCAAAGGGTCTTTCCATTGAAAATTTCGTAAAGTCTGTGAAAAAATAAAAATATAATTACTGGCTACTACATCACCTTCCATAAGAGAGTACCCAAGCTTTTCTTCAAAGAGCTGTCGTGCCAATTTATCTCGCAACTCGGGATCAGAACACATTTCATGGATGAATTTCATGGTGTCTCCTAGCTTTCTTGAACTAACTCTATTCGTTATATTACCATATACACGAATAATTACAATTGTATATGGGTTTATTTCAAGAATTAATTGATAACGACACTCAAATCATTCAGCTACGGCAAGAACTACAGAAAGAATTAGATCGTCAGAACGTACTGTTTCAAAAACAACGGAACACCCTTCGGTTGGGGAAATTAGAACCAACCCTTTCAAAAGAGAAGGTTCTACAGTCTCAAAAGGAACTTTTGGAAGAACTTGATAGAAAACATCTTTTGGCTCAAGAAAGAGAGAAAGAAAAGTCGGAAGAAAAGTTGAAAATAAGAACCGAGGAGTTTGGTGAGCTACACCCTGAGGAGTACAAGGAATATTTAATGGAACATCAAGAACACGAAGAAAGACAGCAAAAGGCGGAATACAAGCAGATCTATAACGTAGAAGAAACAATGAAGCGAATGGAGCAGCAAAGATTAGAATACAAGCGAGATAAAGGACATTCCAGATGACTTATTTAGGATATTCAGCTGGTGCCGGACCAGATAGGTTTGGGTCAGCGCGATTTCTTGATCCCACAGAAAGGGAGAACTTTTTTGGAGGTTGGACAGGCATCCATATTGGAGGTAATTTTTATCATGGTGAGCAAGGACATGCATTAGTTGTCGGGGGTAGTCGTTCGGGAAAAGGTACTTGCCTAGTAATGCAAAATCTTTTATCAAACTCATATGAAGGTTCTATTGTAGTTATTGATCCAAAGGGAGAATATGCTGCAATGACGGCTCGTTATCGGAAGACAGTTCTAAAGAACAATGTACATATCATTGACCCTTGGGGCTTACAAAGTAATTCCAAAATCACTCATTCCATTCCATCATCTTGTTTTAATCCTTTAGACATACTCAAATCAGATAGCAGAGACTTGCCTGATGATTGTGATATGATTGCTGAACTTATTTTGCCCGTCAATTCGAAAGAAAGTGACAGTCATTTTTCAGATAAAGCACGGCAGTTGATATCAGCATACCTCCTTCATATCGTTTGTTCAGGCTTGGAGAATACACTTTATAATTTAAGGCGTGAATTGAGAAAACCATTGAGTGGCACTTTAGAATTATTGAAAAAAATGACACAAAGTGATCACTCTTTTCATGGGGAGATCATAAGAGATAATGGGCATGAACTATATAGTTTTATTGAGCGTGGGGAACGAGAGGCTGGAAGTGTATATTCTACAGCTCACCGAGCTACAGATAGTTTTAAATCATGGGCATTGAAGGAAGGTACTGCCAAGAGTGATTTTGAGATGAAAGATATAACAGCCGATCAGCATGTGATTTATATCTGCATTCCACCTAACCGCCTTGCAACACACTATGGTTGGCTGCGCTTAATGGTTGGCAATATTATAACAACCATTCAAAACCACTCTAAAAACAGAGTGCTCATGATCCTAGAAGAATTCCACGTACTAGGACACATGCGTTTAATTGAAAGTTCTATGGCACTAATGGCAGGATATAACTTGCAGCTTCTGCCTGTTGTTCAGGATCTCAATCAACTAAAGAAGAATTATCATGAAGGGTGGGAGAGCTTCATAGCAAACACGGCCATTCAATGTTTCTTGGGCATTGAGGATATATTTACAGCGGAGTATGTTAGTAGAAAACTGGGTGTTAAGACAGAGTCATTTGCAAAAAGGCAGAGTGACAAGAGTGGGAATGAAACACAATTTTGGCAGCGCCCCTTACGAACCATCGATGAGGTCATGAATACTCAGTATATTACGGTCTTTAGTTCAAAGGCCGCACCGTTCATGACAACTAAAACTCCTTTTTTTCTCGAGAGGGAATTACGAGGCAGATACGACCCTAATCCATATTTATCCACCCCTCAAACCCACGATGAGCAGATTTTGGAGGCAAATGAAAGGGCAAATAAACTCAAAAAAGGACAATCAATGGATTTTCCTGAGTACGGTTTTTCTTTAGAGAGAAACAAGGAAGGACTTGTAGAAAAAGAGCTAAGTGTTGCAAAAGATGACCGAATTAAATGGGAGCGTTATCCGCACAAAAAGAAAGCAATTATCTGGGCTATTGCGGTTCTCATAATTATGGTGTCAGTGATCATTTGGTTAGATATAGGTGTTAAAACTAATCTTATAATTTACGGAATAATGTATGCCGTTTTGGGAATACCTCTATTTCTATACTATGCGCGAACAGGAGATTGGAACGCTACTAACCCTGAGAGATAGCGCCATTAGGACTATCTCTCAGGTGATAAATTAAAACTCTGTGATCTCGGCAAACTTGGTTTTACCATCTTGTAAATAGAATTGAACACTTTTGATCTGCCCTTTAATCAAGGGAGTTCCGAAAGCAGTATCAGTCATTTTCGTAGCGACCAAATCATAGAGAACTTTGACCCTCACCTGGTTATCACCTTTTTCAGGTATTGTCTTAAAGAAACGTCTGGCATGGTCTTCTGACATTGGGATATCCCTCAGATAGACACGATTTACTTTAATACTTAATCGGAATTGCCCGTAAGACGCATTTCGGACATCTTTCAAAGTAAATGCGAGCCGATCAAGTAAGACAAGCTGTTTTTCAATTATGGCCTTATCGATATTATAATAGTTATCATCTAGGCTTGCATAAGTTGTATAGATTAGGTCTTTGGTGGGGGCGGTGAGAATGTCCTCTTTTGTTTCCAAGAATATATGAGCTATTTCTTTGCGTAGGTCTTTAAGCTTAAACTTGTCCGTCTCCATATAGCCTGTTTCATTATTGAGGGCATTCTCATCCACAAATTGGAGATGAAACGCCTCTTCATAACTGGCAAATTGTCCTTTAACTTCACCGGAGTTAAGAGATTTAAATTCTGGGTCTACGCTGATCAATAACTTCAACATAGCTTTATATGCTGCCCGCGCCTCTTGATATTTTATGGCTTCTGGATCGGTTGAATTTTTATTGCTAACCTCCTGAATGTGTACTTGCGTCTCTTTCCCTTCTCCTGCTGATGTACATGACGCAATCACAATTAATCCAAGTGCCCAAACGAGCACGGTGCTTCTTTTTTTCATTTCCCTTTATTTAGAACTCAAATTGATTTTGAGCCTAAGATAGGTAGTGAATTTTAAAATAACCACTTTAAAGTTCATATTTTAAAGTGGTTACTTCTGCGTAGACCATTTTGGAATTTTGCATACATGGCAAGACAAGAAAAAGACGCACTAACGCAAAAGCAAATTGAACAACTTGGTAAACGAATGAGGCAGATTAGATTAGCTAAAGGTCATACCAATTATGAAGGGTTTGCTTACGAAAACAATATTCCACGGCCTCAGTATGGACGTTATGAACGTGGAGAAGATTTAAAATTTAGTAGCCTACTTAAAGTTCTTAAAGGATTTGATATGTCCCTAAAGGAGTTTTTCTCTGAAGGATTTGAATAATGTTTCTCTCCCCGGAAGAATGCAAAGGAAACACTCCACAAGAACCCGTCAAGGGTATATAAACGGTTCGTGCCTCACCGCCCTTGACTGAACCTTGTTTCGTATTAAAAAAGCATCTAACAGGGAAAGGAAAGATTTATGGGTGACTTATCTAAAGCGAATAGCCCCCACGGTCTTTAGAATGATCTTTTGACTTATTGAGTATTCGTTTGTGCTGTTGTTCCAGTTCACATTCTTTCTTGCCGTCTTTTAGTCCGAGAGCTTTATCAGATTTGCCCTCAGCTTTACTAATAGTATCAGCAAGTTTTTGATACATCTCTCTGTCCTTCTCACTCGCTGCATCATGAGCATTCTTTTGGATATCATAACCTGTATTAAATCCATCCAGATAGGCTTGATCATTCTTGATTTCTTGTTCTTCGTTGAATGTGCTCATCTCAGATAGTGTTTTTAGCGTGTTTCTCTAAAAAATCATTGATGCTATCACGGTCATATAAGATGACCCTCTTACGCGGCTGTGTGTATCTTATCACGCCATTGTTTCGGTATTCTTGAAGTGTTGTAGGGGATTTGATATTCAAAAGCTGCATGGCCTCATCCTGATCAACCCATTTCTTAGGCGTAGAATTCTCACCTCCTAAATAATCTTTGACCTGATCAATTAAGGCAAAGAAGGCATCTTCTTCCAAACAGATAACATCGAGTTTCATAAAGGAAGATAGGCAATAGAGCTTGGACTTTAAAAATAGAATTTAGGGCAATCTTTTGATTATTAGTAAATCACTTCACTTGCAGGCCATTTTTATATCTCATAAACAGCGTATAGTGCCCCAATGTGATGTCATATAGAGAAGAGTGGTTAGAAAGAAAAGCGCCTTAATTAAGCGTTTCGTGGGTTTTGGATTTCATAAAAACGTGCAGAAAACGTGCAATTTGGGCATAAAAAAAGACAGCCACTTGCGTAACTGTCTGATTATTAGGTGGGCCCACCTGGGCTCGAACCAGGGACTTTCTGATTATGAGTCAGATACTCTAACCAACTGAGTTATAGGCCCAATTATGTTTAATGTTTGAAGGTTCTAAGTTTCAAGTTGTAAGGTTTAAAACTTGAAACATGGAACTTTCAACTCCCTTTGATTTTGGGTCTGCAATGTTACATATTTGACACAAATTAAACAACACCCATGTCCTTAGATACAGCTAATATTGAAGCAATAATTTTTGACTTGGGCGATGTGATCATCAATCTGGATTTCAACCGGACTAAAACTGCCTTTGAAAAGCTGAGCGGAAGCTCAGTTCAAAGTGTTGAGGAGATTTATAGGACCACAGAGTTCTTCAAGGAATATGAGGAAGGAAGTCTCTCAGATGCAGCGTTCAGAGATGAAATAAGACGACATCTTAAAGTATTGGGTTCAGACCAGGAAATTGATCAAGCCTGGAATAAACTATTAGGGGATATCCCTTTTCGAAGGGCCGAGAAAATTACCGAGCTAGGTGAGCAGTACCAACTATTCGTTATGAGTAATACCAATGCCATCCATTGGAAAAGAATTCTGGAGATATGGAATGAACTGGAAACTGAAAAGTCCTTTTACTACTATTTTAATCAGGTCTACCTTTCGTATGAGTTAGGCGTGTCTAAACCTCATAAAGAGGCCTGGTTGCCGATAATTCAGGAGCACGATCTAAACCCAGCGTGCACTTTGTTTATTGATGATCGTGAGGAAAACATCCAGGCGGCAAGTGCCCTCGGATTGCAAGTCTTCCATAATGTGAAACCTGATGATTGGCTGGGGTTGTTTTGATATAATGATTGATCCCTCAAATGAAGTCATCCTTCGCTTCTCTGCAGTGTAGCTTTTTGCATTAACTCAGTTAGTATTCGTATACATAATGCCTTCAAAGATCAACTGAATTGGAAATGCCAAACTTAAGGAACATACTTCTAACCTTGTTCATAATCTCAATGAGCACCAATTTCTGTGCTGGGCAGAATAATGCTGAAGACAGCCGCTTCACTGGTTTGAAGAAAAATGCCATTCATTTTACACCTGGCGTACAGGCTCTTACTTTAAGTTATGAGCGCAAGTTGTGGCACCCGAAGAAGGAGAATCCATTCTTCAAGACAATCACAGGCCGGTTTGAAGGTGGAGTGTTTCAGGCTGTTTTGAATGCTGCGTTTTCTGATGATTCTGAAATTCACTCATTTTACGCCTTATCGGTTTCGGGTATTACGGGAAAAGGAAAAAACCATCTGGAAGTGGGCTTTGGGATAGCGCGTACAGATCATGCTGAAAAAATTTATTGTTGTTTGAATACTTACTATGATATTTATCCCAGTATAGGGTATCGGTTGCAAAAACCCGATGGTAAATTTGTATTCCGGGCTGGTGTTAGTCACCCTAGATATACTTATATATCAGTTGGTTACGCCTTTTAACCTTCCCTGTAAGCCTCTATACCTCCCAAAAGATTTCTCACCTTGGTAAAACCCTGAGAGACTAAGTATTTCTGGGCTCTGCCTGAACGACCACCGGTTCGGCAATGCACAATAAGCTCCTCATTTTTGAATTGCTCAATTTCGGAGATGCGAACGTGGATTTCTCCCAGAGGCAGGAGTTGAGCACCGATATTATCTTCTTCGTATTCCCATTTTTCACGAACGTCTAAGATATTAAGCGATTCGTTGCTGGCTTGTCGTTGTTTTAGTTCGCCAACGGTAATGTCTTCCATGGTTGAATTAATTATTAAGTATGATACGCTTGGTTATGGTTTTGTTGTTGATGACCAATTTAATCAAATAAATACCGCTTTCATTTTTGCTCAGATCAACAACAAGGCGACCCGGTTTCCGAATCGCTGTGAATTTGCCAGGTTGTCCCCAGCTGTTATAAATAAGGAGTTCATCAATCTCACCCTTAATGGTAATGGAGCCTTCTGAGGGATTTGGATAAATATCGGGGTCAATAATGCCGGGATCATCTACGGGGACGAAAGTGGCGGCAATACTTTTGTCGAATCGAGGCCTCATTAAAAAACTGCCCTGAACAAATTCATTCGGCTGCCAGGTGCCATCCACGTTAAAAAACATATGCGTTCCTGAATCTGTGTTCTTGTCAAGCCCAACAGCAAGAAACTCGTTGGTGGCTTGTTCAAAGCCTATATAAATGGTGTCTTGAACGAATATTGGCGTATCCAGCTGATAGGGGCGAAGCTCACCAACAAAGTTCGACCTTTGCACACTATATGGGTCTCTGAATTGCACGGAATCTCGTTCTCCACCAATGTCCTTCCAAACCATCAATTGGATTGGCTCTCCGGTCTGTTGAATAAAGGGGAAATTGATGTCAATATGAGTGAGTAAGGATCGATTTTCTAAAACATAGCGGTAGGCCAGCCTACCTCCATTTTGGTTAATCCCGGCAGCAAAATCAACCTCATTATCATCATAAGCCAGATAATCATCTAACACCGTTACATGCCGCACCGTATCGTTGAGTCGATAATCAATTTGCTGATTGAAGGTAGTATCATTTGTGCTGCTAATGTCCTCTATAAAAAATACATCTCCGGATTGAATGAAAAATTTGGATTCTAACCAGAGTGAATCGGCATCAGCGTCAAGGTTGATCGGGTCCAATGCCGGAGAGGTGAATGTAAGCCTTTCAAAACCATCAGGAAATGGAGTGACAACCGTCTGGTTATTTAATATCTGAACCTCTTTGTCTGTGACTAAATCCCGGACTTCGGCAGAGTATAGAATGGGTTGAAAAAATGAATTGAGGTTGAAAAACCCCACTGATAGCTCCGTCAAATATTTTGAAGGGTCAGCAAAAAACTGCTCCGTGGGCATAGCAGTATAGGGTGCTGTAAGAAAATTGCCAGGAGTGGTCAATGCTCGATCCAGGTAGGCTACATCATCATCATGTCTGTTCTGATTAAGGTAAATGTAATCAATCAGCCAGGTGTCAAATGGACCTGACAGGTTGGAGAATGCCCTGAACCTAAATTGGAAATTGGCATGAAAGAGGGGCGCAGGCACCTGTATCAACTGCTGCTGAAATTCTTGAGCCAGATTGTCAATACCTCCGTTGATACTCCAGACGGTAACCCATTCTTGATCCGTATTTTGGAATTGCAAAACCAATGAATCTTCTTCATCCGCCAGTTCCCCACTTCCTTTGAGTTGCCAGAAAAAGCTTAAGTAAACCGAATCGGCCTGGTCTGCGTCCATTGTGCTAAGATCAATAATTGCCGAGGTAAGGCAATCAGCTGGGCCGTTGATCAATCCCGAAGGATTATAGGCTATACCATTTTCATCTACACCATCAAATACGGCAACGTTCAAAGAAGGTGCACCAATACCTATGTTTCCGGCAATTCTTACTGCCTCTGAATTATGCCATTTGGCTGTGTTTGGTATGCTATTGGAAGTTGAGAAGTCCTCCCAAAAAGGAAGCACCATAAGTGGAGCACCGGATCCCCCGCCCTCTATACCTGCAATTCTTGATTCGAATGTGCTGGTGGGTTTAATTGGTAACGGCCTCTCGGTTAACTGAGCAAAGGCAGCACCTGAAGTGAAAAAGAGGGTTAATAGTGCTATGGTTGATCGCAACTTCAAGATTGGCTTAGTTCATTTGGATAGTCCCGTCATCTTCCTCCTTTGGAGGGGCACCATTGATCCAAATCTCAATACTTCCACCCGAGCTGGTCTGTTCACCCGCGGGGGGTAATTGTTTATATACGCGATTTCTTGTATTGGAAGGGAGTGAATCCACTTTGATATAATTGATTTGATCCAAAACTAATTTAGATCCGATAACAGTAAACTTGACCTCATCCAATGAGCTTCCAATCAAATTTGGAGTATCCAAAATTTGATTACCCAGCCCATCACCAATAACAAGGTTAATGACTGAACCTTTGGGCACTTGAATACCAGGGGCCACATCCTCATCATCAAGTTTTTGAGCGAGTACTGCATTTAGTGCTATGTTAGGCACATATTCAATTTCTCCTGGTTTTAAACCATTACTGACTAATATATCTTCTGCGTTGGCCCTATTAGTATTAATCAAATTAGGCATTCTTACCATCGGAGGAACGGTGGCATTCAGCGATAAATAGATTTTTCTATTCTCCTTCACTTTTGATCCTGGCTTCGGATTTTGGGTAAGGATGGTTAGCGGGTCAAGAGTTTCTGAGTACCCCGAGTCTGCCAGAATTTCATATCTTAAATTTCTTTTGGTCACAAATTCATCAATGTCGTCAAACGACATGCCTATAAGCTCAGGAACCGTAATAGACTCATTATGATTGGTGGTGGAAGGCAAATAGATATAAAAGAAAATCAGGATGATTGCTGCTCCAATTCCTGCCATAATGCCAACATTCTTAAGAAATTTTAAGAATGCTACTTTGGAATTACTCATAACGGGTAAAAAATTCGGTTGTTGAAACTAGGCTTTTAATGAAAGTCTGAATAAGATTCAAACTACAAATTTAAAAAGACTAGCGTCAATTGTTTTATTCAGACAAAAATCTAACGAAGGTAACCCATAAAATGTATTTGTAAAGGAAGAATTTTGACAGTTTTATAGCCTAGACTGGCTCAACGTTAACAGCAATCACAGACTTGATTTCAGGGATTTCTCGTTTAATAACCTCTTCAACCCCAGCTGTCATGGTCATGTGAGACATTGGGCAAGTTTCGCAGGCACCCATCAATTCAAGTTTCACCACCATGTCTTTGGTAACTTCCAGCACTTTCACGTCTCCTCCATCTGCCAATAGGAAGGGGCGAATTTTATCAAGTGCTGCCGTTACTCGTTCTATCATGTTACAAAGATGTACTTATTAAACCTTTAATTCAACCTTTTTTGTTTCAGCGAGTTGCGCATTTCTAATTGCGATTTGCTGAGCGGTAGTTCTGGCCAGGGTCTGAAAGGCCTCGGCTGTGACGTCATCCTTCATTACAGCGGGATATCCAATGTCTCCCGCCTCTCGAATGTTTTGTACCAGAGGTATTTCTCCCAGAAATGGCACATCGAATTTTGTAGCGAGTTTTTTACCACCATCTTTTCCGAAAATGTGGTATTTATTGTCGGGCAATTCCTCGGGAGTGAAATAAGCCATGTTCTCTACCACGCCTAAAATAGGAACGTTGATTTGTGGCTGCCGGAACATGGATAGCCCTTTTTGAGCATCCGCCAAAGCTACTTTCTGAGGTGTGGTGACCAAAACAGCTCCTGTAACCGGAACAGTTTGTACCAGAGTAAGGTGAATATCACTGGTGCCCGGAGGTAGGTCAATTAAAAGGTAATCCAATTCACCCCATTCTGTATCCCCTATAAACTGTTTCAGCGCACTGCTGGCCATAGGGCCGCGCCAAACTACAGCGTTTTCCGGGGGAGTGAGGAAACCAATTGAAATCAGCTTAACACCGTATTGTTGGATTGGAATGATAAGGTTTTTGTCTCCTACTTTCTTAATGCCTGGTTGTTCCTTTTCACAATTGAACATGGTAGGAATGGAAGGGCCAGAGATGTCAGCGTCAATTATGCCCACCTTGGCACCTGATTGGGCGAGAGCAACTCCAAGGTTAGCGGTAACGGTAGATTTTCCAACGCCACCTTTTCCCGATGCCACGGCAATGATGTTTTTCACATTGGGGAGCAATGGAGCATTGCTTCGTGTAGAAGTGACTGATGAACTCATTGTGATGTCAACTTTAACATCTTTGCCCAAATATTTCTCAATAGTTCCCAGGCAATCATTTTTGATAAGCTCTTTTAATGGACAAGCCGGGGTGGTGAGCATTACGGTAAATGATAGATGGTTTCCATCAATCTCAACATCCTGAATCATGTTGAGCGTTACCAGGTCTTGTTTGATGTCCGGATCAAGCACATTGCTCAGTGCTTTTAAAACATTTTCTTTGGTTAATGACATGTCTAGAGAATTGCGCTGCAAGTTAAGCGCATAAGTTGAATTTTGATGAATTCTTAGTCTTGTTTGATTAACATCAATCTCAAAAAATGGTTCATATTTGTATATTCACTTCTACAGAAAATGGGTAGAAGTTCAGATAAGTCCAAGAGGTGTCAGTAAGAGAGGAAACTATCAATGAAATAAAGAATCGCATCGACATTGTTGAGGTGATAGGCGATTTTGTTTCAATGAAAAAAGTGGGCAGCAACTATCGTGCACTGAGTCCATTTACGAACGAAAAAACGCCATCCTTTTACGTCTCTCCCTCTAAGGAAATTTATAAGTGTTTTAGCTCTGGAAAAGGAGGCGATGCCATCTCATTTGTAATGGAAGTGGAGGGCATTAATTATATCGAGGCACTTAAGTACCTGGCAGCAAAATACGGTATTGAAATAGAAGAAGAGGAGCAGACTGATGAGCAGATACAGGCTCAAAATGAGCGTGATAGTCTATTTATAGTGTTAAACTTTGCCAGTGAATATTTTTCAAAATTGCTTTGGGAAAATGAGGAAGGTCGATCTATTGGCCTGAGTTATTTTAAGGAACGAGGTTATTTGGAGTCAACCATAAAGCAGTTCGATCTGGGTTACAGCATTGAGGCCTGGGACGGATTGATGAATGCCGCCAAGGAAAAGGGTTTTACGGAAGATATTCTTGAAAAGGCAGGTCTCATTTTGAAATCAGAAAACAAGGTCTATGATCGCTTTCGGGGCCGGGTTATGTTTCCCATCCACAATGTGGCTGGAAAGGTAATCGCCTTTGGTGCGCGTACACTCAGAAGTGATAAGAAACAGCCTAAGTACATCAACTCCCCGGAAACGGATGTATACCATAAGAGCAATATCCTATACGGTATGCATCAGGCTCGGCAGGCTGTCCGCAACGAGGATATGTGCTACCTGGTCGAAGGCTATACTGATGTAATTTCCTTACATCAGTCAGGTGTAACTAATGTGGTGTCTTCTTCGGGCACGTCCCTGACTAAGGAGCAAATTCAGCTGATCAGCCGATACACCAAGAACATTACTGTGCTGTATGACGGGGATAGTGCCGGCATCAAAGCCTCTTTTAGAGGGATTGATCTTATTCTTGAGCATGACCTCAACGTACGGGCTGTAGTTTTTCCGGATGGAGAAGATCCGGACAGCTATTCGAGGAAACTTGGTTCCGAGGCCTTTGAGAAATACCTGAAAGAGAAGGCTCAGGATTTTATCACGTTCAAGACCAATGTGCTTACCGATGGTGGTAAACAAAACGACCCCGTTCAACGAGTTGAGGTGATCAGGGATATAGTGGAGAGCATTTCGCTTATTCCTGATGGCATCAAAAGGTCTGTTTATATCCGATCCTGCAGCGATCAACTCAAGATTGAGGAGCAGGTGCTGATATCTGAACTCAACAAAATATTGATTGCCAATCAGCGCAAAGACCGTCAGAAAGTTCAGCAAGAGCAGGTGGTTGAGCAGGATATTCAGGAGGCCGTGGCTACTCCTGAACAACAGGTGGTTGAGCACACTACTTTCTATGTGGAAAGGGAGTGCTTAAGGATGCTGATTAACTATGGTGCTGAGCCTTATGAAGAAAATCTGAGTATTGGTGAGTTTATAATGCAAGAGACTGCTGATATTTCATTTGAGCACCCTGAGATTGCCAATGTTTATCAAACGGCTATAAAGAGGCTATCAAATGGTCAGTCAGTAGAGCCAGATAACTTTATTTCCCCGGAGGACCCTCAAACCAGCCAATTAGTCATAGGCCTGCTGGACATGAAATATTTTGTTAGCGAAGGATGGTATGAACGGCATCGCATCCACACTTCCCATGAATCAGAAGATTTGCCTAAGGCCACTTTTAAGATTGTATTGAGACTTAAAAGAAAGAAACTCGAAGCGCTTATTGCTGAAAATGATGCAGATCTCAAATTGGCCGAAGATGCTGGAAATATCATAGAATTAGAAAACTTATTAAAGATGCGTATGCAGCTTAAATCACTCTACGATCAGGTTACCTCTCAGCTCGGAATTGTCGTTTCGAAGTAATTTTTTCGCCCAACTATTCCTTCTTACATTTGTGCGATTGAAAATTAAGCGATGCCCGTTAAGACCCAGTTAGATACTATTGAAGAAGCCATTGAGGCAATCAGAAATGGTGAAGTAATTATTGTAGTAGATGATGAAGACCGCGAAAATGAAGGTGACTTCATTTGTGCTGCGGATAAAATCACTCCACAAATTGTGAATTTCATGGCCACGCATGGCAGAGGGCTGATTTGTGCCCCCCTGGTTGCAGAGCGTTGTGAGGAGTTGGGGCTAGAGCTGATGGTAGGCAAGAACACGGTTTTGCACGAGACTCCTTTCACTGTTTCAGTGGACTTGCAAGGCCATGGTTGTACCACAGGTATTTCTGCAAGCGACCGTGCTAAGACTATCAAGGCCTTGGTTGACCCCGATACTAAGCCAGAAGAACTTGGCAAGCCAGGTCATATATTCCCATTGAAAGCGCAAAAAGGCGGTGTATTGAGAAGGACAGGGCATACTGAGGCGGCTATCGATTTTGCCCGTTTGGCCGGTCTTGCTCCCGGAGGTGTGCTGGTCGAGATAATGAACGAGGATGGTACGATGGCGCGTTTGCCTGATTTGTACAAGGTAGCCGAGCGTTTCAATTTGAAGATTGTTTCTATTGCAGACTTGATCTCTTATCGTATTGAAAAAGAGAGTCTGATTGAGAAGGAACTTGGCGTTGATTTGCCCACTGAGTATGGCGACTTTCATCTTCAGGCCTATACGCAGAAAAACTCAGGAGAAGTGCATTTGGCGGTAGTCAAAGGTACTTGGGAACCAGATGAACCTGTGCTTGTACGTGTACATTCAAGCAGCACCTTGGGTGATATCTTTGGCTTCAATTTGGACACCGGAAATCCTATTAAATACGCACTGCAAATGATTGAAAAGGAGGGCAAAGGGGTAGTGCTCTATATGAATCAGGGTGCCAGAGGCGGAAGGCTTTTAAATGAGCTGAAGGCTTTGCAAAGTGAAGGTTCAGCAAGTTCTGGCAAGTACGGTCTGAAGATGGATCAGAAAGATTATGGGGTAGGTGCACAAATTCTTAGAGATTTGGGTGTTAAGAAACTGCGCCTGATTTCCAATACCGCTCTCAAGCGCGTAGGCTTGATAGGCTATGGGCTTGAGATTGAGGAATATGTTGCCTTGGAGACTAATTAACCTTACCTTTTTAAAACATTTCCCAGACAATTCGTTTAAAAAATAAGTGAAGTGGACTACTACGATATTACTTACGCTTGTACTGTCTGTTCAAAGTCAGGCACAGATTTTCCCCTCCGAACAGTGGCATGAGGGGCAGGCTACACTGAAGGATAACAGGGTTGTCAAAGGCCAACTCAGGTATGACCTTGAGCGTGATGCAATTCAGATCAGGGTAGGAGATAGGATTGAAACCTATAGCTCTCAGCTTGTTTTCAAATTTTCTTTGATTCAATCTGGAGATGATTTTGTAAGGAGATTCTTCACTTTGCCTTATGCAAATCAGCCAGGGTACAAAAGCATTCCAAGGTTTTTCGAGGTTATTGTTGAAGGAAAAATGACTCTACTGGCCAGGGAATATATTGCCCAGGTGACTACGGGCAATCGCGCAACCAGTTATAATCGTTATCGGGGTTATTCGGTTTCCCAAGGCAATAGAACCGCAACCAGAAGTATACTGACTTATAAAATGTTTTTTCTGGATCATGAAGGCAACCTGGTTGAGCACAGCGGTAGAAAAAAAGATATCTACATTGTATTGAGGGAAAATTCAGGAGAGGTCAAAAAATATATAAAAAGCCATCGCCTAAAAGTTGATAAGTTGGAAGATGTTGCGAAATTGGTCGCTCATTACAACACACTTATCTGAATGTCCAAACCCCTTATTCTAGTTTCAAATGATGATGGTATAACTTCCAGAGGTATTCGCTATCTGGTAGAAGCCATGGCGACTCTTGGTGAGGTCATAGTCGTAGCACCCGATAGTCCTCAATCGGGTATGGGGCACGCCATTACTATCGGAAATCCATTAAGATTGACGGAGGTTGATATTTTCAAAGATTTGGACGTAATCGCCTATAAGAGTTCAGGTACTCCAGCCGACTGTATTAAACTGGCAAAACATCATTTGTTGAAAGAGCGAAATCCTGATTTGGTGGTAAGTGGAATTAATCATGGTAGCAATTTGGCCATAAGTGTTCTTTACTCCGGCACTATGTCGGCTGCAATTGAGGGGGCGATTGAAGGCTATCCGGCCGTTGGATTCTCCCTATGTGATTTTTCGCATAAGGCTGATTTTACCCATGCTATGGATTCAGTTAAGCATGTTGCCCGGCAAGTGCTCGAAAAAGGCTTGCTGCCAGGCGTAGCTTTAAGTGTGAATATTCCTCCAAAGCAGAATGAGCCTATTCAGGGCATCAAGATTTGCAGGCAGGCGAAAGCACATTGGGAGGAAGAATTTGATCATAGAAGAGACCCTTATGGCAGACCTTACTTTTGGTTGGCTGGAAACTTTGTCAACAATGACAAGGGGGAAGATTCAGATGTTTGGGCGGTGGACCACAATTATGTTTCTGTGGTACCCTGCCAATACGATATGACTGCTCATCATAGTATAGCTCAATTGAATGCGGATTGGGATATTTGATTAGTGTAAGTATATCCGTGATCATCAATCCTACTTGAGCATTTGGGTGGAACAACTCAATTATTGTAAAAATCATTTAAAATGTAATCATCAAATGTTTCAAGTATATTGATTATAATGAAAATTATATTCTAGAGACACTTATTTGATGAAAGAAATAATCTTAAAGATTCAGAAGCATTTCAGGCCCGAAAGCCCCATTGATACTTCAGAAAAATTAGTGGGTCGTAAAGTTGAGGTAAGGGAGTTGAAAATTTCACTTTTCACACAAGGAAGGCAATCTTTTGTGACTGGGTCAAGAGGTATTGGGAAATCCTCCTTGATAAATGTTATTTCCAAGGAGTTCTGCGAAGAAACTGGAGCTAAATTGAGACTTCACAGATGTTCCAAGTATGACAAATTTGAGTCAATCTTTCACACTTTTATTCAGAACACACAATTAAACAAGAATATTGTAACAACCGAATCATCGATTTCAAAGGACAAGAGTGGTTCAATCAATGTAAAGATTTTAGAAGCAGGAAGATCTAAGAATATTTCAACCTCAGAGATTAGCAATGAATTATTAAAACGGCAAATCAGCCCAAGCAGTGTTTCGGATTTCTTTTGTGATAAAGAATATTTACTTGTAGTTGACGAGTTTGATAGAATAGAAGATGAAGATGTTAAAACGAAGATTGCAGAAACCGTTAGATATTTTTCAGACTCAAGGTCAAATTCACATTTGATAATTGCCGGAATTAATCTAAGTGGGAGAGATTTTTTTAATAGACACGAGAGCAGTCTCAGGAGTACCTCGTTGATTGATTTGCAACGAATTGATGATCGCGAACTTCTCAAAATAATTAATTCTGGGGTAGAGGAATTAGGGCTTGAATTTGACGATTTTGTAAAGGCCGCAATTATCTGGATTTCTAACGGGTTGCCATATTATGTTCATTTTATTTGTCAACAGCTTGCGATAGGTGCTCTAATTGAGGACCGACCAGACCTTCATTTCGATAATTTGGTTGGAATCCTTGACGGCTTTTCGAACTCCGGGGCAGTTCAGGTGGCGCGTCAGTCATTTTTGGATGCAACAAGTGTTCCGCCTCAGGGTCACAATTCCCCATTGTATCATTATTTTGGAAGAGCTGGCCAGTTGATGGAAGAATATGATTTGAAACAATTTTTAGAGGAGATTGTCTTTTGTTTTTCTTGTATTGATGATGGTGATCAGAACAAAGTGAGTAAGGCTTTAGGAATGTATAAATCACTGAACGGAGAATTGGCAATTAACCTTGATGAAGAGGATTTTGAATTCGTCCTAAAAGAATTCGTGCAATCCAGTGATTTGATTATTCAAAAAGACCAATTCTATGAATTCGAGGATAGTTTTCATAAGTCATTTGTTAGGTTAAAATGCTTAATGTATTTCTTAAAGAAAGGAAGGAGAGATTTAATCAGACCTTTGAATCAGGACTTGGCAAAAATCTAAAATATCACAACGAGTAATTCCCAAGTACCAAATTGGCTTTTCCTGTTTGTATTATAGTGGAGAATCAACGACCGGCACTACTATAGTGCCGGTCGTCTTAGCATAGCATATGCTAGAATCTAACTGTGCCATTTTTTGTTTAAATGACTAGTGGTCATGGGGGTTAATAAGGCCGCATAATCCAGCTGTGTGACATGCGTCCATATCTGAATCAAATTTATTATCTGCAGTCATTTTGCAAGTTACATTTGCACTTGACGGAACGCTATAATTACAGTTGCACTCCGCATAGCCAGCTTGTTTGTTACAGATTGCGGCTTGTACGCAAGCCGTAGTTGGCATTATCTGAGCCATACAATTAGCAAATGTCGTAGCGGCTTCTTCATTACACGTTGTTGTTGGAGCTGCCTCCATTGAACCCGTATAAGTGACCCCAAACGCGATGATGGCCATTAATAAACATAGAACTCTGATGTACTTTTTCATAAAGATTGGTTTAGTTAATAAATAGTTTATAAAATTCGAATTACTTCTTGTTCGGTTTTTTGATCTAGCTTCCCTAGCCAAATTTGTTTCACTTTCCCATCCGGCTCGACTACAATAAGTGTTGGAACTACCGAGATTTTCACTCCTGAAAAATCAAGGCTGATTAGTTTGTCTGGAGTGATTCCTATGGAATCTAAGATTGGTCGCTGCCTGTCTCGGTTCACTGAACCATTAACAGCCATTACGATTTTAACATCTGAAGATATTAGGTCTCGTTCTGCAATTAGGGATTTGTAAAAAGGGAGGCTCAAATTACAAAAAGGACAATCTGGCGAGACGGCCAAAAGAATAATTTTAGATGCTTCTTGCGAAGCAAGGAGCTCCAGTGCTTCATAGGTTTGCCCTTCTTTTATGGTGTCAGAATCTGGTTTAGATGATATTGACGAAGAGCTTAGGTTGGAGTGAATTAAGAGGCTGCAGGTGATTATGATTAATAAATATGCGGAATACTCCAAAACACTTTTGATTTTAGCAAATTTCATAATCTGTTAGTTTGGGATGAGAATCAAATTCATGGAGAATACAAGTATAGTCCGATGGTTGAGGTGATAAATATGTTGGGCCAGTGAGCACTTGAATATTAGTATATGAACAGAAATAATTGTACTATACTATATTAACTACTAGAATACTATTGACCCTTTCACATGAAGATGTGATTTAATTATTTCTAAAATAATTTTGGAATACCTTTTGAGTTAACAGTGACTGTTTCATCTCAATGCTATCTGGCAATGATTAAATTAGAGATAGTCCGAAGAGCTTTCTTAGGCTGAACTTGGTGAGGGGTCTGAGCGATCATGGTTATAATACCAATATCTAATTGTCGATTAGAAGAACCCGGGACATTAGTGGATTTCGACATTTATTCTGTACTTCTGATTCCAAATGCAATATTCATTGAAGTCAGCTCTGGGTTAAAATCAACCCTCCTTTTTTTTCGGCACGGGATCATAACCATCCCCACCCCAAGGGTGGCAACGGGCAATTCTCTTTATACCTAGCCAGGTGCCTTTGATAATTCCCCATTCCTGGATGGCCTGAACAGCATAGGAGGAACAGGTAGGAGAGAAGCGACAGCTAGCACCTAGCATTGGGGATATGGCGTATTGATACACGCGGATGGGGAAAATGAATATGGCTTTGAGAATTTTGTTCATTTCAGATTTGACCCGTTAGAACGTCATGCCTGCCTTTGTCGGCAGACAGGCCGGAAAATTAGGATTTATATTTTGAATAAATCCTAATTTATCCAGTATCTCGATTAATGAAGTGAGAATGAGATTCCGGACATTTTTATTCTTTGTAAAGTTGCGAATAAAAATTCCGGAATGACGATCACCATCATTTAAAATCCTTATAAAGCATGCTGGCCTGAATGCCTTTGTTGTTTTGATACTTGCCGTTTTGGTAAGTGTCATAGTCACCCTCAATGGAGTGATAGAATATCTGGCAAATCTCCACGCCTGCATAAATACGGATAGGTTGAATGCAGAAGATCTCCAAGGTCCAGAAGCCATTAAAGCCTACATCTCCAAAACCAGCAGTTACATGAATGAACAAGCCAAGCCTGCCAATTGAGGAACGCCCTTCAAGCATCGGAACATATTTCGATGTCTCGGTGTGTTCTATAGTTCTACCCAGATAGAGTTTACCGGTCTCCAGCAGTAACCCCTCTTCAGGGATGGTCATAGGTGTGGTTGGATTAGGTTTTTTCATATCCAACTCCTTGCTCTCATAAACCAACAAATCCTGGTGTAGTCGAAGGTTGTAACTATTTGGATTCAGCTGATTTTCGTCAAAGGGCTCGATGTTGATGCCATCTCCCAACTCCTTTTTGATTTCTTTTCCCGAGAGGATCATGTGTTGTTAATCTATGTTGTAGGACATTCCGCCTCCTTTTTCATCTTTGAGTTGAACGCCAACCGCTTTCAAATCATCTCTGATCTTATCCGAAAGTTCGTAATTCTGGGAGAACTTAGCATGCTTTCTAAGCTCTATTAATACATTCAATGTACCATCCAGCAATTGATTGTTGCCTGTAGCCTCAGTCTCCACGGTCAATCCGAGTACGTCCTTAATAATACCCGAAAAATGCTGAGTAACATAATCCCAGGAATCGGTATCGATTTGAGCGATTTCCGAAGGATTTTGGTAAAAAGTATTGATCTTACCCACAATCTCAAAGAGTGATGCCAGTGTCTTGGAAGTATTGAAGTCATCGCTCATATTGGTTAAGGCCTGATCAGCCAAAGCCTTTAATGCCTCGGATTTTTTCAGGTCAGTTGTTCCGGTACCTGCTGGTGGCAACTTATCCAAAAGCATAAGTCCCGCTGTTAGTCTTTTATAGCCCTTTTCTGCGGCCTGAAGTGCTTCGTTGCTGAAATCCAGAGTGCTTCCATAATGGCTCATTAGCATAAAGAACCTCACAGTCATGGCACTATAACCGCGCTCCAACAACTTATGATTTCCAGTCAATAATTCTTCCGGAGTGAAGCCATTGCCTTCGCTTTTGGCCATCTTTCTGCCATTGACCGTGAGCATGTTGCCATGCAGCCAATACTGCGCTCCACCTTCATGGTTGCAGCCTTTATTCTGAGCTATCTCGGCTTCGTGATGTGGAAATTTAAGGTCCATACCACCACCATGAATGTCGAATGTTGTTCCAAGATATTTGGTGCTCATGGCGGAGCATTCGAGATGCCAGCCTGGAAAGCCTTCACTCCAGGGGGATGGCCAGTGCATGAGGTGGCCATCTTCTGCCTTTTTCCAAAGGGCAAAGTCCAGGGGATCTTCTTTTTGATCCTGCCCCGTAAGGTTACGGGTATTGGAGAGCATCTCATCTACATTGCGGCCGGATAGCTCACCGTAATGATGCGTTTCGTTGTACTTGCGGACATTGAAATAAACAGAACCAGCTTTCTCATAGGCAAAACCATTATCCATGAGTTGCCTTATGAATTCAATCTGTTCTACTAAATGGCCAGTGGCGGTAGGTTCAATGGAAGGGGCTACTATGTTGAAAAGCCGCATCACATCATGGAAGCCATTGGTATATTTCTGAACCACTTCCATTGGTTCTAAAGCTTCTAGCCTTGCTTTCTTAGCGATTTTATCTTCGCCTTCATCAACATCACCAACCAGATGGCCAACATCCGTGATGTTCCGCACATAACGAACCTTATAACCCAGGTATCTGAAATACCTGGTGATTACATCGAAGGACATAAAGGTTCTGACGTTGCCCAGATGAACATCGCTATATACCGTAGGGCCACAAACATACATGCCAACATGACCGGGCACTAAAGGCTCAAATTTTTCTTTTTGTTTGGTAAGTGAGTTGGTAAGAGATACTGGAAACGCTTCGTATAGGCTCATTTGAGCTGGTCATTTACATAGGTGAGAAACTCCTTTTTTGTGTTTTCCTCCTTGAATTTTCCGCTGTATTCTACAGTCACCGTAGAGGAAGTTTGGTCCTGAACTCCACGTGAGCTCACACACATATGCTCTGCGTCTATGTAAACGGCTACGTCTTCTGTGTTTAGGGTTGACTTCATCTCATTCAATATCTGCAAGGCAAGTCGCTCTTGCACCTGTGGTCTCCTGGAAAAGTGATCAACAATTCTATTGATTTTAGACAGACCAATTACCCGTCCGTTGGGAATGTAAGCCACATGTGCTTTACCCACAATGGGCAAGAAGTGATGTTCGCAATTAGAGTAAACGGTGATGTTCTTTTCCACCAGCATTTGATTATAATTGTACTTATTCTCAAATGTTGACATGGAAGGTTTGTTTTTTGGATCTAGTCCTTTAAACAACTCTTTGACGTATAGTTTGGCCACTCTTTTCGGAGTTCCGCTTAGGCTATCATCGGTGAGATCAAGGCCCAGGGTAAGCATGATTTTTTCAAAGTGCTGCTCAATAATGGCAATCTTCTCCTCCTCCGAAAGCGCAAATGCATCTTCGCGCAGAGGTGTTTCAATTGACCCCATCACATGATCGTCACCAATAAGGTCAAGATTTTTCAACAATTCCTCTGATAAATTTCCGTTTTTCATTTTCTCCAACGCTTGATAATCAATCCCTATACCCTTTTAAGTGTAGAAAAGCTGTGCAAAAGTACTACTTATTCTACAATGAATAAAATACAAACGTGGAAAGCCAGGAAGTAGTTCGAATGAGGAATCAAGTTGAGAAATCAATTGTCAGTGTGGTCGTGGGTTGATGGAAATAATCAGGAATAACCACACTTTGAGTCCATTCTTTTCAGTAATATTAGCTTATGAATCCATATACCATAGTGATCGTGCTTTCCTGCGTGATCATTTTCTCGCACCTCTTCAATATTTTTTCCAAGAAGACAAATGTGCCGAGTGTCATTCTGCTGATCCTTTTAGGTATTGGAATGAAGTTCGTGATGGACTATCAAGGCTATAATCAGGATGCTCTGATTTTGGGTACCCTGGAGATTTTGGGCATTGTAGGATTGATCATGATCGTGCTTGAGGCGGCTATAGATCTGGAGCTGACTAAAGACAAATGGCCAATTATCTGGAAGTCATTTCTGGTGGCACTGATATCTATGGTGGGCTGTGCCTTCACCATTTCATTTATTATCAATCAGTTCTTTAAGGAAGATCCTTTTATATCCTTGGTCTATGCAATTCCATTGGCTGTAGTAAGTAGTGCCATAGTCATTCCCAGTGTAGGTTCATTGATAGATGACAAAAAGGAGTTTATGATCTATGAGAGCACCTTCTCTGACATTCTGGGCATCATGTTCTTTTTCTTTGTTATTCAGAATGTAAACCCTGAAGGTATAGACACTGTCGTGTACTCGGTGATTGGAAACATCTTCATCACCATTGTGGTGTCTCTGGTGGTGAGTTATGGCTTGGTAATGCTGTTTCAGCGTATTGAAAGTGAAGTAAAGCTGTTTTTGCTGATTGCCATTTTAATCTTGCTCTACGCGCTCGGAAAGCAGTTGCACCTGTCTTCCCTGGTGATTATTCTGGTATTCGGGGTGTTGATCAACAATTCGAAGTTATTCTTTGTTGGGAAGCTCAAAAAGTGGATTGATCCAAAAGCTGTGAGTCTGATTTTGGATGACTTGCATTTGGTTACCAGGGAGTCAGCTTTTGTGATTCGTACCTTCTTTTTTGTGGTGTTTGGAACTACATTGAACCTGGCTGCCTTGCTAAACCTGAGAATTCTCGGAATTAGCTTGCTCATCGTTGCTTCCTTTTTTATTGTAAGATTTATTTTACTCAAAATATTCCTTTGGGGGAAATCGATTCAGCCGGAGTTGTTCATTAACCCAAGGGGATTGATCACCATACTTTTGTTTTTTTCCATTCCCGTAGAACTAAAATCTACCTTGTTTAATGCCGATGTCATCCTTGTGGTGATCCTGGTCACGTCTGTGATAATGACCTGGGGGTTAATTCGATATGGAAAGAAGCATGGCGAGCAGCCTAAATTTAAACTTCATATGGATGGAGAACTCCCGAGACAGCCTTTGCCATACTTTGTGGAGAGAATGAGTGATGACCATGAGAAGCCATCAGCGGACAAGGCGGAATTGAATGAAGAAGAGTCAAGGTTGGGGGAGAAGGAAGAATAGTCAACCAATCAATGCCTTATTCCTTTGGTAAAACAGCGTTTCTTTCCAAGCTGTGATGACTGTAGTTACCAAGAAAACTAATACCAATACGCTAAAAGCCGGCCATTCTAAAATCCCCATGTCACTGATAGGCAGGTTTTTTAAGAAATATTGGTACCCTGCCCAATTGCCTACAATACCCAGGCTAAGATGGGAGAGGAGTTGTGTTGACATGACTAAGAAAACAGAGCGGTCAGTAAGGCCTGTGTGCTGCATTTGAGCAATTAGTGCATACATAATCATGCCTTGAACAATCATCAGCAGTAGCGAAATACCTACAAAACCTACCAAGATCATCCCAACTGACTTAATCGCAATCAAGGCAAAGAGAATTGACCCGGCTGTAGTAAGATTGTTTTTGTTCACTTGCTGTGTGAAAAGTTTTAAGATGGGATTTTTGCTAAGGCCCTCATGTTTTTTCTCCAGAATGGTTCTACCCAGATTTTGAAGTCTTGGACTCTTATTATAGATAGCCTTGCCTACCCACCAGCCGATGGCAAACAAAGCCAGGTGGCTTAAGAGGGCAATTGAAATAAAGTATTCCATCATGGCATGCGAACCTACGTTTTCTAATACGGATCAACGTCAATGATCAGTTCTATACTAGAGTATCGTTTTTCCTTCAAAAGTTCGATTTGGGCTTGGGAAATTTTCTGCTTTACCGATTGAATGTTGAATTTTCGTTCGATTTTAAGAAATAAGTCCATCAGATATTTATCTCTGATCTTGTTGATTACGGGCTCTTGAGGGCCTAGTACACGTGGCCCTTTCAAATCTTCCTTGAGAATATTGGCCAAAAAATAAGCTGCATCCTGTCCCAACTTTTTGTCTTTGTTGCGAAGCGTCAGCTTAATCATTCTGGAATAAGGAGGGTAGTTAAACTTCTCTCTCTCTGCCATTTCTCCGAGATAAAAAGCCTCAAAATCCTGGCTTAGGATTTTCTTGATAATTACCTGCTCCGGGTCGTCCGTTTGAATAATCACCATGCCCGGATATTCATTTCTTCCAGCCCGACCGCTCACCTGAGTAACGAGTTGGTAGGTTCGTTCAATCGACCTGAAATCAGGGAAGTGGATCATCCGATCTGTATCAAATACTCCTACAAGGCTTACACGATCAAAATCAAGGCCCTTGGTTACCATTTGAGTGCCTACTAAAATGTCAATCTCATGTCTTTCAAAACTGCTAATGATGTTCTGATAGGCATTTTTGGATCGGGTGGTTTCCAAATCCATACGCTGAATTCGGGCATCAGGAAAAAGGAGTTTTAAGTCTTCTTCAATCTTCTCCGTGCCGTAGCCCACTGTGCGGACTCTTGTACTGCCACAAGCTGGGCAGGCCACTGGAACAGCCTCCTTATGTCCACAATAATGGCAATTAAGTTGATTTTTATATTGATGATAGGTGAGACTGACAGCGCAGCGATGGCATTCAGGAATAAAACCACAGTCATCACAGGAAAGGTAGTTGGAGTAACCTCTGCGATTTTGAAAGATGATAGTTTGCTCTTTTTTGTCCAGTGTATCTTGTATTGACTGCATCAAAAGAGAAGAGAAATTGCCCTTGATGGTTTTGCGCTTTCTTTCCATTCGCGTGTCTGCTACCTGCATCTCTGGTAGCTGTGCTTCTCCATAGCGTTTGGTTAATGTTACAAGGCCATATTTACCTTGGCGGGCATTGGCGAAGGTCTCCATGGATGGGGTGGCTGAACCCAGTACTGTTTTCGCCTGGTGCGCATGTGCCAAATAGAGCGCTACATCTCGACCATGATATCGCGGGGCAGGATCATATTGTTTGTAGGAGTTTTCATGCTCCTCATCAACAATCACCAATCCAAGGTTTTCAAAGGGCAAAAAAACGGCACTTCGTACCCCAACGATAAAGTCGAGGCGTCCGTCCAGTAGGCCCTGCCAAACCTCTACACGCTCATTGTCTGAGAATTTGGAATGATAAACGCCCATTCGGCTTCCAAATACTACCTTAAGTCGATTTACAATTTGGGCAGTCAGGGCGATCTCCGGAAGTAGATACAAAGCTTGGCGCCCATTGTCGAGAATTTCTCTAATCAGAGAAATGTAAATCTCGGTTTTGCCGCTTCCCGTAATGCCATGAAGCAACATGGTGTTGTCATTCTCAAAATAAGCAAACATGGCATCTAGGGCAGCTTGTTGCTCCTCATTAAGAAGAATTTCTTTTTGAGAGTCATCCTCAAATTCGCCAAACCGGGATACGATCTCTTCGAACTCCTCTAGGACGCCATTTTTGATCAGGGTTTGCAGAGAAGAGGTTGAAAAATCTGCTTGCAAAAGCGATTTAGGTATGCCTGTTTCGTTCAATTCAGGGCTTTGGTGAACAGGAATCTGCTGTAGATATTTCAGCAGGATGTCCGTCTGTTTAGGCTTCTTTTCCAAAGTCTGGAATAGGTTTTCTAATGCCTCCTCTGAGCTAAGAAAGGTTGCCGTAAGCCGGATTCTCTTAACTTTTTTAGGTTTATACTTCTCTCTTACCTCTTCATAAATAAGGATAACCTCTTTCTGAACGAGTGATTTGATGTATTTATAGGCGCTCTTAAGCTCAAGCAATTCGGCAGCGGCTGCGTAAGTGAGTGAATCGTTATTTTCTAAAGCCTTTAGTAGTACTAATTCTTTGTCGTCAAACGGATATTCACTTTGCAGCCAGCTTTTTTCCGGATGCAGTTGTATTCGGGATTCACTGCTTAATTTGAGTCCGGATGGTAAGGCTGCATTGACCACTTCGCCAAGAGTGCACATGTAATAGGAGGCCATCCATTTCATCACTGAAAATTGGGTTTTGGTCACCATTGGCTCTGTATCCAACAGCTCCAAAATAGGCTTGGCGACATATAGTTCAGGTGGTGAGTGGTGGATGTTATCAATAATGCCGGTTACCACTTTTTTTCTTCCAAACTGTACAATCACCCTGGCACCTACCGTAACTATGTCTTTGACGTCAGCCGGAATGCGGTAAGTAAACAGCTTGGGAATGGGTACCGGCAAGGCGATATCCGCGAAGAGTGTCTTTTCTCCCTCAGGTGCATCAATATTTAGTTGAAGTGGTGACAAATTCTAGTGTTTATTCAACCTTGGTCAATGACAATTGCGATTGCCAATCGAATTTAGAAATAATAATTACCCCAAGGGGCTGATCAATTAAATTATCTGCTCGAGGGCCTCTTCCAGAGAAGTCACTGGCAGCTGGCAGGTCTTGTTCCTACAAACGTAATAAGTAGTTTGTCCATTGACTTCACCCCGATGCTGCAGTAGGGGAAGCTTGCTTTCCCCTTCTTTTTCTGCACCTAAGAGCACCTTGTTTGGGATAAAGTGTTGATGTAAATCAAGGGCACGTTCAGTGGCGTCATTACCTATGATCACAACCTCTACAGTGGGTTTGGTCAAATTGCTGTAAAGGCAAGCCCAATTTGTCAGGTACTGCGGTTCAGTCAGCATGATTTTGTTCACAGACTTCAACATGCGCAAAGCCTTTGCCTTGTAATCATCCCTATCCATTAGTATGCTAAGCCAATATAGATTTGTGGCCATAATAGAATTCGAGCCAGCAATTACATTGTCGAAAATTTCCTTTTTTCTGGTGATCAAGGCTTCGGAAGTATCATCTGTGAAGAAAAAGAAACCTTCTTCAGGGTCATAGAAATGCTCAATGGCATAATCGGTCAAAGCCTTGGCCTCTTGGAGCCATTGCTCATCAAAGGTAACTTGATAAAGCGAGATGAATCCCTGTGCTACAGCAGCGTAGTCTTCCAGGTAGCCATCAATAGAAGCCTTTCCATCCTTGTAATTTCTAAAAAGGCGTTGGTCGGATTTCATTTTCTTCAAAAGGAATTCGGCATTGTCCATGGCCAGTTTCAAAAATTTTGGCTCATGAAATACCCCATAGGCATCAACCAGGCCTTTGAGCATCAGGCCATTCCAGCCAGAAAGCACTTTGTCATCGAGTCCAGGCCTGATCCGTTCACTTCTCTTATCGAGTAGCTTAACCTGGCTCACCCGGACTATATCTTTTAATTCCGCTAAATCCAGCCCATGCTTCCCTGCGAAGTCGGTATCTGATTCACTTTTGAAGGGGATATTTTTATTGGGCTCCCAATTGCCTTGGTCCGTGAGGTTATAGTAATCTGCAATCAGGTCAGCATCCGATCCCAATACATCTTGAAATTCTGGAACAGTCCACAAATAGAATTTACCTTCTTCACCTTCGCTGTCTGCATCTAAAGCTGCATAAAATCCACCTTCAGGGCTGGTCATTTCTCTTTCAAGCCAATCGATGGTTTGATATACCGTGTCTTTATAAAGCTGATTTTTGGTGATGGTGTATGCCTCACTATACAAGCTTACAAGCTGCCCATTATCATAAAGCATCTTTTCGAAGTGGGGAACAAACCAATCCGAATCGGTAGAATAGCGTGTGAAGCCACCACCAATTTGATCGTATAAGCCACCCTTGGCCATCTTATCCAATGTAAGGCGACTGTGCTCAAGCGCCTTTTCATTTTGGTTTGCAGCATATTCGCGCAGCAGAAAAGCATAAATCACTGGCATTGGGAACTTAGGGGCTTTGTTCATGCCTCCCATTTGAGGATCAAAACTCTGCTCCAATTTTTGAAACATGTCTGATAGCTTAGTCGCTTCAAAGGCTGTTTCTACCTCGGTCAGTCCGTATTTCTTAATTTCACTCGCGCCCAAGGAGCGCATAAAACCGTCTGCGGACTTTTCCAGTTCCGGTCTCTGCTCCTTGAAGGCTAAACCAATTTGTTGCAGCAGTTGGGCCCAACCATTTGCGGGAAAATAAGTGCCCCCATAAAAAGGCCTTTGATCAGGGGTAAGAAAAACATTCAAGGGCCATCCGCCTTGCAATCCCATGGCATGAACAGCATCCATATAAATTTGATCAACATCTGGTCTCTCTTCCCTGTCCACCTTAATACAAATGAAATGCTCATTCATAATCCCCGCTATGGTTTCTTGCTCAAAGCTTTCTCGCTCCATCACATGGCACCAATGGCATGCTGAATACCCAATGCTCACGATGATTGGCTTATCCAGTTCGACTGCTTTTTTTAAGGATTCGGCATTCCATTCATACCAGTCCACGGGGTTGTGGGCATGCTGAAGTAAGTAGGGGGAGGAAGACTTGATTAGTTGATTGGTGTGTTTATGTGCTGTCATTAATGTGCAGTGATTTGACTTTTGATCGCTTCGATTTCATTGCTAACATCAACTGTAGCGCTTAAGTTTTCCAACTTCAATAAAGTATGCCGCAGAAAACTTTGGTGTTCTTCTGAGGTAGGATGGAAGGGCTTGTGATTCAAGGCATTGAGCATGTCTTGCCACTCTAACTTGAATGCAATTGTTGGTTCAGAAAAATAAGTGCTGCTGAATTTCTCCCATACATAATCTTGTGCCTGCTCGTTAGGATGAATCATGTCTTTGGCATAAAATCTATAGTCTCTCAGGTCGTCCATCAAGATTTCATAGGCCGGAAAATAGTCAACAAGATCGAAAGCTTCCGTAAGCTTATGACAAGCAAGTCTCAATATCGATTTGCTCAAGTTGTTATTGGCCAGCCCTTCTTTGACATGCCGAACGGGACTTACTGTGAGTAGTATTTTAAGGTTTGGATTTACCTGATCTAACCAGTTTTTGAGCTTGCCAAATTCGTCAATAATCTCCTCGACACCTGACAATTCCTTATTAAATTGGTTTTGAGGTACTTTATGGCAATTGGCCACAAGCATTTCAGTATTCTTGGTGCGATATACCCAGGCCGTACCAAATGTGAGCATGAGAATGGCGGTGTTTTCCAAACACTCCTTTAAATGGGTAAGCTCGTTGTTCACCTTTTGCTTGAGGTTCTTTTCAGAGTTGGCATTGAGCTGCGAATGAAATTTGTAATTCAGAAAAGTAGAGCCCAACTGTTGGTAGGAGGTGGGAGGAAGGGTTTTTGTCCCGGTTGCGAAAGCAAGCAACTCAAAAATCGATAAGGGATTAAACAGGATTCCAGAAGGGTTTGTGCAAACCTCAAATTTGAATGTGGAAAGTCTGGTTCCAATATTTTGCGCAAAACAAGAACCTAGTGACAATATCTTATCCTGATGGGTGAAATTGAATTTCGGATGAGTATTTGATAACTCAGTTCTGAACATAGGGGTATTGCTGACCTAAGGTTTATTTGTAAAGGTACATTTCTAACTTAATTGATGAAGTAATATGTATCAAGTAAGTTTTCAGACGTTATAATTATTGGCCATTTTTGCCTGAACCTGATTGATGACTTTTCGACCTGAAATGAACTGGGCTAAGACGCTTATCAGAATAATTTTTACCGGGAGCTTGGCTTTTGTTTCTCTGGGCACTCGCGCTCAGACAACCGCTGATTGTGCGAACCTGCTGATAGTTTGTGGAACCACTTCCCTGGCATTGAATTCTAATGGTATAGGGACCAATGACTTTGCAAATGCCAATAATCAACAGCCTTCCTGTGGTTTTAGAGAAACACAAAGTCTGTGGTTGAAGGTGCCCATTACGCAGAGTGGCAATCTGGATTTTGTAATTACAGCAAACAATGGGGCAGATGATTTCGATTTTGCGATTTATGGACCGAACGTCTCCTGTAATAATTTAGGGGCTGCAGTCCGCTGTTCATCTACCAACCCCCAAGCGGCTGGAGTTTCGGCTAATACCGGACTCAGGGCGGGCGAAAGTGATACTGGTGAAGGCCCTGGTGCCCTTGGAAATGGCTTTGTGAGTCCATTACCTGTAGTGTCAGGAGAAGAGTACATTATTCTTATTGATAACTTTTCACGGAGCAATGCCGGCTTTCAGCTGAGTTGGGGTGGAAGTGCTACAATTTCCAATCCACCTGTTGCCAACCAACCTAGCAATATCACGGCTTGCGATCCTGATGGCGATGGGCTTACTACATTTGATTTAAATAGCGCGGCCGCAGAAATTTTAAATGCACAGGCTGGTGCTGTTCTGTCCTTTCATAATAACGAAACGGATGCGCTGACCGGTGTAAATCCAATTACTGACCCGAGTAATTACTCTAATACTGTAAATGGTGAGGTGATTTACGCCAGATTAACGGCCAGCGGCAGTGGTTGCTCAGATGTGACCAACTTTCAACTTGATGTGTTGGATGAACCTGTAGTTGATGAAGTGATCGGAGCAACCTCTGTTTGTCCTGATGTGGATGGGGTACCCTATACAATGACCGGCTCTTCCATTTCTAATTATGCCTGGTTTGTAGAAGGTGGTGATATTACCTCCGGCCAAGCCACCGATGCCATAACTGTGGATTGGAAGGCGGCCAACGATAATGCTCGCGTCAAACTTTTGGTGAGCAATGCCAATGGTTGTGCTATTGATACTGTCTTCTACGATGTAAAAATCAACAAGCGATTGGAACCTGAAAAACCAGTTGGAAATGATGCAGTATGCTATGCTGATAAGGAAAATGTATTGTATCAGGTGCCTTTTGTTCCGGGTTCTGAATATGAATGGGGGGTAATTAATGGGTCAATTAATGGGGCCAACAATCAAAACTCTGTAATGATAGATTGGGATGACAATGTCACTTCAGGCCGTGTTTTTTTTAGAGAATTCAACCCATCTATCGCTGACTGTGAGGGCTTTTCCGATACACTTGATATTCAGGTTTTGCCAGAAATCTTTGTAGCAAGTCAACTTATTCAGCCATTGTGCAATGGAGCATCAAACGGTAGTATTGCCTTGACCGTGAGCGGGGGAATTGGAGACAAAAAAATACTCTGGAACACTGGTGCCGCAAATACATCATTGAATAATGTTACTGCCGGAACCTATGAGTATACCATTACAGATGATACAGGTTGTCCAATTACTGGAGAGATTGTCCTTGCGGAACCTGATGAGTTGATGGTGACCGATGTGCTACCAACAGATACGCAGTGTTTTAATACGCTGAATGGTTCTGCCGAAATCACTGTACAAGGGGGAACCGGAAGCTATAGTTACAATTGGACAGGACCAGGTTTTTCAAGACAGACCACCATCAATCGGGTCACCAACCTTGCTCGAGGTGAATATAATGTTGAGATCACGGATGAAAATGGTTGTGTCACGAACGAAAGCTTTGTGATTGGCTCACCTCCGCTTTTAGAGGCTGATTTGAGTGCTCTTGTGAATATGGAAATTTGTCCGGGCACATCCGATGGAGAAATACAAATTGACGCGATTGGAGGTGTGCCCGACTATGAATTCTTTTGGACGCCTACGAATCAAACCGGGAGGGTAGCGAGCGGCTTAAGCGCTGGGGGTTACACGGTGCGCATTGTTGATGCTAATGGATGTGAGGCTACGTACGCCTCAGAAGTGACTGAATTCACACCAAGGGTACATTTCCCTAACGCCTTTAGTCCGAATGGAGATGGTGAAAATGATCAGTATGGACCGATAGTTGGTTGCCAATTACCATCTTATAATTTCAAAATTTATAACCGATGGGGGCAGCTGGTGTTTTTCAGTGAGGATCAAAACGCTCAATGGGATGCCACTTTTGAGGGACAAGATGTACCTGATGGTAGATATTCTTACACTGCCTTTTATAGGGTAGCCGTTAACGGTGTGGTCTTTGAAGAAACCCTAAACGGGTTTGTGCGAATCTTTCGTTAGCTAATCAGCATAATACTCGTAAACTCTTTCAATGATTTCTTGAAAGTTAAATCCGATAATTTGTTTTAACGCGGAGGTCCAATTGCCTTTGTCGTCATAGGACAGGTAGGTATATCTTATGGTTTGAGTCGAATTCTGTCCAAATGTCTCCCTCTTAAGCTCAGCCACGTGATTATTCTCATCGTAAGTAGATAATGATTGAGATATGAGTCTACTGTTTTGGTCGTAACGTTTAGTCTCATTGACGCGAGCTCCTTCCCATACCATTTCGGTAAACCCTGTTTTAGCAGTTTCACCAGGCACTACAAAATAGTTGTCAAACTTGAGTGGCCTTATCTTTCCAAGGCGCTCTGTTAGGCTGTCATAACCTGCCTTATTGTTATCAGCACCGTACCTATTGATTTTGGTCAAGTTGCCATCATCATATTCGTAGGTACTACGCCCGTAAAGTGAGTTATCGTTTACGAAATAGCTGTTTTCACTTTGTTTAAAACCGTTCTTATCAAAATTTTTAACGAGGTAGGATTGTCCTGCCGAGCCTTTCCCCCAATTTCCCGATTGACTTTGGGCCTGGAAATTTCTTTCAATAACAGACTTTACCTTGCCTTTTAGTCCTTCTGCACTCCAGTCGTTGTCTTCAACCTTATCTGTCGAATTGCCACAGCCGGAAGTCACTACAATCAGCAAACTGATTAACAACAAGCTACATGCACGAATCATAAATATCCTTTTCTAGGTATCAAATTAGTCATAAGCTTTGGAAGGGAAGAAGAAAACTGAAAAGAATGAGGGGTTAAAGCCTGAAACCAACTCGGAAGACGAAAGGTTTTTTGTATGGGCTTTTCTCATCATGTAAGAAGTTATAGAGCACGGACATGGAGCCCTTTAGTTTCTTGGAGATGGCAAACTCTTTGCCTAAACCTACAAATCCGCTTTGAACCCAATGTGTGCCCAAGCTTATGTCGGTTTTATCTTTGAGCTCTGTCCGGTTCCATTCCAGTACGGATTGCAGGTAAAAGGACTTGTAGATAAAATGATCAAAAAATAGTTTTGCAGAGAATAACTCATCATTCAAAGCAAAGCTTGAGAAGTTAGTGCCAGTAGAAAAACGGTAGGCCATGCCTATTCCTATTTGCGCTTTTGGATTCAATAGATAACCCAACTTTGCTGAAAAATCTATTGAGGTGGGTGCCTGTCTGTTGACTTGCAAATTACCCCCAAGCCTAAGCCTCTTGTTAAAGGGTTGACCTTCTAAAGGATTTGGTGGCCGTTTAGGTGCATCTTTCAAGCTCTCCAGGTCTGGGAATTTCTTTTTGGCTTTGGTGACTTTGGCCAAGGCATCATCAAATTTTTTCTGCAAGGTTTCTCCACCCATTTTCTTTAATTCTTCTGCCTTTTTCTCTAATTGTGTTTTCACAAAATCATTGGTCTGGAATTGGTCTATCTTGCTGCGGTAGCCTTCAGGAAGAGGCTTGTATTCTTCCAATTTCTTTTGTTGCTCTTGTAGAAGCTTGATTTCTTCCAGGTTCGTGACCTTTGCCAGGAGCTCACCTTCCCAACCTTCAAACTCCTTTTTGTATTCATCCAGTAAGCTGCTCAGATCCCCGGTATTATCTGTCAGCTTTTTGAGATCACCTGCCGATAGTGGTGATTTGGCCAGAGCCAGAGATTTCAGATCTCCCGACTTACCTTTGAGGTCTCCGGCTTTGCCTTCAATGCCTTTGAGATCACCTCCTGACAATGGCGACTGATCCAGGGCCATAGACTTAAGATCAACATCTTTGAATTTGTTTAAATCAGGTAGCTGGAGCTTTTGATACATCGCTTGCAACTTGTCCAGTTCCTTGATTGAGATGTTAAGATCCTTGCCTATATCCAGGTTAGGTGGGGTGAGGTTTGTCTTTTCCTGCAATTCTTTTTTGAGCCCAGCCAGGGTAGGGCAGCCCGTACAGAATTTAGCTAGATTGTTTTTTAAAGAATCAGGGAGATCAGCCTTTCTTTCTGAGGATACGAGGGAATCCATCTGTAGCCGGCTAAGATCTGGATATTTCTTTTGCAGTTTCTTCTCTAGTTTGCGCTGGAACTTGAAGATTTTGCCTTGTAATTTTTTGTTTATTTTTTCAAGCTTTTTTGTAATAATATCAATATTGACTGGCTCTTGTTTTACCTGCGCAGGTAATAAATAGCAGATGCTTAATAATCCAATAAATACAAGAATTCTCCTCAATTTTTATATTTGTTTAAAGAATTTAAGATACCGAAATAAAAGACTCAGAACCATCTGTTTCAATACTTATTTTAAACTTTGTGACATTAGCTTGCGAAAGGTGAGCAGAGTGTGGTATATTTTTTTGAGTTGGGCACAGCCACAAAAAAAGCCTTGGGTTTTAAACCCAAGGCTTTTTGTATGATGTTATTATATCTATTATCCTTCTACAACGCTAAATTTAACGTCTTTCTTGACTTCCTTGTGAAGATCGATCTCAATTTCATAATCTCCGATCATTTTCACCTCGCCTTTGAAGGAGATTTTCTTTCTGTCAACCTCATGGCCAAGGGCTTTCAAAGCATCAGAAATCTGCAGAGTAGTTACTGCTCCGAAAATCTTGCCGCTGTCACCAGCTTTGGCTTTGATTTCTAAAGTAGCATCTCCAATGGCATTGGCCAATGCTTCTGCATCTCCTTTGATCTTATCGGCTTTATGGGCGGCTTGCTTAATATTTTCAGCAATGTGCTTCTTGTTAGAGTCGCTAGCGATAATGGCAAAACCTTGCGGGATCAGGTAGTTTCTACCATAACCCGGTTTTACTTTTACCGTGTCGTTCTTATAGCCGAGTCCCTTTATGTCAGTTTTTAATATTATTTCCATTTTTCAATAATTTAAGCTGAGAGACTTATTTCAAGGAGTCGGTTACATAGGGCAGCAATGCGATATGTCTTGCTCTTTTCACTGCTTGAGCTACTTTCTTCTGATACTTAAGGCTAGTGCCTGTCAATCTTCTTGGAAGAAGCTTACCTTGCTCGTTGACAAAGGCTAGCAAGAAATCGGCATTTTTGTAGTCAATGTACTTGATGCCATTTTTCTTAAATCGGCAGTATTTCTTCTTCTGCTGATCTCGGTTTACCGGTTCGTTTACTAATGTCATGATGCTTTTTCCTTTTTCTTCTTGTTAAATGCACCGCTTCTACGTTTTTCGTTGTAGGCCAACGCGTGCTTGTCTAAAGCCACTGTTAAGAATCTCATGATTTTCTCATCCCTCTTAAATTCTACTTCTAAAGTAGATACTACTGTCGGGTCAGCTTTGAATTCTATCAAGTTGTAGAAACCGGTAGACTTGTGAATAATTGGATAAGCCAATTTTTTCAAGCCCCACATTTCCTTATTGATAATCTCCGCACCGGCTTCGGTGAGAAGTGATTCATACTTTCCGACAGCATCCTTCATCTGATCATCAGACAAAACGGGAGTTAAAATGAATACTGTCTCGTAATTTTTAAGCATGTTTTTATCATTAATTATTTCGGGCTGCAAAGATAGGAAATTCATTCTTAAAAATGAACCATTATATAATCATCGTTGAGTATGGATTTTGGGCCTCTCTAAATCTCTTCGAAGGGAGAGGCCTTTTGGCTAGTGGTAGAATAATAATTAAGTCAAGAAAACTGGCTTAGCACTTCGCTGTTCAATTCGTGTGCTCCATCGAATTCTATAATATTTGGCTTGATAACCAGCTCTTTAGCAATATTTGTCTGCTCCTGCATTACTGCGTCAGAGAGGTAAGGGTCTTTATTTCCGTAGACCCAGTAGACCTTCTTGTTTTGAAGTCTTTCTGTGCTTTGCAATGGAGGTAGGTCGGGCGGGAAGATACCTGCCCAAAGAATAAGTCTGTCAAAGTGGACATCGGTTTGTGCTGCGAACCTGGAAATGGTGGCAGCTCCCTGTGAGAATCCAAATAGTGTGATTTTAATATTAGAGCTCAATTGGCCTTTGATCTCATCAACTACTGCCTTGAGAAAATTAAGGTAATTATGGATATCGGTGAGCCTACCTTCTTTGGTCATCCAAGTGGCACCGACCCGACCGCTAAAACCTTCCAGGTAATATCTTGACAGACCCTCAGGCGCTACAACAAGATGTTTACCATCGTTCAGGGATTGGAACTGTTTGATAAAGTATTGTGCCAGGTGACCTTGTCCATGACACACCAACCAAAGGTGTTCTATTTCATCAGAAGGTTCACCCAAAGTATAGTACCGGGCTTTGAAGCTAAAGTCAATTTTGTGCTCCATTAAAGTTATTTGCCATTTAGTACTGATTCCGAAAATTTAAAAGGCAATAGATTTTCAATCGATTCAGACTGATAGACCTTCCCTTCTGCCGTGAGAAGATATAATTCAATGGCTTTCCCCTGATTCTCCTCATATTCGGCCATCACCTGTCGGCAGCTTCCACAAGGTGCAGCACCATTAAAGTGTTCGTCTTGTCTTCTTCTAGCAACAACAGCTACCTTTTCAATGAGCGCATTTGGATATTGAGACTTGGCTGCGAAAAAGGCGACACGTTCAGCACACAGACCAGCTGGATAACAGGCGTTTTCCTGATTGTTCCCAATTACAACCGTTCCATCATCCAATAAAAGGGCTGCTCCAACCAAAAAATCAGAGTATTTGGCGTAGGCATTTGATGCGGCCTCTTTAGCTCTTTTAATCAGTTTTTGAGTGTTAAGGTCAAGGTCGGATTCAGAATGATGAACGATGAGTTGAGTCTCTTTAGAAATAATTTCTCCCATAATATTGATTTGCAAGGGATTGGAAGATACGAATCTTTTCAAGCTAAGGTTGTCTATGAAAGCTTTTTGGGAAAAGTGCCAATTTATTTGACATGCCCTCTTTTTTTACTCTATTTTCGGGCCTCACATTTTAATACATGGAAAAAATACTTGTGCTCGGAGCCGGGCGATCTGCCACTAGCCTCATTGCTTATTTATTGAACCAAGCCAACAGCTTTGGTTGGCAGATTACAGTGGCTGATTATGCCTTACAATTGGCTGAAGATAAGGTGAAAGGAAATCCTAATGGCAAGGCAATCGCCTTTGATATTAACAATGAGCAGCAGAGAGAAACTGTTATTGCAGAAGCCGATGTGGTGATTTCCATGTTACCTGCTCGCTTTCATGTGGCTGTTGCTGAAGCTTGCCTTCAATTTTCGAAACATCTTTTGACGGCCTCTTATGTAGATGATGACATGAGGGCTTTGGATAACCAAGCCAAGGAAAAAGGGCTGCTATTCTTGAACGAATGTGGCCTTGATCCGGGCATAGACCATATGTCGGCAAAAAAAGTGATCGACCATATTAGGAATCAGGGTTTTGAGCTCAGAGCCTTTGAATCATTTACCGGAGGACTGCTTATGCCCAATAAGGAAGAAGACAATCCCTGGGAGTATAAGTTTACCTGGAATCCCAGAAATGTAGTGATGGCGGGGCAAGGTGATGTAAAGTTTATTCAAGAAGGCAGATATAAATACATTCCTTATCATCATTTGTTTAGGAGGACGGAGATGATCCATATTCCTGGTCACGGGTATTTTGAAGGTTACGCCAATCGGGATTCATTACAATATTTAGAGGTATATGAGCTTCAGGGCATTCAGACTTTATATCGGGGTACTTTGCGAAGACCCGGTTTCTGTAAAGCCTGGGATGTCTTTGTACAGCTAGGAGCAACGGAAGATTCCTACTCAATGGAAGGAGTCAATGGCATGACTCATCGCCAGTTCATCAATTCATTTCTTTCTTATAATCCGAACGATTCTGTAGAACTCAAGCTGGCTCATTATATGAAACTGGATATTGATGGTCCTGAAATGCATAAAATGAGATGGCTTGGTTTGTTTGAAGATACTCCTGTTGGTTTGCAAAAAGGAACTCCTGCCCAAGTGCTTGAACATATCCTGAAAAAGAAATGGACAATTGGTGAAGATGAACGGGACCAGATTGTGATGTGGCATTTGTTCGATTATAAGGATGGGGACCAAACCAAACAGGTCCGTTCAGCCATGGTAGCGAATGGCGAAGACGCGACCGATACGGCCATGGCAAAAACAGTGGGCCTTCCACTCGGTATTGCTACTAAGCTTTTGATTCAGGGCAAAATCGAAGCCCGAGGCGTACAAATTCCAATTACCCCAGAGTTTTATAATCCGATATTAAGCGAGTTGGAGACACTAGGTTTTCACTTTATCGAGGAAGAGGTTGTTGTTGATTGATTCCTTCCTGCGCTAAAGCTTCGGAGGATAAATTGGCTGATTAATGAATTCGTACGATAGTCAATAGTCAATAGTCGATGGTTGCCTCAGCACAGACTTCCAGCTTCTGTCTCCCGACTTCCAGCTTGGGGGTTTCTGAATTGAACTGAAGTTTCGCGGAGAATGTTCAAACGGAAATGAGCGCGAAAGACCAAGACCCGAATTGCGATCCTGAAACAGGAGAGTGTCTACCTGGGGATTTACCCAGTGAACAGGCAAAGGAACAATTATCATCTGACAAGGAGATTATCTATGTTGGTGATCCGATGTGTTCTTGGTGCTGGGGTATCTCGAATCATCTAAAATCCTTAAAAGATCACTATCCCCAATATCAGTTCAATATCGTTTTAGGAGGCCTAAGGCCTGGTGGAGGCGAAGCCTGGGACCAGCGCATGAAAGATTTTCTTAAGCATCACTGGGACGAAGTCAATCAACGAAGTGGCCAACCCTTTGGCTATAAGCTGTTTGATCAAGAAGAATTTAACTATGATACTGAACCAGCTTGTCGAGCTGTGGCAGTAGCCAGAAAATGGGTTGGCACCGATCCTTTGGAGTTCTTTGAAGCGGTGTCTCGTAAGTTCTACGTAGAAAATGAAGACCCAACAAAGGCGGAGTTCTACGAATCGATCTGCATGGATTTTGAAATCCCTTTTACCGAGTTTCTGGAAAGATTCAACAGTGATGAGATTAAATATCAAACAAATCAGGATTTCCAACTCAACAGACAATGGGGTGTAAGGGGCTACCCAACCGTGCTTTTTAGATCAGGAGATCAATTGTATCAAATTAATCATGGCTATTCTGAGTTTGAGGATATGAAGGGGGTGATTGAGAAGATTGTTGAGGAGGAAAGAGCGAAAAGTGAGGAGGTGAAGAAGTGAATACCTGAGTGAGCGAAGGGCGACTAGTTAGGAATAACTAATTTCGATTTCACCTGCTAATTCGTAATTCCCAATTCGTAACTCTTCATTTACATTTTACCAGGAAATATATTTATACATTACCCGAATCAACCGATAGGCGGCATCCATTGATTCAGGTCATGGGCGTGTTTTCTAAAGTCTGATGTATTCATGGACTCTAAGAGGCCCAAGCTAGGAACTAATACGCGAAATCAGGTCTTCATAATAGGTTTGACTTATGGGAACCTGATGTGTGGTCGCTTGCAATTGATGTCGCTCTATTTTTTCAATAAATGTGCGATTGACCAGGTAAGAGCGGTGCGTTTTCAGAAAGTCATCCTTAGGCAAAAGCGCTTCTGCTTCGCTCATTTTCATTCGGGTCATGATTTGCTGGTCAGTGCAGACAAACCGCACATAATTGCCCTCTGCTTTGACGTAAATCAATTTGTCCAGGCCGAGTCGAACGTGGTCGAAACCTTCCTTTACAAAGAGATAATTGTCATTTTTCTCCTTGAGCACATCGGCTACCTTGTTTACTGCTTTCAGAAAGCGTCCGAAGTCAAAGGGCTTCAGCAGGTAGTCTATGGCTTCATGCTCATAGCTCTGAACCGCATATTCGCTGTAAGCAGTAGTGAAAATCACTTTTGGCTTTGTTCCCAGGCTTTCCAGAAACTGCAGTCCTGAAATATCAGGCATGTTAATGTCCAGGAAGATGAGATCAACTTTCTGTTGCGTTAGGTATTTGATGCACTCAAATGGATTGACAAAACACTCGACCAACTCCAGGTATGGAATCTTCTCTGCATGCTTTTGGATCACCTCCAGAGCAATCTTTTCATCATCCAGGGCAATGGCTTTGATCATGATAGTCTCACTTTGAGCTTTAACTCAAATGTATCATCATCTTCGTTGATCACAAGCATGTGTTGGTCTGGGTACAGGATCAACAAGCGTTCTTTTACATTTTTGAGGCCAATGCCACTTGTTTCATTTTCCGGTAAAGGTCTGGCGTGTTTAGAGTTTTTCACAAAAAGATCTACTTCTCCAGGACCACATTCCATTTTGATATTGATAAAAGAATTGTCCTGAACACTTACCCCGTGCTTAAAAGCATTTTCTATAAAAGGAATCAGGATCATAGGAGCAATATTGCCTTTACAGCTTCTATCCAACTCAATATTCAGAGCTGTTTCAGAACCGGTAAGCCGCAGTGATTGTAGCTCAATATAATGATGGATATAGTCTATCTCTTTAGCTACGGGTATCTGTTCCTCCGTATTTTCTCTCAACATAAATCGCATCATTTCACTAAGCATTTGTACTCCATCGGCCGTTTTTGGGCTATTCTCAGAAAGCGCAATGCCGTAAACTGTATTGAGAGAATTGAAAAGGAAGTGCGGATTGACCTGTGATTTGAGAAAATCGAGCTCGGTGGTTTTTTGTTTCAGACTCAACTGCAAATTCGTATTGGATCGTATTCCACCCACATTGGCAAGATAGAGACAATAGCATATGAAAGAAGAGACGACAATAATGGTCAGACCGACCATAAAAACGGGGATGTAAGGGTTCGAATTCATGCCAGTCAAAATGATCTGTTGCTTGGTATAGAAAATAAGTGCAATGCCCCCCAGGCCACCTAATGAACAGAAAAGGAATTTGAAAATGTCATTAAAAGAGCTGTGTATCTTGATTTTACCTCGTTGAAAGAAGTGATCGAGAAAGAAAAAGCCTATAAAGATGGCCCAAAAGGCAAATCGGGTCATTAGTCCCAAGGAAGAAGTAATAGACCTGGCTGTCCCAAATCCACCATTGTTGAGAAGTAACCCAATAATTAAACAGACAAAAAACAAAGCAATCCAGAATAAGGAACTCGTTGCACCCAACCTTTTCTTGATAGAGTCAAACTTATCGAAAAAGAGTTGTTCTGCTTTGTAAATGAACCCAGCAAAGAGGCAGGCATTCATCAGATAAAAAATATTAATGATTTGTAATCTCGAAAAACTATCTGCCGTTGGGAAGCCTTCCTTAACCATGCTAAAAGAGTAATAGTAATAGGGGTTGAACGATCGATCGATATAGGATAGGCCAATCCCCAAAACGGCCGACAATAGGATGGCCGCTGGGAAAGAGAGCCACCACAATTTTCGCTTATCGAATCTTTTCAGTACTAGTGAGTAAAAAAGAGGGATTGTCAAGAGAATGAACAAGGAATTGACGATGGTTTGAATTTGAGCGCCTCTGAGAGAGCCATCGGTCATTTTGAAGTCGACCAGGTTCTGTTGTGCCCAGTCGATGGCGTCCTGTGTGGCCAGTACAGGATATTCAAATGCTCTTCGGCCCAGGATGGTAATGAGCACTAAAGCCAATAAAATGCGGATTAATGGACGTTGACTCATGACGAATTTTTCTCAATCATAGACTTTAGTCCAACCGCATGCAACTGAATGTGACCAAACCTCCATACGATGTGATGGAATCTGAAAAGCTGTTGCGCACCTCTTACCAAGAGATATATTTATACATCACCCGAATTAACCGATAGGCAGCATCCATTGATTTGGCTATATATTCTACCGTTGTGCCATCAATTCTTTTCATTTCAGGAATGCTCATGAGAATATCTGCCCGAGTAGTACTCGAAAACTTCATTTTTAAGGTGGTTGGTTCCCCAACTTCGATGGGTTTTGCATTGGAGAGATCCTGCATGGCCGCCTTGGTTTGTTCTTTGAGCATCTCATGCACCTTGGAGGGATGTGTCATTTTTGCAGCACTCGAACCAATGGACTCCTTAGTACTGACCGTTCTAACCGGAAAGAGTTCTTGAATTTGCTTGGTGAAGGCTAAATCTCCGGCAGCCAAAACTACCGGCACTCCAAGCGCCCCAGCGAAGTGGGCATTTAATCCTCCTTCACCTACTTCTTTTCCATTAATCCAAAGTCCTTTCACCGATCCCGAGCCTGTGTGCGCCAGGAAACCGTTTGGTGTGCCGGCCCTGGTATGATAGCCGATAAAAATCACCGCATCGAATGTGTCATCCAGGCCTTGCACCATCCCCAGAGGTTTGATATTACTTTGTACATACTCAACTCGCGGATCAAGTTTTGTGTGTAGCAAATTCTGCATATCTCCATGACTGTCATTTACAAGAATATAGGCATCTCCAAGTTCAAAAATTGCTGAAACCACCGCATTGACTTCATCAGTCATTAGTTGTCTGCCCAAGCCATAGTCTTTGCCATTGCCAGACGTCATTTTGGGTGAGCCGATGCCACCAATGCCCTCCATATCAACCGAGATAAAAATTTTGAGTGGCTGCTGTTGAGCGAAACTTAAGGTTGAAACAAGAAAGAGAAGAAGTGTCAGTCTTTTCATTCTTCAATATAATGAAGGTGTTTCAGAATGTTTGGTGCCTAACAAAAAAACCAATAATCTGAAACCGGCTTCTTTTGCCATGAATCGAGAATGCCTTTGATCTCCTTTTTGCCATCAGGAGAGGAAACGGCAATCAATATCTGTGCAGCACTAAGGTCGTTGATTTCGTTAAAATGTTGCATTCGAAGGCCATAGATGTCTTTGCCTACTTTCCCTTGATTGTCACAAGCCCAATGAAATTGATCTTCATGATTCAATAATAGTTTTGCTAAATCCTTTCCGTTTCTACCCGCTCCCCATAAAACAAGTGGACGTTCTGGATTTCTGTCCAGTTCGAAGAAGTATTTGATCTTTAAATCAAAGTAGCGGTTGTCTTTGTAAACCTCCCAGGTCCTGGAGATCCTATCTGCACGATCTCGCCAAAAATGGAGCACTTTATCCAAGCCGATTACCTTGAGCCCAGTTTTGTAGAGACGGAAACAGAGGTCGTAATCTTCGGGGTAAACAGGGGAATTGAACCCGCCTGTCTTGTCGAAATCATTACGATGAATGAGCCAACAGTGAGAAGGAATGGTGCATTCCTTATAGATTTCCTCAAAGTGTCGTGAATTTCGAGATACTTCATTGAGCCATTGGTCATAGCGTTTAAAGCCTTCGCCAACTTCACCCTGATCTACAAAATGTTCGGTGCCTCCCGCCACAACATGGCCAACACCAAGCTCCGTCCACGCATCAACCATTGTCTCTAGCTTGTCTTCCGGCATTTTATCATCCGAATCCATGCGGTTGATCAGTGTGCCTTGGCTAAGTGCGTAGCCAGTCTGCAGGGCGGCTATTAACTTGTCTCCCTTATTTTCAATAAGCCTAATTCTTGAGTCTCCACTTGAATATTCGGCAATAATTTGTTCCGACCCATCTGCGCTGTGATCGTTGACAGCCAACAGTTCCCAATGCGGATATGTCTGCTCTAGAATTGAATCCAGGCACTCTCTCAGATAAGGAGCCGTGTCCTTTACGGCCATGATGATTGAGACAAGAGGAGTGTAGCTGGTCAAGAGATAAATTTGAAATTCCGTGCAAGTTAATCATACCTCAGAAAAGGAAGTGATTATGCAAATGTCGTTTCCTGTGAAAACGGAACCTTGGACGACCTGAGACGTCTTACCTCGAGATTGGATCTCGACTACTTTATTCTCGAAGACCAGAAGGGTCAGTAAGCAGAGTTTTTCAATCGGATGATCGACAAGCTGTTCTAAAAACAGTTCAGAACATCCTATTTCGACCTATATCAAAATATTGGTCATGAAACTCAAACTACTTATCATACTTTATGTTTCTGCTTTTTTCACCACAGGTTCTTTTCAACAAGATGATCCCTTGAAATCCAGCATGGAGCGAGGTAAACTGCTATACAAAACGTGCGCGGGTTGTCATAACAAAGGAGGGGAGGGCTATGCTAAAATCAGTCCACCCTTGGCCAAATCAGATTTTCTAAAGAATAATAAAACAGCCAGAATCATTCAAATCGTCAAATTTGGACTCGAAGGAGAAATCAAAGTGAACGGAGAAATTTACAATGGCAAAATGCCACCTCAGAAATTCAATGATCAGCAAATTGCGGATGTCCTGAACTACGTGCGTAATAGCTTTGGCAATAGTGGTGCGTATATTTCTGAACAAATGGTTTCGGCTGTGGAATCACGTTAACCTGGTTAAAGGTGTAGATAATACTCCTTTAGTAAGGCAAGGAATAGCTTGCTGTAACGGCCATCGCTGTCTTTGATGACTAGTGATTTGTAGAGCGGTTCTGTTTGAGCCCTGTTAAAGAATGTGATCATTCTTATTACTTCAGAATCACTTCTGTCTTGAACAGCATATTGCAAACTTGGGTTGATGCCTGACTGGCTCATTGCTCTGGTAAATTGGTGCATTTCCCATTCGGGGTACATTATGATGGCAGTGCCTGAAGAGGTCAGCAATTGATGGATATACTGGGCGAGATCGCTAAAAGGCAAGGTATTATTGTGAACGGCCAGATTCTTCCTTTCATCACTTCCTTTGCTGTTTTCATGGAAAAATGGAGGATTGCTAATGATCAGATCAAAACAAGGCTCTGAAATTGAACTGACAAAATTTTGGGCAGCGCTGTGATGAGAAAAGAGTCGATCACTCCAAGGGGATGTGCTGAAATTAAGACTGGCCTGGGAGAAAGCATCTGCATCAATTTCAATGGCATCAATCTGGCTCTCTGTTGTGGCTTGGGCCACCATCAATGACAACAAGCCAGTGCCGGTTCCTATATCCAAAAGCCTCTTGGGTTCTTCCTGTTCTTCGATGAATTCTGCTACGATTGCCCCAAGTAGACAGCCATCAGTGGTCACTTTCATACCACAGCGATCCTGGTCAATACGGAATTGCTTGAATTGGAAAAAGGAATTAGGCACTGCTAGTTTCGGAATATGAAATCCTTGTAAAGGTGCATATATTTTACATTCCTTTCTTTGATTTCGAATGGAATACCGGGCTGGTCTGCATCTGTTGGGATTATTCGGATTTTAACAATTTCATTTGCTCTGGGTTTGAAATGCAACATCTCCCATGACCAAAAGGCTTCTATCAATACCTTGCCATTTTCAACTCTTCTCGAAGTCATTATTGGCTTATCAGTTTCAGTATATGCCGTTCCTTGCGGCCCAAGTCTTAGCAATTGCCATTGATGTGGATTTTGATCCATAGGTGACATCCAATTGCCGTAATAGTAATTATCTCCTCTCTGTATTCTAAGTACAATGTTGTCTGAAAAGTACATGCCATCTCTCGCACCGTTGCCACTTGGGTGTTCCCATCTTGCTTCAGCTCGGGTACTCACTCGTCTGGTATCAATGACATCATCCCTCCATTCAATGGCCGCAAATAAGCCATCGTCATTCCAGGCTAGTTTCAGGTTTACATGAAGGTCGTTTATTCCATCAAAAGGTTTTCTTCCTTCATCAAAGACTCCGGGAGTGCTGTCATTCGAGGAGAAAACAATTCCCGGAACATTATGCCACTCCTTAAGGTGTCCATCAATATCAGCATATGTCAGCCTCGGAATGGTCCGTTGCTGACTGAGGCTATTGAAAGATAGCAGGGTTAATAATAGGGCGGTTGCAATGGTTTTCATGAAAATCTTCAACGAACTGGTCTGGTTGAAGATATAAAAGTTACACAGACGGAATGGTCAGGAACAGGTCAAATTATACCAATTCAATTATGAAATGGCGCGAATAGAAATTAAATTATTATCGCTTGATTAAGGCGAAAAATGAGGGCATACATCGTTATGGCTAATTTTTTCAACGAAGAGCAAGCGGTAAGAAATGATTTGTATCCGTCATGTTATATTTGATTTGGTATTAGTCGTTAATGCCGTTTTCGAAGGCAACGTCAGCGATTAAACCACCACCGTCTGCAGCATTCACCGCCAATTCATCGCAACGCTCATTTTCCGGTACTCCGGCATGGCCTTTCACCCATTGGAAGCTAACTCTGTGCACTTTGTAAATTTCAGCGAAGCGGAGCCATAAGTCCTTGTTCTTTTTGCCTTTGAAGTCTTTCTTGATCCATCCCCAAAGCCACCCTTTCTCGACCGAGTCTATCACATATTTGGAATCAGAATAAACCGTTACCGGAGCATTGGGTTTCGTGATGGCTTCCAAACCCTTGATCACAGCCAAAAGCTCCATGCGATTGTTGGTGGTCTTACGAAAACCTTCAGAAAGCTCTTTGCGATGTTCTTTGTATTTCAGAACAACGCCATACCCTCCGCGCCCTGGGTTGCCTTTGGAAGAGCCATCCGTATAGATTACAATCATAAGGACAAGATATTATCTTTGAAGAGCTTGATCGCTATGGAGAGCAAAATGATGCCAAAGATTTTTCTCATAATGCCCATTCCTCCTGCACCCATTTTTCTTTCAAGCCATCCAGAGCCTTTGAGTGCGAGGTAAACAAAACCGAGATTTACTACGATCCCGATGAGTATGTTAAACTGATAGTATTCTGCTCTTAAGGACAGAATTGTGGTGAGGGTTCCAGCACCTGCAATAATTGGAAATGCAATTGGCACAATGGAAGAGCTTGCCGATTCTGTTGGCTCATGTTTAAAGAAGTTTCTTCCCAGGATCATTTCCATGCCAATGATAAACATAATAAGCGATCCGGCTATGGCAAAGGATCCAACGTCAATGCCAAAAAGACCTAGAAGATCGTCACCAACAAACAGGAAGGTGACCATCAGCACACCGGAAGCCAGTGTTGCCTTGCCTGATTCTATTTTACCTAATTTTTTGCGTAAATCCAGAACAACTGGTACCGATCCAGGGATATCGATTACTGAAAAAAGGATGAGTGTCACCGAGATGATTTCCGTAATGTCGAGCATTGCTTAAAATTTCTGCAAATGTAGAAGTTGTTGGTTCAAAGTTGCAAGTTCAATGGACATTAGTTTGGCTCAATCAAGGAGATTGAAAATTCCAAAACCCAAAACCCAAAACCCAAATTCCAAGCATTCACCGCAACCCCTAACCCCTAAAGGGGAAGGTCAAGGCACAAATTCCAGTCTCCCGATCAACAAATCAACCAATATACTAATCACCTAATTTATCCTCCGAAGCTTTAGCGTAGGAAGGAATTACCTAATTTCCGAATCAACCAATTACCCAACTTGAAACTTGAAACTTAAAACTTGCCTCCCAGATAATTCAGTGCCATATCATAGCCAGCAAGGCCAAAACCAGTAATCAAACCAACACATTCTTTAGTGATAAGACTCAGGTGCCTAAACTCTTCCCGGGCATGGATATTTGAGATATGGACTTCAACCACTGGGGTTTTGATCGCGGCAATGGCATCAGAAATAGCCACTGAAGTGTGTGTGTAGCCCCCACCATTGAAAACTACCCCATTATAGGAGAAACCAACTTCATGCAGCTTGTTGATTAATTCTCCTTCCACATTGGATTGATAATACTCCATTTCTAAATCAGGAAACTTTGCTTTTAGCTTGCCAAAGTAGCTGTCGAAGCTCTCGTTGCCGTAGATGTCTTTTTCTCTTGTACCAAGCAGATTAAGATTGGGGCCGTTGATGATGATGACTTTCATTCTTTATTTATCTTTAGCCTTGGCTTGGGATGTTTATATACAAGAGTATGAGAACTACTTAAAACTGGAACGTTCGCTTTCTGAAAATTCAGTTGAAGCATATGTTCATGATGTCGCAAAGCTAAAACAGTTTCTAGATATCTCCAATCTGGAACTCACCCCCTTGCAAATTGAATACCAACACCTGCAGGATTTGATCGAGTATATCAACGACCTGGGAATGACTCCACACTCTCAGGCCAGGATAATTTCCGGACTGAAGTCCTTTTTCAAATATATGGTCTATGAGGGTGAAATGGACAAAGACCCAACCACTTTGCTGGAAGCGCCCAAATTAGGTAGGAAGTTGCCAGACACTCTTGCGGTTCATGAGATTGAATTGATTTTTGAGGCCATTGATCATTCCAAACCTGAGGGTATGCGCAACCGAGCAATGCTGGAAACCTTGTACAGCTCAGGGCTGCGCGTAACGGAACTTATCGGATTGCGGACGGCAAACATTCACTTTGATATCGGCTTCGTGAGAGTGCTGGGTAAGGGAAACAAGGAACGTCTGGTGCCTATAGGTAGAGAGGCGTTGAAGTTCATCAATATTTATAGGGACGAGGTAAGAAGTCATCTGGACGTGCCAGAGGATCATAAACCATTTTTGTTTCTGAATAGGAGGGCTAAACAGCTTTCACGTCAAATGGTATTTATGATGATTAAAGATTTGGTAGCCTTGGCAGGTCTGAAGAAGACGGTTAGCCCACACACATTCCGACATTCCTTTGCCACCCACCTTATTGAGGGAGGAGCAGACTTACGTGCGGTGCAGGAAATGTTGGGTCATGAATCCATCACAACAACCGAGATTTATACGCACCTGGACAGAGATTATCTCAAGCAAGTAATCCAGGATTTTCACCCGAGGAGTTAGGCAATTCATGAATGTCAAGATTTGGATATTGCTCAATGATGTATTGTCAATTTGATGTCTTATTTTTGTCAAAAATTCACCCCTTGTATAAACTTCTGATCCGGCCCTTTCTATTTTTAAAATCACCGGAAAACGCGCATCATTTCACCTTTAATATGGTGAAAAATCTATTCAAATTACCTGGTGTGTCAGGATTTATAAAATCAATATATACTGTTAAAAATCAGTCACTTGAAACCAGGTTATTTGGGTTAAACTTTAAGAACCCTGTTGGGCTTGCTGCTGGCTTTGATAAAGACGCTAAACTGTTCGATGAACTGGGTGCTTTTGGCTTTGGGTTCATTGAGATAGGTACCCTGACTCCTAAAGCTCAGGAAGGCAATCCTAAACCAAGGTTGTTCAGGTTACCAGAGGATGGTAGTTTGATTAATCGAATGGGCTTCAATAACCAGGGAGTGGAGGCCGCTGTTGTCAGGTTGAAAAATAGAAAATCCGGGGTGCTTATCGGGGGCAATATTGGAAAGAATAAAGTGACTCCAAATGATGAGGCGGCCAAAGATTATGAACTCTGCTTCGATGCTCTTTTTGATTATGTAGATTATTTCGTGGTCAACGTTAGTTCTCCAAATACACCCAACCTTAGGGAACTTCAAGAAAAGGAACCACTTAAGGATTTGCTCAATGCGGTTCAGCAAAAGAATAAATCCAAAGAAAGCCCCAAGCCAATGCTTTTGAAAATTGCCCCGGACCTTACTGATTCGCAATTGGACGATATTCTTGAGATTGTTGCAGAGACCGGCATCGATGGAGTCATAGCAACGAATACCACAATTTCGAGGGACAACCTTAAAACAGACAAGCAAAGGATTGAACAGATAGGAGCCGGGGGATTGAGTGGTAAGGTCGTGCGCGGCAGGTCTACTGAGGTCATTAGATACTTGAATGAAAAGTCTAATGGAGAACTACCCATCATAGGAGTAGGGGGCATTAATACTGCTGCAGATGCTATCGAAAAACTTGAAGCGGGGGCTTCACTGGTTCAGGTATATACCGGTTTTATTTATGAAGGCCCGGGCATGGTCAAAAGAATCAATAAGGGAATAATGAAATGGAGGGAAGAAAGGGCGTCACTAGCTTCAATCAAATAATATAATTCCCACCACAGGATTAATAAAATTCAGTTATTTTCGTAATTAAAGGGATCACAACTTTTTCGATGACCAAAAACACCTACAAGTCCAATACTTTTAAGAAGACTACTCCCAAAAGCAAGAAACAAAGGCCCCGACTGAATTTGGCTGATAAATTCGAATTCCTGAAAGACCGCAGATTGCAGCTTACGGTAGGTTTCTTTCTGCTTGTTCTCGCTGTTTTTCTCTTTCTTTCCAGTGCTAGCTACCTCTTTACGGGCAAAGCCGATCAAAGCGTGGTAGAGTCCATTGGCCAGTCCGGCTTAATGGAATCAGGTGCTGAAGCCACCAACTGGATGAAACTCTGGGGTGCTGTGGTGTCCCATTATTTGATTTTTAAATGGTTTGGCATCTCTGCATTCTTAATTCCTCCCTTGCTTTTTGTCTTGGGTTACAAGATTGTTTTTGGTAAGGAATTGATCAGAATTCCCAGAGCATTGGGCTTCGTAAGCTTCTTTTTGATTTGGATTAGCCTGTTGATGGGCTCGATGATAAAGGGCGAAGGTGTTTCGGAGTGGAGCTTTTACAGTGGGGGCTTAGGCTATGAATTGGCGGTCATTTTTGACAACCTGATGGGGTTTGGCACCCTGTTATTTTTGATTTTCACCTTTCTGGTTTTTGTAATCTTCTTCTTTAATATAACCACCATGCTGTCTTTAAAGAAGGCCGCAGAGACTGAAGTTGTTGTGGAACCTCAAAACGAAGAAGCTGATGGCGGCTTTGTAGAACAATCCGATTTTGACCCTAATGTGGAGGAACCTGCGGACCTTGACAAGAACGAAGAAGACTTAAAAGATTGGGTAGTTTCACTTAAAGAAGAGAAGGAGAAGCAAGCAGAGAATATTGAGGAGGAAGCAGACAGTCAACCAGAGTCATTGGAACTGGAAATTGAGAATGAGACAATCAGTGAAATTGATCTCGAACCTGAACCCATAAAAGAAAGTAGCACAGAGTTCAAAGATAAAGAGCCAGCTTTTGAAGTTGAAATCAATGAGGCTGCGGACAAAATAGTGGAGAAGGCCGGGCATTACGATCCGACACTGGATTTGGCCAAGTACCAATTCCCAAAGACCAATTTGCTACAGGAATATTCAACTGGAAAAATCCAGGTAACGAAGGAAGAACTCCAGCAGAACAAAGACAAGATTGTAGAGACCCTAACCAATTTTAAAATTGGAATTTCCAGTATTAAGGCTACTATCGGGCCAACTATCACACTTTATGAAATCATACCAGATGCTGGAGTCAAAATCTCGAAGATTAAGAATCTCGAAGATGATATTGCCTTGAGTCTGGCTGCTTTGGGAATAAGGATCATTGCCCCAATTCCCGGAAAGGGCACCATTGGAATAGAGGTGCCGAATAAGAACAAGGAAATGGTATCCATGCGGTCAGTTATTTCTACAGACAAATTCATGAATAGCGACATGGCCTTACCTGTTGCCTTGGGGAAAACGATTTCCAATGACGTTTTCGTAGCGGATTTGGCCAAGATGCCACACCTTTTAATGGCAGGGGCCACAGGTCAGGGTAAGTCTGTTGGGCTTAATGTAATCCTGACTAGTCTCTTATACAAGAAACATCCTTCTCAGCTAAAGTTTGTACTGGTTGACCCTAAGAAGGTAGAACTCACCTTGTTTAACAAGATAGAAAGACACTACCTGGCCAAGCTCCCTGACAATGAGGATCCGATCATCACAGATACCAAAAAGGTTATTTATACTTTGAATTCTCTTTGCATAGAGATGGATCAGCGCTACGACTTGATGAAGGATGCAGCTTGTAGAAACATCAAGGAGTACAATGAGAAATTCGTTGGCAGGAAACTAAACCCAGAAAAGGGGCATAAGTTTTTACCATACATTGTTTTGGTGATTGATGAATTAGCCGATCTGATGATGACGGCTGGCAAGGAGGTTGAAACTCCAATTGCAAGACTCGCACAACTGGCAAGAGCTATAGGGATTCATTTGGTCGTGGCCACACAGAGGCCATCCGTAAATGTGATTACCGGTATCATTAAGGCCAACTTCCCGGCACGCCTTTCGTTTAGAGTGACATCAAAGGTAGACTCAAGAACCATCTTAGACGCTGGTGGAGCAGATCAGCTTATTGGGCAGGGTGATATGCTACTTTCAATGGGCTCTGATATCATCAGATTGCAGTGTGCTTTTGTAGATACGCCAGAAGTTGACTTAATTTGCGACTTTATTGGTTCGCAGAAAGGCTATGATTCAGCCTATCTGTTGCCTGAATACTCTGGGGATGAGGGAGATGGAAGTGGTTTAGATATCGATCTTTCTGATAGAGATGTCTTATTTGAAGATGCCGCAAAGCTAATTGTTGCGCATCAGCAGGGAAGTACTTCTTTGATCCAGAGAAAGCTCAAATTGGGTTACAACCGAGCAGGAAGATTGATTGATCAACTTGAAGCAGCAGGAATAGTAGGACCCTTTGAAGGAAGTAAGGCCAGAGAGGTTTTAATACCGGATGAATACAGTTTGGAACAGTTATTGAATACGTTGAATGATAATTGATTCGAAAAAAATTAGAGTAAGAAGATGAGAAGATTTGTTGGCTTTATTTTGGTGATGTTGGTAATGAGCTTCAGCGTGCTCTATGGACAAAATACTGATCCAAAGAGCATCCTGGATAAAATGAGTGAAACCTATAAAGCCATGCCTGGCTTCGAGGTTTCATTTGAGCAGAAAGTGATGAATGAATCTGAGGTGTCAGATGCCTTTGCCGGTGTTGCCTCAGTGTCCAAAGAGAAGTTTTTACTAAAACTTAGCAGCCAGCATATTTACTCCAACGGACCTATTCTATGGACTTATCTTGTTGATGCACAGGAATTGACTATAGCCAATTTTGATCCGGAAGATGGATTCATTAACCCGGCAAATGTTTATGATATTTATAAGGAAGGCTTTGATTACAAGCTTATACGCTCTGAAAACCTGGGAGGTGAAATCGTTAATGTGGTTGAACTGATATCTACTGATGAGGATAGCGAATACACCAAGGTGGTGATGTACATAGGGCAAAAAGACAACTACCTAAAGGCCTGGGATATGGTGGATTACGATGACATCACAACAGCTTTCGTAGTTTCGGCATTCAAGCCAGATATTAACTTTCCAGAAAACTACTTCGAGTTTGACGAGACCAAAAATGTAGTCAAACACAAAGAAGATCTAAGAAATTAAATGACCAAGTCCGAGTTATTCGAGCAAATCAAGAGAAAAGGCTCATACCTCTGTGTAGGTTTAGACACAGACATCAACAAAATTCCAGAACATTTATTGAAACAAGAAGACCCGATCTTCGAGTTCAATAAACAGATTATAGATGCCACGGCAGACTATGCGGTGGCTTACAAGCCAAATATTGCGTTTTATGAGGCTCATGGTGTCAAAGGTTGGGAAAGCCTTCAGAAGACGATAGAATACATTCCTGAAGACATATTTACTATTGCAGACGCAAAGAGGGGAGACATAGGCAATACCTCAAAAATGTATGCCCGTGCTTTTTTTGAGAACATGCAGTTTGATTCGGTTACGGTGGCACCCTATATGGGTGTTGATTCTGTGAGCCCGTTTCTTGAGTTTGATAACAAGTGGGTGATCTTGTTAGGCCTTACTTCTAATGCAGGTGGAAAAGACTTTCAAAACCTAAAGTTGGAAAAGGGTGGAGAACTTTATGAAGAAGTGCTGAGAAAAAGTGCGGAATGGGCCGGTGCCGACCAAATGATGTATGTGGTTGGAGCGACAAGGGCCGAGGCACTTCAAAGCATCCGAAAAATTATTCCCGATCATTTTCTATTAGTTCCTGGAGTCGGAGCGCAGGGCGGTAGCCTGGCCGAAGTATCTAAGTACGGAATGAACGACCAGTGCGGCTTACTTGTCAATTCCTCAAGAGGCATAATATACGCAAGCAGTGGCGAGAACTTTGCTGAAGTGGCCGCTGAAAAGGCGCAAGAATTGCAATCAGAAATGAGTAACTTTTTGAACCAGTATTTGTAATTTAGGAAGGCATAACCTTTTTCCTAAATGTTCAAAGAGTCTTTCATCCACTTTATTTGGCAATACCAGTATTTCAATACAGCCAACTTGAGAGATTCGTCCGGGCAGTCTCTAAATGTCCTTAAACCGGGGTTTCATAATTTGCATGAAGGACCTGACTTCAAAGAGGCCAAAATACAGATCGAGGGTATTGAATGGAATGGGAGTGTAGAAATACACCGATATGCTTCAGATTGGTATAAACATCAGCATGAGACTGACACCAATTACAACAATGTGATCTTGCACGTGGTTTGGGAAAATGACCAGGAGGTCAAAACAAAAGATGGCTATACCATCCCGACCTTAGAATTGAAGGGCAGGATTAAACCAGGAGTGATCAGGCGATACAAAGAGATCATAGAAGCGACCGATGATATTCCTTGTCAATCGTTTTTTCAACAAGTTAAACCCATCACAAAGCTGGGTGTTTTAGAAAGGGCGTTGACAGAGCGATTGGAAACAAAATCACTGACCTTGCTGAATTTGCTTGAACAAAACGGCAGAGACTGGGAAGAGACGGCATATCAGTGGCTCGCATCTGGTTTTGGGTTCAAGACGAATGCTGCACCATTTAAGGAATTGGCCCAGCGAGTCCCCTTGAAAGTGATTAGAAAACATGCTAACAACCCAGAACAGATAGAGGCGCTCTTGTTTGGTCAGGCAGGATTTCTGGTGGATACCCCAGATGACCCCTATTTCAAAGGCCTGAAAAGGGAATTCGACTTTCTAAAGAACAAGTATGACCTGAAAAAAGAGATGTACAGGGCTGAATGGACATTTGGAAGGGTGAGACCTCCAAATTATCCTACAATCAGAATAAGTCAGTTGGCTGCCCTGTTATCCATACATTCTAATATATTTTCCTTCTTCTCTGAGGCACAGAGCTTTGAAAGCCTGCGCCAGCTTTTTGAGCTGCGGCAATCGGCCTATTGGATGGCTCACTACACCATTGGTAAAGAATCAAAAAAACCGATTGGCGGAATGACAAAGTCAGCCATCGAAAACCTAATGATGAACGTGACAGTTCCCTTACTGGTAGCCCTTTGGAGCGATCGCGAAGACCAACGTTATTTACAGCAAGCCCAGGAAATTCTAATGCACCTGGGTGCGGAGAAAAATCACATCACCGAGAAATGGAAAAAAGCGGGCTGGAATGTGTCCAATGCTTTTGACAGTCAAGGGCTAATTCATTTATATAAGGAGTATTGTTCACAAAAGAGGTGTATCCATTGTGGTATAGGCGTTGAGTTGATTAGAAAACCAAGCCAATAGATCTTTCGATAGAGGTTTAAATCATGGCTTGAATCCATTATCTTTGCACTCCTAAATTTAGAGTATGGATAATCCGGTGATCATTTTTGGTGCCAATAGTCTTGGGCAAGCTGCCATGGAGATTTTTGAGAGTAACAAGATTGTTGTTTATGGCTTTCTTGATGACAACAAAGAGCTGCATGGGACAGAACTCAATGAGATTTCGGTGCTGGGAAAAACAGATGATGATGGCTTTTTGAAGCTGATAGGAAAGAAGTGTGAGGGGTTTATTGCGGAGGATGATCGTGCTTTGAGAAAAGGAATAGTCAACCTGATGATGAAGCGCAGGAAGAAGATGCCTGTTAATGCTATTCACAATAGTGCCGAAATTGCACCTTCAGCACATATTGGACATGGCAATTTTATCAATAGTGGGGTTGTAATTGGCGCAAACGCCAAGGTGAGTAACCATTGTCTGGTCAACACCAATGCAACCATTGACTACAGTGCTCAATTGGAGGATTTGGTTCAGGTAGGTGCAGGATCTGTAGTTGGAAGTGGTGCTGTGGTGGAAGAAAACGTATTTATCGGGGCTGGTGTCACCATTGTGTCTGGCGTGAAGATTGGAAAAAATGCTCGTGTAGGAGCGGGTTCTGTAGTAATTGCTGATGTAAAAGCTGGTAAAACTGTCTTCGGCAATCCGGCTAAGGAAGTTTAAGCAAGTTTCAAGTTTAAAGTTCCATGTTTGGGAACTTGGAACGTAGAACATAAAACTTGTAAACATATTAATAGCACCCCATTTACACTGGGGCAGGGTTATGGAAAAGAAATATTCAATTTTACTTTATTACTGCTATGCGGATATTGAAGATCCGGACGCTTATCGAGAAGAACACCATCTCAAATGTCTGGAATTCAATCTACGCGGGCGCATTATAATCTCACCGGAGGGCTTAAACGGCACGGTATCAGGTTCTATAGCGGATTGTGAGAAATACATGCAATACGTTCTGTCCGACAGCCGCTTTGCGCACACCGAGTTTAAAGTGGAGGCGCACGAGTCCGTAGCCTTTGCAAAACTGCACGTCAGGGTCAAGCCAGAAATTGTGCACTCCAGCCTAAGACATATTAACCCAACTGAAAAGACAGGTACTTATGTGGAGCCCGAAGAGTTCAAGGAAATTTTGAAGAATCAACCTGAAGACACGGTAATCCTTGATGTCAGAAGCAACTATGAACACCATGTAGGAAGGTTCAAGAATGCTGTCACACTGGACATAGATAACTTTCGTGACTTTCCGGAAAAAGTGGCAGAATTGGAGGGTTTGAAGGATAAAAGAGTAGTCACCTATTGCACAGGTGGGATCAAATGTGAAAAAGCAAGCGCCTACCTATTGGACCAAGGTTTTGAGAATGTGTATCAACTTCATGGTGGCATTATCAAATATGGTATTGAAGAAGGAGGAGAAGACTTTGAAGGTAAATGCTACGTGTTTGACAATCGTATTGTTGCCGATGTCAACCACGTAAACCCATCCATAATTGCTAAGTGCCATATTACGGGTGTGGCTACCGACAGAATGGTGAATTGTGCCAACCCTGTCTGCAATGCGCACGTCCCCATGTCAGAAGAAGGAGGGTGGCTTATGGATGGTTGCTGTTCTGATGAATGTAGGGCCCATCCTGACAGAAGAGCCTATGACGGCACGGGTTACTATCAAAAGAAAACGAATCACTATAACCCATATAAGGGAGTGATGAGGGAACCAGCTAAACTGGACTGAATGCTCAATCGAAGAATACCAGAGTCTGAGTTAATCCTGATTGATGGGAGAGTGTACCATCTCAATTTGAGACCGGACCAGGTTGCTCATACCATCATCATGGTTGGTGACCCTGATCGTGTAGCTAAAGTCAGCGTCTATTTCGATAAAATTGAACACCAAGTCAGTAGCCGGGAGTTGGTAACCCATACAGGTACTGTTGGGGGTAAAAGAGTATCGGTAGTCAGCTCAGGGATGGGCACCGATAATGTGGAGTTGGTCATGACAGAGCTGGACGCCCTGGTCAATATTGATTTTGAAAGCCGAACAATTAAAGATCAACTCACCTCATTAGAAATAATCAGAATAGGAACTTCTGGCTGTCTGCAAGCCGATATTGGCCTTGATACTTTCCTGGTTTCGGAAAGCGCCTTAGGCCTCGATACCCTAATGAATTTTTATCAATGGGAGAACTCTGCATCTGGGCAAGAACTCATTGATCAGGTTAGGAAAGAACTGGAATTGTCTTTCACTCCCTATCATGCAGAAGCAGATACCGCGTTGTTGGAGAAGTTTGGAGAAGGCCTTGAAAGGGGGACTACCATCACGGCTCCGGGATTCTACGCCCCTCAAGGCAGAGAGGTCAGACTCAAAACGAAGACTCCTGATTTTGTAGATAAACTGACTGCTCTGAAATTTCTCAGCAGCAGATTCACCAACCTTGAAATGGAAACTGCCGGTTATTATGCCATGGCCAAATTACTTGGACACAGAATGATTAGCTTAAATGCGCTTATTGCAAATCGTGCCAGACGGGAGTTTTCCAAAGACCCGGAGAAGGCCATTGATGATCTAATTCGGATCGTTCTCAGAAGACTGTGAACCACCCATCTCCAATTCTATGAGGTCAGCTGTTTCTTTTGCCAACCGGCTTGAGCTGTGATATAGATTATTCAATTGATTGGTTTGGTTCACTGCAAAGCCAATAAAATTCGTGCATTTGGTACTACGGAAGTACGCAGGATCGGTGACCTGATCCAGGATCATGTCGTAGCTCTCATACAGTGTAGGAAAAAAATTATCATCAAGTGCTTGAATCAAATTGTCTTGTTCATTTTTGATTAGCATATAAGACTGGTAAAGGCTAATCAACTTTTTCTTCAACTCCTGATCCTTGATAATTTTTAAATCCCCACTTTGTTGTAGGGTCAGGTAAGAATTGTTGGTTGGATAAAAGAAGTTATAGTTGCCCACCCTAAGGGCATATTTAGCAATAGTGTCAGCAGATGCCATTCTTCTGGGTTGACTTTGAAGGTAACCTATTCCTTTACTGAGATCCTCAATCTTATTGTCATTGTATACGATACCCCGTTTGAAGCCATTAATATCCATTGTGAGGTCTTCCATAAGCTGTTGAAGATACAATTGCTCAAGTCGATTCTCCGTCCTTTTCTCTCCTAAATTGGAAAGCCAAAAGGCTATGGTAATGCCCAACAACACAATGATAAATTCCAGAATGTAATCTACAAATCGTCTCTTAGTAACCTTTGGTAGCATAACTTATATTTTCAAAAAGACTTTCAATATAGGAGAAAAGCTGCCTCAGTGGTTGATTATTTATCAGTCGTTGGTACTTGAATTAGTAATTTAATCCGGTAGATGAAGTCGAAGTCGTTTGACAGCGCAAATAGTAACATGAGGATATTTGGCTCTGAAAGCATCCCGCTAGTGGGATATTCAAAGGAAAAACAAAGCGTAACAATAGACCTTCCGGCTACTGATTATACCAGACCTTTCAGGAGGTCAGTTTAGGTAACTCATAAACACAGATCAATTGTTTTTCGCCTTCAGATTTCCCTGAATCAAAAGATTGAATTCCTGGCAGGTGAGTCTACCTCCTGTAGAGTAGGGACAAGTTCTATAAAGCTTTTGCCCTAAAACATCCAGGGTCACAATTACGTCATCCCCTTTACATACCGGGCAAATCACGTGAGTGCCGTTTTCACAGTCAACTGTATTTCGATAGAAAAATTTAGTCTCTATAATTCCAGAAGAGGATTTAGAGCGGTCTTGGCGATAAGCCTCTTCTGCCTTTGCCACAAGAGTAAAAACTTCCTTTGAGTATTGGCCTTGAGAACCTTTAAGCTCTAGGTACTTATTCAACCAATCTATACTCTGCTTATGTTTTTCCAGCAATAATGAGTTTTTACCAAAGTAGTAGCAAAAATCTGGAGATAGCACTTCAATCTGATCGAGGGCTTTCATAAAATAGGAGTCAGCTTCCTTATACTTTTCCACATCCATAAGGTTGACAGCGGTATCGATATATCTTCTTGGGTCCAGAAGAGAAGTAGATGTTTGGGCTTGCGAGAGCTCTATGCAGCTTGCGAAGCAGATGAGAATGAGTAGAAATTTCTTCATGGGCTCAAATGATGGGGCTAAGATAAGCCGAGTATTCTAATAATTTTTAGGCTGGTTGTTAAAAGACATTAAAAAGGAGCGGAAATCGTATCCTAGTGATGTGAAATTGATAATGATCAGAGTAAAATGTGTCCAATTTCTCCGACTGTATACAAGAATGCTTGTTTTTATCCCCACCTCATTTTCTGCTGTAAAGCGTTAAACATATCGCATAATCATAGCTTTTAATTCAAGCCAATTGTCAGTAGTGAGTTGTTATAAAAGAAAAAAAATCCCGTCTCATGTATGGGTAAATGCCGCAATGATTGTTATTGTTAAAAGTGCCAATTCCAACAAAAGGGCTGTTTGTAACGTATTAGGGGCTACAACCGTGAGTTTTTTGGTTCGTGAAATTATTTTACTCCAGCTACCCAATAGCCTTGAAGCAATGGCGTTGATTGATATTAATAGTGAAGAGGTTATTTGAATAATTGAAATAGTGTGAAGGTATGACTAATCTTGTGGAAGCTTTGAAGAAGGGAGATGATTGGGCTTTGGAAGCACTCTTCGAAAGCTATCACATTAAAGTATATAACTTCTGCTATAGCTACTTAAAATCCAGAGAAGAGACCGAAGAATTGGTCCAGGATGTCTTCGTAAAACTCTGGTCCTATCGCGGCCAGATAGACAGCGAACTTTCGATAAACGGATTGATTTTTAAAATAGCTAAGAACCTAACACTAAACAGGCTACGAGATAATCAGAACCTCAGAAGTGAGATTAATATTGAGGACATTATCAGCCCCACCAATTGTACAGAAGAGGCCATTATGTTCAGGGAACTGGAACAGCAACTGATGAAAGTCGTTGAAACTCTTCCACCTAAGAGGAAACAGGTTTTCAAGCTAAGCCGGTTTAGTGGACTGTCCAATAAGGAAATTTCTAAGGAAATGAACATTTCCGTCAATACTGTGGAGGGTCAGATGAGAAAGGCCATTAAGTACCTGCATGAAAATCTGGATTGCGCTGTAGTATTGATTCTACTAATATTTTGAAAAAGAACTAACACCGTCACCTCTGAGCCTAATCCCATAGGTTTCAAAAAGGGACACTTTAGAGTGTGTTTCTACCGTCCTTCAATTATTTTTTTCTGAAAATCCTCTTTTAGGAGTAACGGCAGGACGAGTTTTCTGTGTACTTAATAAGTAACAATCGAATATTAAGTGGAAAAATTAGAAAAAGAAGAACTGATCAGAGCATTTCTGAAAGGAGAGTGTTCGAATCAGGAATTAACCGAATTGCGCTCATGGCTCCTTCTGCCTGAGAATCAGGAAAAAGCTGAATCCCTTTTTAAGATGACGTGGAAAGAAATCTCAGAAGACGAACTAATTATGGACTTTGATAAAGGTGCTGCACTGGATGGTATCAAGGCCAAAATAGATGAGATCAACCCACCTCAGCGCAGGCAAAAAAGAATTTTGGATCGTCCGCCCTATAGCGATCAAAAGAAAGGTAGAATCCCGCGTTTGGTAAAAAGCATGGCTGCCTTGGTCCTGATTATTTTGGTTGGTTATCTGATCATACCAAGTAACAAGGTGCCAGTGCCCGAACAAATAGTTGAGATGACGCGTGAGGCTCCAAGGGGCTTTAGGAATACAGTTACACTCTCCGATGGTTCTGTGGCAACCCTTAATTCTGAGAGCAGTATTCGTTACGCCAAGAATTTTGGAGTGAATGATAGGGTTATTTATCTAACGGGAGAGGCGTTTTTCGAAGTTGTTCGAGATGAGACCAAGCCTTTTGTTGTAATCTCCAATGATCTGAAGACAACCGCACTTGGTACTTCATTCAATGTTAATGCCTACAAAGGAAACGCTGAGGCTATTTCATTGTCTACAGGAAAGGTCAAAGTGGAATTGACCAACCCGACATCTGATGCAGCCACCAAAGCAGAAATGATACTTACTCCCGGAGAGCAGGCACTCTGGAATGAGTCTAAGGAACAATTGACCAAAAAGAAATTTGACCCTGAGACCACGCTGTCTTGGAAGAGTAATGTGATTTTCTTCAAAAATACTGATTTGAAGAGCATGATTGATGTGCTCGAGAAATGGTACAACGTGGAGATCACTGTTAACGGGGAAGCAAACAAACTGAAACAAACCGGTAATGGCACATTTAAGAACGAGAGTCTCGAAAATGTGCTGAATTTATTGGGCTACTCAATGGGCTTTGAGCATGAAATTAATGAGGAGAAAATAATTATTAATCTAAACAAAGAATGATATGAAAAACGAAAGCTGACAGACTACCAAAAAAAATGCCTGGGTTACTACCGCTAAATAGACCGCCCAGGACTTAAGTGTTAATGTTTAAAAAAACGTGTGAATATATGAAAAATAACTACAAACGAGTACTCTTACGGAGTACGAAGCTATCTATATATGGTATAATATTTCAAATTTTCTTATTGTCCTCAGCCATGGGGAACGCTCAGAGTGTAAAGGATTTCCAAATCCTTATTTCACTTTCTAACTCTTCTGTTACAGAGACATTTGATCTCATCGAGAAGAGTTCCGACTTCAAGTTTATATTCAAGAATGAAGACATAGACCAAAGCATTCGTCTCAACCTGATTAAGGGTCGATACAGTGTGGCTGAAGTACTCGAATTGATATCGAAAGAAGCCAATCTTAAATTCAGGCAAATCAATGAAAACATTTCTACTACTCGCCTGGTTCGGTCAGACAAGCAGGCAGCAGGTTTTCAGCGGGTTGAGGGATTTGTGCCATTGGTCATCACTGGTCGAATCATATCAGACTCGGATAAGCAAGGGCTTCCTTCAGCTACTGTTCTGTTAAAGGGCACCACCAATGGGGTACTCACAGACGCAAATGGCGATTACAGAATTACCGTCCCAGAAGATGGTGGTACATTGGTTTTTAGCTTTCTAGGTTTCCAGACACAGGAAATTGTGATAAACAATCAAACCATTATCAATGTTACCCTTGTTGAAGACGCAATTAGTCTGGGAGAATTTGTGGTAACATCTCAAGGTATTGCTCGAGAGAAAAAAGCGTTGGGTTTTGCCTTGTCTGAGGTAAAATCTGAACTTCTTCAGGGTCGACCTGAGACAGATGCGGCTAGAATTTTAAGAGGCAAGATCCCGGGTGTTCAGATTACTGCCACTGGTGGCATGCTCGGTAGCAGAACGGACGTTGTAATCAGAGGTGTTTCCTCTATCAATGGAGATAACCAACCACTGTATATCGTGGATGGTGTTTTCTATGAAGGCAACCGATTTGTTGATCTGGACCCGAACAACATAGAAGACATCAAAGTACTGAAAGGCCTTGCCGCATCCTCGTTGTATGGTCAGGAAGGTAGAAATGGGGTGATTCTTATCACTACTAAAACAGCTGCCGGTAATACTGCTGGAAATTTATCAATTTCTCTATCACAGCAAGCCTATCTCAATCAAATAACAGGCCTGCCAGACTTTCAAAACACCTATGGACAGGGATCACAAAACACGCCAAATACAGGTTTTGTTGGAAATTGGGGAGGTAGATTTGATGACGACTATACCGTGAACAATCACTTTGCTCAAGGCAGGTTTGCAACAACCTTTCCTGACCTCCAGGGTACGGTACCTTACCAAGCTTTTCCCAATAACATCAAAGATTTTTTTCAGGATGGCACCGGAACAAATACTTCATTGGTGGCAAATGCCAAAATCGGAGAAGCTAGTGTGGGTTTTAGTGTGGGTCACAACCAAGAGGAGGGTTATTTATCTTCCAATACCCTTAGAAAGTTGAATCTTGCATTAAGTGTCAATACAAAGATTGCTGATAAGCTGAAGTTGGAATCGACATTTCAGTTCAATAATACGGTGATTCGAGAACCACCAAATGACATTTTTAGTCGAACGCTCTTTTTGCCAAGGAACTACGATCTCCTGGGGTTGCCATGGGAAGATCCATTCACTGGAGCGAGTACATGGTATAGAACTGACCGTGACAATCCTATTTGGCAGAATAACAATCATCAGATAGGGAGTGACAATAACAGAATCTTCATGAAAATCGGTTTGACTTATGATGTCACGGATTTCTTGAAACTTAGCTACCGAGTAGGCTATGACCAATATGTCACAGAGAATTTTCAACGTGAAAACAAAGGAGGGGTAAGATTTAGTCAGGGATTGGGCTTTTTCAATCAATCATCATTCACCAGAGCCAACTTTGATCACAACATTTTGCTCAACTCAACAGAGATAGCGTTGGATGAAGATTTTTCCATTACAAGCCAAATAGGTTTCAACGCCAGAAGTGTCAATACCAGAAGCTTCGGTTTGGAAAGTACTCAGCAATTGGTTTTTGGGTTTTTCAGACATAGTAATTTTCTAAACTATCAACCACAAACTGGTGGTAATGGTGTACCAAACGATACCAGGAACAGAACCAATGTATTGGGCTTGTATGCTCAAACCGAGGTTTCATTCAGAGACTATGCTTACCTAACACTAAGTGGAAGAAATGACTGGGGCTCTCAGTTGGAAGCAGAAAACAATTCGCTGTTCTATCCAAGTGCTTCAATGTCTTTCATACCTAGTACGTTATGGGAGAATTCTATGCCTCCCTTCGTTAGCTTTCTGAAACTGAGGTTTGGTTATGGCTCTTCAGCCGGATTCCCTTCGGCTTTCAGAACGAGACCCATACTTAATTTAGATCCGATTGCTATCATATTGGAGAACGGCCAGAATATTACCACCAACTCCATCAGTGCCGTGAAGCCGAATCCAAACCTTAAGCCGGAAAGGCAACGAGAATTTGAATTTGGTGCTGAGGCTACCTTGTTCAATGGTGCGGTTGATCTGGATATCAGTTGGTATAAGAGAATCAGCGAAGATCAGGTGTTTTCATCACAGCTAGCACCAGCAACCGGGTTTACAAGTACCTCAATTAATGCAGGTAGAATAGACACCAAAGGCCTGGAGTTGGGATTGACTGTGTTTCCAGTAAGGAATAGCAATTTCACTTATTCCATCACAAACAATTTCACTGCATATGAAACAACAGTAATTGAATTGCCAGAAGAATTCGTAGAGTATTCTGGGAATAATACGGCTTTTGTAGGGCAGCCACTAGGTGTTTTCAGAACTACCTATATCATCAGGGACGATGAAGGCAATGCCGTTATAAATCCGAATGATGGTACTTTCTTAACGAGTGGCGATGTTGGCTTAGATCAGAGAATTACAGGTGATCCAAACCCTGATTTTCGGTATTCCATGATCCATGGAATTACCTATAAAAACTTCAATCTCACAGTTCAACTGGAATACACTCATGGGGGGGATGTTCTATCCACCTATGTGAGAAGTATTTATGAAAGAGGAGTTTCCACTGATACGGAAGATCGAGAAGGTACTTTCTTTTTGCCTGGTGTTTTGGGTGATGTGAATACAGGCGAACCGCTTTTGGATGAAAATGGAAATAAGATTCCTAACCGAATTCAAATGACGCTGAATGACATTGTCTTTGGTAATTCATTCGCCTCTTTCGAAAACAATCTTTTTGATGGATCAGTATTCAGAATTCGTGAAATCAATATGAACTATTCTTTGCCTACCTCTTGGGTGGAGAAAATTGGTTTCAAGGGCGCGACAATCTCTGGCAATATTCAGAATGTTTTTTGGTATGCCCCTCACTTTCCTAAAGGAATCCGATTAGACCCCGAAGCAAATACTTCAGGAGAAAATGGGTTTGGAGAGCAGGGAATTGCTGACCCTTCTATCAGAAAATTCTCAGTGGGACTTAGGTTACAATTTTAAAAGAAGCTAAGATGAAGAAAGTATATATAAAATCAATTGTCCTTTTCTCTGTCATATTTGCATTAATCTCGTGCGAGACAGTGGAATTGAGACCGCTTATTGAGAACCCTAACCAGTTGGGTGTGGGTTCTGCAGATCCTAATTTCATTCTGAATGCCATGCAATTGAATTTGCGGGATCAGAGTGAAGATATGTCAGCAACAGTCGATCAGGCCGTTAGACTGGCCGTTACTGGTGCCACATACAATTCACAGGCTTCTCCTCCAACGCTTAATGGCGAATGGTCAAGGCTATATGGCTTTAATCAGGACTTTATAGCACTGAGTGAACTGGCTGCTGAAAATTCAGACTTGGACGTGCATTTGGGTATTGCTCAGATAATGAAGGCATGTATGTTCACATACATGGTTGATTTGACGGGTGACGCAATTTTTTCGGAAGCGAATGACCCTGACATCAACAATCCGAATATCGATCCAGGTGAATCCATTTACGAAGCCATGTATGCGCTATTTGACGAAGGTATTGCTACCCTCGAAAATACTACTGGCCCTGCGCCCACCAACGATCTGTTTTTTGGGGGTGATAAGAACGGTTGGATAAAGTTTGCGAACAGTTTCAAAATTAAAATGAGACTTACAACCAGACTTGTAAGTGCATCAGAATCCGCTGCTGCTATCAACGCGATCATAGCCGATGGCAATTTTATCGATAACAACAGCGAAGACATGCAATTTAAGTATGGGATTTCAGGACCTCCTTTTGAAAGTAGACACCCATTTTTCACGGGTAGCTACATTACCGGAGCGGCTGTTTACATGCCGAATAATTTGATGTCTTACATGAGAGATTCCTCCGTAGTTCAAGACCCTAGAATGCATTATTATTTCTATCGTCAAACTACCCGTGACCCTTCGAATGCTGCCGAACTCCCATGTGAAGGAGATACCAGGTATACATTTTGCAATATTGGACAAGGCTATTGGGGTAGGGATCATGGTGATCCTAATTCAATACCAAATGACAGAAACCTGAGAACCACTTTTGGGGTCTATCCGGCTGCAGGTGCTTTTGACAATCAATTTGTTGATGTTGTCGCTTCCAGTAATCTGGGTGGTAATGGCATACATCCGGTAATGTTGTCGGCTTGGGTGCAATTCATGCTTGCAGAATCTGCGCTCACATTGGGAACAACAGGTGATCCTGCTACTTATCTGGAAACGGGAATCCGTCAGCACATTGCCAAGGTGATTGGCTTCTTTCCAACTGGAAGTCCAGCCGGGGCTGATATTGACGCTTATGTCAATGATGTGTTGACCGACTATGCTGCCGCTGACGATAGTGGCAAGTTGGATATCATTGCTCGCGAGTGGTACATTTCTTCATGGGGCAATGCAATAGAGCCATTTAACACGTACAGGCGTACGGGCTTTCCATCAATCATTATGGACCCGGTCTTTGACTTAGGGCCTGTAATGAGGTCATTCTTGTTTCCTGAGAATGAAAGAACCACAAACACCAATCCTCTTTTTGAACAAAGGAATAATCAGGATCAGGTGTTTTGGGATACAAACCCAGTTGGATTTATAAACTAGAATAGAGATGAAAAAGAATAAAACACATATTAGTTTATTGCTCTCATTGGGATTGATGTTGGCAATGGTTTTTGGATGCAGCGACCCTAGTGATTTTAAAAAGGTACGCAACGAGGCCCTAACCAACCTGCAAAGGGGAGGGATGATACAGTTTGACAATGTTCGGGAAAGGATGGTTATCAAAGGGGTTGATCCTAATACAGGAACCTTTGAGGCTCCAGTAGTTGATCCGAATAACACAGCCATTTCCTATACGGTTGGTTTGATCACGGCTACGGACACAATTCAAATAGGAGATGCCGTTACGAGTTTTCCTTCGAATTTAGTAGTTCAGGCAGCTGACATTAGGACGGCTCTGGGAAGAGATCTTGAGTTTGGAGAATCCTTTAACTTTTTTGGAGAGGTAACTACAGCTGATGGCACAGTTTACAATGCCAATGCGCTTGATGTTTCTTCAGATGGGGGAATAACCACGGTGACTGGTGGTAATACCAGGTTCGAAATTTTCCAGCCAGCCAACACCGGTTTGAAGCAAGCTTTTCTTTTTCAATTGACGGTGGCTTGTCCGGATCCGGCAGTGCTTGCCTCCGAAATTGTTGGTACTTGGGTGATTACAACTGATAACAATTACCCAAGCGCAACGACTCCTAGAATAGAGGATAGAATAGTGACGATTATAGCGGGCCCGGAAGAAAACCAATTCACAATTGAAGATTGGTGGGTTGATGGTCGGGACTATATAGTGACTCACGATCCAGAGACAGACGCTTTGACATCTGCACGGCAAGAGACATGGACTCACCCCACTTTTGGACTGATCCTGCCTCAGATCACTAGCGGATCGGCTTTTGGTTGCGCAGGTTTGCTCAAAATGACTACGAGGCATTTTCTGGCTGATGGACGTGCCTTTGGCAGAAGACCAGTCATGACCTTGACTAAACAATAAATGAAGGGCCATAGCCTTCAGTGTGAAGGCTATGGCCCTTATAACCTATTAGCCATGAAAAAAACGACAAGTTCCTTCTTCTTGATAGGTCTTTCGATGATCATCATTTCCTGTGGTGCAACAGCAAATCAGACTAGGTCCAACCCTCAGAACCTCAAGGACTATTCTCAATACAATAATATGATTGAGGTAATGCAAAGTGTAAGAGGTTTGGTTAGGGCAGGTTCGGGGGCTGATGCAAAGGTATATATGAGTGGTTACAATAGTGTAAACGCTACCAACAAGGAACCGCTATTCGTGGTGGACGGAGTAGTAGCAGGGAGCTCTTTATCACAATTGAACCTGATTCTAACTCCCGTACAAGTGAAGACTGTTCGGACTATCAGAGGAACCCAGGCAACTTCCAGATATGGAGATCAGGGTTTATTTGGAGTTGTAATGATTACTACGATTACGTCTGATAAGAAAAAATGAGTCTGCTCATTTTAGACATGAAATTCAAATGAGGGAGAAGCCCTTATTGTGAACTGAATTTTGTAAAGGTTGTGTTGACAATGCTATAAACCATGGATTTATGATTTATAGTCAAAGTCCGTAACCTGAAGAAATTCACTTTTATACTATGTAGTTAGTAGTTTTAGTAAAAGATGGGCTGCCAATGCAAATTGGCAGCTTATTTTTTTTATAACTAAGAGACGCTAAAAAGCCCCGGAAAAACCGAGGCTATTGATCTATAATTGACAACCCGAGGGTTGGAAGTACCAATGTGGTATTTACTTAGTCGCTCTCTTTCTCTTCGGCAGGCTGATCTTTTTGCCTCCGGCCAAGCTGTAAATACCTATACCTGTGGCGGCAAGAACAGCGGCAGTTATAAATAATGTTTTCCTTTTCATGATAGTTGTTTCTTAACCTTTCTCTCTTATACGACAATGATTGTACCAAGTTGGTTCCAATCGCAAAAAATTATCCTTAAATCTTTGAATAATCTCTATTTACTTAACAAATCAAATCGCTAAAACCCTTATGTTAAAAACACTTTTATCTAATATTCTTTGTATCAATTAAGCAGCTCAATTGCGCCCTTGACCACATTGATGCAAAATACCAGGAGAGTCTCAATTCAACTCGAATTACAATTTGATTAACGTTCTCAATTATTAGACAATTCAAAAGGCCTGAATGTTACATGTAGGTACAAATTTTCTTTTTAAGACTGTTGTTTTAGAGCCTATTGGAATGAGATAGGCTCAGTTTGGGACAAAATAGTCGCAGAGAGGACATTCAAGCCAGAAAGAAATAGGGACACATCACCCTGGTAGCGTTCCCTTTACCTCGAATGTGGTTACATTAATTAAACATGGACGAATGCGTACAATACAAAAATCCTTTACTCTGGTTTTATTGATGGTTTCGTTGATTACCATTTCAAGTTGCGGTGGTGATGATTCCTCTGAGCCTGTTGAAAGCAACCTGCCAGAAATTATAACAAATGTAGTTTTGACTTTTACTCCGACTGATGGAGGGAATCCCGTAATAACCACTGCAGAGACATCAAATCAGGTAGGGTTTCGAGGCGATTTTCCTGCTTCAAAGCAAATAGATTTGATGGCAAATACTACTTACACATTGACCATCGATTTTACAAATTCTTTGGACCCCAACAATATCATCAATATAAAAGATGAAGTGCTGGCAGAAGCTACAGAGCATAAACTACTATTTATTTGGCTTGGAGATTTGTTTGTTAATCCGACTGGCAATGGCAATGCTGATAATCCCCTGGACATCATTAATTACAATGATCAAGACAGTGATGGTTTACCCCTGGGACTTTCTACAGGATGGACAACTGGTTCCTCGACTACAGGAGAGCCCCTCTTTCGCGTACTATTGATGCATCAGCCCGAAACAAATGGGCAAGCCTTGAAATCTGTTAGCAGTGGAATTAACAATGGAAATCGGGATTTCAATATAGTCTGGAGAATGAACATCAATTGAGAGCTGATAGATCAAATTTCTCAGCCTAGGGTGGCCATTGACCAATAATCGAATTAGAAAGAGATTGGGTAAGATTGGTTTAGGGTAATTTGAATGGGAGCGATAGCCACCAGTCATTTTTCTATTCTTTGGGCTGGAATAGTTTCCTATATTTCAGTCAATTGTATCAACCCAAACAGAACCATGCCACTCAGAAATAAGACTACGCTCGCAGGGCTAATATTATTCTCCCTTGTTTTTATTACCAGTAATTCTTTTGCCCAGGAAGCGGCACCGCCTCAACTGGACAAACGGATTTATGAGATTATTCAAAATTCATCTGCCGATAGGATAGAAACTGATATTCGGACTTTAGCCAATTTTGGTACCAGGAATACCTTTTCGGATACCGTTTCTAATACAAGAGGCATCGGGGCAGCCCGGAGATGGATCAAATCAGAATTCGAAAAGATATCAAAGGACTGTGGAGGATGTCTGGAGGTGTTTTATCAAAGGGATTTTGTTGAAAAGAGAGAGGGGAGTCGCATCCCTCATAGTGCCTGGATTGTGAATGTGGTTGCGGTGATTAGAGGAACCGACTACCCTAATTCTTATGTGATGATGTCCGGAGACATTGATTCGAGGGCATCAAACACCATGAATTTTGAAATAGATGCTCCAGGAGCCAATGACAACGCATCAGGTATGGCAGGTACCATTGAGGCGGCCAGAGTACTTTCCAAGTACAGATTCAAGCACAGTGTAGCTTTTGTCGGCCTTTCAGGTGAAGAACAAGGGTTATTTGGAGGAAGAGGTCTTGCCAAGCATGCTCAGGACAACGGTTGGGAGATGATCGGCATTTTGAACAATGATATGATTGGAAATATCGAAGGGGTAGATGGTGTAATTGACAACAGAACCTTCCGAATTTTTTCTGAACCCGTACCAGCCAATGAGACTGACAGGCAACGAGGGGCGAGGAGATTTTCCGGAGGAGAAGTTGATGGAATTTCTCGACAGCTGGCCAGGTTTATCCATAGGCAAGTGAAAGATTACATGCCTGAAATGAATCCTATGATGATTTATCGCCTCGATCGTTTTGGTAGGGGTGGACACCATAGGCCTTTTAATGACCTAGGTTTTGCCGGTGTTCGAATTATGGAAGCGCATGAGAACTACAATCGTCAACATCAGAACATTCGTGAGGAAAACGGAATTAAGTACGGAGATGTAGTAGAGGGGGTGAACTTTCAATATGCTAAAAAATTGACTGCCGTAAATGCCATTTCATTAGCCGGTTTGGCCTGGGCTCCTCCAAAGCCAACTGATGTAAGAATTGGTGGGGCCGTCAGGCCATCTACTGTATTGCAATGGGCGGAGACAAATGATAAGAATATTGCAGGCTATAAGATTTATTGGAGACTTACCACGTCACCAACTTGGGACAATTCTGTCTATGTGTCGGGAGTCAATACACATACACTTGAGGGTATCGTAATTGATAATTACTACTTCGGTGTGGCTGCAGTTGGCAAGGATGGCAATGAATCACCAGTGGTATTTCCGTATCAGCAGATTAGAAGGAGAAGATAAGAGAGATTAGAAATTCAAGAAAGTAAAAGAGCGGCCTGGCCGCTCTTTTTAGTTGTTCTCAAAAATGTAATCTTCAAGTTTTTTCCAGCTATCCGGATTATTCAATTTCATTTCTTCTCCGCCACCATCAGCCTCAAACTTAAAACCATTATCATTTAAATCTGCTAGAATCACTCGTTTTCCAATGATGTAGAGTTTCCTGTTGTGTCTTAGCTTGATTCCGTATTTATCAAGCATTTTTTGGTAATAGCTCAGGCTCGACTCTTTGATTCGTTTCCCATTGGCAGTTAGGCTTTTGTTGGTGAAAGTCAGGGTGATGCGCTCGTCTTCAGATTTTATGTAACCATCAGAACCCAAGTAACTGATTACATCATCTCTTAATGTTTGAAATTTTTCTCTCGCGATTTTGTTGTCCGCAAAAGAGTAACGTTTGCTCTCTACCTCAAGTTGGTCATAATGAAAGGTGCCTCGCTGGGCATTTCTTCCATAATTTATGTCCATGTATTCAGTGTTCCCACTTAATTCTAAATCTCCACCGGAAAGCTCTACGGTAAGGGATTTAGTGTCTATATCCATCCAAGCAGCTCCTACATCCCCGGAAGTAATCACTAGCTCATCTGCCTTGATCGTGTTTTCAGTACGAAGTTCAGATGCCCCATCGATATGAATATCATTGAGTTGATCACTGGTTACATAAACTTCGATCCTTTCACCCTGAGGAGTGCCTTTAGTGTCAATTTTAAGCAGTCCGTTAACTACCTTGGTGGTGACATCCTTAATAGGCATTCCCCATACCTTAACTTCAATGTCATCTTGTGCTCCATAGGTCAGATAAACGACCGCCACACCAGAAGTACGAATCTTTTTGAAATTCGGGACGGACCTGGATTCGGTTTGAACCTTATCCGAATCAATTGGGGTTTCTTCACCATCAACGTGATCAAATTTGCCTATAGTTAACAATCCGTTCGCAGAAATAACCTCATTGTTGAAGATAGAAAGACTCATCAAATCCTCTTCGAGAATAGTTCCGATCACTGTCTCAGAGTTCATTTTGCCTTGCATAGTGCCATCGAATTGTTCACCGTTAAATTTGCCGACAAAGATGAAATCTACACTCATAAGAATTTTCCGATCTAATCCTCTTTGGACTCGATGCTTGTCTAAGATCCCAACGTACTTTGAGAATTGATTCTCATTTAGTTTTTGGCCATTGACTTCAATTTCTTGAGGCCTGATCAACATTCTCACATTATCCCTGTTGGTTGAGATGATGTCATCATCGTTCAATTGACTATAAAGTGCCCTTTTGAGTTTTTTAACCTCACGAGTGTTCATCAAGGCTGGTTTGGATGAATTCGGATTCGATGGTGAAATGAGGTTTGTGGATGGGTTCGGTGTAGGTTTACGATTGGATTTCGTATTCAAGATGTTGACCGATTCTTTTCCAGTATCTAGTAATTGGCTATTGGAAGAATTGCTGTCAATTAACTTTTGACCCTGTTCGAGTTTTCCTTGTGACTCACTGCCATTTCCTCGTGTCTGATTGATGATACTTTCCTTTGGTATAGTTGTTAGGTCTGGGGAGAGTATGGATGGACTAGGGATACTAGTGATAGTGTCTAACGGTTTGCCGAAAAGGTCAGAACCTGCAGAAGAATTACCAGAGAACTTAATGTCCATGTTTTTTCCTAAAGCCTGGCCGTCAAAACCATCGTTTCCAAAATTGCCGACCATGATATAGTCTTTATGAGTAACTAGTTTCTGATTTTCACCAGGCATGATATTATAGCTGGCCATTAAATCAGCGTACTTTTTATAAAGCACTGGAGCTACTTCTTTGTCGTTGATCATGAGTGCATCGGTAGTGAAAGACAAAACATTGCGATCGTCTTTGTCTTTGGTGAGTTTGTCCTGAGCAATCAATCTGAGAAACTCGCGCTTTAGTTTTCTGAGTCCACCGGGTGAGATTTTACCAATTTCGTCCTTTGCCTCTGGTTGGATGCTTTCTTTTTTAGATGCAATGGGAGTAGGATCGGTTTCTGAAACAGTTGCTGTCAGATTCGATGGCTCCGATTTTTCTTCTAACGCGGGCTTGCTTTGTGCTTCAACCGGTTTGGAATCTGTTTGTAGCTCAACCGGATCGACATCTGTTGTTGCTACATCCTCAGGAGTGACTGTCAACACCTGTGGTGTTTCTTCAGGTTCTTCAGAAACTGCTGTTTTGATAGAATCCGTCATGATGATTTCTGGAGCCGAAATCTCCTGACCTGGGAGTTCCGGTGTAGTGGTGGTATTGAGGAAGTACAATAATGCACTGCCAACAATTGTAATTGCTGTTGTTGTCATGATAATTGAGTTTAAATTGAGATTTTTGAACCATGTATTTCCTGGTGAAATAGTAGGCAGGGTTTTGATAATCCCTGACACCTGTTCACGAGAGAGTTCCGTTGGTACTGTTGCTACCAATTCAAACAATTCCTCTGTGCTGTAATTTTTCATAGCGTGATCGTTTGAAGGGTTTGCAATAGACTGGAAACAGGAGTGGAGGACTCATCTTGCATTAAGTGCTTGAGCTTTTGTCTTCCTCTACTAATTTTAGTTTTTACAGCACCCTCGTTGCTATTTTGAATTTCAGCGATTTCTTTCATGCTAAAACCACTTATTTCAAAAAGCACCAACGCATCACGTTGCTTAGTGGGCAGCTTGTCCAACATGCGATAAAGCAGTTGAATGTCCAAGACTACCTCGGGGGAAACACCCTGTGAGGAGAGTCTTTCGGCTTGAAGCTCAGAAAGCTCAGTTTGATGACGCTGTTTGCGCCAAATACTGATAGATCGGTTTTTGGCCGCTCTGATCAGGTAGTGTAAAAACTGGTCCTTATTTTCAATTTTCTCAAATCGATGATAGGCAGATACCAGTACGTCTTGCACTAAATCCTGCACATCCATTTTGCCATAGGCGAGGGAGGAGCAGTAGCGCAAAAACGGCTCATGACAGGCCTGATAGGCCTTCATAAATGTTTGCTGTTTTTGATCTGCCATAAATTAAAAATAAGGATTCTTGCCCCGATAGTCGTCTAGCTTTAAAAAAGGTTACACGCAAACTGTAGATGGCTGTAACCTTTTTGTCATTTCGAGCATCTATTTGTTTTACAAGGATAGATTAAATAGATTTGATCTATGTTTGTAAATAAAATATTTGGGATATGAAAGGAACTTACATTGGTGAACTGGAAGAGCTGGTCTTGCTTGTTGTCGGTTTGCTTTACGAGGGCGCCTATGGTGTATCAGTATTGAAGGAGATAAAAGAACAAACAGGCAGAGAGGTTAATATCAGTGCTGTACATGCCGTGATGAACCGACTTGAAGACAAAGGACTGCTTAAGTCTGAAATGGGAGGGACCTCTAATACCAGAGGCGGGAGACGAAAACGAATTTATTATCTAACTGCGGCCGGTAAATCAACTCTTGATCAGGTGAGGGAGGTAAGGGAAAAACTATATGGTCAACTTCCATCCGGAGCTTCATATTCCTTTTCAGCATGAGTGATCCTAAACTACAGCCTCCTAAATGGGCCGATCGATGCCTGGGCTGGTACTGCAGTCCTCAAGTGAGGGAGCAGGTCCAGGGAGATGCGCATGAGCTCTATTATTGGAGACTGGAGGACAAGGGAAAACGAGTTGCCGATCGTGCCTTTATCTGGGATGTGGTAAGGCTTTTCAGATGGGCGAATATTAAGAGAACAACAGGTCAAAATCGAAAAATAAACAACATTGCTATGTTCAAGAATTACTTCAAAATAGGTCTTAGAAATCTTTGGAAGCAGAAAATGTCATCTACTATTAATGTCATAGGATTGTCTATGGCGATTGGTTGTTGTCTGGTGGCTTTCAAGTTTATAGAGATGAATTTGGTAAGAGATGATTTCCATGAAAATGGAGATAATATTTACCTCACTACCCATACGGCATTTTTAGACGGAGGTCTAAATCGCTACGGGTTTATGTCTGTTGGGATAAGCGATTTGATGGAAGAAGATTATCCTGCGATTAAGAATATAGTGAGGTATAGTCGCAGATCTGTTTCAGTTGAACTTGGTGATCGTACTTTCGCCACATCAGCTTGTTTCGTTGATGTCAACTACCTCAACACTTTTTCTTTCGCGCTCAAGTATGGTGAGAAAGAATTATTAAAAGAACCCCGAAATATTGCGATTTCCACACCTACTGCTATCCGGTATTTTGGAGATGAATACCCAATTGGTAAGACTATTTCAATGGAATTCAGTGGTGAGAAGCGTGATTTTATCGTGGCTGGTGTATTAGAAGACATCCCAGGGAATTCAAGCATGAGACCAAATATTCTGGTGAATTTTGATCTGGTAAGGAAGGGGAAGGAACTTGAATCGATGAGAGCTCATGTATTTGTTCAGACAGTTGAGGGCACAGATATCAATGCACTGAGCTCAAGCTTTGCAAGTTTAGCTGAAGTTCAAAGAGGATATCTATTGGATAGGAAGTATGATGAAATAGGACTGCAACCACTTGAGACCATGGCCAAAAACGCTGATGTTGTCATTGACGGTTTAGGACGTCAACTTTCATTGGCGCCAATGGTTGTGATTGCCTCGATTGGGTTGTTTATGTTAATCTTATCCATCTTCAATTATGTAAATATTGCCATATTGATGGCGACCAAACGCATGAAAGAGATAGGGGTTCGCAAGGTTATTGGAGGTCGAAGAGGGCAATTGATTGTTCAATTCTTGACCGAAAACTTAATACTCTGTTTGATCGCTATGGCAATAGGCTGCTTATTAGCATCAGGATTTTTTCTTCCCGAATTCAATAAATTGTCAGGAAACGATTTCACCTTAAATTTGCTCGACCACCGTAATTTATGGCTGTTTTTGGGAGCTATGCTATTTTTTATCACAGTGGTTTCAGGTGCATACCCAGCCTTTTATATATCATCGTTCAAGCCAGCCATCATTTTCAGAGGGAATCAAAAATTGGGTAAGAAAAGAAGGTTTACGGGTGTTTTACTTTCGTTCCAGTTTGTATTAGCCATTGTTACCATTGTGGCTGGAATAATGTTTGTACGTACGAACAAGGCAAACGAGTCAAGGGCATGGGGTTATGATAAGCATGATAAAGTAGTGCTCAACATACCAAATAAAAAATACTATCCTCAGTTGAGGAATGAGTTGATGCAACAGTCTGGTATTGTAGAAATTGCGGGGAGTAGAGGCATTGTTGGAGAATGGAGAGATCCTGAGAAGGTGATTTTAAATGATGAAACTATCACGGTGAGAATGATAGAAGGTGCATTGAACTATGTATCACTTCTCGATCTGAAATTAAGTGAAGGAAGGTACTTTCAGGAAGATTTCAAAAGTGATCAAACAAGTGCAGTGATTGTCAACCAAACCTTTATAGATAGGTTTGGTTTAGAAAATCCTTTGGAAGAAACATTGACAATTAAAGACAAGGTTGTTCAAGTGATTGGCGTGTTAGAAGATTTCCATTTTCATAATTTCGATGAAGAAATCAGTCCGGCAGTGGTAAGGGTAATTCCAGATTCTCTAATGACGCATATGACAATACAGGTGCAGGCAGGAACAGGCTTAGCCATGCAAGGAGAGATTGGAAAAACCTGGGATGCTATTATAGCAGATCACGAATACGAAAGCATGTTACAATCTGAGGTTTTCGATTTTCACTTCGAAGATGCACGAGGAATAAGCAACGTGATGGTCTTTACAGCTTCCTTGGCCGTAATACTATCAGCTATGGGACTCTTTGGTTTAGTGTCTTTGAGCATTTCTTCCCATATCAAAGATTTCGGCATCAAGAAAATACTGGGAGCGACAGGGCTCCAGATAGGGAAGGAAGTCTACAAAAAATTTGCTTTGATTCTTGCTATAGCGATTGTCTTAGGCAGTGCAGCCGCAGTGGTAGTGATTAATCAATTGCTCGATACTGCATATGGTTATCACGAATCGATTGGCATACTTACATTAATGCTGGCTGCAGCCATTCTTCTTGGCATTGCATGGCTAACTATCAATTCTCAGGTAACTAAGGTACAACGGATGAATCCTGCAGAAACATTAAGGGTAGAATAAGAGTCGAATGGGTTGAGCATTTGTTCAACCCACTCAACTCTAGCGTTTAGAAATTTGAGACAACAAAATCTTGCAGTTTTCCCTTTGCATTCATTTTGGCATACTTCTCTATATTCTTATTCTTTGACAAGTGAGCCTTGTTTTTCTCATAGTATGCAACTACTGCTTCCAGACCTTTGAAGTTGCCTTCGAGTTTGTTGTTGTCATCTTTCGATTCAATCACATACTTGGCCCAACCGCCCATAAATACCATTAGCAACTCAGGGTTGTCTGTAAAGGTGACAAGCTTTTTGTTGAACTCGATATGAACGACAGGGCTGCCCAAAAGCCATTCTGTCAGAAATTGACTTGCTTTTTCCCTTTTTGTAGTCTGTTCACTCGGGGGGGTTGCCATGAGCCAGTCAAAGCATTTAACAATGTCGGCCTCATGTTTGGTGTAGTCTTCTGCTTTTGAAAATTTGTAGCCTCTTGGGACGGAGAAATCCTGGCCACTTGCCCCTAATGCATAGCAAGCTAGGAGCAATACGAACATTACTCTTTTCATTGGTTTAGTTTTTGGTTGATCGGCCGAAGCCGACCTTAATTTAAGAAAAACAAAACAAAGAGTAAAGACCTAAACATCTAGTTATTAAGTCATTGTGTTCTTAAGCCTGCGCTATTCATACTTCAAACTGTCTACAGGATTTGAATTGGCAGCTCTAAGAGACTTTATGCTCACGGTGAAGAGGGCCAGTAAAATGATTAAGCCAACAGATGCCAACACAACCAATAGGCTAACACTAACACGGTAGGTGAAGTTGCTTAGCCAATAGTCCATGCCAAACCAGGCCAATGGTATGCCGATCAAAACAGCAATCATAATGGTCTTCATATAGTTGAGGCTGAGTAATTTTAATATTCCTGCCGATGAGCACCCCAGGACTTTACGAATCCCGATTTCCTTCTTTCTTAAATCGGAGACGTAGGCGGTAAGCGCAAACAAACCAAATAGCGCTATTGTGATGGCCAAACCCGAAAAGATCGGTATGAGCTTACCTAGTTTCCGTTCTTGTTTATAAAGACGATCGAATTCCTTATCGAGAAACCAATATTCAAACGGTCGTCCCGGATATATTTCATTCCAGAGATCATTCAATTCGGCAATTGAGCCTTGTTTTTCACCTTCACCTAATTTGACTGAAAGTACACCACCTCCGAGCGTATTGGCTGCAATGACAAGGGGTTCTACCTTTTGTTTAATTGACTTATAGGCAAAGTCCTTGACCACGCCAATGACCACCCCATCGGAATGGTCGAAGGTATATTCAATGCTGTCTTCTTTTATAAAGAGTCCAATCGCTTCAGCCGGTGAGATGCCAAGCTCCTTAACAGCTGCTTCATTGAGCAGGTAGGAAGTGGTATCATAATTTTCTCTGAAGTCACTACCGGCAAGAATTTCTAAATCATAGGTTTTTGCAAAGCCCCCATCTGCGTCAAATTTATTCCAAAACCTTGCTTCATCATCTACCTCTCTGATGAAGTACTTGGTGTTGATTCTTCCGAAATCGCTTTGCCTTGGAAGATGCATGCCAAGGGTCGTGGCATCCACCCGAGGTAAGCTTTTGATCTCGTTGATATAGCGTTGGGCTTGCTGATCCGTGCCCATTCTGGACGTTCGTATTCCGATGACCGCCTCTCTGTTTTCACCCAACTTTCCGTTATTGATTAACTGGAGCTGATTAAAGACTGTTACCGTACAAATGATCAAGGTAATGGCCACAGCGAATTGTAGTATCACCATTGCACTCCGACCGCTGGCACCAGCTTTTTCGGTTTTGAAATATTGATCCAGATTTGCACCATTTCTTAGATGGCGTGTGAAATAGAATGCAGGAAAGGTTCCGGCAAGACTTGCCATGAGTAAGGATACCAGAACAAGAGCGGAGAGCGTAATTGGAGAAGAGAAGATTGACCCTAGGTTGATGTTCTTCTCAATCATAGCGTTGAAGCCTGGCAAGAGTACAATAACCACTCCGATGGCTGCTAATATGGACAAAATTGTCAGGAAAGCAGATTCCAAAAAGAACTGGAGGCGTAAATTTTTCTTAGAACTACCCAATGTCTTTCTCAAACCAATTTCCTTTTGCCTCTTACTCCCCTGGGCAGTTGTTAAATTGACAAAGTTCGTCATGGCGATCACCAGTATGAATGCACCAATGACGAGTAGGCCATAGATGTAACTCATGGAAATTGGATTGTCCTGTTCCCATTTTATTGGTGGATTGAAATGGATATCTACGAGTGGCACAAGCGTAGGTGTCATAAACTCGGCTTGCTCTGGAATAGCCGTTTTCCAAAAATCATTCAGGTAATCGTGAACCTTTTGTTTTCCTGACTCTTCCGAAAGTTTCAAAAAAGAGAAAACATAGCCTGGATTTGGGTTTCGCTTGGCCCAACCTCTGCTTTGCTCTCCATATATGGCGTCCGAAGCGTCTATGTGAGCAATATATTTGGGTTGAAATTGTGTATTGGATGGTGGATCATAAATTACACCGGTAACCGTGAAGTTAACCGTGTTTCCCTGACGGATATATTGAAGTGACTGACCAATTGGGTTCTCATCTCCAAAGTGCATTTTTGCAACACTCTCTGTTAGAATAACCGAACTTAGATTTTTGAGCTGCGCCTGTGGATCTCCTAGCTTAAAATCAAATTTAAAGAAGTCAAAAAAGTTGGAATCTGACCAATAGATGTTTTCCTCATAATACGACTCGTTTTTTTGCTCATTTCGAATATAACCATAGGAGAGTGTTAGGAATCGTGTAGCATCTTCAATCTCCGGCAGGCCGTCTTTGATTACATCTACCCACATGCCGGAAGTATAGGCGCGTTTTTCACTGACCCCATTTTCTCCCATATACTCATATCCAAGGCGATGGATCTTCTCGGCATCGGGATGATGTCTTTCAAAACTCAGCTCGTCATTGATAAATAGCCCAATAAACAAAATGACAGAAAAGGCAATGGTAAGTCCAGCCAGGTTGATTGAATTCAATAAACCGTTTTTAAGATATTGTCTTCTGCTGACCTTTATGAAATTGCTCAGAAGTCCTGAGCCCAGGAATGAGGTGCTGGAACTCAGTTTGACTGCAATTTTTTCATCGTGATCAATGGCGTCTATGCTCCCGAGTTTTTCAAGTGCTTTGTCAAAGGCTTCTTCTTCACCAAGACCATTGTGCATAAACACGTCAATTTGATCGCGCAAATGAGTTTCGAGCTCTTCCACAAATCCATCTTCCAGGGCGGCATGCTTTCGGAGTGACTTTCTCCAGTTTTTTATACGTTGATCTAAACTCATCTGTCAGCTATTTGATGTAGAAGGGTTGATTGCCCATAGACTTTGCATAACATTATTCATGCTAGTCCAGTGGGCTTTTTCGGCATGAAGTGCTTGTTTGCCCATAGACGTAATGGAATAATACTTCCTGTGCCGACCTTCTTCGGATTGCACCCAATTGGCCTCAATCAACTTTTCTTTTTCAAGCCGGTGAAGCACAGGGTAAAGCATACCATCTGACCATTCAATTTGTCCATTGGATATTTCGTTTACGCGTTGAATAATCTTGTAGCCATAGGAAGTGCCTTCTTGGAGTATGCCCAAAATGAGGGGTTTAGAGGAAGCTGCGACCAGGGATTTTGAAAATGAACTCATACCTACTTTACTATATACATTGATAATCTATGTAAGGTACGAAGACACTATGAAAATGTTCAATTAAATATTGAAATGGGGTAGGGTGATGAGTTTCTTATCGGGTTTGAAGGTATTTACTTGGCTCTTTCAAAAGCCATTTCTCCGGTTATCACGTCTTTGGATTCGGGACCATAACCAACGAACTTGCCCTTAAGCGCTTGGTTAGATTCCACGCGAATGATACCCGATCCAAAATGTGAAATTTCCGAATTGGAATTGACATAGGTGAACTGAAGATGGCCATTTATAATTTCACCTTTGACTTTTAAAGTTTGAATGTTGCTTTGGAGGACTTTTCTTGGGACCGATTCGATTTTGTCCATTTCCATTACCATTTCTCCAGTTACGCGATTCTTCTTTTGTTTGAAGACGCACTTGACCTTGTAAGTTGACTCGGTATTGTCGAATTCTTGTTTCACCGATACGGTCCAGTTACCAGTAATATCAATATCGTCTTGTTTGGCCGTATTGAAACTGCTAGACGTTAACAGTAGGACACAAAGGAGTGAGCTGAGAATATAGAGTTTCTTCATAACTATGATTTATGTTATAATAAATATACGAATTATGAAGATTGATTACTCAGTAATCTCAGAATCGACAAAATTAAAACTTCAATAGCATCTTCTCAAAGTCGATTACTTTAGGTGCCTTTTTTCCCTTGCCAGGTTCAATACTATGTCCTTCAGATTCGAGCAGCGCTATTTGATTTTCCGCACCACCAGGCAGTTTAATGTTGATTGATCCATCTGGTTTAAGCACCCGCCAATAGGGGGTAACCCGATCCTTTTTCACTGGCCTTTCTTCTTCTGCAGCCAAGGCGATGTACTTCAGGTAAATGCCAGTAGGGGTTGCGGCAGTAGTAAGAACGCCCTTTTCTTTTGCCAATCGTTCACGTATAAGGTCGTTGGTCAATAGTTCACCTGATTTAGTTTCAAGGATAAGTCTCTCTATATCTGTGGCACTTGGAATCAAAATTTTCCCTTTACCCAATTTGGGCTCCCATTCAGGCGTGATTGTATGAATCTTCTCCTCGAATTCTTCGAACTTCTCCCTTGTGCTTTTCTTGGACTTCGCCATTATTTCTCTATTTGCTTTTTAAAATGCTGCTGCTAACCAAGTTAATAATCATACCTATTAAAAATACCATAAGAAACATAACGACACCCTGAAACAGGGGAGTCCCTATAAAATCCGGCATTTCAGCTGCTTGCATTCGAGCTTGCTGCACCTGGGTTTCTGTCATTCCGCTTTCCTTCCATGCGTCAAAACTGTCTCCAGCGAAAACAAAAAACAACATGCCATAAAAGAACATAACGACTGCGGTGACCAAGGTAATCCCAGTACCTATTTTGATGGCTTGACTGAAGGAAACTACTCCGGAGTTCAATTTATCCTTGAAGTATTTAATTCCCAATGGCACGCACAAAAGTGAAGTAATAATTGAGAGATAACCCACAAGTTGTGATGGCCCAGAACCAAGGGTTTTGGCGATCAAAAACCAATTGATCATAGCCAGAGCAATGGAGATACTTCCAGCAATAAGCCCGTATCTTAATATGTAACGTTTCATGATTTTAAATTTTGTTTAAAGACCATCAATGTTAAATCATTGCTTTTCCAAAAACGTCCATCGAAAGTATGATTTTAGGATTTCCACCCTATTTACAACTAAAGTATTATTGCCTGCAAAGGGGTTGTTTAGATGATTTGTAAGTCTCTTCCAATCTTGACTGCTTCAGTTCTTCTTTTGGCATTGAGCTTACCCAAAATTCTAGATACATGAGTTTTGACAGTGCTTTCCGCTATAAACAAACGTTCGGCTATTTCAATATTTGATAGGCCATCAGACATCAAGGAAAGGACCTTATATTCCTGTTTACTCAATTGGGTTTTGTTCAATTGCTGCTGATCCGGCACAAGGCGCATCTCTTTTTTGCTTCCTTGGTTAAAAAAGCGGTTGATTAAGAATCCTATTGCGATAAAAAGTAAGCCCGAGATAATAATAAAGATGTCTCCGGAATCTGGTCCATTAGTCAGTGAGAATTTGCTTAATTGGAAAAGAAGAAGAATGGCGATTGAAAGCCCCCCGAAAATCAACATGGTCTGTTTCATATCCAGTAATTCAGCCTATTGGTATTCTGCGAAAATAGCACGTTCCTAATTGGGAGTCTGCCATGTTTCTTCACTCAAATTAAGGAATATCCCATTTCTACTTATCCAGTGCCCTTTCTATGGCCTTTTTGGCCAAAGGTCCCATTATATCATATCCGGCCTTATTTGGATGCACACCATCAGACCCCAACTCTGGTTTAAGCCCGTTCCGATTGTCGGCCATAGCAGAGAAATAGTCAAGGTAGACCATTTCGTTTTTGTTGGCATAGGCCTTCATCATTGCATTTAGCCTCACAATTTTCTCTGCCGGTTTGAGACCTGGCTTCCAGGGATAATCATAGACTGGGAGTACTGAGCTCAGCACAACTTTGATATTATGAGCTTTTGCTAATTCAGCCATGGACATCATATTGTCTGCTATCATTTCCACGGTCGAAGGCCCAGTATTACCGGCAAGATCGTTGGTGCCAGCTAAAATCACAACCACAGCAGGATGAAGATCGATTACATCTGCCCTGAACCTAACCAGCATTTGTGGAGTAGTTTGGCCACTGATGCCCCGATTGATATAGGGGTTGTCAGTAAAAAAATCAGGATCAAAATTCGACCATCCTTCGGTAATGGAGTTACCCATAAAAACCACTCTCTGTTCTCCTGAAGCCTGAGGAGTCAGCTTTTCGTTTTCTGTTTTGTACCGATTTAAGTTTGCCCAGTCTTGGGCCTCAGTAGTTTCTACCATAAGGCATATCAACGAGATGATGTAAAAAATAACTTTTGGGACTTTCATTTTATGTATGAGTTCAGTTTTAGCACAAAGAGGTTTGGACTTCTTCGGTAGAGCTAACCACCTCCTTAAAGATGTTGAATTTTCCCCACAAATCTTTGGTTGACTGAAATCTCAATGATGTTGTTGATGAAATGCAGGGTCCTGAATAAACTATGGGTTTGGGGTAGAAGAGAATTGCGGTATAGGTTCTGATAAATGATTTATAAATATTAAAATTTGATTTTAAATAATCTAATACGAGTAATTATTAATTATTTAATAATTTAATTGTATTTAATTAGATTATTTATCTTATTTAATACTGCATCGAATTACGAATGTCAGACTTCATTTATTGAACTAATAATTATCATCATGGCCGGATCTTACAGTAACTCTCAAATCATTCATAGTTTTTCATTTTCTTCCAACTCACCTGGTGGATTAACCTTTTCGGGTAGCGGGGGGCAATCGGCATTTCAAGAGATGCAGGCCTACGTTACAAAGGTCTCAAAGGATATTCTAGCCAACACCACTATTCAGGGTTATATCGGGTCTGACTGGGTTCCTGTATGGGGGCCTGTTGTCTGGGCTAATGAGCGGGATAACACCACGGCTCACGCTGATAATACAATGGGTGCTTACTATAGTCCTTCCTTAAAACTGTTTATAATTGCCATTGCAGGTACCAACCCCAATTCACCTTACGGATGGATCGATGAAGATTTCGATGTAGCTACTACCGTAACATGGGAGAGCATTACCGGGGTAAGCGGTGGATCCGTTTCTCAGGGAACTGCTACTGGTCTGAATATTCTATTGACAATGGAGGACCCGAATAATAGTAATGTGACACTCTTAAATGCACTCAAGAACTATATTTCGACCAACTCGATTACCAGCGCAGAGTTAGCCGTGGCCGGCCATAGTTTGGGTGGAGCACTATCTCCAACCCTGGCTTTATACCTGTCAGACATGCGTTCTTCCTGGGATCCATCCGGTGTAGTATCACTTTCAACCTATCCAACAGCCGGACCTACACCAGGAAACTCGACTTTTGTGAAGCACTATGAAAAGGAAATTGCCGACAATAAAATAGCCTACACCAGCTTGTACAATCCTATAGATTCTGTTCCGCAGGCTTGGGAATTGGATACATTAGCCAATATTCCAACACTATATGAATCAGATATACCTGCCACAGAAAACCCGGTGATTGGAACTGTTTCTGCAGGATTAGGGCTGCTTTCTTTAAAGGGGAGCGGTTTTTTAGCACTTTATCCATACAAACAAATATGTCCTTGGACCTCCTTGACTGGCTCTGCTTTTAATACCACCGTAGATGATAGTGTTACAAAGGTGCTTAAGCCCATATACAAATATGCTTTACCAAAAAGTCTCCAGGCTTATTACGACAATCTGGTAAATGTTGCCCGCTTTGCCGCACAAGCAGCTGCTCAGCACACCATTGCTTATAGCCCGTTATTGGACATTACCGATTTTATGACCGAGTACGATGCTATACTTGCCAACAATAAGCCAACAACGGCCACTTCTGTAGATCTAATAAATGAAGCCGTGAAAAATGCTTCAGGTGTAGATTTGGAGACCTTTGATGTAGAGGCAATGGAGGAACTTTCTAAATCGGCAACTTCTTAGGCTCTATTAAAGCAGGTTCAACTTTCAGGACTGTATGCTTCAAATGTTTTGCGGTTTAAGGGCATACTGTCCCTATCGGGCCGTTGCCCCACTAATGACCTGACCAAAAAAGATGCTGTTCATAAAGAGCTTATTAGTGCCATACCAGAAGGCTCTAAAATTCGGATTGTCAGTAAAATTGATCGTCATTCCTTGTCCGACAGCCTTCACGACAATAGCCGCTGAATTATCAATCAATGGCAGCTTCTCTTCAGGTACATAACCACTCCAAAGTGAGTTTGAGCTATACACTAAAGGATTGGCGTAAGGGTTATTCGATTTATTCATAATCATCACGCCTCTTTTGAATACTGGTACTTCAGCATTGTAAAACCCCCAACCCAAAGGATGACTAAGGTCTATTTGTGCTTTGAAAATACTTCCTCCAATAACCTGAGCACCAAATTGATTCCGGAAATCACTATACCTCGGAGTCTTCTGTTGAGGATTGGGCGCTCGTACAAAGGTGATATTAGTGATTTTGGAATTCGCTAACCATCGCGAACCACCTTTGGTGGCGACAACTACGCCACCCTTTGATATCCATGTTCTTAATTTCTCAAGGCCACGGCTTGAAACACCACTGTAGTTGCCATCAAGAAGAATTATAGTGTTGTACTTATCGAGATTGATGGAATTGAATCTACTCATGGACACAAGAGAAGGGCGCATTTTAAAACGTGTATCTAGTAAATGCCAGGTTTCACCAACATCATTTCCTGATATTCCTCCTTCGGATAAAATGAGAATTTCTGGCTTTTCAAGTAGGTCGAATGATCCACTCCCAAGATCGGGTCCCGAACTTGAGGCACCATTATTAAAGCTGTAAACGTTTATGGCATCTTCCTGGGTAATCGTTTCCACCAGGGCATGAATTACACTCGGATTCACACTTTGATTGCTCATGGGAATTAGAATGGAGCCCTCTGAAAACGATTGAGCATTCATGGTGAACTTTTGGCTGCCAACCTTCACCCGGACTCCTGCTTCCATGAGTCGATTGATTGCGCGATAAGCATAGTAGCCATGTACTTCGAACACATAAGCATAATCACTTCTGCCACCAATCACTTGACCTTTTGGAAATGATTCCATGGCAAACGCATTGCCTAGAAGATTTCGGTTATACTCTCTACCAGACATCGCTTTGAATTCAAGATTGAAGGCCAATGGCATGGTCCAGGCGGATACATCATAAAATAGACTGTCGGTAAAGCTATTTCTGATTTCGAAGAGTCCATGAATCAAGCGGTATTGTTCCTGATCAAGGGGCACGACATAACTGGAACCCGGTTTATAGGTATTATTCCCGGACCGAACTTCTCGTTGCAGGTTGTAGATATCGATATCGTGCCGCTTTACAATTTCGGCCAGGCGGAATGCTTTGGCTGGGTCCTTTTCGGAACCGAATACATAAGCTTTGACCGGGTCATTGCTAGCCAGTTTTAGCGCTTCTTCATAGTATCTCTTTTGATAATCGAGTAGTTCAACCCTCAATTCGTGCGCAGCCTTCACAGAAGCTAAAGCTGCGCGATGCTGATTTCTGATAGCAAACGGAAAAGTAAGCACCCCATTTTCGCTGTCTTGAGCATGGCCTCGTGAACTGCCTTGTTCAAAAAGTACAGCCATGCCACCATTGAAATCGACATAGGTCGGTCCACGACCAGGGTAGTAGTCATCATAATTTTCCTGAGAAAAGTAGTAGGACTTTATTTCATCCATACCCTTCTGAAAGTACTTGGATATTTTTTCAGTGATGGAATAGTTCTCTTTGGGTATCAATGGATGTACTCGGCTTGGTACGCCTGGTTGAAAAAAGAAGGTGGAATTCGTACCCATTTCATGATGGTCAGTATACAGGTTTGGTTTCCACTCATGGATTTTAGCAATTCTACCTTGGGATTCGGGCAATTGTACCGGTATATAATCCCTGTTTAGGTCAAACCAATAGTGATTGGTTCTACCCCTTGGCCAGGTTTCGTTTTGCTCCAGATTATTAGGGTCCGTCACCAGGTTTTGGCTTTTGTGAGAATTCACCCAACTGGCAAATCGATTCAGCCCATCAGGATTGATGGAAGGGTCTATCAGGATTATAGTCTCGTTTAGCAATTTGTCGATGTCGGCACCCTGAGCCGCAGCATAATGATAAAGAGTAAGCGGAGAGGAATTGGACCCACTGGCTTCATTGCCATGAACACTATGGCCTAACCACACTACAGCAGGTTGGTTTTGGATATCCACTTGACTGGCCTGCCCGTTGCTGAGCTTAAGATGATCGCTCTTGATTTGATCAATTCGTTGGTGATTTTGAGGCGAAGTGATGGTTAGTAGCAGGAGAGGCCTATTCTCATAAGTGCGTGCATATTCAGTTATCGTGACCCGATCCGAGGCGTTGGCTACGGCATACATGTAGTTCACCAACTTATCATGAGTGACATGCCATTCTCCGACCTCATGACCAAATATGGCATGTGGAGTGGGTATGCTCGAGTTATAGGAAGCACCTTCAGGCAAATAGTAGGATAGATCGACTTGGGCCTTCGCGGCAATAGCAATAAAGGAAAGTAGATATATGGAGAGAATCTTCTTCATGGTCTTTCGGTTGAATTTCGGTTGTACTAAATAACCGAAATATAAATAGAAGTATGAAGTTTGATTTGACCGATGGTACGATTGGGTCGTCTAGTTTTTCTTTTGACTAAACATCCAGTCCAGCATTTCCAGAACATCAATAAGAGGGCCTGAAAAGACATGGCCTTCTGATTCATGCCGGATTTTGATTTCCTTTTTTGTTTTCGGACTTTGGCTTGATGAAAACCTTAAGAACCACCTCATTACTATTCACCTTTCTTCTGGCCTTGATCAGTTCAATAGGCGAAGCCCAGGTTGATCAAAAACTAACCAGAGCCATTTTCAAAGAATTAGTAGAAATTAATACTACCCATTCTACCGGAAGCACTACCGATGCAGCGGAGGCCATGGCCGTTAGACTAAGAGCAGCAGGGATACCGGATAAAGACATTTTTATCGGTGGGCCTCATCCCAAAAAAGGTAATCTAGTGGTTAGATATAGGGGTTCAGGTGCTCAAAAACCGGTGTTACTGATGGCACATATTGATGTGGTGGAGGCAGACATTAAAGATTGGACCCATGATCCTTTCAAGTTCAGAGAGGAGAATGGATTTTATTATGCCAGGGGTGTGGCGGATGACAAGGCCATGTCGGCTATTTTTATTGCGAACCTGATCAGAATGAAGAAAGAAGGGTTTATTCCTGATCGCGACATTATTATAGCGCTCACTGCTGATGAAGAAGGTGGAGATCACAATGGCATTACCTGGTTACTCGACAACCATAGAGACCTGGTGGATGCAGAGTTTGCCATCAATGAAGGCGGTGGCGGAATGATCAAAAAGGGAGAAAAGATACTCAATGGGGTACAGCTGAGTGAAAAAGTATATCAGAGTTTTCAATTGGAGGTAAAGAATCCTGGAGGACATAGTTCCAGGCCTAAGAAAGATAACGCTATATATGATTTGGCCAGAGCCATCTTGAATCTTGAAGGTTTTAGCTTTCCACTCAATCTGAACGATGGCACTCGTACCTACTTTGAACGGTCTGCGAATTTGGAAAAAGGTCAATTGGCAAAAGATATGATCGGTATTACGCAAAACCCACCTGCGGCTGGAGCCGAGGAAAGACTCTCCGAAAATCCTTATTACAATGCCTTATTACATACTACCTGTGTAGCCACCATGCTTGATGCAGGGCATGCCGAAAATGCGCTGCCACAATCTGCAAAAGCAGTGGTAAACTGCCGAATTTTGCCAGGTGAAGATCCAGCTAAAGTGAGAGATAAATTGATGGAGATTTTTGATAATGAAGACTTGACTGTGACCCCAATGAATGAGACTACCCAAAGTCAACCAACCTCGCTTGACCCTGTTGTTATGGGGCCTATTGAGGCCATCACCGAGAAAATGTGGCCAGGTACTCCCGTAATCCCAACCATGTCGACAGGAGCTACAGATGGATACAGAACACGAAACGGGGGGATTCCTACATTTGGTGTTTCTGGAATCTTCTATGATGAGAGAGGCAGTAATGCACATGGTCTTAATGAGCGAATTATGGTGTCTGCCTTTAATGAAGGACAGGAGTTCTTATATCAGTTGGTAAAGGAGTTGACTAAGCCTACTTCTGTAAGTCCGAAGCGATGATATTTAGACCAGAATGGTCTTAGCACCTCGCTGAGATCAGCTAGAAATCTGCAAGGAATCCCGCTCAAAATGTTTGCCTTATGACCCAATATATAAGTATCACAGGAGGAGCCTCGCCAGTTGATTTCGAAACAGCCATTTTAAGTGGACGTGCCCCTGATAATGGGCTGTATGTAGCTGAACAGCTACCGAAAATCTCCATTGATCAACTCATCGCCTGGAAGTCGATGACCTATACAGAATTAACCTTTGAAATACTCTCCCTTTTCATTGATCGCTCAGTAATTTCGGAGCAGGATTTAAGGGAACTCATCGAGAATAGCTTCAAATCCTTTAGTCACCCCGATGTCGTACCTGTTGATGCTCTAGGGTCCAATGGAGATATTTTTATTCAGGAACTGTTTCATGGTCCGACTTTATCCTTCAAAGATGTGGCGATGGGCTTTGTGGTGAACCTCTTTAACTTCTTTTTGAAAAGGAAGGGAGAGCGAATGACAATTATGGCCGCTACCTCTGGTGATACAGGTCCGGCAGCAGCTAATGCCTGTATTGGCAAAGAAACCCTGGATGCTTGGATTCTATATCCCCCAGAATTGATTACCGAAGAGCAGGTTCGCCAAATGACGTGCATTACTGCTCCAAATGTGCATGCCGTAAGTGTAGCAGGATGCCCGGATGGCTCGGATGATCTGGAACAATTGGTAGCTGACTTGTTTGCGGACAAGAAATTTAAGGCGGAGCTAAATCTATCCAGCGTAAATTCAATTAACTGGGCTAGGGTGATGATGCAAACCGTGCATTATTTCTATGGCTATTTCAGAACAGTTGATCAGGTAGGAGAGCAACTAGATTTTGCTGTGCCTTGTGGTGCATTTGGTAATTTATGCGCTGGCTCCATGGCTAGAAAAATGGGTTTGCCGGTTGGTAAATTCATTGTGGCCACAAATGAGAATGTTTGCCTTCAGCGTGTTTTTGAAGAGGGTGTATTCGCGAAACTGCCTATTGTCAAAACACCATCCTCAGCCATTGATATCACCATTCCACTCAATTTTTGGCGGCATTTGTATTATGCCACAGGGGAGAATCCTGAGAAAATGAAGCAATGGATTGGTGATTTTGACAAGAACGGAAAGGTGGTTTTTGATTCCGAAACGCACCAGGCACTGAGAGATGGATTTGTAAGCACCTCTATTTCCAATGAAGAAACGCTTGCCACGATCAAGCAGGTCTATGAAGTGGAAGATTATCTTCTTGATCCTCATGCTGCGGTAGCAGTCAGAGCAGCGAAACGACTGAAATCAGAGCCAGATAAAGTGAAGACACTTTGTCTGGCCACAGCCCATCCTGCTAAATTTCCGGATGTCATAGCTGAGGCCTTAGGCTTTATTCCTGACAAGGGAAGGCACGCGTCTATAGAAGCTGCAAAGCAGCTCAAGGAAAGAATTTATTCATTCGATTTTGAGGATATGCATAAAGGTGTACGTCAGGTCATGCGGAACCCAGCTAATTAATGCTCGTCATCAATTCGCTGATCTAGCTCAATCGTTTTTCACGAACTCACCAGTTTCTATATATCCATTATTTTTGACTTTGACCGAGGTGCTGCCCATCACTTTATAGTAATCAGAAAAGTACACGGGAAGACCCGCACTATTAAATAGATTTTTTGAGTCGCTAATTTGATAATGCAAGTGGGGCTTAAAGGAATCTCCAGAGTTACCCACCTGTGCTATAAGCTGTCCTTTCTTGACCTTATCGCCTATGGCCACCTGAACACTACCTTTTTTCAAATGGAAGAACTGGCTGAAAGTATTGTCTTGGTGTTGAATCACAATATAATTGCCGCCCATGATTTTCACATTTCCAGGCACATCAGTCTGGTAGTTAAATGCCAGGGTTCCAATACGAGGGTCCACAGCTCCATCTACCGCATCTACCACAGTACCTGCCGCAGTGGCATAGACATTTTGACCGAAACAGTACCAGTCGCTAAGCTCCTTTCCGTCATTTTTATACAACTGTCCGTCCTCTTTAACTGTTTGAAAGTCATAACCGTACCGGTTCGATTGTTCATCCATCGCCAGAATTTTGGCTGCGATATGGGTAAAGTCGAATCGTCTATGGTGTGAATAATAGTCGTTGCCATCGGCTATGAAGGAAAGACCCTTTAGCGGTAAGCTGTGTGAAATTGTTTGCTGATATTCCTTTACAGGGATAGTGACAGATTCCACAAATGTCTTAGTCCAAACATCCGTCAAGATGATTTCAAACTTGATATGATCTATTGGAATGTCTTTGGAAAAGCTATAAAACGGATTAAAAATGAGCAATGTTTTGGCTGCATTGACTGTGCGATTAGGAATGGTTAGTATTCCCGGGCTTACCCCTTCATGAGAGAGACGCTTGGATATTATTAGCTTATCGTTTTTATCAAAAACCTTGATCTTAAACTCGCTAACATTCAATATTCCATTGGTTTTGTTTTCAATATATAAATCGACATTAATGAGCTTTTCATAGTCCGTGTTCAATGCATAAATATCTTCAGGGAAGGTGCTAATGCTAATTTTGTCTTGTCCACGAACCGAGAAGCCGATAAAAACTAATAAGATGGCCGTACCTAAAATAAGTTTTGAACTGGCCTTCATTGATTTTGATTTTTTCATGTTGTCTTGATTTTTTGAGTAAACCAATCAACGGAGTTATTATGGTAATGGAGACACTTTTTTATGATCCTTTTGTGAATTCTTGTGGATTGGATTCATAAGTCATAATAAAGATTGTTATGCTCGTTGCAAATCCGTGTAGACCATAATTGAGGCAATAAAAAAGCCCCAAGAGGGGCTTGTAACGTAGTCTTGATAAAAAAACCTCAATTGCTGCTTTTCACTAGGTTTTCAAGGCTGTCAATAATTACGTTATAAAAGCCTTCGAAAAGATCTTTCATATCAGCTTCCGCTTCTTCACTTACCTCATATTGAGCTGTCCAGGAGATGCTACAGCTATTTCCATCGATTGCGCTGATCGCAACGGTGCTCACATATCCTTCCACAGGGAATGGGCCTTCTGTGATGCTGTACTGAAATTCCATCGCTGCAGAATCCACTTTGTCTAGTGTTTCATAAATGGCAGCACCATCAGGCATGTAGCAAGTTCTGGTGGCGCCAGCGCCTTCGCCTACTACTTCTGATCTTTCAATGGGTGAAATGTTCTCAATGCCTCTGAATGAGGACAAATTGTTCCAAGCTTTGTCAGCAGAAATTTGAATCGTTTTAGTTACGTTTACTTCAGTCATGTCTATAAATTTTTTAGTTGTTTAAATCTTATATGACAAATCTATAACCGACTCCGGAGTGAATAAAAAATAGCGTTCAGATACTGGTTTGATTAACGTGAAGAGTCTTCTTGGTAGCATGAGGGACTTAGATCCTGAAACAAGTTCAGGATGACGTACTAAAGAGTGAGGTTAATCCTCAAAATACCGTCTATCAGGAAGTCATTTAATAAAGGCCAGTTGCTCGTCAACAAACTGCCTTAATTCATCAGGTTCATTAATTTTGAAGAGAATACTTAAACTGAAAATAACTCCTAACAGGAATTGAGAATACTCATCTCTTTTCTCAGGATGTTTGATCTCACCCACTTCGATTGCTTTGTCCAAGACAACATTGTAACTGGTCACCAGATTATCAAAATACTGATCGTAAAGTTTTACCACATCCGGGTTCTCATTTCTTAGTTCAACTACAGTATTGACCATCAAACAACTTCTTGGAAAGGATTTGTCCAATAATGCATCGATCAGTGCATAGAAAAACTGGCGTAGTGACTCGATTCCATCGGTATTGTCTCTCAACCCTTTAAGGAAGGGATCAGAGCAGGTCTGATTATAATAGATCAGAGAATCAAGGAAAAGCATTTCCTTGGAGTACTTATTGTAAATGGTGGAAGTACTGACATCAAGGTGTTCTGCCAAATCTTTTACACTGGCTCCTTTATAACCTTTAACCCAGAATAATTCTTGTGCTTTTTGCACAAGCTCTTCATATGAACTATTCAGTACTTGAGGCATGTTTTTGATGTTTGCTGGTGATGATTTTGATACTATTGGTAATATGATCCAGACGTTCTTTTTCTGAATGAATCAGGCAAAAACTCATGGAAGTACAGAACAATCCAACCAAGTGTTTTGCATAGATTTTGTGATGATCCGCTAGTTCAGGATCTGTTTGGAGCAACCCTGAAATGAGTGTTTCGATATCGCTGAGGTATTTCTTGAGTTTGGCCTTGACCACAGGGTCTGTGTCGGCTAGCTCAGTTCCAATATGAATGATAAAGCAGCCTTCGTATTTATAATTGGGGTTAAGAAAACTCAGATAGAAATTCGTTAGAACTTCCAAAGTTGCGCCTGATTCCTTGAGCAACGCTAGTTTTGCATTGCTATACCTTTCTCTATATAAATCAATGACAGCCTGGAGAATGCCCTCTTTATTGTCAAACTCCTCATAGAGAGAAAATCGATTGACATTGGTGGCTTCTACAATATCACTGATTGCCACACCACCTGAGCCATGTTGCCAAAACAACGACAGGCAAATTTCCAGTACTCTATTTCGGTTAAACTCTTTGTAGCGCATTGATATCCTGAATTATCAGTAATGATAATTGAAGTACAGAAGGTAATAAAAAATAGCGTTCAGAAAAGAGTTCGATTGGTTGTTTGCTGGTGAACAACACCAACAATGGCAAATACCCCTAATTCTTGTTAAGCTCTTCTCTGATCTCAGTTTCTACCATCTCAATGTCAACCTTTCTTTGGGAAGACCATCTCAAAAGATCCAAATTTGTTTTCATAATGTATTGAATGACAGTCTTGAATCGAGGATCTCTATTGTTGATTGATTGTATTTCCTGTAAGCTTTGTTTGCTAAATGGGGGGATCGCTAAATCCCTAAGGAGATTATCAAAATAAGTGATCGAAGGCGCCACCCTCACGGCATTATAGTCCTCATGTGCGGACATAACTCCGTAATAATATTGAATATTTGAGCGTAAGGCTTTATTCCTGATGACCTCCATTTTACCATTAGAGGTCAAGTCATTGATGGTGACGGTGGTTACATCAAAGGCTCTGCTCAATCGGAGCTTGGTGATAGCATCTCCAAACGAACTAAAGGAGATGATTGAGCTTCCATAACGGATCGCATTTTTCTCCATGTTCGATTCAGAGATTACATGAATAAAAAGTGAATCGGAAAGGTATTCTTTATCAATACGGACATCCAACTTTTCCAATACATGGGTCGACAATTTAATGTTGATGGCAGCTTTCTCTATTACGATAAGAAGATCTTCAGAATCAGTTTCCAAGTCCAGAATAAACCGATTGAGGTACTCTTTTTCTAGTTTTCTGTTTTGAATACCCTGGTTCCAGGTATTTAATTGAAGCGCAATCAAAATTCCAATGACTACCAAGAAAACCTCACCGATGGCATATTTCAAGTACTGAGCTGTTTTGTTCTGTGCCATAAGTTGCTTTCGGATTTGTCGGAAAAATTTGATCATAACTGAGGTGGATGGTCTCAAGTCCCATCAGGGACAGACTGTGGGGTAGGGATTACGCATAAGGTCGATTGTGCCGTAGGTACAATATATGGTTTTTCCTGCGTACAGCCATCCAATTCCTTGTTCCGTACCTGACGGCACGGTATGGCCTAGCCTTCGAGTATTACTGAGATGTTGTCCCTAGCGGGACAGCTAGCTAGGTTTGTCAAATGAGTTGAGTTAGTATGTTATTTGGAACGATCAACAGAATTCCATTCGATTGGGCTCACATCATCATGATTTAATACCCTGGTTGATTCGCGATCTATGCGCATGACCAATTTGCATTCAGGATCAGGACATACCACTCTGGCATCGGTTTCCATCCAATCGGCAGGGTGGTTTTTGCGCTGCTTAGCAGGTAAGAGAGGAAGGGTAGACTGAAGCGCATAAACACAGAAGTTTTTGCCTTCCGGCATAGATAGTTTACCACCTTTCAGGTGAAAACAATCGCCAATAGCCATTTCACAAGTACAATTGCCATCAATTTTTTCAACTACAACTGTTAAGTCGTATAATTCGAATTGATCGTCTCTTAGTCCTTTGTTACTCATTACTGGCTTTTACTTTGCGTCCGAGTCCGAATATAACCACTAAGATCACCATCACCAATAATGCCCAAGACACAAAATTGTGAAGACCGATATCCAAAGGAGACACGGAGGGAATACCAAATTCTTCCCCGGAATGACTCATATTGGTCATTAGGATCACAGGAATAAAGTAGGGCAGGAGAAACGGAAAAGTGCAGGCGACCAAACTCAGAAGATTCGCCCTTCTGATCTTGCTGATGCCCATTTTGTCACCTGTTTTATTGGCAAACTCGGAGACCATCAAAATGGCTACAGCACTATGCGTGGTAAGCAAAACTGCAGCGCTGATGGTACTGGAGATCCACAGTTCTGCATGCCGTTTAGTGTGACTTCTAACCGAGGCGAAATCTACCAATCGCTTAATCAAGCCACTCGCTTTTAAGGTGGCTACCAACCCCATTAAAAGTATAGTGAAGAAGCTGATGCCAACAGCGCGGTTAATGCCATCAATGATAAAACTCTTGGCGGTGAAGTTCTCCAAGTCCAATGAAATGAGCTTGTCCATGGGCAAGAGACCCAATGCCAAACCGAGGGCAATTCCAAACATCAAACCTGTTAACAGCCCGACAAAAAGGTGCTTGCCTTTGAGAAACATAAAAAGAATCAAGGCAGGCACCAGGAGCATAGGGAGTCCTTTGACGCTGCCTTCGAGGGTTGCCCCAGCTACATTGCTGCCTCCTGATAGACTGGCACTTATACCAAAGCCAACTAAGGCTAACAATGCGGCAGGAATGATGTATTTGATCCGACTCTTGACGGTTGGCCCTATTTCAACCTTTTGACTTAATGCACTGACGATAGTAGTGTCTGAGATTGGTGCGATAAAATCTCCGACTGTAGCCCCTCCGATAATGGCTCCGGCTAGAGTTGGCAAATGAGCACCGAGCTGTCCGCCAGCAGGGTAGAGTAGTGGACTACAGATTAAGATGGTTGCAAAACTGGAACCAGTGGAAAGAGAAACTATACAGCAAATGAGAAAAGTGGCAATCACAAAACCGATTCCATCCAGATTGAGTTGAGCAGAAGTCCAGATCAATGCATCGACAAAGCCGGTAATTTGCATCAGAATACCGATGGTAGAGGCCAGAATCCAGGCGGTGATCATAATCATCACGATCTTATTGGACATGCCCTCAATTACGGTCTCGGAAAACTCTTTTCGGTCTTTTGCCATAAGAAGACCCACTGCCAGGGCCACAATCAATACAGGCCAGAAGCCACGTTCATCAGGTGCTCCTGATAAGGCAATGGTAATTACACCGCCAACAAACACCATAAAGGGTAGGAGTGCGCCAAAAACTCCTCCATAGAAGCTTATTGATCGTTTGCTGTCCGTTTCTTGAATGTCTAGGTCCATCTAAATACTCGGTTCATTGAGATTGTATTTCATAATGATACCGTGTTTGCCTTCTCTATCTCGCTCCAATTCAAAGACAGGTCCCTTTGGTCCATCAGCTTTTGTCACAACAGCACGAATGGCGTCCATGTCTTCATCCTCTAATTGAAAATCACTTATTTTTTGAAGACTTGCCAGGTGTTTGAGGTTTCGGGTGCCAACTATAACTCCCCCAACCATTGGTTTTTGCAGAATATATCGACAGGCTACTTCTGCAATATCTACATGGTATTTGTCGGCAATGCTTCTGAGTATCTGTAGTGCTTCCTGGAACAGGTCATACCCGCCAAACTCATCAATAATCAATCTATATTTTACCAAAGACCTGTTTTCCAATGGTTTCTTGGGGTCTTCAACATTTAAGTAGCGATTGCTAAGGAAACCACCTGCCACTGTGCCATAGCACAGGAATGGAATATGAAACTTTTCTGCTAAGGCCTGCATATCATACTCAGGTCTGTTGTCCAACACGGAGTATTGCACTTGATTTGCAGCAATAGTCACCCCTGCCTCAACCAATTCACTTATGCGTTTTGAATCAAAATTTGTAACACCAATGTGCCGAATTTTGCCTTGTCTCTGTAAGTCGACAAGGTGAAGGGCCGTTTCTACATAGTTAGGAATATTATAGTCCCACCAGGAAAACTGAACAAGATCGAGCCTTTCCACACCCAGACGCTGAAGGGATCTGTTAATAATGCGCTCGGTATCCACTTGACTGACAGTAGATAGTGCTTTATGATCAGGAACATACTTTGTGTGGATTTGTACATTTCCCAAATCACCAGCCGCTATTTCGTCTTTATGCTTGCGGATGAACTTGCCAATCAACTCTTCAACACCAGTATATATATCCGCACAGTCAAATGTGGTAATGCCCGCTTGCACGAATTGACGCATATCTTCAATAGCCGTTTGCTCATCAACATGGCCATGTCCTCCGGCTAGCTGCCATCCTCCTTTAATTACTCGTGAAATGGAATAGCCTGGCTGAATTTCGATTCGTTCCACTTTTTGACTATTTAGAAATGGTTTGACTAAAGATTTTCTTGAATTCTTGAACTGGTACGTAGACTAATCGCATGTAGTAGTTAGGGTTGAGTGTTGGTCCTTGTCTTAATCTAGAAAGATAAGTATTAATGAAAAGAGGCCAAGTCTTAAGGCTGAGTTTTGCTCTCTTCACTCTTGTAGCATTGATAAATTGATTTTAATAAAGACTCAAGCTTTCATAAAACCTCCATACTTCCATGAAGGGCAATGATGTCCTTAGGTAGTTGGGAAGTCTTGATTAGAACTTAACAATGATCTCCCTTTCAGAATTCTTTCGAATTATGGTAAGCGTTAAGTTCTCACTTGTGTCAGCTGCGCCAATAAACATAATGGCCTGGTCTGCATCTTTGACCTCCAAACCATTGACTTTTATCAGGATATCACCTGGGATAACATTGGCTTCAAAAGCTGGAGAATCATCCACAACATTGATAATATACGCCCCTTTATTGCGCTCTATATCCTGACGTTCTTCTATAGTCAAATTTCTCAATTCGACTCCGATTTTGGGTGAGTCACTTGAATTTGCAGTTGTACTTGGCGCTGCTGTTTCAGCAGGTTGCTCAACTACTTCCACGGGTGGAGGGTTCTTTTGCAAGACATAAAAATCGGTACCTATAAAGGTTGCACTGCTAAACAGGACAGAGGCTCCGACTTTTTTGGCTTCTTTGATTGCCCTTTTTTTGTTTGCCGAATTTTTGAAAGTTGGATGACCGATCCACGTGCCAATTTTTAGATAGCCTTTGTCTTTAAGCAATTGCACTTGTTGAGTGTACGTATCACCATCGGTATAGAGCACGATTTGAGGCTCTTCCTTTTTAGCCAAGGTGATCAGGTTGTCGTCTGTCTTGGGGTCGGCAAACTCAAAATACTTGAAATATTGTGGTTTCTGTGCGTTGGCCTGAATGGAAAAACCAAGCATCAAAAGGAGAAAGAATGTGCGAATACGAATACTCATGACTGGTTCTTTAAATGATTAGGGTTGGTAAAACCCTATGGTTGTCATCGATGGCAGCCCTTATAAATAAAGCGCTGATATTCCTTAAGACTAAACATAGTTACAGATTCTTAAGGAGATGGAATGTTAGGTAGACAACAATACTCAATCTTATCTGAAGACTGGGTGCAGGTTTTATGATTATATCTATTGAATTATAAGTATCGTTTTTCCATATCATTCTTTCAGCGTAGCCCTTCACTTTAACTCTTCTTTTTCCCCAGATACGCAAATTCATTAGTTCTTTTTATATTTTGATACTGGTGTTTTAATCACCGAAACCAATATGTACCCGAAGGTTTATTTGTACAAGCGCATCAAGGATGCTAAAATCCTGATCGACAGACATTATTCAGAGCCAATAGACCTTGCTCATATTTCCGAAAAAGTGTATTTGTCTAAGTATCATTTCTTAAGACTTTTCAAGGAGGCCTATGGTATTACACCCTATCAATATTTAAAAAAGAAACGAATTGAAAAGGCCAAGGAACTTCTCAGCCAGGGGTTATCAGTCAATGAGGTTTGTGGGTTGGTCAGTTTCGAAAGTGTACAATCTTTTTCAAACCTTTTTAAAAAGGAAACTTCATTTCGGCCTTCGGAATTTCGAAAGCACCAGCGAACGAATAGCAACTTTCGATAAGTTTCTTTAATCGAGAGCGCGCATGTTTGTAAAAAAGCGATGAAAGTTCTTTACAAAATCAACTGGATACTCCTTATCCTGTTGAGTATCTCCACAGGAGTTTTTAAGGTATTACAACAAGAGGCAGATGTTGAACTTTTTGAGGCATTGGGTATGAACGCCACACTTACAGCTCTTCTTGGCTTGATTCAGTTAGCCGGAGGGATAATGTTGATTCCGGGAAAAACCAGAAGGTTGGGTGCCATAATTATGGTTCCGGCTTTCGTTATAGCTTCGATAGCGGTTTTCATGAATAACATGATGATTTTTGGAGCAGTATCCGTTATTTTCATTTTGATGCCGATTTGGGTGATTGCTGTTGAAAGTGAAAAAGTTAAACCAACCAATTGATTATGGGCTATTTTGTGGTTACGCGAACATTTATTGAGGATCCTTCATTGAAGGACGAAGTTATAGCCATGTCGAAGGAATCTGCCGAGATTTTCAAAAGGCAGGCTGGACTAATTGAAATGCAAGCCTTGTTAGCAGAAAACGAAACTCACCTGTCTACCTATTTGGTATGGGAAAATCAACAGTCTCATTTGGCCTGTATGGAAAGCAAGGACTTCAACAATGTTACCGCCCAATGGACTTCTTTTATCAAAGAGGGGAAGATCAGGTTTGAGTTGGAAACCTATCAGGGTCTTGAGTAGCGCTTGATTTATTCTCCTCCAGTCTCTCCGGAGGGACGCTGATAAAGCTCCGGCATTCCATAAAAGGAAGCCCAGGAAAAGGCCATGCCTATAAATGAATTGGTCGCTTCAAGTTTGTCTCCTGTGTTGGGTCCGGAAACTGCATTGCCAAAAAGGTCCCATTCATTGTCAAACTGATCTTTCAAGAAAACAGGAGAATTAAAATCATTAATAATCTCAAAAGTGACAGACTCTCCATTCAGAAACTTCTCCTTGAAGGCCATCAAAATGTTCTTCTCCCTACTACCAACTACAGTATAGGATTGACCCTGGAATTCGTCAATGATAATTGGCTCTGCTGCAATATCCTCAAAGCGATAGGCTTTTACCATTTCATTAACAATTACTCCTAACACTCTTTCTTTCCGGGGTAGCCTATTGTCTGTTACGGTAACAGCAAATATCAACCCTTCAGCTGTTCGGTAACTCCCGTATGGATAGCGTTGATAATTTCGGGAAAACCCTGTGTTGACGGAAACTACCTTGGTATCTGGATATAGTGTTTTCCAGGTACCCCATTCCGTTTCTACCATATGGAAAGTTTTAGCCTCTGTGCCAATTAAAGGGCCGTTAACGGCCTTCAGTGATTGCTGAGACCAGGTTGAATTTGTGGTTCTATCATAAGGCATTAAATTGGTTTGGTACAGAAGTCCGGATACCCCAAAGGTGGTAATCAGTCCGTTGTACTCCCTTTCCCAACCAACGGAGGTTCTGGTCAAAGGACAATGGGTTATGGCAACCGGATGACCATTAACCTCATCGTTAATGATTTCGTGCCAATCCAATATTTTGTGAGGATAAGCCCTAACATCGTCCCCGTTGATATAGCCTATCACAAGATCGGTATCATCCAGAAAGCTAGCGCTGGCGAATTCGGCCCCGGTCATTTCAGGATTGTCGAGCGCTGGAATGCCGTCCTTACCCGGGCCACCATCAAAAATTTGATTAGTAGGAATGAGCCAATCCCCGCTTGTAGGTTCTTCCTCTCCACAGGCTGTAGATATGAAGATCAATGATAGTAAAATGAGAGATTTACCTGTTAGTGATTTCATTATTGACTTTTTTTCGTGGATTGAGACTTATTAGAAGACCGATATTGAACCTGAATGTAGGTGTGACCTGAGTGTTGACCAATTTCGCATATAATGGCAATTCAATATTTGACTGTATTGAAAGGTCGGTATTGATATTATAGGTAAGGGCTGGGCGCAGAAAAATCCATTTACCCCCTGTGCTTGGCACATCGTTCATAGAGGTATTATCAGCATCAGTACGATCGGGCCTTACGCTTCTGTACTTAAGGCTAATGGAAGGATCGAAAATCATTGAACCTATAAGAAACCGGTCTCCAACGCCTACAATAGCTTGAAATTCATTGCCAAACTCATAGATTTGCTGGCCCAGGTAAGAATCGTTTTGACCTGTTGCCCTATAGATTACAGTAGTGCTTAGCGCCATGGACTTTCTGCTGCTAAAAGGTTGGCTGCCACTTAGCCAATAGATAAGGTCGGAAGCTCCACTGCCCGGTTGCAGGTCGGCACCTAGCCTGAGTCCGATGTCATTTCTGAGGTCTGAAGGGCCCAGAGGGAGTTTGACGCCTATGCCTGCCTGAAAATTTTTATAAAAGCGGTATTTGAATAAAAGCACTCCATCTCCAATGCCATTGGTCTTGTTAGTGGTGCCTAACTGTCCTATTGGTGATAGCTCCCTTACCTGTTGCACATAAGAGAAAAAGGCATCTATCGAGAACCTTGAACTGAAGGTATAGCCAATCTCAATTAGTGCCGAATTTGTGATTCTTTTTCTGGTATCATCATCCAGTACTGTCGTTCCATCCTTAAGCGTATTGAGCACATTAAGGTCGTAGCTTAGAGAGAATTGCCATGAGCCCACAGAACCTACCGGTAAGCCAAGGTTGCCGGTCAAAGGAACCCCACCCGAGCAGCAAGTCTGCGCCTGGCTGGTCCAGCCTGTCAGGATTAAAACAAGGATAGCGGTAAATTGTCTAAGTCTCATTTGATATATCTAATTAACAGCTAATAGGGGGTAAACCATTGGTTAGAAAAGCTCAAATGATGGCCTAATGTCTGCCTTGCTACCTTTTGGGGGGCGTGCCCGAGACACTTGGATATTTAATTCGAAGGAGAGCCGTAATTTAGAGAACACGCTGATTGAAATGCATAGATCAAAAAAACACCGCAACTCCGGTTTAAACCGAATTCCATACCTCTCCTTGTTTTGGGTGTTGGCTCTTGTACTTTCATCATTTGTATTTAGAGCTGAAGAGCCTATTCTAGATGAGGGGCTTGTTGAATGGCAGGGAGTAAAAGAAGTGGAAAGCTTGATGAGGAATGAGCCAAGGCATGTTGTAGTGGACTTTGTAGCCGACTGGTGTGCCTGGTGTAAGGTGATGGACAGAAAAACATTTTCAAATACGACCGTTGCAGACCATATCAACCAGAATTACTATCCCATTAAATTGGACTATGACAGCGAGGAGAAATTCAACTTTCAAGGTAAAGAATATACACCTTTAGAGTTTGCCAATGCCCATGGCATCACATCATTACCCGGCACCTTATTTATCTCCTCGGATTTGACCAAAAGTACTGGTATTATGGGTTACCTCAGTCCTAAGAAATTCCTGAAAAGCATTAAGGAATTTGAGGCTTCTGTTTTAGGGAATCAAGTTCCATAACTAAGTATGAGTAGGCTAACGAAATCCCCCATGAAGCCCATCTGTGCGTAACGGCTTGGGTAAGGGCAGACAGAGGGTGATAGTCTAATGCACTTTGCCGCCTTCGTTTGTGTCCTCACAAACGAACTGATCTGATTTCAAGCACTCTATCTCAAAGAAAGATGCTTGTGAAGACACAAACATCTGCCCAAATTCTATTTGGTTGCTTGTAGCTTGGATTTAAACTTTTCGAACCGGCTAGCCTGTCCCTCTTTTTCTTCAAAGGGGAAGTAGTCTAAAACATCATATTCCCAGACATTAGTAGGAAAGATAACAACCAGATTGGCCGTTTTATCAGCAATGTTTTTGAAGGCATGTGGCACCATAGGTGGGATATTTACAATATATGGCGCTGTAATGGTAAAAAGTGTATCGCCCAATGCATAGAGTATTTCGCCTTCAAGCAGCACATGAGATTCCTCTCCTTTGTGCGTGTGCATAGGAGGTGCACCACCCGGAAAGGTTTCGGTTATCCCGATTACAAGGTTCTGGTAGCCATGCTTATAGCCTTCCATGACATGCACATATTCGCCAGGGCCCGGATTGATAGCGGGTAGGTCTTCCACCTTGGCGGCATAGTCCTTCCAATTCTTTAGGTTCTTGGTTTCATACCCAGCCGGGACTGTTCTGCGCTCCAAAACCTTATGATTATGGTGTTGGGCATGCAGGTAGTCCATAATAGAGTCTGGAACGGTTTTGACTTCTCCTACAAGTTTTTCAATCGAAAAAGTTTCTTTGACGTTTTGGTCTCTTTTATTTTCTTCAGGAGAACAGGCAGCAATGAGTAAAGCCGCGAAGAGGATAGTAAATAGTTTCTTGGTTGACATGTTAGAATAATGGTTGAGTTAATTCTAATATAAATAACTACAAGTTTCCATACAGGAATATTTATATCAATGGGCAGGAGCAAGGAGAGTGTCTTTATTGATTTTTAATCAAAACTCTACTTAATCATAGGAGATTCCGGCTTTGGTTAGCAGTACAGGTTCTCAAAGAAATTGTTAAGTCGAGCGTCTGAAATTTTGAGTCAATCACCTTCGCTAAAGGCAATTAGTTGTTTTTTGAATTGCTGAATCACGGCTCCTTCTTGTTGATTGGAAGAACTTGAGATTACTTCAATGATTGGTTGAGCGTTATTATCGTTCATCAATTTTGTGGCATGCATCAACATAGCACCTGTCAAATAGAATGGTTCTTTTTGAATTGCCTGATAGCGTTGAATGAGTGATTTTCTGGAAACAGCCTCAACCTCATAAAGCATAGTCCAGCTAGCATAATCTGCCAGGCCTTCTTCTATTTCCATAATGTCTTCTCCCTCTTCGCAGCTACACTTTGTTCCATCCGCTGCGGTGATTTCCAGATTTTTTAGAAGGTCATAACGCGCTTCTCTTTGTTGAAGAAACGAGTTTCCTAAACCGATTGCTTCCTCTTTTTTGTTGTCGAGTAAGGCTTCAATCATATGAGACAAAGTCATTTGTTCTTCCCGGAATTCGGTTGTTAATGAATCTCCCTTTAAGTAGCAGCTGCGCAGTTCATTTCTATCGGGCTGTTGGTCCCATTTCGGCCATGCGCCTTCTTCTGTAAACCAATACCTTAACATTACTTCTACATGAAATGACTCATGAATGGCCAATTGTACTTTTACACTTGCCGGAAGCTTAAAAGGGAAGTCTGGAAAATCAGTAGGGATGATGACAGCGCTCTCGGCATTGTTAGTATTTAACCAGGTCGTGATTGATTCAGGTTGTTGTGAGATTTTAACCAATGGGTTATTCAACCCTTCGTCAGTCAGGTTTGCAAAATTTAGTTGATAACCATAGAGGGCTGTGGAGAGTTTAGGTTTTTCACTTACCTCTGAGTATGAGATCACCTTTCCATTTTTCCATAAGCCTAAACATGCTTCTTCTTTCAGGGTATCAATAGCATGTAGGACAATTGGGCCATCACCAAGGTTGAAACCCTTCCAGACTAAATGTTCTGGTGAAGTACTTTTTTCCAGTAGCGCGACAAATTCCAAAGCGGTGGAATCGTTCCAGGCGGCCTGGCAAGAACCTGATGGCAATGGAATTGATTCGGAAGAAGTGGATTGGCAAGAATAGACGACTAAGCTGAAGAGAATACAGCCGAACAGGTTAAAATATCTTGACTTCATAGATTAAATTTTAAGGATTGAAAATGGATTTATGGAGTTAGAGAAAGATCATAAACTATTGAGAGTTAGGACGATATTCCAGGATATCTCCTGGTTGACATTCCAATACTTCACAGATAGCATTTAATGTATTGAACCGTATACCACGGGCCTTACCTGTTTTGAGTAGCGATAGGTTTGTCATGGAAATGCCTACTGCTGCTGATAGCTCTTTAAGCTTCATCTTACGTTGGGCCATAACCACATCCAGATTGACTACAATGCTCATATGATGCTGGTTGAATCTTCCCTGAATTTCCCGCCTTCTCTGAATATCTCGCCTAGTACCCAGCAAGCAAGGCTGAATAATAATGGTTCGAAGGGTATAGCAAAATGAAAGATAGTTTGCCCATCCAGGGTGCCGAAGTTGAATAGGCTGACCAAGGCAAACAGTATTCCAAGCATGGCTAACCGCTGAAAGTGGTTGATGTTCTCCGTGAAGAAGGTGCGTTGATCATTTACAGAGATAAGCACCTTGAGAATTCTTTTTAGGATAAGCCAGGTAAGCACAAAAAACACTGAGGTTCTAATAAGTAACCAATACAGCATTGGCACCCCGATTTCGTTAAATGTCATTCCTGAGACGAGGGCTCCTTTCTGGATATTGAAGTTTGCGGCACCTGCATGAAAGGGCTGAGCAATGGTCCACTGATCAAATGCACTCGGTTCAATTTGCCAATAAACGACAGTTCCCAGCAGGACAGCATAGAGTGAAAAGAGAAGTATTATCGCGATGCGTGTAACCAGAATTGCGATTCGAATAACATGGTTGTGCATAAACATAAATTTATGCTAAAGGTATTATATTTTATGTTAAACATAAAAATAATTATTAACCACTATTGCAAAATAATGAGCTATTCTTGATTCTAATGGTTGGAAGGAATGACGAAAGTAAGTCCTTAATCCCGAGGGAACGTTAAAGTGCGCTTCTGAATTCTAGGTTATTTTCTCCTTCACAATCACGTCTGGATGATTAGTTTCTGCGTTGTCGGGGAACCACCTTGCGCTCTTTCATATTGTATTTTCGGCCAACTGCCAGAAGGTGGAATTTATCTTCTCCATCAGCATTAGCCACATAAGAATTGGCTTTTTGATCCCAATGCGTGCCATCGTACACCAACACATAAGTGTCACCAATTACTTCAAATTCGTCACCAGTGACCAGCATGGCGGTATTCTCATCAATGGCGATGCCTAAAAGGTCAGGATAGACATCAAGCACTTCGAACATGTCGAATTGCCGGTTTCTGGCTAAGGTATGCTGATCAATGGCAATATTGGAAACAAAGCCTAGCCCTTCTTCATGGTCGCCTACCATGGTGGTGTTATTCTTTGTATCTCCTCTGGCCAAATAGGAGCCTTGTATAGTGGCACCTGCTGAACTTCCTCCGATAACTCCGCCTCTTTCCAGAAGTGCATTCAATTTCGTGTGGACTTTGGTATTCAGGTAAGAGTCAGCCAACCTCCATTGGCGGCCACCGGGAAAGTAAACACCTCCGGCTTCATCAATTACCTTAGCAAAGGCTTCTTTGTCAGCTTCCTTGGGATCTGTAGTATGCAGC